>DASQMJ010000071.1:0-34298 GCA_035645535.1 Microvirga sp. | reverse complement strand
GGCCCACCACCGCAACCCAGCTTACCGGCCATCCGGCGCAGGCTGCTTGACCATCTGGCGCATGCCATGCGCCTGCGATGTCCAATGTGTTGGGCTCGCTTCACTCTTGGTTCAATGATGGGAGTGCCAAAGTAGTGCTAGGCGTCAAGCAGCATGTCCGATCGCTGCTTCAGAGGCTTCTGGCCTCAAACAGAGCGCGTCGGAGTGCCGCGAGCATTAGTGAAGAGAACTGCCAAGGTTGATGGAAAACAGGACATTGCCAGCGGAGTCGGTAACCTCGAGACTCCAATTGGCCCAGTCGGTCGCCGCCGACTCGTCCTCTTCGCGCAACTCTTCAACGGCGTTCATGGCCTGAACCCGGGCTTGCTCTATGTCTCTGACTTCAATTCCATCACGGTCTACGATTTTCTCGCTGCCATTAACGAGGTTAAAGTAGCATCTCATAATTGCAAGCAGGGGCTCCTGTGTCGAGTTTGAAATATTATTACGTACTGTATGTGCGGCCATGTCTCTTCAGAGCCAATTCCTATTATGTGTTAGGTCCGTGAGCATCCTCTGTCCAGTCGGTGTAGCTGATCTTCGACTTGCGATTTGAGCATGGGTCCCTGCTCAGGTTATAACGTTAATTTATCTCTGAGCGTTTCACAAATAGGAAAAGCAGGAGAAAGTCCGCTGGGTTGAGGCCTCCGACAGGCAAGCGACTTCTCGACGATTGACATTACAGGAGAATTTACGCTCGTGGGGCCTCTTTTAATAAAAATTCTAAACTTTCAGACTTCCGCCCGATTGTCCTGCTCTGTAGAGTAAGTTAATTTTCTCTCCGTAAACCGTCTGCTTTCCATTGGCAGGCATGGGCCAGAGGCTTTAAGATGCGGGAACACGACGAAGCTACTCTGCCCGATCAGGGCTCTTTATCCATTGGCAATACCGATTCAAGACCTGCAGAGGCGACGACATTGACCAAGCCGAATGACATGAATCGTCTCGACATGCCATCTGTGCCTACTCTCCTGGTGGAGCCAAATACGCTTCTGCGCGAGGGTTTGAAGAGAATCTTGGCCGAAACGCCATATAGGCTGGTGGCTTCTGCCGCGAGCCTGGATGAGGCCCGTCGCACATGGTCTGTGGGCGGAGATCCTTTCCTTCTCATCATCGATGCCGCCAGCGATCACGAAGCGCGGTGCAGCCAAATCGCACAGCTCAAGGCGGAGGCGCAGTTCGCACGCGTCGTCATGCTCGTGGACCATTACGACCTGAAACGTGTGCTCGCAGCCTATCAGGCCGGTGCCGACGCTTATCTCATCAAGTCGGTGTCCTGCGAAGTGCTCGTCAAGTCGCTCGATCTCGTCATGCTCGGAGAGGCAGTTTATCCGTCAGCTGTGCTCAACCTCCTTCGCGAGCACGCGAGCGGTGTGGACGAAGGCGATACGGAACAGGAAGAGGAAGGCCAGGAAAGCCCGCCTCGAGGCTTGTCCGTTCGCGAAACGGTCATCCTGCGCTGCCTGATGGAAGGCGACTCGAACAAGCTGATCGCACGCAAGTTCGATATTACGGAAGCCACCGTCAAAGTTCACGTCAAGGCGATCCTTCGCAAGATCCGGGCAAAGAACCGGACGCAAGCTGCCATATGGGCTGCCAGCCATTTGCCCTCGACAGGTCGTACGACGGCAAGATCCTCGTAACCTGAACCTGTTCCCGCACCGCGGCCGGTGAACGCAGCCTGAATAGTGCCCGGCTTCGTGCCAGAGCGTCAAAGCGTATCCTGAGGTCGGAGTAGCCTTGGGAAGCTGGCGCTTAGGCGGCAGTGGCGCAGGAGAGTATAGGCACGCTGGTTCGAATTCTTGTCATACCTGCTGCTCGCTTCTGCAATCGTCTTTGTCTCTCGGGTGCTGGGCGGCGCTCCTTCGCGAGATGTTTCGCTTTCCCCACCGTAGGTGGGGCTGGGATCTAGAGCATCTGAACTTGATGCTCTCATGGGTGGCGATCGATTGCCAGTTGGCGCATCCCGGTTGCGGCACAGGCATATATTGTAATAAAGATACCTTAGGATGCGGTCTGGAACTGCATTCGGCGCCTATGTTAGAAGTGCAGACACAGGGGTGCAGTTTGCATATTGCGGCTGTGCTGGAGCAGCGTATGGGAAAAATCGTCCCCGTTCTGCTCGCCGGAGGGAGCGGAAGCCGCCTGTGGCCCTTGTCGCGAAATTCCCTACCGAAGCAGCTTCTGCCGCTCATTGGAGGCGAAACCCTTCTGCAGCATACCATCCGGCGCATTTCAGATCGGCCATTGTTCGATGACGTCATGATCATTGCAAATGCCGAGCACCGGGACCTCGTCGCGGAACAGGTCCGCGCTACGGGAGTGAAGCGAGCACGGATCGTCCTTGAGCCTGAGGGGCGGAATACGGCTCCGGCCAGCGCAGTCGCCGCAATACTCGCTGCGAGAGAGGATCCAGGGAGCACCATCCTCCTAATGCCGACCGATCACATCATACCGGATCGTGAGAATTTCCACTCCACGGTGGAAATAGGGCTTGTGGCAGCGGAGCGGGGAGCCTTCGTCCTGTTCGGCATTGAACCGGCGGGACCTGAGACGGGGTACGGCTATGTTCTGGCGGAGGAGTACGAGGATTTCGGTCCCTCCATCCATAAGGTCGTGGCATTCAAAGAGAAGCCGACTGCCAAGATGGCGGAGGGATTTCTCAAGACAGGAGGGTACACATGGAACAGCGGGATCTATTTGCTCCCGGCCCGGGGCCTCTGTGTAGAACTCCAGCGCCTAGAGCCTGATCTGATCGGACTGTGCGAAACCGCTGTGGGAGCTGCTGAGGATGCGGGTGATTTCCTCTATCTTCCACCGCAATTCTCTCAGGTACCCGATATCTCGATTGACCACGCCGTCATGGAAAGAACGGACAAGGCCTATCTCGTCCCTGCCGTTTTCCCTTGGCACGACGTGGGTACATGGACTGCCCTTTGGGAACTTGGTGAGAAAAACGTAGACGGTACGGTTTCCCTTGGAAATATCGTGAGCCGTGACACGCAGGATTGCTACATCAGGTCTGAAGGACCCATGGTCGCGGCGCTTGGAGTGCGCAACCTTGTCATCGTAGCGACCAAAGGCGCAATCTTGGTTATGGATAGAAGTCGAGGCCAGGAGCTGAAAATGCTCGTCGACGAGCCGGCCTCGCACGGCTCCACCATGAAGAGCGGGCTTTAGGCGGAGCGCATCAGCGGTGCCTGGTGCCCGGCGTGATCCTCCAGGATCATCTCGGCGCCCTTTTCGGCAATCATCATGGTGGGCGAGTTTGTGTTGCCGCTCGTGATCGCAGGCATGACGGAAGCATCGATGACCCGCAGTCCATCGACGCCACGGACGCGTAGCCGTGCATCGGTGACCGCCATGGGGTCGTTTTCCGTTCCCATCTTGGCTGTGCCGACCGGGTGAAAGATTGTCGTTCCGATCTCGCGCGCGCCGTGGAGCAATTCGTCGTCCGTCGTCAGGTGCGCGCCCGGCCTGTACTCCTGAGGACGGTATTTTTGCAGCGCCGGCATGGAAACGACGCGTCGCACCAGACGCAAAGCATCCACCGCAACCTGCTCGTCCTCAGGGGTGGAAAGGTAATTCGGCCTGATCGAGGGAGCTTCGGCTGGATCTGCGCTCTTGATCCTGACGCTGCCGCGACTTGTCGGGCGTAGATTGCAGACGCTGGCGGTGAAGGCGGGGAAGGGGTGAGGCTCCTCGCCGAACTTGTCCAACGACAAGGGCTGAATGTGAAACTGGAGATTGGGTGTTGCGTAGTTCGGCGAGGAGCGGGTGAAAGCTCCGAGCTGGGACGGCGCCATGGTGAGCGCCCCACGCCGGAAGAGAGCGTATTCCAGCGCCATGAGGCCCTTCTTCCGCCAGGAGCGATAATCCTCGTTGAGTGTTCGCACACCCTCGACCCGGTAGATGGGGCGAAGCTGGAGGTGGTCCTGCAGGTTCTCGCCGACACCCGGAAGATGGTGAAGCACCTCGATTCCGAGCTGCTGCAGCAGGGCGCCATCGCCGATGCCGGAAAGTTGGAGGAGCTTTGGGGAGGCAACGGCTCCTGCCGACAGAATGACCTCCTTCCGTGCAAGAACCCGACGCAGGGATCCGTTCTGGAGGAACTCCACGCCGACCGCACGCCTTCTTTCAAAGAGTATGCGCGTGGCGTGGGCGTGCGTCTCGACCTTCAGGTTCGGCCGCGACAGGGCGGGCTTGAGAAAGCCCCGAGCCGCCGACCAGCGGCGTCCGTTCCTCTGGTTGACGTGGAAATAGGAGATGCCTTCGTTGCTGCCGGTGTTGAAATCCTCCGTGCGGGGAATGCCCGCTTCGACGGCGGCCTCGATGAAGGCATCCAGGAGCTCCCAGCGGATTCTGGGCTGGTCGACTCGCCATTCTCCGCCGGCACCGTGATGCTCGCTCTCGCCAAGATAATGGTCCAGCTGCCGTCGGAAGACCGGCCGGACGTCATCCCATCCCCATCCTTCGAGACCCATCTGCCGCCAGTTCTCGTAGTCCTCGCGCTGCCCCCGCATGTAGATCATGGCGTTGATCGCAGAGCAGCCACCAAGGACCTTTCCCCGCGGGTAATTGAGGACGCGCCCGTTCAGGCCGGGCTCGCTCTCGGTCTTGAACATCCAATCGGCACGGGGATTGCCGATCGCAAAGAGATAGCCCACGGGGATGTGAAACCAGATCCAGTTGTCCTTGCCGCCCGCCTCGAGAAGGCAGACGGAGTTGCCGGGATTCCTGGAGAGCCTGTTGGCAAGGACGCAGCCCGCCGAACCTCCGCCAATGATGAGATAGTCGAATGTGTCGTTCGCAGACATGGGCAAGCTCGGCAGCAGCAGGTCCAGTGCACTGGAGGAACGGATATTCTACGCCATCAGCCCGCTCTTCGCCTCATCAATTCGATCACCTCGCCCGCAATGCCGCGCCGGAAGACGAGCACGCAGATGACGAAGATGACGCCGATGAGGACAGTGACCGGGAAGTCATAGGCAGCGAGATAGTTCTGCAGAGCGATCACGAGACCGGCGCCGACCACGGGACCGATCAGGGTGCCGATGCCGCCGAGCAGGGTCATGAGAATAACCTCGCCGGACATCTGCCATTGCACGTCGGTCAGGGTCGCGAACTGGAAGACGATCGCCTTCGTTCCGCCCGCAAGACCCGCCAAGGCGGCCGACATCACGAAGGCGCCAAGCTTGTACCGGTCGACCCGGTAGCCGAGTGAAATGGCCCGCCTCTCGTTTTCCCGGATGGCTTTGAGGATGTTTCCGAACGGCGAGTTGACGATCCGCCAGATGGCGAAATAGCCGAACAGGAAAATGGCCAGGGTGACGTAGTACATGGCCAAAGGCTGGTTCAGGTCGAGAAGCCCGAGAAGATGACCCCGCGGCACGCCTTGGATGCCGTCCTCGCCGTGGGTGAATGGTGCCTGCAGGCAGATGAAGGCAAACATCTGCCCCAGCGCCAGCGTGATCATGGCGAAGTAGATGCCCTGGCGGCGGATGGCCAGGAAGCCGACCACCAGCCCCAGGGCGGCAGCGCCGGCGACGCCCAGGAGAATGCCGGCGAGCGGCTCCCAGCCCCACACCTTGACCGCATGCGCCGTGAAATAGGCCGCCCCCCCAAAGAAGGTGGCGTGCCCGAAGGACAGGAGGCCGACATACCCTATGAGCAGGTTGAACGCGCAGGCGAACAGCGCAAAACACAGCACGCTCATCATGAAGACGGGATAGACCACGAAGGGCGCTGCGATCAGGGCCGCAATAGCAATGGCTCCGAAGAGCATGGCGGAGGTGCGGATCTTGGATTGCGCGGGAAGATACTGTGTCTCGACCGCCATGATATCACTCCTCACGACCGAAGAGGCCTGCCGGCCTGACGAGCAGAACGATGGCCATGATGACGAAGATCACGATACTCGACGCCTCGGGGTAGAAGACCTTGGTAAGGCCCTCCAGAACCCCGAGCACGTAACCGGTCACGATGGCTCCGAGAATCGAGCCCATGCCGCCGACGACCACCACGGCGAAGACGATGATGATCAGGTTCGAGCCCATGAGCGGGCTCACCTGATAGATGGGCGCTGCAAGCACGCCCGCGAGAGCGGCAAGCCCGGCGCCGAGCGCGTAGGTCAGTGTCAGGAGGCGGGGTACGTTCACGCCGAAGGCCTGGACGAGCGTCGCGTTCTCGGTTGCTGCCCTGAGGTAGGCCCCAAGCCGCGTCTTCTCGATGAGAAGCCACGTCCCCAGGCAGAGGACCAAGGAGGCGATCACCACCCAGCCCCGATAGATGGGCATGAACATGAAGCCGAGATTGATGCCGCCCGCGAGCTGGGGAGGCGGCGCATAGGGCTTGCCGGCCGCCCCGAACCAATAGCGGAACATGCCCTCGAAGATGAGCGCGAGCCCGAAGGTCAGCAGAAGCCCGTAAAGATGGTCCAAGTTGTAGAGGCGGCTCAGCATGGTGCGCTCGATGACGACAGCAATCACGCCGACCAGCAGGGGGGCCAGGATGAGAGCCGGCCAGTAGCCGATGCCTGCATAGTTGAGCAGCAGATAGGCCGCGAAGGCGCCGAGCATGTACTGCGCGCCATGGGCGAAGTTGATGACCCGCAGCAGGCCGAAGATCACGGCGAGGCCAAGGCTCAGAAGAGCATAGAACGAGCCGTTGATGAGGCCGATCAGGATCTGCCCATAAAGGGCAGGGGCGGGGATGCCGAAAATGGTGCTCATGCTGCCTTCAAACCCCGAGTACTTCGTGGAGCTGGTCCATATGTGCGTCGAGTGCGTGGCCCGGGAAGGAGTTCACCATGCGCCCATCCTCCATGAGGTAAAAGCGGTCGGCGACCCTGCGGGCGAAGCGGAAGTTCTGCTCGACGAGCAGGATCGTCATCCCGCGGTCCTTCAGGGCCTTGAGCACGTCCCCAATGCGCTGCACGATCACCGGAGCGAGACCTTCGGTCGGCTCGTCGAGAAGCAGGACCCTGGCGCCCGTCCGCAGCACGCGGGCAATCGCGAGCATCTGCTGCTCGCCGCCCGAAAGCTTGGTGCCCTGGCTCGTGCGCCGCTCGTGCAGATTGGGGAAGAGCCGATAGATCTCCTCCACGCTCATTCCGCTTTCGGCGACCTTCGGCGGCAGCATGAGGTTCTCGGCGACGTTGAGGCTCGCGAAGATCCCGCGCTCCTCGGGCACATAGCCCAGCCCAGCCTGGGCGACGCGGTGAAGCGGCAGGCTCAGAAGATCCTGTCCCCTGAGCCGGATGACACCCTCACGCCGGCGGAGAATGCCCATGATTGCCCGCAGGGTCGTGGTCTTGCCCGCACCGTTTCGGCCGAGCAGCGTTACGGTCTCGCCTTCTCGGATATCGAGATCGACACCATGCAGGACATGGCTCTCCCCGTACCAGGCATTGAGGCCGCGAACTTCCAGAAGAGGCGCGTCAGTCATGCTCGGTTCCCATATAGGCTTCACGCACGCGCGGGTCGGCGCTGACCGTGTCGTAGGTTCCGTCAGCCAGGATTTCGCCGCGGGCCAGGACCGTGACCCGGTCGCACAGGTCGGCGACGACGTTGAGATTGTGTTCGACCATGAGAACGGTGCGGTCCCTAGCAATGCGGCGGATCAGGTCCGTGATGCGGCCGATGTCCTCGTGGCCCATGCCGGCCATCGGCTCGTCGAGGAGGAGCATGGCGGGATCAAGGGCCAAGGTCGTGGCAATCTCGAGGGCACGCTTCCGCCCGTAGGGCAACTCAATGGCCGGCAGATGGGCGTAGCTCGACAGCCCGACGGCATCGATCAGGCTCATGGCCCGGTCGTTCAGGGTCGAGAGCACGGAAGAGGGCCGCCAGAATTGGGTGGCAAGTTCGGCAGGGCGCTGAAGCGCCACCCGGACATTGTCAAGCACGGTCAGATGCGGAAACACAGCGGAGATTTGGAACGACCGAACGAGTCCGAGACGGGCGACCTCTGCAGGCTTCAGAGCCGTAATGTCGCTTCCGCGAAAGCTGATCTGGCCGCGGGTGGGGGTCAAGAACTTGGTGAGCAGGTTGAAAACTGTGGTCTTGCCGGCGCCATTCGGGCCGATCAGGGCATGAATCGTTCCCTCATTGACCGAAAGCGTCACGTTGTTCACGGCGACGAAGCCGCGAAACTCCATGGTGAGGCCGGTGGCGCTCAGAATAGGCTGGGGACTGACCGTCATTAGGCCGGTAACCTCGCTTGGACAGGCGATCATGGGTGCACGAGCGGCGGCTTGCCCGGATCGCCGATACAGAAAAGCAGACGGCGGGGGCTCCTGTGCCGCCCCCGCCATGCCGCGATAGCTTACTGCGTCAGCTGGCAGCCGCTTTCTGATACCTTGAGGAAGGCTTCGTCGCCAGGCACCCTGGCAAGCTGCTTGTACATGTCCCACTCGCTCTTGCTCTCTTCCGGCTTCTTCACCTGGAAGAGATACATGTCGTAGACCATGCGGCCGTTTGGCAGGACCTTGCCCTTCTTGGCGAACACGTCCTCGACCGGCATCTCGTGCAGGAGCTTCGCAACTGGCTCCGTCGCATCGGTCCCGGCCTTCTGAACCGCCTTGAGGTACTGCAGGACGGCAGAATAGGTTCCTACATGGATCATGTTCGGCATCCGGCCGGTCTTCGCCATGAACTTCTTGGCGAAGGCGCGGTTCTCGTCGCTCTGATCCCAGTACCAGCCCTCGGTCAGGGTGAGGCCCTGCGCCGCGTTCAGGCCCAGGCCACGAACTTCGGCCAGGGTGAACAGGAGCGCTGCAAGACGGGTGCCACCCTGCGTGAGGCCGAACTCCGCAGCTTGTTTGATCGTATTCGCCGTATCGAGACCAGCATTGGCCATGCCGATCACGTTCGCGCCGGAGCTTTGGGCCTGAAGCAGGAAGGAGGAGAAGTCGTTGGCGCTTAGCGGATGGCGCACGGAGCCGAGCACCTGGCCGCCCTTAGACTTCACGAACTTGGAGGTCTGCTCTTCGAGAGAGTATCCGAAGGCGTAATCGGCTGTCAGGAAAAACCACTTGTTGCCGCCGTTCTCCACCAGCGCGCCGCCGGTGCCGACCGCCAGAGCGTGTGTGTCGTAGGCCCAGTGGAAGCCGTAAGGTGAGCACTGCTTGCCGGTAAGGTCGGTCGTCGCCGCGCCGGTGGTGATGGTGACCTTCTTCTTGTCTTTGGAAAGCCCCTGGACCGCCAGCGCGACCGACGAGGTGGTCAGCTCCATGATGGCGTCGACCTTGTCCGTATCGTACCACTGCCGGGCGACGCTTGCCGCGACGTCGGGCTTGTTCTGATGGTCGGCGCTGACGATCTCGACCGGTACGCCGAGCACCTTGCCGCCGAACTCCTCGACCGCCATCCGCGCCGCCTCTACCGAGGACTTCCCGCCGAAATCCGCATAGACGCCCGACTGGTCGTTGAGGATGCCGATCTTGACCACGCCGTCCGACGCCTGCTGAGCATAGGCGGATTGCGCCAGAACGGTGCAGCTCAGGGCAAACAGGGCCTTCTTGAGAACACTCATCGTAACCTTCCCTTCTGTTATTATCGCTAGGCTGGCCTCAGCCTTTGTGTGGCGCATCGTGGAGCCACGGGTAGCGCTGGTCAAGGAAGATACACGCCCTTTGTCGTCAAGGAAGATGGCGACGGCTTCATCCTAAAGTCGCAGTCAAGCTCGGTTCGTCGAAATGGCCTTCGATCCGTCGAGGATCCGCGGTGGACGTTTTGCCGAGGTTGCCCGGAGATCAAGCAGCAATGGTCTCAATAGAGACCTCAACACCCATAACCCCCCGCTGGGACAGGAAAATTATCCGCGAGCCGACGCGCCGACATCTCGGCTGCGCCAAGCGCCGATCTATGGCGAAAGCGCCAGAGCCACCGGCTGATGGTCGGAGGCGGTTGTTTCCACGTCCACGCGGACATCCGCGATCCGTCCGGCAAGGTCCTCAGAGACGAAGATGAAGTCGCGGCAATGGGGGCCCTGCGGCCATTGCTGGACATCCCCTATCCCTGCCGTAGGGGCATGGGGAACGGCACCATAATGTGCAGTCCACGCATCCAGGAAAGCCGGAGCCGACTGGAAGGGTTTCCGCATCTCATCGTAGAGAGGGTCGCTGGGTTCCAGGTTGAAGTCTCCGCAAATGATCGTGCCGACCGGCGCCGGAAGCGTCCGATAGGGCCCGCTGGACGTGTCGCGGAAAGCAAGGCGGCTCCTCTGCGTGGCTTCCTCGTGGAGCTGGCGCATGCGTTCAACCTGCGCCGCCCGCTGGGCGACGGAGTGGTACTCGAGATGACATGTGGTGACGCGCACCGGTCCGAAGCTCGTAGCGATCACGGCTTCCAGCGCTTGGCGCTGCATGCTTCGAACCTCGTCGGCCGGCCAAGGCAGCATATGGTTCGTGACCTGGAGCACAGGCAGCCGCGACAGGATCATGTTGCCGAAGACCTGGGCAGCCCCGCTGGCATCCGTTACCTCGACGGCCGGCCGGAAGATCGGCCGGTGGTCGGGGAGGAGCGAAGCGAGGATCGCCGGCTGATCCGCGCCGCCATCCTGCGTCGGGAAGCCATAGGAGACCTCCTGAAAGCAGTAGACGTCCGCATCGCATAGCGACCGGGCGGTCGAGGCGATGCGCCCGAGATCGATCCTGCCGTCGCAGCCGAGGCCCCATTGAATGTTCCAGGTGACGAGCTGCATCAGCGGATCCCGGCGCGCATGAAGGATTGAACGAACTGCCTCTGGAAGAGCAGGAATGCGAGAAGGAGAGGAGCCATCGTCATCACAGTCGCGGCTGTGATGACAGACCAGTCCACGCCGGTCTCGGGAGCGCCGAAGACCGCGAGGCCGACCGTGAGAGGACGGCTCTCGACGGAGTTGGTCACGATCAGCGGCCACAGGAAGTTGTTCCAGTGATAGCTCACGGAAACGAGGCCGAAGGCAATGTAGGTGGTCTTGCCGAGCGGCACGAAGACGCGCCACAGAACACCGAACGAGGAGGCGCCCTCGACACGCGCCGCCTCGACCAGCTCGTTGGGTACGCTCTTGAAGGTCTGCCGCAGCAGGAAGATGCCGAAAGCCGAGGCCATGTAGGGCAGGGCAATAGCCGGGATCGTATCGAGAAGGCCGAGCGCGCTGACGACGCGGTAGTTCTCGACGATCAGCACGTCGGGCATGATCATCAGCTGAACGAGCACGAGCGCGAACAGAATGTCCCTGCCCGCAAAGCGGAACCGGGCGAACGCGTAGGCCGCGAGAGTCCCGATGACGAGCTGTCCGGCGAGCACCATCAAGACGAGCACGACGGTATTGAGATAATATCGGGCGAACGGTGCCTGCTGCCATGCACGAACGAAGTTGTCGAGCGTCAATGGCGCCGTGAGATCGAAGCTCGTGGCATATTCGGAGGGATGAAAGGCGCTCCACAGAGAATAGGCGAGAGGCAGCAGCCACAGGAGTGCGAGGGCCCAGGCCGCGATCGTCTCGATCGGATGATCGTTCTGTCTCATTGGTAGTGGATCCTGCGATCGAGATAGACGAATTTCGTGAGCGCGATGGCGGCCAGGATCGCGATCAGCGTCACGGTCAGCGTCGCCGCATAGGTCGTATCCCAGAACGTGAAGGCGACCTCGTAGATGTAATAGAGGAGGAGGGAACTCGCGTTGTTCGGCCCGCCCTTCGTCATGATCACGAGCTGATCGACGAGCTTGAACGAGTTGATCAGCGCGTTGATCGAAATGAATAGCGTCGTCGGCATCAGGAGCGGTAGCGTGACCCGGCGGAAAAAGTACCAGCGGCTCGCGCCCTCGACGGATGCCGCCTCCTTAAGCTCAGGCGGAATCGTTTGAAGCGCTGCCAGATAGAAGATCATGAAGAAGCCTGCCTCCTTCCAGATCACCATGACGGAGATGCAGGTCATGACCGTGGACGGATCGCCGAGCCAGTTGTGCCCGGTCAAACCGAAGAGCTTGAGGATCTGGGTGAGAAGGCCGTAGTCAGGGGTGTAAAAGAACAGCCAGATATTTGCCACGGCGATCATGGGCAGCACGGTCGGCGTAAAGAAAGCCAGGCGCAGAAACGACCTTCCGGCGATCTTCTTGTCGACCCACACGGCCATGAGGAGAGCCAGCACCATGCTGGTCGGAACGGTCGCCAGGGCGAAGACGGCATTGTTGCGCAAGACCTGCCAGAAGATGTCGTCGTCCAGCATGTAGCGATAGTTCTCCAGCCCGACGAATTCCGCCGGGCCGCTGCGGCCGAGGGAGAAGAAGCTGTGATAGAGCGTCGCCAGGATCGGATAATGCGTGAAGGCGGCCAGCAGGACGATGGCCGGCAGGAGCATGAGCCAAGCATTGATGGCCGTGAGCGAATTCCTGCGCCTCAAGGCCCTCGGTTCGGCGGCGCTCATGACGGCGGCGACCATTGGGGTTCTCCCGGCTGAAATCTTCGAGGCGCCGCGGCGGACGGGCCGCCGCGGCAATCGTCGGTTCCTACTTATAGCGACTGAGGATGCGCTCGGACTGCTTCTGCGCGCCTTCCAGAGCCTCCTGCGGCGTCTGCGTGCCCGTCACGGCGGCCTGGACGGCGTCGTTGACGATCTTGTAGATGCGTCCGTTGTCGTGCACCGACAGTTCCGCCACCGCATGTTTGAGCTGATCACGGGCCACGACCGCCTGCGGGAAGTCCTTGACGTAGGCTTTCATCGTCTCAGTCTCGTAGGCGGCCGGCGTAACGGCCACATAGCCGGTCTTGATGCTCCATTCGGCCGCCCGCTCCGGCGCGGTCATCCAGCGGATGAACTTTACGGCAGCCTGCTGCTGCTCGGGGGTAGCGCTCTTGAAGACATAGAAATTGCCGCCGCCGGTCGGGGAGCCACGCTGCTCCTTAGCCGGCAGCATGGCGACGCCGAAGTCGAACTTGGCGCCCTCCTTCACGGCGGTGAGGTTGCCCGTGGTGTGCCACATCATGGCGGTCTTACCTTCGAGGAAATCCGTGCGGAGGGTGCCCCACTCGATGGCACCCGTCGGCATCACGTTCTCCTTGCGGGAGAGATCGACCCAGTACTGCAGGGCCTCCACGGTCTTCTTCTCGTTGAAGAACACCTTGTTGCCGGCCTCGTTCATGAGCTTTTGGCCGTTCTCGATTGCGAGGGCCTGCAGCATCCAGTAGCCATAGCCTGTGGAGGGAATCTCGACGCCCCAGCGGGTGACGTTGCCCGAGGCATCCTTCTTCACGAGTTTCTTCGACACCTCGACCATCTCAGCCCAGGTCGCTGGCGGCTTCTCCGGATCGAGCCCGGCTTCCTTGAACGCGTCCTTGTTATAATACAGGACGATGGTCGAGCGCTGGAACGGAACGCTCCAGGTCTTGCCGTCGACACGCCCGTTCTCCATGAAGGCAGGATAGAAGCTTTCGAGCCACGCCTTGCCGTCCGCACCGGCGATCTCGTCGATGGGCACAATCGCCTTCTCGTCCATAAGCGTGAAGAGATCGGTCGAAAACAGCACAGACAGCTGCGGCGGCTGTCCGCCCTTCATGGCGGTCATTGCCTTGGTCATAGTGTCCGTGTAGTTGCCGGCATAAACAGCCTCGACATTGATGTCGGGGTTCTCCTTCTCGAACCGCTGCACCATGTCGTCGATGATCTTGGTGACCGGCCCGCCGACGGCAACCGGATAGTACATGGTGAGGTCGACGGCATGCGCCGTGCCTGCACCGAGGCCGGCAATCGTCATGAAGCCGGCGGTGAGCATCGCTCTTGTGTTGAACTTCATCCTACTCCTCCCTGGAGCCTCTGGAAGTCTCCGCCCATGGCGGTTGCCATAGGCGCCCTTGCAGGGGAAAACGCCTAGTTCGGCGCCAAACCGCCCTCGCGACGCTTTCCGCTGTCCTTCTCAAACAGATGTATGTGACAGTTTTGCCAACCGAGGCCGATCTTGGTGCCGGCTTGCAGCGAGCAGTATCCAGTCTGGCGGACGGCGACCGTCTCGCCCTCCAGATCGCAGAGGATGATGCTGTCGGCGCCGAGATACTCGATAGCCTTTACAGTCGCTGGAATTCCTTCCCGCTCGACCAGTGTGATGTGCTCGGGCCGGATGCCGAGTATGCTGCCGTCACGCCAGGAGATGATGTTCATCGGCGGCGTGCCAATGAAACGTGCGGTGAAGTCGCTCGCAGGTTGGTTGTAGAGTTCGTGCGGTGCGCCGTTCTGCTCGATCCGGCCGTCCCGCATTAGGATGACGCGGTCGGCCATCGTCATGGCCTCTGTCTGATCGTGCGTCACATAGACCATGGTCATGCCGAGCCTCTGCTGAAGGCTGCGGATCTCGGTGCGCATCTCGTGCCGCAGCTTGGCGTCCAGGTTGGACAAGGGTTCGTCCATCAGACAGACTGAGGCCTCGGCGATGATGGCCCGGCCGAGCGCGACGCGCTGGCGCTGTCCGCCGGAGAGCTGCGAGGGTTTGCGTTCCAACAGGTGGCTCAGGCCGACCATATCGGCCACCTTTCTCAGCCGCGCATCCCTTTCGGCCCGCCCGACCCCGCGAACCTTCAGCCCGAAGACGATGTTCTCGGCGACGTCCAGGTGCGGGAAGAGCGCATAGGACTGGAACACCATCGAAATACGGCGCTGGGCCGGCGACAGATAGGTGACGTCGCGCCCTCCTATGGTGATCGTGCCGGAATCGACCTCCTCCAGCCCGGCGATGAGGCGAAGGGTCGTGGATTTACCGCATCCCGACGGTCCGAGGAGAACCAGCAGCGTTCCGGCATCCGCCTTGAAGCTGATCTGGTCCACACCACCCACTCCACCCCAGGATTTTGAGACGGTGCTGACGACGATCTCGGACATCGGACGAACCTATGAAGCATGGCGCGGTTGGCCAATTTTATCGGCCGGGAGCAGTCAAGTCATGCACTCCGAGCCGAGGGGAGCGCGGATCTCGCAGATAGCAGGAAGGCTGCCAGCTCCGCGAAGCCGGTCCCGGAATGCCCCTGCGTAATGTAGGCGGGCTTGTTCTTCAGCCGGTGAGCGAAGGCGTGAACATTCGCAACGCCGATGCTGAGCGGGAAGGCGGCGAACATGGGCTCGTCGTTAGGGGAATCCCCGGCGAACAGGACGCTCTCTTGAGCCTTGTCCCAGCCGATGCCGAACACGTCAGCCAACAGGGTCTTGGTCATGCTGAGCTTGTCGTAGGCGCCGAACCAGCCGTTCACATGGATGGAGCTGACCTTCGCCCGGGCGCCCGCCTTCTCGAAGACGGCCACGATCCTGTCGACTTCGGTCTCAGGCAAAGGCGGTACGTCCTCGCAGAAATCGATGGCGAGGTCGGCGACGCGATAGGCTTGGTCGCTGGCGAGTGCCGAGCCTGGCACGGTGGCGAGCACCTCCCTCTGGATCTCATCCAGGCGGGCGCGGCTCTGCCGCAGTTCCTCGGGGTTCGCCCAGAAGTGCTGGTGCATCTTCTTCCGGCCGCGGTCGTACTGAAAATAGAACGCGCCGTTCTCGCCGACGACGGCGTCCACGGGCCACATCCGGGCGATGTGATCGCACCAGCCTGCAGGGCGTCCCGTGACTGGCACCACGAGAAAGCCGGCGCGATGCAGCTCCTCCAGCGCGGCATAGGCGGCGGCGGTCAGCATCCCTTCGGTCGTGATAGTGTCGTCGATGTCGGTCAGGACAACACGAACGGACCGTGCCCTCTCAAGCGGCAACTCGGAAAGAGGTTTCATGGCTCCACTCTCGCGGTCGAGCGAGCGCGGCACGGATCGATGCTGGGCATGCGCAGGCGCTTCCTTTCGTCGGCACGTTATCCGTGCTTTTTGTGAAGCGTAGAAGACAAAACTTGGAGGATCAAGCAGATTGGTGTGGAATGTCCCACATCGATTGGCGGGTGCGCAATCTTCATGAGGGGGATAAGGGGTGTCTCTGCCCGAGGGTAAGAAAGCCATGCGCCAGAGGCTCATCATTGCCGAACTCGGCATGAGCCCGGCTGTCCGGACCTCCGTGCTGGCTCAGCGCCTCGGCGTTTCTGCCGAAACCGTTAGACGCGATATCGAGGAGCTCACCCGGCTCGGTCTCGTCAGCCGGACCTATGGCGGCGCTGCTGGACGCCAGCTCGGCCTCCAGCCCGAATTCCAGGATCGCAGCACTCTCGCGGTCGAGGAGCGCGACGCCATTGCCCGCGCGGCCATCGAGCTGGTCAAGCCGGGCGACGTGCTGATGATCGACTCAGGCTCGACGACCGCCCGCTTCGCCCATGCCCTTGCGCTCGCCGCGAGACGCCTCACGGTCATCACCAACTGTTTTGCGGTCGCGAACGCGCTCGTCCAGCAGAGCGAGGTAAGGGTGCTGTTCTGCCCGGGCGAGTTCTCCTCTCGCGAGAGGGGTGTCTACGGGTCGGAGACCTGCTCGTTCCTGCAGCGGTTCTACGCGGACGTAGCCTTCATCGGTGCGAGTGGCCTGACAGTCGAAGGACCGACGGATGTGGAGACGCAGGCCTGCTGGGTCAAAAGGGCGATGATCGAGCGAGCGGAGCGCGGCGTCCTCCTCCTCGACGCAACCAAGTTCAACCGCCGCCATTTCGAGATCGTCTGTCCCCTCGACGCCTTGTCCGACCTGGTGACGGATCGCCAACCCGAGGGCGCTCTTGCGAGCAGTCTGTCCGCCAGCCGGGTTGCGGTTCATGTCGGGCGCAAGGCTGACAATCCGGCTGCCGCCCCCGCTGGCCTTCCCTTGGCATCTTCATGACGGCCATGCTCTTATGGCGTAGAACAGGCCAGGGGTGAAGGCGCGGGCAAGTCGCTCCTCTGACAGTCAGGACCAAAGATGCCGACCGACTCCGAGATCCTCCACGCATTGTTCAAAGCCGCGCTGGAAGCTGCGTTGCCCGATGGAAAGTTCGACGGCAGGCTTCCGCCCAGGCCGAAGGGGCGCACCATCGTGGTGGGAGCGGGTAAGGCTTCGGCCCGCATGGCGGCTGCATTCGAGGAAGCCTGGACGCGCGCGGGCGCCATCTGCGAGGGGCTGGTCGTCACCCGTTATGGTCATGCGGTTCCGACCTCACGCATAAAAGTCGTCGAGGCGGCGCATCCCGTTCCGGACGAGGCTGGATTGGGTGCTGCGAGGAGCATCCTCCAGCTCGTGCGGGACGCCGGCCCCGATGACCTCGTAGTGGCGCTCATCTCGGGCGGTGCATCGGCGCTCTTGTCGTTGCCGGCGGAGGGGGTCACGCTCGCGGACAAGCAGGCTCTGAACCGCGCGCTGTTGAGATCAGGCGCTCCCATCGGAGAAATGAACCTCGTTCGGAAGTCCCTCTCGGCCATCAAGGGAGGGCGGCTCGCCGCGAGCGTCGGTCAAGCGCAGCTCGTGACCTATCTGATCTCCGATGTCCCCGGTGACGACCCGTCGAGCATCGGTTCCGGCCCCACGATCCCGGAGCGCATCGATCCTGAGGTCGCACTGTCGATCCTACGGAAGTACGCGATCGATGTGCCGTCCCATATCGCGGCTGCGGTTCGGGCGAATGCCGTCGAGGATCCTGTCGCACGCGGGCCAGTGCATATGCTCGCGACACCCAAAATGGCTCTCGACGCCGCAGCCGCCACGGCGCGCCAGCTCGGTCTCGCGACCCTCGTGCTCGGCGATGCGATCGAGGGCGAGGCTCGGGAAGTGGGGCGCGTGATGGCCGGCATTACGCGCTCTGTGATCCAGCATGGGGAGCCGATCAGGCGTCCCTGCGTGCTCCTGTCCGGTGGAGAGACAACCGTGACCGTGCGCGGCCGCGGGCGCGGCGGCCGCAATGCGGAATTCCTGCTGTCGCTCGCCGTGGCGTTGAAGGGAGAGAAGCGCGTTTCCGCCATAGCCTGCGACACCGACGGCATCGATGGATCCGAGGACAATGCAGGAGCCTGGTTCGACGAGGCATTCCACGAGAGCGCGCGAGAAAAGGCGGTCGATCTGGCTCAGCATCTCGCAGACAACGATGCCTATACTGCATTCGCGCAGCTGGGGCGCCTCGTGACCACCGGGCCGACGCTCACGAACGTGAACGACTTTCGCTGCATTCTCGTCCGGTAGCCATCGCCACGAGCCTAAACGTCGGCTCCGAGATCCGAAGGCGGCTCGTCCGGCAGGATCAGCCTGACGGTCGTCCCGTGTCTTTCACGGCTTTCAACCTGGACGTTGCCGCCATGAAGTTTGAGAATGTGCCAGACGAGGCTCAGTCCCAGTCCGGCTCCGGGCATGTGCTTGACGTTCCGAGCACGGAAGAAGGGCTGCGTGAGATAAGGGATATCCGCCTCCGGTACGCCGATGCCGCGGTCCTCCACTGCGATGACGATGCCGCCGTTGCGCTTGCAACTCGTGATGCAGATCGGCTCATGGGCGGGAGAGTACTTCATGGCGTTCGACAAGACGATCACCAGCGCCTGTTCAAGGAGCACTGGATCGCCGACGAACACCTCCGGAAGCTCCTGGAGATTCACTTGAAAGGGACGGGTTGGCGCCTGCATGCGGTGTTCGGAGCAGACGCGGCGCACGAGGTCGTCAAGGCTGAACAAGCTCAGGTTGAGAGTCAGCGCGCCGGAGTTGAGCTGCGTATAGGACATGATCGTCTCGATCAGCTCCTGAAGGCGGAGGCTGGCACGCCAGATCTTCTCGGAGCGATCCCGGACGTCGTCCGGGCCCAGACGACCTGCCCGTCTCATCATGCCTTGGGCAAGGGTCGCAATGGTCGACAGGGGAGTCATGAACTGATGCGCCAACAGCGCCATGCGGTCCAGCTGGCGCGCCGAGTTGCCATGCGGGCGGCGTTCTCCGGGCCCCTCGTGCAACCGGTGAGACTTCTTGGGAGATTTCTTGGGTTCGGACACAGGTAAGCTCGATAAATTAACGGTGTAACGTTACCTATGTCGGGCGGTTCCATTTTGTAGAGGATCGCCGGCGCAGTGTGTGCGAACGGTCACACCTGCCGGAGCTGTGCCTTGGCACGTAACGGTTTCGCGGTCGGAAAGCTTGCTTCGCGGGAGAAGCGAACAGACGGTTCTATCGGGGGTTTTGAGGAAACCCTTTCCTCCCCGAGACGTTGGCCCCTGGGTATCCGTTTATTTGGAGAGTAGATATGGATGATGATCGGGTTGAAGGCAGCGCGAAGAACATCAAAGGCCGCCTGAAGGAGGGTGTCGGTAAGGCCCTTGGCGACTCGAAAATGGAAACCGAAGGCAAGATGGATAAGGCCGAAGGCAAGATTCAGAACACCGTCGGCGGCATGAAGGATGCTCTTCGCAAGAACCGCGAATGATGCCCCACGCATCGCGTATGTAGGCCCGGCTCTCAAGCCGGGCCTTTTCGTTGCCTGGGTCAATCGGATTTGCGGATGAAAAAGCTGAGCTTGTGACCATCCTGTCGCTGGTCCTCGAGAACGTCTCCGGTTTCACGGATGAGGTTCGGGACATCGATTGACGCGAGCGGGTCCGTGCAGATGACGTGCAGCCGGTCGCCCGGCTGCAGATTGCGAAGAGCCTTGCGGGTCCTCAAGACGGGTAGCGGGCACTTCAATCCTGACAGATCGAGCTGGATCATCGCAAAGCCCATATCCGCTCGCGCTCCGCCAAGGCTGCGGCGGCGGCAAGATCGTCGGGGGTGTTGATGTTGAAGAACGGATCCATGATTTCACTCGTCCAGAAGGCATGGGCGACCCCGTGTCCGCCGGACCAGTCCCTGACGCTTCGCACACCTCGACGAACAATGGCATCGTGCAGGTCCTGTCTCAGATGAACCGGCCAGAGGCCGACCGCGTGGTGGTTGCCCGTTTCCGATGACGCGCAGGCGATGGGCATCCTGGATGCCGTACGCGCCTCGTGCAGGCGCCGGACCAGATCGGCTGGCAGGAAGGGCGTATCGCAGGGGACGCTCACCACCCATTCGACCGACGGTGTGGTGGCAGCTGCCCATTCGAGAGCAGCCAGGATGCCCGCCAGGGGGCCTGCGTAATCCGGGATTGAATCCGGCACGACAGGCAAACCCAGGGCCCTGAAACGTCCGGTATCGCCATTGGCATTGATGACGACCCTGTCGCATTGGGGCATGAGCCGCGCCGCCACATGCTCCAGAAGGGTGCGCCCGGCAACCTTCGCCAGGGGCTTGTCGGCGCCTCCCATGCGGCGCGCGAGGCCCCCGGCCAGGATCGCGCCGAGCGTGGGAGGAGGGAGGGGCGACATCGGGCCCGGCTCACTCGATCACGATCCTGGGCGCCGGACGCGCCGCCGCGCCGCCCGACAGGGAGTGCCAGATGCCCTGGGCCATGTCCTTGTAGATCCTGGCATGCGGCCCGTCCGGATCGACGGCAACCACCGGACGTCCGGCGTCGGAGAGTTCGCGAATCGACATGTTGAGTGGCACCTCGCCGAGGAACGGCACGCCCAGGCGCTCGGCTTCGGCACGGGCGCCGCCATGGCCGAAGATGTGGGACGTCTGTCCGCAATGCGGGCACACGAAGGTCGCCATGTTCTCGACAATGCCGAGAATGGGAATCTCGACCCTCTTGAACATGGAAACGCCGCGCCTGGCATCGATGAGGGCCAGATCCTGCGGCGTCGAGACGATGACGGCGCCGGCGAGAGGCGTGGCCTGGGCCATGGTGAGTTGGGCGTCGCCGGTTCCGGGGGGCATGTCCACCACGAGGATGTCCAGATCGCCCCAGGCCACCTCACGCAGCATTTGGGTGATCGCCGACATGACCATCGGCCCGCGCCAGATCATGGCGGCTTCCTCGTCGACGAGGAAGCCGATGGACATCAGTCTGATCCCGTAGGCCTGCATGGGCTCCAGGATCCGCCCTTCGAGGAGCTGCGGCTTGCCGTGGACGCCAAACAGCTTCGGCATGGAGGGGCCATAGATGTCCGCGTCCAGAAGCCCGACCTTAAGCCCGAGGGACTTCAATCCGAGGGCGAGATTGCACGCAGTCGTAGACTTCCCGACGCCGCCCTTGCCGGACGCAACCGCGATCACATGCTTGACGCCCGGAATGCGCTGCGTCCCGGATTGGGCGGCGACTTGAGGGCGGCGGGGAGGGGCAGCCGGAGACGTGGAAGCCCCTGCGTGCGACGCAACGGGCCGGTCGGCCGTGAGGCTGGCAAAAACGCCCTTCACGCCCGGCAGACCCCTCACGGCGGCTTCGGCCGCTTGGCGCACCCGTTCCATGTGTGAGGCTTCCGACGGATCGATGGCAATCGAGAACATGACCCGGGCTGCGTCGTCGATGACGATATCCGACAGTCTTCCCGATGCGACGAGATTCGTCCCACCCGCATCCATGGGGATGGTCGAAAGAGCCTGCAGCACATGTTCACGGGTAATCGCCACGATTGTTAGGCCTCCTGCGCCGGATCCGAGCTTGTCCCGCCTCTCATGTAGAGGCTGCGGGCCTGTCCGTTAAGGCATGTCGGCACGTCTGGGCGGGATATCCTGAACCAAACCGCACCCTGTCCGTTGTCCACCGTGTCCTTGGATGGTCGGTCCGCGCCGGCCGATCGCCCGCGCCGCCTGCCGGGCTTGGTGGAGACCCCCACATTCCGCCGTCCCGAGGGTGCCTGACGAGATCGAGGAGACGATAATGCATCAACACGGTCATAACGATCCGAACGCCCAGAAGCTTTACGACCTGATCAAGGACGTGAAGATCGCCATGATGACGACCGTCGATACGGACGGTACGCTCCACAGCCGGCCCATGCACAGCCAGGAGGCCGACGAGCACGGGGATCTCTGGTTCTTCACGCAGATCCGGTCCCCCAAGATGGGGGAGATCTCCCGCGACAACGAAGTGAATCTCGCCTTTTCCGACCCTAGCAGCCAGACCTATGTGTCCATCTCAGGCAAGGCCGACATCGTGAGGGACAAGGCGACAATCCAGGAGAAATGGTCGGAGATCCTGCGGGCGTGGTTCCCGGAAGGCGTCGACGATCCCCAGATCGCCCTGATCCGCGTTCATCCGACCAAGGGTGAATTCTGGGATAGTCCGTCCTCGACCTTGGTTCACCTCTACGGCTATGCAAAGGCGGCGATCACCGGGGAGCATCCGCATCCCGGTGATCAGGCAAAGGTGGACCTGAGCTGAGGATCTCCACCGGCGCTATACAAGAGGGGTCGCTCTGCGGCCCTTTTTATTTGCCCTTTTTTTCTTCCGATGCGTCAAAAGCTTGGGTATAGTTTTGCAAGTATCCAGGTCGGAGCCAATCCGACGGAAGAAGCAAAACAACATGGCGAGGGGGGCGAACCCAGGGAGGGTACGATGAAAGCCGCTTGGCTTGCCGCCGTCTCGACAGTTGCCTTAGTGTCCCAAGCTCTCGCTCAACCCGCATCTCAGCCGCCGACCAACAATCTCGAAAAGCTCTCGTCCTTCCAGAGCACGGGAACGGTCGAGCCCAGACCCGTTCCTCAGGAGGGGCGGCGCGCCGATGCGATTCGGCGCAATCTCGAAAAGATCAAGCTGCCGCAAGGTTTCAAGATCGATCTCTATGCGATCGTGCCCGATGCGCGTCACATGGCGGTCGGCCCTTCGACCGCGGTCGTCTTCGTCGGCACCCGCAAGAACAACGTCTACGTGGTGACGGATCGTGACAAGGATCGCGTAGCAGACGAGGTGAAGCAGTTCGCCCCGTCGGTCGCATTCAAGATCCCCAACGGCGTGTGCTTCTCGCGCGACGGAATGCTCTATGTGGCGGAGCAGAACCGGGTGCTTCAGTTCCCCGCGGCCGAGTTCTTCTACGAAGGTCCGGACGTGGCGGCCTTCGTCGCCGTCAAGCAGGGGGAACTCATCCCGCCGGCGGAGGAGAGCTACAATCACACAGCTCGGGTGTGTCGGATCGGACCCGACAACAAGCTCTACATCTCCCTCGGCCAGCCGTTCAACGTGCCGCCGAAGGACAAGATGGACCTCTATAAGCGCGTGGGCATCGGCGGCATCGTCCGCATGGACCAGGACGGCAAGAACCGGGAGGTTTACGCCACCGGCATCCGCAACTCCGTCGGCATGGATTTCAACCCTTCCGACAAGACGCTGTGGTTCACGGACAACCAGGTTGACGGCATGGGCGACGACCAGCCGCCGGGCGAACTCAACCGCATCACCCAGATGGGGCAGGACTTCGGCTTCCCCTATTACGGCGGCGGCACGGTGCGGACGGTCGAATACAAGGACGATCAGGTGCCTGCCGGCGTCATCAATCCCCAGGTCGAAATGGATGCCCACGCGGCCGATCTCGGCATGGCCTTCTACACGGGACAGATGTTCCCACAGGCGTATCGGGGTGGCATATTCTCGGCCCAGCACGGATCCTGGAATCGAACCAAGCCGATCGGCGCACGCATCATGTTCACGCCGCTCAAGCAGGACGGCACCGCGGATGAGCCGCAGGTCTTCGCCGAAGGCTGGCTGACCGAGAACGGGGAATATCTCGGGCGTCCCGTGGATGTTGCGACGCTGCCGGACGGATCGCTTCTGGTCACGGACGACACCGCCGGTGCGATCTACCGCATCTCCTACGAGGGTCAGTGACGATGTCTCGGCGGGCGTGTCGCGCGACACGCCCGTCCTTTCTTCTAGGATCGCATTCAGATGAAATGGTTCTGCGCCCTGCCTGCGCTGGGAATTCCGTTGATTGCCGCTCAGACCACGGTCGTGGCGGCTGATGCCCAGGCGGGGCGTCAGAAGATCGTCACGTGCCAGGCCTGCCATGGGCTGGACGGGCTATCCAAGAACCCGGAGGCTCCGAACCTCGCCGGCCAGGTCGAGAGCTACATGGTCAAGAGCCTCAGGGATTATCGCTCTGGCGAGCGCCGGCACGAGGCCATGAACATTGTAGCGAAGGACCTGACGGACGAGGACATCGCGGACGTGGCCGCCTACTACGCCTCGATCCAGATCGATGTCCTACCGCCGTAGAGCCCGCTCTAGGCAGATCCCGTAGCCAGGTACCCTTTCATCCCGCGCCTCCCTTCGTTATTGTCGCGCCTCCCGAAGCCGTGAGGAGCAGGCGATGGCGGACATCGCAACCAGGGTCTACAACCACACCTGGAAGATCGATCCGATCGTCCGGTCCGTGCTGGACACGGATTTCTACAAGCTCTTGATGGCGCAGACGATTTTCCGCCGCCACCGGGACGTCCAGGTGACCTTCGGCATCCACAATCGGACGACGCGCATACGCCTCGCCGACATCATCGATCCGGGCGAGTTGCGCGAGCAGCTCGACCATGTGCGCTCGCTCTCGCTGACGCGGGGCGAGTCCACCTGGCTTCGCGGCAATACGTTCTACGGCAAGCGGCAGATGTTCTCGCCGGAATTCATGGACTGGCTTGAGACCTTCCGCTTTCCCGAATACCTCCTGGAAAAGCAGGACGGGCAGTATGTCCTGACCTTCCACGGTCCCTGGATCGAGACCACCATGTGGGAGATCCCGGCCCTCGCCATCCTGAACGAGCTGCGGTCCCGGGGCGTCCTGAAGGGCATGGGCAAGTTCGAGCTCCAGGTGCTCTACGCCCGAGCCATGACCCGGGTCTGGGAGAAGATACAGCAGCTGAAGACGCTGCCGGGCTTGTCCATTTCCGATTTCGGCACGCGTCGCCGCCACGGCTTCCTGTGGCAGGACTGGTGCGTGCAGGCGATGATCGAAGGTCTCGGACCGGCCTTCCTCGGCACTTCCAACTGCCTCATCGCCCTGCGCCGGGAGGTCGAGGCGGTTGGCACAAACGCTCACGAACTGCCCATGGTCTATACGGCGCTGGCCGACAGCGAGACCGAGATGGCGCAGGCGCCGTACCGCGTGCTCGCCGACTGGCAGGAGGATTACGAAGGCAACCTGCGGGTCATCCTGCCGGATACCTACGGCACCACCAACTTCCTCAGCCAGGCGCCCGACTGGGTATCCTCCTGGACCGGCATCCGCATCGACTCCAAGGATCCCATCGAGGGCGGCGAGGAGGCCATTGCCTGGTGGCGCTCGCGCGGGCAGAACCCGTCCGAGAAGCTCGCCATCTTCTCGGACGGTCTCGACGTGGACGTGATCAGGCGCATTCACGTGCATTTCCACGGCCGCATGCGGATCGGCTATGGCTGGGGCACGCTCCTGACCAACGATTTCCGGGGCCTTGTCCCGAATGGAAACCTCGATCCCATCTCCATCGTCTGCAAGGTGATTTCCGCCAATGGTCGTCCGACCGTGAAGCTCTCGGACAACCCGACCAAGGCCATGGGGCCACCGGAAGAGGTGGAGAGATACAAGCGCGTTTTTCATGTGGGTGCGCAAGAGGCGCAGCCGGTACTGGTGTGATGACGATGAAGGTCGATCTGAACTGCGACATGGGCGAAGGATACGGGCCTTGGCCCATGGGTGACGACGAGGCGATGCTCGACATCGTCTCCTCCGCAAACGTTGCCTGCGGCTTCCATGCGGGCGATCCGTCCATCATGTTCCGCACGGCCGAGACGGCGAAACGCAAGGGAGTCGCCGTCGGGGCGCATCCGGGTTTCAACGATCTGCACGGCTTCGGCCGCAGAGTGATCCGCGGCGACTCTCCTGCCGAGATCGAGCGCATGGTCGCCTACCAGATCGGCGCCATGCAGGCGGTCGCAGCCCTTGCGGGACACCGTGTGACCTATGTGAAGGCGCATGGATCGCTCAACAACATGGCAAACGAGGACGAGGACCTGGCGCTCGCCATCGCTCGCGCGATCAAGGGCGTCGACGGCAATCTCGTCAATGTGTGCATGCCGGGCCTCCTGATGGAAAAGGCGTCGGAGAAGGTCGGCGTCAGGGTTGCGCGCGAGTTCTTCGCTGACCGCACCTATGAGGACGACGGTACGCTCACCAGCCGCAGGAAGCCCGGCTCCGTGCTGCACGATGCGGAGGAGGCGTCGGAGCGCGTGCTCCGCACCCTGCAGGAGAAGGCTGTCGTCACCACGTCCGGCCGGCGCATTCCCATCGAGATCGACACGATCTGCGTCCACGGCGACGAGCCGAGTGCAGTGGCGATGGCGCGGGCCGTCCGAGCGAAGCTGGAGGCCAACGGCATCGTCATCGCGCCGTTCACGGAAGTCTGAACGTGTCGTTCAAGGATCATTTCTCCGCCCGATCCGCCGATTACGCCGCCTACCGGCCGACCTATCCGGAGGCTCTCGTCGACTATCTGGCTGGGCTTTGCCAGAAGACCGACGTCGCGCTCGATGTCGGCTGCGGCACGGGACAGTTGTCGGTCCTGCTTGCGCGGCGCTTCGGGCGGGTCATCGCCACGGATGCCAGCGCCCAGCAGATCGAAAGGGCCGAGCAGCACGAGAGTGTCGAGTACAGGGTTGCGCCGGCGGAGCACAGCGGCCTGCCGGACGCGTCGGTGGATCTCCTGACTGCCGCGCAGGCAGCGCACTGGTTCGATCTCCCGGCGTTCTACGCGGAGGCGCGGCGTGTGGGGAGGCCGGGCGCCATCCTCGCCCTCGTCACCTATGGGGTGGTGCAGGCAGATCCTGACATCGCTCCCGTCATCCGGCACTTCTACAAGGACGTGGTCGGTCCCTACTGGCCGCCGGAGCGGTGGCATGTGGAGGACGGCTACCGGTCCTTCGAATTTCCTTTCGAGGAAATCGCCGCGCCGCTTCTCGCCATCGAAGTGAACTGGCGGGCCGCCGACATGATCGGCTATGCGGATACCTGGTCCGCCGTACGTGAAGCCGAGAAGGCTCTTGGACGTGAGCCGATCCAAGCTTTCCGGCGCGATCTGCTCGATGCCTGGGGCGATCCCGAGTGCCGCCGCACGATCCGCTTTCCGTTGTCGCTGCGGGTTGGGCGAATCTAAAGGCTCACCCTCGCGAAGGCCTTCGCCAGGAATGCCTCCAGCGCAGCCAATGTCTCGTCGGGAGCCTCCTCGGCGAGATAGTGGCCGCAATCGATGCCATGGCCCTGCACGTCGTCCGCCCAGGCGCGCCACACATCCAGGACGTCATACCAGCGCTCCAGCCCGTTCTTCAGCCCCCAGAGAGCCTGCACCGGACAGGCAATGCGTCGCCCGGCCTTCAGGTCGTTCTCGTCCAGCTTCATGTCGATGGACGCGCCGGCCCGGTAATCCTCGCACATGGCGTGGATCGTCTCCGGATTCGTGAAGCAGCGTCGGTACTCATCGAGGGCAGCCGGGTCGAAGATCGAGCGGCCGCGGCGAAGATAGAACGCATCCGGATCGCCCGCGATGAGCCGTTCCGGCAGGTCGTAGGGCTGCGCCAGGAAGAACCAGTGCCAGTAACCCATGGCGAATGCCATGTCGGTGCGTCGGAAATGCTCGGCTGTCGGCAGGATGTCGAGCACGGATAACGAGACGATCCTCTCCGGACGGTCCAGCGCCATTCGATAGGCGCAGCGCCCGCCGCGATCGTGGCCGACGACCGCGAAACGCTCGAAGCCGAGGCTCTGCATGACCTCGACCTGATCCCGGGCCATGGCGCGCTTCGAGTACGGTTCGTGATCCGGCGTCGTCTGCGGCTTCGAGCTGTCGCCGTAGCCCCGCAGGTCCGCACAGACGACGGTATATGATCGAGCGAGCTGCGGAGCGATCCTGTGCCACATCACGTGCGTTTGCGGATGCCCGTGCAGGAGCAGCACCGGAGGGCCGTCGCCCGCGTGGCGCAGATTGATCACGGCCTCGCGGGTCGCGACCCGCTTGTGCACGAAACCTTCGAACATGTCTCTGCCTCCAGACCTCAAACGAGCTGCATTCGGTTCACATCGACCAGACCGAAATCCGTGATCTTGAGATGCGGGATCACGGGCAGGGGCAGGAACGCGACCTGGAGGAACGGTTCGGGAAGGGTGACGCCAAGAGCCTTGGCCGCATCGCGGAGAGGGTACAGTGCATCCCGAACCTCTTCGTACGTTCGGTCGCTCATAAGACCGGCGATCGGAAGCGCTAGCTCCGCCTGTACGGCAGCGTCGGAAACGACTACGAAGCCGCCTTGGATTTCACGCAGGCGGTTCACCGCAGTTGCCATGTCCGCGTCGTTGGCGCCGACGACGCAGATGTTGTGGCTGTCATGACCAACCGAGGATGCGATGGCGCCGCGCTTCAGACCGAAGCCCTTCACGAAGCCGAGGCCTACATTGCGGTTGATCCCATGACGCTCCACGACCGCGACCTTCACCACGTCCTGTGCGAGGTCGATTTGCGCCAAGCCGTTCTGTGACGGGAGGTCCAGGCTCAGATCCTCGGTAATGATCTTTCCCGGAATGACGCCGATGACCCTGGACCCTCCCGGCGTGCTCGCGATGCGGAATTGCTCTGACATGACGGGCGGTGTCTTTACGCTGTTGAGGCCGACAGGTGCGACGCGGCCGCGCGTTTGGAACAGGGCCTCGTCAACGAGCCTCCCACCGGCGATCACGTTGGACACGGCGCAAGCTTCGAGATCGTCGAGCAGGACGATGTCGGCGCGCTTGCCCGGTGCGATCATGCCGCGATCTCTCAGGCCGAAGGCTTGCGCGGCCGTAAGCGAGGCCGCACGATAGGCGGCAAGAGGCGCGCAACCCAGGGAGATCAGGGTCCGGATCATGTAGTCGAGATGGCCTTCCTCGGCGATGTCGAGGGGATTGCGGTCATCGGTGCACAGCGCAAGAAAAGGCGAGGTCTGGACCGAGAGCAGCGGCGCGAGGGCATGCAGGTCCTTCGAGACCGAGCCCTCGCGGATCAGCACGGTCATGCCCTTGCGAATCTTTTCGAGCGCCTCCTCCGGGGTCGTCGTTTCATGGTCGGTGCGGATGCCGGCCGCGAGATAGCCGTTGAGATCGAGCCCGCGCACCAGGGGAGCGTGGCCGTCGATGTGGCGTCCGGAAAAGGCTTCGATCTTGGCAAGGCACGCAGGGTCGGCGGCAAGCACGCCCGGAAAGTTCATGAACTCCGCAAGGCCGATGCCCTTGGGATGGTCGCGGTAGGCGGCGAGATCGGGGGCGTCAATGCGAGCGCCCGAGGTCTCGAGATGCGTGGCCGGGACGCAGCTCGAGAGTTGCACCCGCAGATCCAAGATCGTGTGTTCGGCACAGGCGAGGAAGTAGTCGAAGGCAGCGGTGCCAATCACGTTGGCCATCTCGTGCGGATCGCAGATCGCCGTCGTGACGCCGTGGGGCAGGACGCACCGGTCGAACTCGAGCGGCGTGACGAGGGAGGATTCCACATGGAGATGCGTGTCGATGAAGCCCGGCACTGCGATACGTCCGCGACCGTCGACGGTGCGTCTGCCCCGGTATCGGCCGTAGGTGCCCACGATGGTGTCGCCGCAGACCGCGATGTCCGTCGGCGTCAGCGTTCCCGTCACGAGGTCCAGCAGGTGCACATCGGTGATGACGAGATCGGTGGGTGAGGCTCCGCGGCCCTGTGCGATGCGGGCCGCAATGGTCTTGGCGTCAGGGTGTCTCGTCATGCGGCTCCACGGTCCTTACCAGCTCCGGCGCTCCCCATTGTCGATGTGGATGATGCCGTTCCGGTAGACTTTAAGGCCGCCTACTTCAGGACGCGAGCGCAAATAGGCCATCACGCCCCGCGCCCGAGCCTTGACCCTGAAATCGATAGCACGGCAGGAGAGGTGGAGGGATTGGCGGGCGCCGCCGGCGCGCCAGTTGCGGCTCCTGCTCCGGTGGGTCGACTCGATGCTGACAGGACCGAACTTCGCCGCCAGGTCGGCAACCACCTCACGCAGATTGCCAGGGAGGCACGTGGTTGGGGCGCTGGCCCGAACCAGGATGCTGCCCTTCTCAACGGAGGCGTAGAAGCCCGACGCGCCGGGCATGGCCCGATTGCCCGCATCAGGAAGGCTGCCGGTCGTGGCCGGGTCCCTGACCTGGTCCTGGGAGGGCAGGGCAGCGTATTGGACCGGCGGCACCCAACTGCCCTCCGCCACTGCCGTTGCAGAGGGTAGCGCCATCGTCCAGACACCTGTCACGGAAGCGAGCGACATCGCTCGAAGAATTCGAGTGCTCATCGGGTCCTCCCCGTCATGAGCCCCCAGGTATTGATGACCGTCCTGCGGTCCCCTTGCCGGCATTCGCCTGATGTTGGCTGCCTATGCAGCAGTCAAGCTTCTAATCAGATTGAATTAGTAGAGTTCAACCCTTTGATAGACAACTACTCACTAGGAGTATGTCATCGGTATAGGAATAAAATTTCCGATATTTGCTTCATTGTAACAGCCGCCGAATGAAATCTATCAGTCGAAATCTATAATAACATTACCCCAATGTTAGCTCTTGTAACATACCTGGCCGGTTCCCACATTGGGCTCTGGTGCGTCGCACTCCTGCGACGCGGAGGGAGACAGGATGAACGCTGCTCAAGGCGCTTTCTTCGATGCCATCAAGGCTGCCGGCCCGCGCCGGGAGGATGCGATCGCTCGGGTGACCATGGTCGCAAGGCTCCTGGACAGTGCCTTTCTCATTCCGGGCCTGAACCGGCGCGTGGGGCTCGATTCCGTGCTCGGTCTCGTTCCGGGCGTCGGCGACGCCCTCTCGGCTGCCCTTGCGAGCTATATCATCTGGGAGGCGCGCCAACTCGGCTTGCCGCGCCGGAAGATCGCCCGCATGATCGGAAACGTGGCGGTGGACACGGCGGTGGGCGCCATTCCGTTCGCCGGCGACGTCTTCGACGTCTTTTTCAAGGCAAACGAACGCAATTTGCGCATCATTCATGAGCATCTTGGCCTGCCGAAGCGCGGCCCGCGCGAGATCGACGGCACGGCCGTCCGCGTGCAGGAGAGGGCCCGATGAGGCGGCTGCTTTGGGCTCTGGCCTGGATCTGCGTGGCCCTCTGGTCGCTTTTCGCCTGGGGCGCCTACGGGCTGTTCGATCTCTTCGGCGGCGTCGCGATTCGCAACGCCGACATCGTGACGGGTCATCCCGAGACGGTCGAATGGCTGTCTTGGGCGCTCGGCGTTCTGCGGGGCCTGGGCTTGGCGGCCATCGTGGTCGTGTGGGCCGTCATATCCCTGCTGATCCTGGCCGTTCCGGCCATCCTGGGCCTCTTTCTCGGACACACGGAACCCCGCGGTCGCGAGAGGGACTGGTCGATGCAGCGCCAGTATCCTGGCGGACCGGACAGGCTTCCGCCCGGCTCCGCCGACGATCGCGTGCGGCGGATCGAAAGGCGCTGAAGCCTATCTGTGGCTCGAGATGAACTGCTTGAAGCGTTCCGACTTCGGGGCGCCGAACACCTCCGCCGGCTGACCTTCCTCTTCCACCACGCCCTTGTGCAGGAACACGACGCGGTTCGACACGTCCCGCGCGAAGCCCATTTCGTGGGTGACCACCAGCATGGTGCGGCCCTCCTCGGCGAGGGAGCGCATGACGCGCAGCACCTCGCCGACGAGCTCCGGATCCAGCGCCGAGGTCGGCTCGTCGAAGAGCATCACCTTCGGGTGCATGGCGAGCGCCCGGGCGATCGCGGCACGCTGCTGCTGGCCGCCGGAGAGGTGTGACGGATACTGGTTGCGCTTGTCGACGATCCCGACCTTCGCCAGCAGTTCCTCGGCCTCCGCAATGCACTCGGCCTTCGGGCGCTTCTGCACGTGGACGGGAGCCTCGATGACGTTCTCCAGGATCGTCATATGGGACCAGAGATTGAAGCTCTGGAACACCATGGCGACGCGGGAGCGGATGCGGTCGACCTGGCGTCGATCGGCCGGCTCCATGCCGTGCCGGCCCTTCCTCAGCTTGATCGCCTCCCCGCCGATCTGGATCTCGCCGGAATCCGGCACCTCCAGCATGTTGATGCAGCGGAGCATGGTCGACTTGCCGGAGCCGGAGGCGCCCAGGATCGAGATGACGTCTCCCTCCCTGGCGCTCAGCGACACGCCCTTGAGGACCTCCAGCGATCCGAAGCTCTTGCGAAGATCGTGGATCGAGACGGCGGCTGGGGTATCGGGCGACAAGGACGATGCTCCGTTAGACATGCGCGGCCTCCAGACGCGGCTCGACGGCCGGCGGGCGGCGCAGATGAGGGGAGAGCCACCACTCGATGGCCATGATGATGCGCGTGATGGCGAAGTTGATGATGAGGTAGATCAGACCCGCGACGACGAAGACCTCGACCGCCCGGAAGGTCTGCGAGATCAGCTTCGCGGCGATGCCCGTCACCTCCATCATGGTGATGATCGAGGCGAGCGACGTCGCCTTCACCATGAGGATGAGCTCGCTGCCATAGGCCGGAAGCGCCTGGCGGACCGCGATGGGGAAGATGATGCGGCGGAAGAGCAGGAAGCCCGACATGCCGCAGGCACGCGCCGCCTCCACCTGCTGGTGCGGCACGGATTGCAGGCCGCCGCGGATGATCTCGCTGGCATAAGCCGCCGTGTTGAGCGTCAGGGCCAGCACCGCGCACCAGTAGGGCTCGCGGAAGAAGCCCCAGAGGCCCCATTCCTGCAGGGTCGGGCGGAACTGCCCGAGCCCGTAGTAGATCAGGAAGATCTGCACGAGCAGCGGCGTTCCGCGGAACACGAACACGTAAGCCTGTGCCACAGCATCGAGCACGCGTACGCCGGACATCCGCATGAGCGCGAGGATCATGGCGAAGACCGCCCCGAAGGCGACGGACGTGAAGGCCAGGTTCAGGGTCAGCGGCACCCCGCCCAAGAGGCTGAGGAAGGTGTCCTTCATGAAGGTGAAATCCATCACGAAGCCCTCCGGATGCCGCGCATCGAATGGGTTTCCGCGCGCTGGAAGAGATAGGTCGAAACCCAGGTGATCAGGAGATAGAGCACCGCCGCCGTCAGGTAGAAGTCGAACGGACGGCGGGTGGAGCCTGCCGCGATGTGCGACTGGCGCAGCAGCTCGACGAGGCCGGTGACCGAGATCAGGGCCGATTCCTTCAGCACCAGCTGCCAGGTGTTGCCGAGCCCGGGAATGGCATAGCGCAGCACCTGCGGAGCGATGATGCGGCGGAACATCAGCCAGCGGTGCATGCCGACCGAGCGTGCCGCCTCGATCTCGCCGCGGCTGACCACCTGGAACGCGCCGCGGAAGACCTCCGCCTGATAGGCCCCGGAGATGATGCCGATGGCGAGCGCGCCGGTCACGAAGGCCGGCACGCCGATGAAGCCCTCGGCCCCGAAGAGGCTGCCGATGGCGCCGAGCGCGGCGCTGCCGCCGAAGTAGAAGAGATAAATGACGAGGAGGTCCGGGATGCCGCGCAGGATGGTCGTATATCCGTCGGCCACGCCGCGGACCGCCAGGTTGCCGGCAATCTTGCCCCAGGCCACGAAGGTTCCGACGACGGAGCCCACGAGAAAGCCGCAGGCGGCGACGGCGAGCGTCATGCCGGCCGCGGTCAGGAGGGCCCATCCCCACCCGTTGGGGCCGAAGCCGACGAGCTCGAAATAGCTCAGCTGCTGCACGCGTCTCAACTTTCCTGATTGTGCCTCCCCTTCGCCCGAGGCGGAGGGCAAGGTGGCGTCTCATGTCCGGCACCTTGGGCCGGGTTAAAGGGCCCGACCCTCGCGCCAGGGCCGGGCCTTCGATGTCAGCAGACTCGTGTCAGACCTGCGGCGTGACGTCGATCTTGAACCACTTCTCCGACAGCCTCTTGACCGTTCCGTCCTTGATCGCCGCCTGGATCGCCTCGTCGAAGGCCTTCTTCAGTTCGGTGTCGTCCTTGCGCATGCCGACCGCGACGCCGCGGCCCAGCACGTCGCCGCGCATGCCCGTGCCGGCGATGACCATGTCCTTGAACTCGGGCTTCTCCTGCGTGGCTTTCAGTGCCCCGTAGCCGGCGAAGATGGCGTCGACGCGCCCGGCGGTCAGATCGAGGTCGTGCTGCTCGGTGGTCTTGTACTCACGGATCTCAATGACGTCCTTCAGGTACTTCTCGAGGAACTGCGAGTTGACGGTCGAGCCCTGCACGCCGACGGTCTTGCCCTTGAGCAGCGGCTTCCATGCCTCGATCGCCTTCTTGGCGGCCTCGGGGTCCTTGTCGATGCTCACTGTCGTGCCGGATCCCGGCAGGGCCGCGAGGGGCGAGTCCTTCATCACGCCCCAGCCGTGCGGCGTGGCCGCATAGGGGCCCGCGAAGCTGATCACCTCCAGGCGCTTGTCGGTGATGTTCATGCCGGCCATGATGGCGTCGTACTTCTTGGCCTGCAGCGCCGGGATGATGCCGTCCCAGTCCTGGGCCACGATCTCGCACTTGACCTTCATGCGGCCGCACAGGTCGTTGGCCAGATCGATCTCGAAGCCTTCGAGCT
>DASQMJ010000070.1:0-4424 GCA_035645535.1 Microvirga sp. | reverse complement strand
GATGATGATCGTGTCGTCGATATAGCGCCAGTTGGATGCGATCGGGGTCCACCACCAGGGGCTCACGAGGTGGAACAGCACCGAGCCGAGGGCCACCAAAACGAGTATGATCGCTACAGCCATCCCGGATTCATCCTTGCCCCACGAGGCGGGCGGATTCGAACTCGAAGGCTACTCAGACGACTCTGTCTCTTCCGTCCCGCGTCCATGACGAAGGGGCGAACCCATGCCCGCCCCTCTGCACAATCCTGTCGGTGATTTTCGCAAAAAGTCGCTGGGAGCTCCTGACGGAGCATCCTCGAATGCCGTGGCAGATCCTGTGAAGGCTCGCCATACAGCGCCTCCCGCGACCACCATCCGCATGGCCGCCCCACCGGGCCGGCATGCGCCGCAACCGGGGTCCTCCAGAGGCCCCAAGTGCGCACGTTCGATGATCGTCCCGGCCTGCCAAGTTGTCAACGGCGCGCCCAAGCTAATCCCTTCGACGCTCCCGGGTAAGACGTCGCAGGGAGCGGCCGGAACGGCGCGGAGCTTCGAGCGTTGGCCCGTCGGCAATGACGGAGGGCACCATGTGCTACGAGAGAAAGTCATTCGCGTCCCAGGATAAGGCGGCCGAGACCGAGAAGGCCCGAGAGATGCAGACTAAGCGGACGGAGACGGTCGACACCCTCCTCCGCGATGCCGGCAAGGCGAAGCCGGAGCCAACCCCGACCGAGGCCCCCAAGGAGGCGGCGCCCGCCAAGTGAGGCGTGACGCGACCGGCATCGGCCGAAACAGAAGCCCCGCCTGTCCGGCGGGGCTTTTTCCGGCGCATGCTGGTGCGGTTGCTGCTCCGGACAACCCCATGAACGCTCCCGCTCCCGCCGGCCCCCTCCATGCCTATCTGGCCAATGCCGGGAGGGACGGCCGCGCCCGGACCGTGGAAGAGGTGCTCGCCCTGTCCGACGACGCGCTCGAGCACATCCACGATCATATCCAGTGGCTCTTCCCGCTCCCGACCAGAAGCATGGCCCAGCCCGCCGCGCCGGTTCTGTCCCAGGCCGAGATCGCCGCCATCCAGGCGGACGAACGCGCGCTTGCCAACCTTCGCCAGGCGGCCCAACGCATGCGGGAATTCTATGACCGGACCGACGCATGGCTGAGCCGGCACGACCACAACCACCTGCGCATCAGCCGGATCCTGCAAAGCCTGCGCCTCCTGGCCGGAGAGGAGGAGGCGCGGGCCTTCTACGACGCCATCCTGACCCGCCACGCGGCAGCGGACTCTCCGGTCGATCCACGCAACCTGGGCTATTGGGAACGGGCGATGGTGGAGACATGATCAGCAGATCAGGGCATGATCACTCCATCGGGAGCCTCGACCGCCCCTCGTCCACCGCCGTCCACGAATGCGTGATGGTCGCAACCGCCCCCAGCATGATCGAGGCGGAGCAGTACTTTTCCTTCGAGAGCTGGATCGCCCGCTCCACCTTGGCGGGCGCCAGGTTGCGGCCGCTGACCTTGTAGTCGATATGGATCCTGGTGAAGACCTTCGGGTCGGTTTCCGCCCGTTCGGCGCTCACCTCCACCTCGCAATCGGTCACGTCCTCCCTGCCCTTCCGCAGGATCTGGACCACGTCGAAGGCGGTGCAGCCGCCCAGCCCGATGAGCAGCATCTCCATGGGGCGGATGCCGATGTTGCGGCCGCCATATTCCGGCGCCCCGTCCATGACGACCGCATGGCCGCTGCCGGACTCGCCCACGAAGGTCATCCCGTCCACGAACTTCACCCGCGCCTTCATACCCGTCTCTCCCCTATGCCCGGCAGGTCGCCGATTCCATGCCGCGTTCCATAGCATGCCGTTCCCGAGGAGAGGATCGTCCGCGCGCCCCGTGAGGGCTTCTCCGTCGCAGGACTGGAACGCCCGAGCGGAGCCCCCGTTCTAGCCTCACCCTTCCCGCTTGGAGGATCGAACTTGGAAACGGACGCGAGCGTCACGCTGGAGAAGATCGAGGGATGGATCCAGGGCTTCTGGTGGATTCTGCCGAACCTCGGCATCGCCCTTGTGGTCTTCATCCTCTTTCTGGCCGCGGCCTGGACCGCAGCGCGGGCGGTCTTCCGCGTGTTCATGCTCAGGAGGCGGCCCGATCTTGCGGAGCTCCTTGCGGGTTTCACCCGCTGGGCCGTCATTCTGCTCGGGCTTCTGATCGTGGCGACGATCGTCTTCCCGTCGGTGAGACCGGCCGACTTGCTGGCGACCCTCGGCATCGGGTCTATCGCCATCGGCTTTGCCTTCAAGGACATCCTGCAGAACTGGCTTGCCGGCCTGCTCATCCTGCTGCGCCAGCCCTTCCGCCAAGGCGACGAGATCATCGTCGGCGACTACGAGGGCATGGTTGAGCGCATCGAGGCCCGCGCCACGCTGATCAGGACCTACGACAGTCGCCAGGTCATTATCCCGAACAGCACGGTCTACACCCAGGCGGTCACCGTCAACACGGCCTTCGAAAAGCGTCGGAGCGACTACGATGTGGGGATCGGCTACGGCGACGACATCGGGAAGGCCGCGGACATCATCCTGGAGGCGCTCAAGGGGCTGGACGGCGTTCTGGCGGATCCGGCTCCAGAGGTGATCCCATGGGAGTTGACGGGATCGAGCGTCAACCTGCGGGTTCGGTGGTGGACCCGCTCGCGCCGCACCGACGTGGTGCACGCCCGCGGCCGCGTGATCGGCGCCATCAGGGGCGCCCTGAGCGAGGCCGGGATCGATCTTCCCTACCCCACCAACATGGTTCTCTTCCACGATCAGACCGAGGAATCGGACGGCGACCGCCGGCGCCAGCGCGAAGGCTGGCCTGCCGGCGCTGATCCGCCAAGCCCGCGCCACATCAACGAGGTCACCGTCGATTCCGGCCAGCCTCAGGAGGCTTCGGAGCCCAGACCTCGCTTCAGCCGGCGTCAGTCCTGAGCCACCTGGCGCCTCCGTTCGGCCTCAGAGCGCCCTGGTACCTCGATAGCGGGCGAAGGTCGCCCGGCCCGAGGGCCCGAACAGGATGACCTCGTAGGCCTCCGGTGCCGTGCCCTCGACCTCCATTCCGGGCGAGCCGACCGGCATGCCCGGCACCGCAAGGCCCTTCGCGCGGGGCTTCTCAGCCAGCACGCGCCTGACGGCATCCGCCGGGACGTGGCCCTCGATCACGTAGCCATCGACCTCGGCGGTGTGGCACGAGGCGAGATCCCGGGGCACCCCGAGGCGCGTCTTGACCTCGTCGAGCTCCGGGGTGGGGACGACCTCCACGGGGAAGCCTGCGGCCCGCATGTGATCCACCCAGCCGCTGCAGCAGCCGCAGTTCGGATCCTTGCTGACGATCACCTTCGGCAGCGAGGCTTCGGCCCACGCGGGTCGGGCTGCAAGAGCCGCCCCGGAGGCGGCGAGAAAGCGGCGGCGGTCGAGCATCGGGATCCTCCTTCGGCCATCGACCGACATCGGGCACGCTTCGCCCGCGACAGCCTTGACGAAGATCAGATCGGCAGCGTGCCGGGCGAAAGCAAGTCCCACAGGCCCGCGGTGCTCACCCGCGGTGTCCGCCATGCCCGGGACGATGGCCGCCGCCATAGCCCCGGAGCCTGCCGTACTGCGCGACCTGATGGGGCGTCAGCAAGGCGGCGGTCGTCAAATGGTATTTCAGGTGCGCCGCCCGCAAGGCGCCCTGGGTCGCGCCGATGGCCTGCGTGGCCGCCGCGATGCCTTCCGGCGTCGCGGTCTTGCTGGCGAACATCCGATCCAGCTCGGCCTCCTGCTCGATGAGGCGCTCCCCAAGCGGAACGGTCTCGGCCCTCATGCCGTCGAGAAGCTCCTGGACCCGGCTCCTTTGCCCGGCCGTCAAGCCCAGGCGATCCGCGAGTTCCAGCACGTGGAGGGGCCCCGGATAGCCGTTCAGTTCGGCCGCAAGGGCCAGTCCCATTCCGCGCCCTGCCTTCAGGTCCGCAACCTGCTCGTCGGACAGCGACTTGATCGACCTGCTCTCGAAGCCCGCATAGGGGGCGGGTGGGAAATGGTGCCGATCCTGGGCCAGGGCCGATGGAGCGGCGAGCAGGGAGAGCACGACAGCGGCGGGGCGAAGCAATATCATGGTCATGGCAAGTCCACTCGAGTTCCCGGTCGCCGAACCTGTACGGCCGGCGCCGGCAAGCAGCATACCATAGCCGTCGCATGGATCAGGCAGCCCCCTTGGGGCGCGACTGAGCCGAAGATCAAGGACGCCCCGACCCTTCGACATAGTCGCCTTCGTCGTTAACACCCTCAGATGACGAAGAAGTCCTTGTGGGAGAGCTTCAGCTTCTTCGACAGGGTGGCGAACTGCACCGCAGCGCCGCTGCCGGAGCCGTCGGCGTCGTAGTAGAGCACGCCCTTCTTGCTGTCGTAGACGAGATAGTCGTTCTT
>DASQMJ010000069.1:0-86843 GCA_035645535.1 Microvirga sp. | reverse complement strand
AAATGGCGCGCCCGAAAGGATTCGAACCTCTGACCCCCAGATTCGTAGTCTGGTGCTCTATCCAGCTGAGCTACGGGCGCTTTTCCAGCAGCTGCTCGCGGGGAGCAGCATCGGCTGAGGCGGCTGACTTAAAGGGTTCTGAGGCCGTTGGCAAGCCTCATTCTGAAAAGATCTGCACGATCGCCTAATTCGTCTCCTCCGGCGCCGGGCGGTCCGGGATCGCGAGCCGGAACCGGGTGCCGATCTCGGCTTCGTCGAGGGTGATCGTCCCGCCGTGTAGCTCGACCAGTTCCGCCACGATTGAGAGCCCGAGCCCAGCCCCGCCCTTGCGGGCCGAGCCCTGGAAGGGGGTGAACAGATTCGCCCGAATCCGCTCCGGGATGCCCGGGCCGTTGTCCTCGACCAGGATGGCGACGACACTCCCCTGGCGGGCGGCCGATACCTTCACGCATGGGTGCCCCTCCGTCGCTCCGGTCTGACTGAGGGCCTGGACGGCATTCCGGATCAGGTTCACCAGGATTCGGGAGAGCTGGTCCGGGTCGGCATCCACCATCAGATCTTCCGGCACATCGGCATCGAAGGCGATGCCGACCTCCGGCGCCAGATCGGTCAGGTGGGCGAGATCCGCGACCAGAGGGGCCAGGGCAATGGGTCGGCGCTGCGGCAGGTGCTCCGTGGCGCGACCGTAGGCCAGCGTCGTTTCGCAGAATGCGATGGCACGGTCGAGGGTCGCCACGAGGCGCGGCGCGATCCTCTGCACGGTTTCGTCACGGCCCCGGTCCAGCCGGTCGGTGAGGAGCTGAGCGGTCGTCAGCATGTTGCGCAGCTCGTGATTGATCTTGCTCACCGCCAGCCCCAGCTGGGCCAGACGCCGCTTCTGGCGCAGCTCGTCCGCAAGGGCCGTCTCCATCCGGGCAAGCGCCTGCTCGGCAAGACCGATCTCGTCGGTCCTGTCCGTCGGCTTGATCACCCGGGAGGCATCCTCGGGGTTGCCAGAGAACTCAGCGATGTTGCCGATGAGGCGCCGCACGGGCCAGACGATCACCCACTGGAGCGCAACATAGAGAAAGCCCGCCGTAATGGCCGAGATCAGCAGGGACAGGAACAGGATGTTGCGCGAGAAGTCGAGCATGGCGGCCCGAAGCGGGCGCGGATCGATGATCAACTCGACGAAGTCGACTCCCATGCCGGAACCGATGATACGAACTGGCTGATCGGTGGGATTGAGCAGCTCATGGAAGGCGTCGCGGATGAGCTCGCCCCACCGCACCTCGCGCAAGTCGACGGCTTTCTCCACCTCCGCAGGGACGTCGCCGGTGGCCAGGAGGCTCCGCCGCCCGCCGGCCCTCAGGGCGATGGCCCGGGCGCCGACGCCGTCCAGGAGCCGCATCTCCAGCTCCTCCGAAATGCCCTCCTCAGGTGCCGCATCCAGGACGAGCGCCGCAATCTCGGCCGCCGCAAGCTTGTCGTTCAGCCAAGTCAAACGGAAATTGGCGATGGACGGCACATAGATGAGAACCTCCGCGACCATCACGAACAGCACGGTCAGGAGGAGCAGGCGCGCCGAGAGCCCGAAACCGCTCGCGAGGCGCCATTTCACCGAATGCGGCTGCTCCACGCTCATCGCATCCTACCTCAGGCGGCGCACGAAACCGATGAAGCGCCGCAACCAGGGATTCTGTGTTGCGGGCTTCAGGAACTCCACTGCCACGCTCTTCGTCACCTCGGAGAGGGTGGGATAGGGATAAACGAGACCCGCCAAGTCCGAAATCTTGAGTCCATGCGACATCGCCATGATCCAAGGCACGATCAGCTCTCCCGCCCGGGGGCCGACGATGGTGCAGCCGAGGACCCTCCCCTGCCGCGTCACAATGGCTTTGACGTGGCCCTGCGTCGTCCCCTCGGCGCGTGCCCTGTCGTTGTCGGCAAAGGCCCAGCGCAGAATCCGGAGGGCTCCGCGTTCGGCCCTCGCCTGCTCCTCGGTCAGGCCGACCGCCGCGAGCTCGGGATCGGCATAGACGACCCGGGGAACGGGTGTCCGGCCGATCCGGACCGGCAGGCCGAAAAGAGCGCTGCGGATCACGAGCCCGGCCTGATGATTGGCCGCGTGGGTGAAGCGGGCGCCGGCCGCCTCGCCCCCAGCGCAATCGCCAATGGCATAGACGCGCGGGTTCGATGTCTTCAGGTCCCGGCCGACGACGATTCCGGAGGCGTCGGCCTTGATCCCGGCCGCCTCGAGACCGAGCCCCTCGATGGCGGCCTCGCGACCGGTCGTCACGAGGAGGTGACTGCCCTCGACGGTCTCGGCATTCCCTCCGAGCACGACCGCCAAGCGACCTCCGGGCCGCCGCTCGATCCGGTCGATAACGGCTCCGCACCTCAGGGTTACGCCCTCGCGTCGAAGGGCTCGCGCGATGACGGTGGTCATCTCCCCGTCCTCCCGGCCCAGGATCCCCTCGCCGATCTCGAGAAGCGTGACCTGGGCTCCGAGACGCCTGTAGGCCTGGGCGAGCTCGACTCCGACGGCCCCGCCGCCGAGAACGACGAGGTGCTCCGGCTTCTCGGCCAGCTCGAAGATGGTCTCGTTGGTGAGATACGGAACCTGATCGAGACCCGGAACATCCGGCGCCCTCGGTCGCGAGCCGGACGCGATCACGAACCGCCGCGCCCGGATGGTCTTGTCTCCAGCCGAGACCGTCCTGGCGTCCTTGAAACTGGCCTCGGCCTCGATAACCTGCACCCCCATGGCAGCATAGCGCTCGCGCGAGTCCATGGGCGCGATGGCCGCGATCGTGGCTTTGACATGCTCATGGAGCTGGGCGAAGTCGATTGCCATTCCGTCCCGACCGGCCGATATGCCGAAGCGCTCTCCCTCCCGGCAGGCATGAGCCCTGTGCGCCGCGGCGATCAGCGCTTTCGACGGGACGCAGCCCGCATTCAGGCATTCGCCCCCTATGCGCCCCTTCTCGACCAGAACCACCGAGGCTCCGAAGGAGGCCGCGACCGCCGCGACGGACAATCCGGCAGAGCCGGCGCCAATGATGCAGAGATCGGGCGTGAGCACCTCGGGACTACGGTTCAGCTTGTAGGTCTTCTTCACGGGTCATCCCTCTGGATCGCCGCCCCTGGAGGTGGCGGTACAGGATCGGGGCGAGCGCCAGAACGCCCAATACGCCCAGTGCTATCATAAGCTCGGGCGTGAGAAGTCTCTTGGCTTCGAAATCCACTGCGCAATCGGCCGCTCCTCGGGCCAGGCATTGAGCCCGGGCTTGGCGTTCCCCCTCGATGACCTCGTCGAGTCCCGATCCTGCGAACGCGAAAGCGAAGGAAGCCGGTAACATGCCGAGCTGGGTGGCCAGCACGAATTTCCTCAATCGGATTCCAAAGAAGGCAGCCGCCAAGTTGGTCAGCCAGAAGGGCACCACCGGCATCAGGCGCAGGAACAGCAGATAGGAGAAGGCCCGCTCCTGGAAGCCCTGGGCGAAGCTCTGGATCCTCGGTCCGGCTCGGCTCATCAGGGGTCGGCCGAGGGAGGTGCGGGCAATCAGGAAGATGCTCGTCGCTCCCATGGTCGCCGAGACCGCCGCCACGGTCCCGCCCAGCAGCCAGCCGAAGAGATAGCCGCCGATGGCGGTCAGGAAGGCCGAGGCGGGAAGCGAGAGCGTAACCGCCGCAATGTAGACCAGCACATAGAGGCCGAGCATCGTCAGGCGCCGATCGGCGACGAGGTGCTTGAGCCGGTCCTGGTAGTCGATGAAGGTCTCGAAGCTCAAAGAGCGGTGGAGCCCCGTGGCGAAGATCGCCGCCGCGGCGAGTAGAACCAGCACCAAGGGCACAAATCGCCAGAGTCTGCGCCCTTCTCCCGGATACCCCGGTGTTTGCCGCTCTGTCGCCACGATTCCTCCTCGTTTCACCCCTTTTATGTAGCGCCTGCCAGGGCCAAGCCAAATCCGCCTCACACTTCTGCGAGGCGGGCCGGTTCCGTTCCCGGAGGGCCAGAGCGGCGTTGACTTTGGCGCTACCTTCCGTCATAAGCCCGCAAGCTGACAGCGCTCTTCTGGGGCGCTGATCGTTTTTTCGTGACAGTTTCGGGGGAAACCCCAGGGATTTCAGACGGGCGCGAGCCTTCAGGCACCGCTGCCCCTTTCGATCGGAGAAGTGCCGTGAAGAGGACGTATCAACCGAGCAAGCTGGTTCGCAAGCGCCGCCACGGCTTCCGTGCGCGCATGGCGACCAAAGGCGGCCGCAAGGTCATTGCTGCTCGCCGCGCCCATGGCCGCAAGCGCCTGTCGGCGTAAGCAGTCTTGACGGGCCAGCCCGGTGCGCGGATCACGCGCAGGCTCGATCGGGCGCCTGACGAAACGACCTGACTTCGTCGCGGCGGCCTCGGGCCGCCGCTTTCATACGGAGCGGATGACGGTTCAGGGACGCCCGCGCGGCGATCTGGGTCTCGGCCTGCGCTTCGGCCTGACCGTCACGAAGCGGGTGGGCCACGCCACGGAGCGCAACCGGATCAAGCGCCGGCTTCGAACTGCCTGCCTGACCGTGGGCCAGGACTATGCCAACATCGACATGGATGTCGTGATCATCGGACGCCGCGACATCCTGACCGCTGAGTACGAGACACTTCTCGACGATCTTCGGCGCGCGCTGCGGGTTGTATCCAAGCCGAAGAGCGCACGGAGCCCGGATCGTCCAGCTCCCTCCTCACCTCCCTCCAACGGCGAGCGTCGCGGACATTCCCATGCGTGAAGAAAACAGAAACCTCATCGTCGCCATCGTGCTGTCGGTGGCGGTTTTGATCGGCTGGCAGTACTTTTTCGCGGCTCCCGAAGCCGAGAGGCAGCGCCTCGCCCAACAACAGCAGCAATCCACGCAGGTGAACCCGAACGCGCCGAATCCGCCGACGCCGAGCCAGGCCGGCGGTCCTTCCGCACCTGCTCCTGGCACGGTTCCCGGCACTCCGTCGGCTCCGGTGGTGGAAACCCGTGAAGCAGCGCTGGCGCGCTCCCCCCGCGTCGCTATCGACACCCCGGCGATTGCAGGCTCGATCAACCTTCGCAGCGGTCGCATCGACGACGTTGCTCTCAAGCATTATCGCGAGACGGTCGACCCGAGGAGCCCGAACATCGTCCTGTTCTCGCCCTCCGGCAGCCCGAACCCTTACTATGCCGATTTCGGCTGGGTCGGCGCGCAGGCGGGCCCGCTCCCGGGTCCCGACACGGTCTGGACCGCGGACAAAACCACGCTGACCCCCTCCTCCCCGGTCACCCTGACGTGGGACAACGGCCAGGGTCTCGTGTTCCGCCGCACGATCTCCGTGGACGAGAAGTCCATGTTCACGGTGAAGAACGCGGTCGAGAACCGCGGTTCAACCGCCGTCACGCTGCACCCCTACGGCCTCGTGTCCCGTCATGGCCGGCCCACTACGCTCGGCTACTACGTGCTGCACGAGGGCCTGATCGGCGTTCTGGGCGACCAGGGCCTCCAGGAATACACCTACGCCAACCTTGACGAGGAGGGTGCCGTCCCCGGTCAGAACACGGTCGGCAAGGTGTGGGACAGCGTCACCGGCGGCTTCGTGGGCATCACCGACAAGTACTGGGCCGCAGCCGTGATCCCCGATCAGGCGCAGCCCTATCAGGGCTCCTTCACGTCGCGGCGCGATGCTAGCGGCCCGACATATCAGGCCAACATGCTCGGCGGCGCCCAGACCCTCGAGCCTGGCGCCACGACCGAGGTGACGCAGCGCCTCTTCGCCGGCGCGAAAGAGGTCGCGGTCGTCGATCATTACAACGACGCTCTCAACATCAAGAACTTCGATCTTCTCATCGACTGGGGCTGGTTCTACTTCATCACCAAGCCGCTCTTTAAGGTGCTCGACTTCTTCTATCGGCTGTTCGGCAATTTCGGCGTCGCGATCCTGCTCGTGACGGTGGTCCTGAAGATCATTTTCTTCCCTCTCGCCAACAAGTCCTACGCCTCCATGGCGAAGATGAAGGCGGTGCAGCCGGAGATGGTCTCGATCCGCGAGCGCTACGCCGACGACAAGATGAAGCAGCAGCAGGCTCTGATGGAGCTTTACAAGAAGGAGAAGATCAATCCGGTCGCCGGCTGCTGGCCGGTCTTGATCCAGATCCCGGTCTTCTTCGCGCTCTACAAGGTGCTCTTCGTCACCATCGAGATGCGCCATGCGCCCTTCTTCGGTTGGATCCGCGATCTCGCGGCTCCGGATCCGACCTCGATCTTCAACCTGTTCGGTGTGCTGCCCTACAATCCCGGCGCGATCCCGGTGCTCGGCCCGTTCCTCATGATCGGCGTGTGGCCGATCATCATGGGCATCACCATGTGGCTGCAGATGAAGATGAATCCGGAGCCGCCGGATCCGGTCCAGAAGCAGGTCTTCGCCTGGATGCCGGTGATCTTCACCTTCATGCTCGGCTCGTTCCCGGCCGGCCTCGTGATCTACTGGGCTTGGAACAACCTTCTCTCCGTGCTGCAGCAGGGCTTCATCATGAAGCGCAACGGCGTGAAGATCGAGCTATGGGACAACCTGCGAGCCACATTCAGTCGGAAGAGCCCTGCGAAGGGGTAGTTCCAGGGTTGATAGACCCGACGTCACCATCCCCGGGCCCCCAACCCGGGGATTTTTCTTTGCCTGCCGTGAGACGACAATGCCCCAGACCGGACCCAATCCTCTGACGCCCCATCCTCTTCCCGGCCATCCCCGGGTTGGTTTTCTCAAAGCCTTCGTCAGGCAAGCGAACATCGAGGTCGGTGACTTCACCTACTACGACGACCCGAAGGGACCCGAAGGCTTCGTGGAGCGATGCGTGCTGCATCATTACGACTTCATGGGTGACCGGCTCGTCATCGGAAAGTTCTGCGCCATCGCCACCGGCACCACCTTCATCATGAACGGCGCCAACCACGCCATGACAGGCTTCTCGACCTACCCCTTCAACATCTTCGGCCATGGGTGGGAGGAGGGCTTCGACTGGGAGACCATCCAGGCAGGCTTCAAGGGGGATACCGTCATTGGCAACGACGTGTGGATCGGCCACGAGGCGACGATCATGCCCGGTGTCACGATCGGCGATGGGGCGGTCGTGGCGGCGAAGTCCGTCGTGGTGTCCGACGTCCCGCCCTACGCCATCGTCGGCGGCAATCCGGCGAAGGTCATCCGGCGGCGATTTCCAGACGAGGTCGTCGCGGAACTGCTCTCCATCCGCTGGTGGGACTGGAGCATCGACAAGATCACCCGCCATCTCGACGCGATCCGCGGGACGGATCTGGAGGCGCTGAAGAACGCCGGAAGATGAGACCGCCTTCAAGCCCTTGGCTGCGCGCCTATATGGTGTCCTCGAGAGAGGCAGCGACAGGTCATGAAGGCATCGAAGCATGAAGCGGATCGGCCGGTCGGCGGCGAAGACGCGCCCCGGGAGATCGAACTGAAGCTGGAAGCCATTTCAGGCGGGGTCGAGCACCTTCTCGCCCATCCGCTGCTCACGCAGGCCGTGCCCGTTCCGGAGCAGAGTGGCGGTCTTCATGCCGTCTATTTCGACACGCCGGACCTTGCGCTCCGGCGCGCAGGATTGAGCCTTCGCATCCGTCGTCGCGATGGGCGCCACATCCAGACCATCAAGGCAGAAAGCAAAGTCCGTGGCCTGGCACTCGACCGAAGCGAATGGGAGAGCCCGGTCGAGGACGGTTCGCTCGATTTCGCCGCAGCGGCGGGCACGCCTCTTGCCCCGCTCCTCGACGACGATGCAGTTCGGGCGGCGATCCGGCCCGCCTTCATCATCGAGACCGAGCGGCGCTCCCTCGAAATCAGGTATGGAGGATCCCTGATCGAGCTGGCACTGGACGACGCAAGGGTTCGGGCAGGCAGCGGGACCGCACGCTTCGCGGAGCTCGAGCTCGAATTGAAGGAGGGCGATCCCTCCGCCCTGTTCGGCTTCGCCCGCGATCTGGCCGAGGCCGTTCCGCTCCGCCTTGCGCCGATCACCAAGTCCGAGCGCGGCTACGGCCTCCTCGACGGGACCCTACCTGAGCCCCTTCACGCTGCCAAGACCGATGTCAGGCCCGATGCATCCTGCGCGGAAGCTTTCCAGTCCATCGCCCGCTCCTGCCTGTCCCAGGTCATCTCGAACGAGGCCGTCCTGCGCCGCACCCGCAATCCGGAAGCTGTCCATCAGATGCGCGTTGGCCTTCGGCGGCTCCGGGCCGCGATCTCCCTGTTCAAGGACATGCTCGCGGACGAAGAGACGGAGGAGATCAAGGGCGACCTGCGCTGGGCCGGGCAGCAGCTTGGCCCGGCGCGCGACCTCGACGTCTTCCTGGAGCGGCTCCTCGAGCAGGACGCAGAGCTGGCGGAGGACGAGAGCGAAGGGATCGAGAGGCGCCGCCGGCGGGCGTACGATGGACTCATGGAAACCCTCGACAGTGCCCGATTCCTGCGGGTCATCCTCACGACCGCAGCCTGGATCGAGGCGGGGGAATGGCTCGCCGACAATGTCCTGGCGGCCCGCCCCGCCCGGGACCATGCGGAGGAAGAACTCTCGCGCCGCCGCAGTAGCATCCGGCGGCAGGCGAGACACCTGGCGGAACTCGACGACGAGGATCGGCACAGGCTGCGAATCAGGATCAAGAAGCTGCGCTACGGGGTGGAGTTCTTCGCGCCGCTGTTCGCGGATGGCAGCAAGAAGCGCCGGAAGGCCATGTCGGCGGTCCTCGGGCGGCTCCAGGATGTTCTGGGGGAGATGAACGACATCGCCGTGGGCGGCTCTCTGCTCCCGTCGCTGGCCTCGCAGGATCCGGAGCAAGCGAAGCGGCGCATGAGCAAGCTCCTGGCCAAAGCGATCGCCGGTTCCCAGGAGTTTTCCGCGCTCAAGCCCTTCTGGCGGTGAGGAAAGCCAAGGTTCGGGAGCCGAAAGCCTTGATGAACGGCCTCCGAGCCCCGATAACGGGGCCATGACCGACATGGCACCTGAAACCGATCCCTTTCTCGAATCCGGCCGCAAGCTCTTCGCAGGCGAGGCGGACTTCATCTGGGCCGCGAATTCCCTGAAGAACCTGCCGCCCATGAGCAAGGTGGAGATCGCCTTCGCCGGTCGCTCCAACGTCGGCAAGTCGAGCCTCGTCAACGCGCTCACGGGGCGCAGCACCCTGGCCCGCACGTCCCATACGCCGGGTCGGACGCAACAGCTCAACTTCTTCGACATCGGCGGACATTTCCACCTGGTCGACATGCCCGGCTACGGCTACGCCGCCGTCGAGAAGGAGAAGGTGCAGGCCTGGACGCAGTTGATCCACGACTACCTGCGCGGCCGCGCCAGCCTGGCCCGTGTCTACGTGCTGATCGATTCCCGCCACGGGATCAAACCCGTCGACGAGGGCGTGCTGGAGACCCTCGACAAGGCCGCCGTCTCCTACCAGATCGTCCTGACCAAGGCGGACGAGCTGAAGAAAGGGGAACTGGACAAGCGCATCGCCGATACGGCCGCCAAGATCGCCAAGCGCGCCGCGGCCTACCCGGAGATCGTGCCCACCTCCAGCCGCTCCGGCTTCGGCATCCCGGAATTGCGCGCGGGGATTGCCCGGCTCCTCTCCGAGAGGGGCGCCGCGTGAGCCTGCCCGAGCGCATTCTCGTCGTCCTGGCGGCCCTTTCGGGCGTTCTCGGCGTCGGGCTCTCGGCCGCGGCCGCGCACATGACCGGCGGCAACCTTGCGACCGCGGCCCAGTTCCTGCTGTTTCACGCCCCGGCCCTCCTGGCGCTCGTGGCCCTGTCGGAGGGCGGTGCCCTCAGCCCCGGCATCGCCCGTCTGGGCGGCTTCGTGCTGGTCCTCGGCCTCGTGCTGTTCTGCGGCGACCTCTCGCGACGGGCCTTCTCTGGGGCCGCGCTCGCCCCGATGGCGGCCCCTACCGGAGGCATCCTCCTGATGCTCGGCTGGATTCTGGTGGGCGCGGCGGCCCTTCTGCGCCGTTGAACCCCAAGTCTCTGTTTCCAGAGCCTCACGGCTGGGCTAGAAGGCAGGCCGTTTGACCCTTTCCGCGCTGGAGCCGCCCATGTCGCAATCGTCCCCGTCCGATCAGCTCCCCGATGTCCATGTACAGGCCGAGGTGCTCGTGCAGGCCCTGCCGCACATGCAGCGCTACGACCAGCAGGTGGTTGTCATCAAGTACGGCGGTCATGCCATGGGCGACCGGGCGGCGGCCGAGGACTTCGCCGAGGACGTGGTCCTGCTCGAGCAGTCGGGCATCAAGCCCATCGTCGTCCATGGCGGCGGGCCGCAGATCGGAAAGATGCTGGACAAGCTCGGCATCAAGTCCGAGTTCAAGGCCGGGCTCCGCGTGACCGATGCCGCAACGGTAGAGGTCGTCGAGATGGTGCTCGCCGGCTCCATCAACAAGCAGATCGTCGGCTGGATCGGCGCCGAGGGCGGCAAGGCGGTCGGCCTGTGCGGCAAGGACGGCAACATGGTCACCGCCCGCAAGGTGACCCGCACCACGGTGGACCCGGACTCCAACATCGAGAAGGTGGTGGATCTCGGCTTCGTGGGTGAGCCGGAGAAGGTGAACCGGGAGGTGCTGGACCAGGTCCTGAGCGCCGAGCTGATCCCCGTCCTTGCCCCCGTGGCGGTTGGGCAGGATGGGCATACCTACAACGTGAACGCGGATACCTTCGCGGGCGCCATCGCGGGCGCCATGATGGCCAAGCGCCTCCTGCTCCTGACAGATGTTCCCGGCGTCCTGGACAAGAACAAGAACCTCATCCCAGAGATGACCATCGAGGATTGCCGGCGCCTGATCGCCGACGGCACGATCACGGACGGCATGATCCCGAAGATCGAGACCTGCATCTATGCCCTGGAGAAGGGCGTTGAGGCGGTGGTCATCCTGGACGGCAAGGTGCCCCACGCGGTGCTCCTGGAGCTCTTCACCGACCACGGCGCCGGAACCCTCATCCGGAGGGGCTAGGACATCTCGGGGTCTTTTCGGAGCCCTACCGCATCCTTATATTGAAACTCAGTGGGGCCGGCTCGGCCCCATTGCCATCTTGAAGGTCCATGAACGCGATCCCTCCTGTCGAACCCCACATCTCCTCCGCTGAGTCACGGCCTTTCTCGCATGTGGACACGTGGATCTTCGACCTCGACAACACCCTCTATCCGCATACGTCCCGAATCTGGCCCCAGATCGACGAGCGGATCACGCTGTACATTGCGGAGCTCTTCGGGCTCGATGGGCTTTCCGCCAAGTCGCTGCAGAAATATTTCTATCACAAGTACGGGACCACGCTGAAAGCTCTGATCGATGAGTACGAGATCGATCCCTATGATTTCCTCGACTTCGCGCACGACATCGATCATGCGGACATCGAATTGAACGAGAACCTAGGGAAATCCATCGAGAAGCTGCCCGGACGCAAACTGATTCTTACCAACGGCTCGCGCAAGCACGCCGAGAACGTGGCGCGGAAGATCGGCATCCTCGATCATTTCGAGGACGTCTTCGACATTGCCGCCTCGAACTTCGTGCCCAAGCCCGACCGGCGCGCCTACGAGATCTTCCTCGAGAAACACGGAGTCGAGCCCAGCCGCGCCGCCATGTTTGAGGACATCGCCAAGAACCTCGTGGTGCCGCACGAGCTCGGCATGACCACGACCCTCATCGTGCCCCAGACCATCGACCCTTTCCGCGAGGAATTCGAGCAGGAAGCGGTCAAGACACCGCACATCGACTACATCACCAACGACCTCGCGGACTTTCTCAAGCTCTGCCTGTCGGCGAAGCGGAAATAGACCGAAGATCGGGCGGTTCCCCTCTTCGGCGGCTTGCCGGACCCGAACGAAAAGAGCGGCAGCCCAGGGCCGCCGCTCCTTCCGCCCGTTCCTGCGTTACGCAGCCTGCGTGTTGATCTTGCTCTCGGCGATGCGATTGAGCTTCTGGTCCGTCGCCTTTTCCTGCTCGAGGATCTGGTGGAGGACGCTCGCGCAATCCTGGCGGCCAAGCTGCTTCGCCCAGGCCACGAGGGTGCCGTAGCGGGTGATCTCGTAGTGCTCCACGGCTTGCGCGGCCGCAAGGAGAGCCGCATCGAGAACCTGCGGGTCGTCGATGTCGCCGGCAATGTCCTGCGCCTCGTCGATGATGCCATCGATGGCCGGGCAGGTGACTCCCTTCGGGTCATGCCCGTGCATGCGGAAGACCTGTTCAACCATCTGGATCTGCTGCTCGGTCTCGCCAAGATGGGTCTGGAAGGCCTGCTTCAGCTGCGGATCGCTTACCTTCCCGATCATCTCCGGCAGGGCTTTCGTGATCTGCTGCTCGGCGTAGTAGATGTCCTGCAGGGTGTGGATGAAGAGATCATCCAGCGTCTTGATGTCCTTCGACAAGAGGCCCATGGCGCATATCCTTCCCGTTGATGTGGGGCGAAGTCGGCGAGAAGCGCCGGCAGCGACAAGGCTCCGGCGCGACGCCGGAAGAACGTCGCGGCATGGATGCCAGTTCCAACCCTCCGCCTCTCGTCCGAGGGATCGGTCTGGCTCATTCGGCGGCGCGATCAGTCCACCGCCCGCAGGCTTCGTCCCTGGAGACGCAGCAACTCGGCTCGCGCCCCTGCCTCCCCATCCTCGAATTCGAGCGTCTCGATCCTCTGGCCGCGCTTCACGATCTTTTCGGTGGAGACACGGATCTGCGTCACGTCGTCCTGCGCCTGTCGGAAATGGGCGTCGAGCTTCGCGACCCGCCCGTCGAGGCGCTCGATGTCCTCGAGGAGCTTCTGGACCTCGACCTGAATCACCCGCGCCTCCTCCCGGATGCGGGCATCGCGGACGAGCGCCTGCATGACCTGGATGGCGAGAGTCAGAAGCGACGGCGACACGATGACCACCCGGGCCCGGTGCGCCTTTTGCACCACGTCGTCGAAATGCTCGGCGAGATCGGCATAGATCGATTCGGCAGGCACGAACATCAGGGCGATATCCTGCGTCTCACCGGGTATGAGGTACTTCTCGGCGATGTCCTTTACATGGACGAGCATGTCGCTGCGCACCCTGGCGGCGGCCCGCGCCCGGAGTTCGTCCGTCTTTGCATCCCGAAACAAGCTGAAGCCCTCAAGGGGGAATTTGGCATCGATCACCAGCCCCCGCTCGTCTCCGGGCAGGCGCACGAGGCAATCGGGCCGGGTACGATTCGAAAGGGTCGGCTGAAACTCGAAGGCATTCGGGGGCAGGCCGTCGCGGACGATGGCCTCCATGCGGCCTTGGCCGTAGGCGCCTCGGCTCTGCTTGTTGGCAAGGATCTCCTTCAGGCCCACGATCTGGCCGGTGAGGTCGGTGAGGTTCTTCTGCGCCGCATCGATCACGGCCAAGCGCTCGTTGAGCTTGGACAGATTCTCACTCTGGTGCCGGGCGGTTGCCTCCAGCCCCTGACCCATCCTGTGCTGAAGCCCGTCGATCCGCTCGGAGATAAGACGCACGAAATCGCTCTGCCGGCTGCCGAAGACTTCGGCGATGGTCTGCATGCGCCCCGTCATCTCGGCCTGGATACGAGTGAGCTCCGCGACCTTGTCGTCCATCTCCCGAGCCCGCTCCTCGGCGATGGCGGCTTCCAGAGCCCTCTCCCGGCGCGACTTGACGAGCAGCATGGTCACGATGGCCAGCAGGAACAGGCTCGCTGCCGCTGTCCCGGTCACGATCTTACCTAAAGTCAGGGAGTAGGAGCCGAGACTGAGGACGACGTCGTTCATGGGACTGTAACTTCCGGTTGACGGGAGCATCCGAACATAAGACGAACGATTTGACCATCCTCCCTCCAGCCCTTATCTCCCGCCATCATGACCATCAGACCCATCGTTATCCTCCCCGACCCCAAGCTCCGCCTCGTTTCCGAGCCCGTGAAGGAGATCACGGACGAGATCCGCCAGCTTGCCGACGACATGCTGGAAACCATGTATGACGCGCCGGGCGTCGGGCTTGCGGCCATCCAGATCGGCGTGCCCCTGCGCGTGGTCACCATGGACGTGTCGAAGACCGAGGGCGAGCGCGAGCCCATGGTTCTGATCAACCCGGAGATCATCTGGGCCTCGGAGGAGAAGCGGGTCTACGAGGAGGGCTGCCTGTCGATTCCCGAATATTACGAGGAGGTCGAGCGGCCGGACCGGGTGCGCTTCCGCTACATGAACCTCAAGGGCGAGGTCATCGAGCAGGACGCCGAAGACCTGATGGCGACCTGCGTGCAGCACGAGATCGATCACCTCAACGGAGTCCTCTTCATCGACTACCTGTCGAAGCTCAAGCGCGATCGGGTCATGACCAAGTTCAAGAAGGCGGCGAAGCGTGGAGCCAGCAGCGCATGAGCCTACGCGTCGTCTTCATGGGGACGCCCGACTTCGCCGTTCCCACCCTGTCGGAGATCGTCGGCCAGGGCCACGAGGTCGTAGCGGTCTATACCCGCCCGCCGGCCGCTGCGGGCCGCGGCATGGAGCTGAAGCCCTCGCCCGTCCACAGGATGGCCGAGAAGTTCGGGCTCCCGGTCCACACACCGAAGACCCTCCGCACGGAAGAGGCCGCCGAGGCCTTCCGGTCCCACGGGGCCGATGTGGCCGTCGTTGTGGCCTACGGCATGATCCTGCCGAAGCCCATTCTCGACGCGCCGGAACTCGGGTGCCTCAATCTCCATGCCTCCCTCCTCCCGCGCTGGCGCGGCGCGGCCCCGATTCAGCGGGCGATCATGGCCGGCGATGCGGAAACGGGCGTCGCCGTCATGAAGATGGAGGAGGGCCTGGATACCGGCCCCGTCGCCATGGTCGAGCGCGTGCCGATCGGGCCCGACATGAGCGCAGGCGAGTTGCATGACAAGCTGATGGTGCTGGGCGCCGACCTCATGGTCCGGGCCCTCGCGGCCTTGTCTCGCGGCGGTCTCGGGTTCACGCCCCAACCGGCGGAGGGCGTGACCTACGCCCATAAGCTGACCAACGAGGATGCACGGATCGACTGGGCGAAGCCTGCCCAGGCGGTTCACGACCACATCCGCGGCCTCTCGCCGTTTCCGGGCGCCTTCTTCACGGCGGATTTCGGCAGGGGCGAGGAGCGGGTGAAGGTTCTGCGCGCGGCGAAGGACGAAGGGACCGGCGAGTCGGGAAGCCTTCTCGATCCCAAGGGCATCGTCGCCTGCGGCGGCGGTGCGATCCGGCTGCTCCAGGTCCAGCGCGCCGGGAAGGCGCCGATGAGCGCGGAGGAGTTCTTCCGCGGCGTCAGGCTGGGTACCGGGACGCGGTTCGCATGAAACCGGACCTGCGGATCAGGCCCGAGGAGCCGGGCGACCGGTCTGCACTTCACGCCCTCCATGCCGCAGCCTTCGGGCAGGAGGCCGAGGCCACCCTGGTGGACCAGCTCCGGGCGAATGGCGATCTCGTCCTGTCCCTCGTGGCCGATGCGGGCGGACCAGTTGGACATATCGCCTTCTCCCGCCTCACCATGCCGGACGCCCCCGCCCTCAGGGCCTGCGCGCTCGCCCCTCTGGCGGTGCTTCCCCATGTCCAAGGGCGAGGCATCGGGTCTGCCCTCGTGAGGGACGGGCTGGAGCGCCTTGCCGGGTTGGGCTGGGATCTGGCGCTGGTCCTGGGCGAACCTGGTTACTACGGGCGCTTCGGGTTCAGTGCAGAGGCCGCAAGAGCATTCGAGACCCCCTATGACGGCCCTTATCTCCAGGCTCTGGCGCTGTCGGCCGAGGGGAAGGGAGCCCGAGGAGCCGTCTCATACGCCCGGGCCTTCGCGGAGTTGCCCTGACATGCCCCGCTACAAGCTCGTCGTGGAATATGACGGCACCCCGTTCACCGGCTGGCAGCACCAGACGAACGGACTCTCGGTGCAGCAGACCGTCGAGGAGGCCATCGAGAGGTTCGCCGGGGAGAAGGTGCGCGTCCATTGCGCCGGGCGGACGGATTCCGGCGTCCACGCCACCCATCAGGTGATTCACGTGGATCTCGCCAAGGAATGGCGCACCGACACGGTCCGGGACGCCACCAATGCCCATCTGAAGCCCGCTCCCGTGGCCGTCCTGTCGGCCGAAACGGTGCCGGAAACCTTCAATGCCCGCCTCTCGGCGGTCAAGCGCCATTACGTGTACCGGATCCTGAACCGCCGCGCCCCCGCCGCCCTCGAACTCAACCGGGTCTGGCACGTGGCCTGGAAGCTCGATGCCGATGCCATGCAGGAGGCGGCGCGTTTCCTGGTCGGCCGGCACGACTTCACCACCTTCCGGGCGGCCGAGTGCCAGGCGAACAGCCCTGTCCGGACCCTCGACCGGCTCGACGTGGAGCGTGTCGGCGACGAGATCAGGGTCTATGCGTCTGCCCGTTCGTTCCTGCACCATCAGGTCCGTTCCATGGTCGGAACCCTCGAGCGGGTCGGAGCCGGCCGATGGGCCGCGGACGACGTGCGCGCCGCCCTCGAGGCGCGGGACCGCAAACGCTGCGGCCCCATGGCGCCGCCGACGGGACTCTACCTGATCGGCGTCGATTACCCGGCTTAAGCCAGAAGGCCTCGCATCGCCGTTCCGACGAGGGAATTCAGCACGAGGCCGAGGAGCACGATCGCGAAGGCGACCAATCCCGGCACGCGAAGGGTTGCCTTGGTGGCGAACCACTGCAGCCTCAGAACGATGATCGAGAAGGCCAGCGCGAAGAGGCTGGCGAGCGCCGGCGTAGCCCACCCCAGAAGCAGGAGCATGGCCGGGAGCGAAAGCACCAGCAGCCCGGCGACCGTGATCCAGTTGGTGACGATGACGAACGGCACGTAGCGATCCGTCAGCCTGAAAGCTCGGGCGACCCAAATCATGGCGACCGGCAGCGCGATGAAGCCCGCCACGTGGCCGAGGGCGACCACGACATCGATCCAGAGGCTGTCGAGCAGGGTACGGTCCGGCTGGATCAGGCCGAGGCGAAGCCGCTCGAAGGCGAGAGACACGATGTAGGCCGGAAGCGTCAGCCAGATCGCCGCGAAGGAGCGCCAGAAACCGCGCTCGCTCATGTCGAAGGCCTTCAGGCCTTCCACCCTGCTGTTGAGCAGATCGATGGTTCCCTTGAAAGAGCGATTCACTTCATCGGCAGTGACGATCATGAGAGGCCCCGCGAAACGGTTCTTCTCACGCAAAACCGGGCAGAGCCGGAAAACGTTCCGGCCTACCATCGACTTTAGTCGAACATGACCCTTCAGGGATCGGTGGCGGCCGACGGGCTGAAATAGGCGTCCAGCACCTTGCGGTAGATCCGGGCCAGCCGGTCCAGATCGGCGACGGCGACGCGCTCGTCGACCTGGTGCATGGTTTGCCCGACGAGGCCGAACTCGACGACCGGGCAGTGCTTCACGATGAAGCGAGCATCCGACGTGCCGCCCGTGGTGGACAGGGCAGGCCGCCGGTCGGTCTCGGCCTCGATGGCATCGCTGACAAATCCCACGAACGCGTTCGGTTCTGTGAGGAACGCCACCGCATTGGTCGGCTCGACCTTCAGGGAATAGCGCACCGTGTTGCCGGCCGCCTCACGCAGGCGCCGGGCGATCTCCTCCTCCAGGCTCTCCGGCGTCCAGAGATCGTTGAAGCGGATGTTGAAGGTCGCCCGTGCCTCGGCGGGAATGACGTTCGTGGCGGGATTGCCCACATCCACGGTCGTCACTTCGAGGTTCGAGGCGTCGAAATGCTCGGTACCGCGGTCGAGCGGGTCGCGCAGCAGGCCGTCCAGGAGACGGATCATGCCCGGAATCGGGTTATCCGCCAAATGCGGATAGGCCACATGCCCCTGCTTGCCCTCCACGACGATCCGACCGCTGAGGGAGCCGCGCCGGCCGATCTTGATCATGTCGCCGAGCCGGTCCGGATTCGTCGGCTCGCCGAGGATGCAGTGATCGAAGCGCTCGCCCCTCGCCTTCGTCCATTCGAGCAGTTTTACGGTGCCGTTGATGGCCGGCCCTTCCTCGTCTCCCGTGATCAGGAACCCGATGGAGCCTCGGAGGTCCGGATTGTCCCGGACGAAATCGAGGGCCGCAGCCATCATGCAGGCGATGCCGCCCTTCATGTCCACCGCGCCGCGCCCATAAAGCTCCCCGCCCTCGATCTCGCCGCCGAACGGATCGTGCCGCCAGCGGCCCGCGTCGCCCGGCGGCACCACGTCCGTATGGCCGGCGAAGAGCAGGTACGGCTCCCCGGAGCCGTAGCGGGCATAGAGGTTCTCCACGTCCGGCGTGCCGGGCTCTGAGAAGACCGGGCGATGCACCTCGAATCCCGCCTGCTTCAGCACCCCCTCGATGAAATCGAGCGCTCCGCCCTCCTCGGGCGTCACGGAAGGGCAGCGCAGGAGGGACCGGGCGAGGGCGAGGGGGGATGTGTCCATCGGATCAGTCGCGCAACAGCTCGTTGATGCCCGTCTTGGCCCGGGTCTGCGCGTCGACGCGCTTCACGATGACGGCGCAGTACAGCGAGGGCCCGGGGGTGCCGTCCGGCAGAGGCTTGCCGGGGAGCGAGCCGGGGACGACGACCGAATAGGGCGGCACGCGGCCGACGAAGACCTCGCCGGTGTTGCGATCAATGACCTTGGTCGAGGCGGAGATGAAGACGCCCATGGACAGGACCGAGCCCTCGCCCACGACCACGCCCTCGACGACCTCCGAACGGGCGCCGATGAAGCAGTTGTCCTCGATGATGGTGGGGTTGGCCTGCAGCGGCTCCAGCACGCCGCCGATTCCGACGCCGCCGGACAGATGCACGTTCTTGCCGATCTGGGCGCAGGACCCCACCGTCGCCCAGGTATCGACCATGGTGTTTTCGTCCACATAGGCGCCGAGATTGACGAAGGACGGCATCAGCACCACGCCGGGCGCGATGTAGGCGCCGCGGCGGACGGTGCAGTTCGGCACGGCCCGGAAGCCCGCCGCCTTGAAGCGGTTCTCTCCCCAGCCGGCGAATTTCGACGGCACCTTGTCCCACCAGGTCGCTTCGCCCGGGCCGCCCTTGATGATCTCCATGTCGTTGAGGCGGAAGGAAAGCAGCACGGCCTTCTTCAGCCATTGATGCACCTGCCACTCGCCGCCGGCCTTCTCGGCGACCCGGGCCTTGCCCGAGTCGAGGAGCTGCAGGGCCTCCTCCACCGCCTCGCGCACGGCGCCGGTGGTGGCGGGACTGACATTGGCCCGGTCTTCCCAGGCGGCATCGATGGTTTGGGCAAGGTCGGTCATGGGCATGGCATCTCGGGAAAGGGCTTCGCTGGGGAGTGATTAGCAATGGCGCTCGTAGCTGTCACCTGAGAGTATGGGAGGTCAGGCCCGTTCCGCCGCCTAGCGGCAACGCCTCCGGTGTCTTACAAGGACGAGAACTGTCACCTTGTACCGAGTTCGCCCTTCATGATCCCCATCCGCGACGTGCGCAGCGTCCTCTATGCCACGGCCATTCTCTTCGGAGTCGCCGTCATCGGCTTGCGTGGGGTTTTCGTATGGCTGGAATATCGCAGCGCCGTCGAGCGCGCGGAGGCGGCAACGCAGGATCTGGCGCTTCTCCTGGAGGAATACACCAAGCGGACGCTGGAAACGAGCGACCTGCTCCTTCGGGACATGATCGCATACGTGCAGGCGAAGGGAGGAGTCGAAGCGATCCGGGAGGCTCGCGAGGCTCATGAGCACCTCGTCGAGCTCACACGGGAATCATCGACCAGCGATCTGTTCCTGATCGTCGACCGCCATGGCATCCCTGTCGCCATGTCGAACGCGGAGCTGCCGGCCCGCATAGACTTCTCCGATCAGACTTGGTTCAAATCCCATCGGGCAGGAGCCGAGACCTTCGTGGACGGGCCCCTCGTCGGCCGCCTCGGCGACGAGATATTCTATACCTATACCCGTCGCATCTCCGACGCTGCCGGCGAGTTCAGCGGCGTCGCCCAGGTCGCCATCAGGCCAGCCTTCCTGCAGAACCTCTCGCGGCCGGATGTCGGGACCGAGAACCTCCTCTTGGGCATCTGGGGCCGCGACGGGCGCGTCATCGCCCGCACCGGACTCACCAAGGACAACGTCGGGATGGGTCTCGGACAGTCCCGGCTCTTCAACGAATTCGCCACGCGCCGGAGCGGAACATACTGGTCCGACATCACGGCCGACGGCGCCAGGCGGATCGTCTCTTTCCGTCGCCTCGAGCGCTGGCCTCTGACCGTCACGGCCAGCATCCCCGTCGCCACTGCGCTTGCGGCATGGATCTCGGGCCTGATCTGGAGCGCCATCGTCACAACGGTCGTTCTCGTCGCCCTTGCGTGGCTGACCTGGTTCGGCGTCAGGCTGAGCTACCGGACGGAGGAAGCGCAGCGCGAGCTGCAGGACGTCAACCAGGAGCTGGCGCAGACGAACCAGAGCCTCGAGCAGGCCCTTGCCGACAAGATCGTGCTTCTCCAGGAGATCCATCATCGCGTGAAGAACAACCTGCAGGTCACGTCGAGCCTCCTGCAGATGCAGTCGCGCCGCTTCGCGGATCCCAACGTCAAGGCCGCCTTCCAGGAGACCCAGGACCGCCTGCGCTCCATCGGATTGATTCACGACACGCTCTACCGAAACGAGACGGGCGGCACCGTCGACCTGTCGGACTATCTTCGCCGCCTGCTCGACGAGCTGTCTGCCACCTATGGCGCCCTGGCCCGGGGCATTGCGGTCGATCTCGACGCGGAGCCCATCGCGATCGATCTGGATCGGGCTGCTCCCCTTGCCCTGACCGTCACGGAAGCCGTCTCCAACGCCTTCAAGCATGCCTTCGGGCCGGGCGAAGGCGGACGCATCCAGGTCACGGCGCGACGCATCCAGGACAGGCTCGAGCTGACGGTGCGGGATACCGGCAGGGGCATCGGAAACATCAGGGAAACCGATTCCTCCCTCGGCATGAAGCTGATCCGCGCCTTCGCCGGCCAGCTCGGCGGACAGTTCAGCTTCGAGACGGACGGCGGAACGGTGTTCCGCCTCTCGATCCCATGCTAGCCACCGGAGTAAATCCCTTCAGAAGCTCGTGCGCTGCCGGATCGCCGCCGACAGGGTTCCTTCGTCGAGATAGTCGAGCTCGCCGCCGACCGGAACGCCGTGCGCGAGCTTGGTCACCTTCACGGGCAGATGGGCCAGCAGGTCGGTGATGTAGTGGGCGGTGGTCTGGCCGTCGACAGTGGCGTTGAGGGCAAGGATGACCTCCGTAACGCCGGACTCCGAGGCCCGGGCTACGAGGCGGTCGAGGTTGAGGTGCTCCGGCCGGACCCCGTCGAGGGGCGAGAGAACCCCGCCGAGCACGTGATATTTGGCGCTGACGGCCCCCGAGCGCTCCAGCGCCCAGAGGTCGGAAACGTCCTCCACGACCACCAGGATGGAGGCGTCGCGCCGCGGGTCCCGGCAGATGGTGCAGGGATCGGACGTATCCACGTTGCCGCAGGACGAGCACACGACGATCCGCTCGTTGGCGACCCGCATGGCGTCGCTCAACGGGTTGAGCAGGGTATCGCGCTTCTTGATCAGATGCAGGGCGGCGCGGCGGGCCGAGCGGGGTCCGAGGCCCGGCAGCCGGGCCAGCAGCTGGATCAGGCGTTCGATCTCAGGGCCGGCAATTTGCTGGGCCATCAGGTCCTCAGAAAAGCTTCATGCCGGGCGGCAGCGGCAGCCCCTTGGTGAGTTCCGCCATGCGCTCCTGGGCGGCCCGGTCGGCCTTGCCGCGGGCGTCGTTCATGGCGGCCACGATGAGATCCTCCAGGATCTCCTTCTCGTCCGGGTTCATCAGGGACGGGTCGATGCTGATCGCCCTCGTCTCGCCCTTGCCGGACACCTTGACGGTTACAGCTCCGCCGCCGGCGGATCCCTCGACCTCGAGGTTCCCCAGCTCGGCCTGAGCGTCCTGCAGCTTCTGCTGCATCGCCTGCGCCTGCTTCATGAGTCCCATGATGTCCTTCATGTCGGCTCCCTCTAATCCAGGTCGTCGTCGGCTTCGGTCTCGTGCGCGTTGATCGCGTCGGCCTCGCCCAGGATTTCCGTCTCGGCGTCGATGCCACCGCTCTCGTCGGCCTTGTCGGCGCGCTCGACCACGTTCACGATCTGCGCGCCCGGAAACTTGGCGAGCACCGCCTGCACGAGAGGATGGCTCGCGGCACCCGCTTTGCGCTCGCGCTCGGCCGCCTCGGCCTGCTCGCGCAGGGTCGGGGCACCCTCCTCCGAGGAGAGCGCCACCATCCAGCGCTGCCCGGTCCATTGCTGGAGCGCACGGGCGAGATCGTTGGCGATGGTGCGGCTGCCGCCCTCGGCGAGGCTCAGCTCGATGCTGCCCTCCTCGAAGCGGACGAGACGCACGTCCCGTTCGAGCGTGGACTTGAGCACGATCTCCCGCTTCTCGCCCGCCAAGGCGACCACATCCTCGAACCGACGCAAGCGCAGGGCGGGAGCGCCTCCGGAAGGACTGGGATTGGGCCGCGGCTGCGGTCGTGGCTGCGAGGAGGCGAGCGCCATGCTGCCCGACGTCGCAGGGGCCGAAGGGCCGGGAGACGGCGCAGGCGGCCCACTGGCCGGCAGGGGCGCGCCGTCCTTGAGAGCTCTCAGGGCCTCGTCAGGCGTCGGCAGGTCCGCCGCATAGGCGAGACGCACCAGCACCATCTCGGCGGCCGCGATGGGCCGGTTCGAGGACTGAACCTCGGGAATGCCCTTCAGGAGGATCTGCCAGGCGCGGGACAGGCTCCGCACGCTCAGCTTCCGGGCGTATTCCATGCCCCGGCTGCGCTCGGCTTCGGACAGGGCCGGATCTTTCGCGGCATCCGGGATCAGCTTGAGACGGGTGACCACATGGGAGAAGGCCGCGAGGTCGGACAGGATGACCCCCGGATCCGCACCCGCGTCGTACTGGGCGCGAAGTCCCGCAAAGGCGGCCGGAACGTCACCCCGCATGACCGCCTCGAACAGGTCGATCACCTGGGTGCGGTCGGCAAGCCCCAGCATGTCCCGGACGGTCTCGGCCTTCACGGCCCCGGCGCCGTGGGCGATGGCCTGGTCGAGGAGGGACAGGGAATCGCGCGCCGAGCCCTCGGCCGCGCGGGCGATGGCGGCCAGCGCCTCCGGCTCGGCCGTGACGCCTTCGGCGTCGCAGATGCGGGCGAGATGCGCTACGAGCTTGTCGGCCTCGATGCGGCGCAGGTCGAAGCGCTGGCAGCGGGACAGGATCGTGACCGGGACTTTCCGGATCTCGGTGGTGGCGAAGATGAACTTCGCGTGCGGCGGCGGCTCCTCCAGCGTCTTCAGGAAGGCGTTGAACGCCTTCTCCGAGAGCATGTGGACCTCGTCGATGATGTAGACCTTGTAGCGGGCCGAAACCGGGGAGTAGCGGATGCCGTCGATGATCTGGCGGACGTCGTCGATGCCCGTGTGCGATGCGGCGTCCATCTCCAGCACGTCCACGTGCCGCGATTCCATGATCGCTTCGCAGTGGAGGCCGAGTTCGGGCATGTGGATCGTCGGGCCGCCGGTGCCGTCGGGCCGCTGGTAGTTCAGGCCGCGGGCCAGGATGCGGGCGGTGGTGGTCTTTCCCACGCCACGCACGCCGGTCAGCATCCAGGCCTGGGGAATGCGCCCCGCCTCGAAGGCATTCGAGAGGGTGCGCACCATCGCCTCTTGGCCGATCAGGTCGTCGAAGGTGCGCGGGCGGTATTTGCGGGCAAGGACGCGGTATGGCGTGGCCGGTGCCGCCACGGGTGCGGGCGGGAAACCCGGCAGGGCCGGCTCGTCGATCAGGGGCGTGCCGGCTGTGGTTTCGTCCATCGGCTGCAAGGCTTGGGATCAAACTGGGGCGCTCGGGAGGAGCGCCGGGGTGGGAGGCTGGACGAAGACCCGTTCGGTCTCGTTAGGGCTGCTTCCTTCCGGACCTGACCCGGTTGGCGAGTGAGACGTCCCTCGCCAACCTCCCATCGCCTATATGGGGGTTTCGGCCCTCGAACGCAAGCTGCATTGAGCCGCAGCGGCAAGTTGGGGACAGGCCGTCCGGCAGGCCCGGCACGGATTGAAGGCGGCGCATGGCCGGGCGCGGAAAACCTGCATCCACTTTTCTCCACGATGCGCTAACGTGGCCGCATGACCTCGCCCTTCCAGCTCGATTCCCGCCTCGAAGCCGATACGATCCCGGTCGGGGACCTCTCCCTCTGCTCGGTCCTGCTTCTGAACGACGCTCGTTTTCCGTGGTTCGTGCTGGTGCCGCGCGTCGAAGGGGCGAGCGAGCTGACGGATCTCTCGGACGAGCAGGCCATCCGGTTGATGCAGGAAATCCGCATCGCCACCCGCGTCATGACCTCCCTGTCCCGGCCGGACAAGGTCAATGTCGGGGCGCTCGGCAACATCGTGACGCAGCTCCACGTCCACGTAATCGGGCGCTTCCGCTCCGATCCGGCCTGGCCCGGTCCGGTCTGGGGGTATGGCACGCGCTCTCCTTATCCGGACCATGCGGCGACCGCCCTGATCGAGCGGGCCGCCACCCTCTTCGCAGAGGCATAAACCCCCATGACCAAGCCGATCGGCTACATCACGAACCTCCTCGTGCGCCACAGCTCCGAGCGCGATCCCAGCCTCCTCGAGCGCTACGCCAGGGATCCGCAGACTGCCGCGGTGCTCGTGGCCGGGGATCTGCCGATCCTCCTGGCCGGGGAGCCCGGAACGAGCCTCCTTCCTGCGAAGATCCTGGAGCGTCTTCCCGATCACAAGGAGCAGGTCTTCCTCGGCACCCTGCGGAAGCAGCCGGTCGTCGCCACCCTGGCGGCGCCGGAAGCCGCGGAGCTGTTCCAGAACGATCCCGCCTTCGCGGTGGCCGATCTGCGCTCCATCGCGGTGCGCGGCCTCGTGCCGTCGGAGGAGCTCGGGATGCTTGCCATGGCGAAATCCATGCTCGACTGGCACAACCGGCATCGGTTCTGCGCCAATTGCGGCGCTCCGACGCAAGCTGCCCAGGCCGGGTTCCGACGCGACTGCGCGGCCTGCGGCGCCCAGCACTTCCCCCGCACCGACCCGGTCGTGATCATGCTGATCGAGCGGGGCGACAAATGCCTGCTCGGCCGGCAGGCACGCTTTCCCGAGAAGATGTATTCCTGCCTCGCGGGCTTCCTGGAACCCGGCGAGACCGTCGAGGCGGCCGTCCGGCGCGAGACCTTCGAGGAGGCCGGGATTCGCGTGGGGGAGGTCCGCTACCTCGCCTCCCAGCCCTGGCCGTTCCCCTCCTCCATCATGATCGGCTGCGTCGGCGAGGCGCTGACGGACGAGATCGACTTCGACAAGGACGAGCTGGAGGACGCCCGCTGGTTCTCGAAGGAGGACATCCGCCGGATGCTGGAGGGCACCCACGAGGATTTCGCCGCCCCCTCGCCCATCGCCATCGCCAACCACCTGATCCGCGAATGGGCGAGGACGTGAGGTTTCAGGCAAGGCGCGGGATCGGCTCGAACCGGTAGGCGATCTCCGTCACCGTCTGCCCGAGCACATCGAAGGACTGCTCGGGACCGGCACGGCCGCCGAGCGCCTCGTAGAAGCGGCGGGCCGGAAGGTTCTCCTTGAGCACCCACAGGCCGACCGAGCGGAAGCCCTGGTCCGCCAGATGATCGAGGATCCCGGCCATCAGCCTGCGGCCGATTCCCTGCCGCTTCACCCGGTCGAGGAGATAGATGGCAAAGATTTCCGCCTCGGCCCCCAAGAGATCCGATGCCGGTTTGCGGGCCGAACCGCCGCTCGCGAACCCCACGATTTCACCCGTGCGGGTCTCGGCGACAAGCAGCCTTGCCGTGGGGTCCGGCGTCGCCAGGACGCCGCGCCACATCCGCGCCCGCTCCTCCACCGAAAGACCGGCGAGAGCCTCAGGTTTCAGGAAATCCGCATAGGATTCCCGCCAGCCCTGGACGTGGACCCTCGCGATGCCGTCGACAGCGGCCGCGTCCCCATCCCGAACGGCGATGCTCACTCGGCCGCTTCCCTGATCTTTTCCCGGAAGGGATCGGCCGGATAGACGCCGAGGATGCGAAATTCCCGCGAGAAGAATTCCAGCTCCTCCAGCGCCCGCTTCAGGGGAGTTTCCTCCGGATGCCCGTCCACCTCGGCATAGAACTGGGTCGCCAGGAACTCGCCCTCGAGCATGTAGCTCTCGAGCTTGGTCATGTTGATCCCGTTGGTGGCGAAGCCGCCGAGCGCCTTGTAGAGCGCAGCCGGCAGGTTGCGGACGCGGAACACGAACGAGGTGACGGTCGGCTCTCGCCCGGCCGGAGCCCATTGCGGCGTCTTCGACAGGATCACGAAGCGGGTGGTGTTGTGCGCCTCGTCCTCCACGTCCTCCGCCAGGATCTTCAGGCCGTAGATATCGGCCGCCATGCGGGGCGCGAGCGAGGCCCTGGTCGGATCGTTCCATTCGGCCACCTGGCGGGCGGAGCCTGCGGTATCGCCGGCGACGTGGGCCTTGAGGCCGAGCTTGCGAATGATCTTGCGGCACTGGCCCAGGGCATGGACGTGGCTGTACACGCTCTTGATGGTGCCGAGATTGGCCTCGGGCGTGGCCATGAGCTGGAAGTGGATCGGCAGGAAATGCTCGCCGACGATGTGCAGGCCGGAGGTCGGCAGCAGGTGGTGGATGTCGGCCACCCGGCCGGCGATCGAGTTCTCGATCGGGATCATGGCGAGCCCCGCCTGCCCGTCCTGGACGGCCGCGAAGGCGTCCTCGAAGGTCGGGCACGGCAGCACCTGCCAGTCGGGCCGGGCCTGCTCGCAGGCGGTATGGGAGTTCGCTCCCAGCTCGCCCTGAAACGAGATGAGCTTGTTCATGCTTTCCTCCGGGCGGAGATGATCTCACGCGCCCTTTCCAGATCTTCAGGAGTGTCCACGCCCAGCGGCACGTCGCCGACGACGACGGCATCGATGCGCATGCCGACCTCCAGCGCGCGCAGCTGCTCCAGCTTCTCGCGAAGCTCGAGCGGGGACGGCGGCAGGCCCACGAAGCGCTGCAGCGCCCTCCGGCGATACGCATAGAGGCCGATATGGTGGAAGAGGGGCCCGTCCCCGTAGGGAGCCGTGGCGCGGGTGAAGTAGAGGGCGCGGAACCGGCCGGGCGAGACCTCGGATCCGACCATCTTCACCACGTTGGGATTCGTCCGCTCCTCGTCCCTGTCGATGGGCGCCACCAGGGTCGCGAGGTCGACAGCAGCGTCCGAGAGCGGCGTGATCGAGGCCGCCACGGCGGCGGGATCGATGGTCGGAAGGTCCCCCTGGACGTTGACGACCACGTCGTGCCGTCCCTCCGGATCGAGCTTTTCCACAGCCTCGAAGATGCGATCGGAGCCTGAGGCGTGGTCGGCCCGGGTCATGACGGCCTGCCCGCCGGCGCGGCTGACAGCCTCGGCGATCTCGGGCGCGTCCGTCGCGACCGCAACCGGCCCGATCGCGGCCTCCATAGCCCTGCGCCAGACGTGGACGATCATGGGCTCGCCCGCGATGTCGGCCAGCGGCTTGTTCGGCAGGCGGGTTGCGGCAAGACGCGCCGGTATCAGGACGAGGGGATCGGACATGGGAACGCTCAGGTGAAGGCTGCGCGTCCTTACCAAGGCGGGGCCGTTTTGTCATGGCCGGACGGAGCAGGCTCGATCCTGCGGCAAGGCGACCTGGCGGGTGGATTCACCCTTTCTGCACCCTAAAGAAGGCTCTGCGACGACGAGACCGGCGGAAACACCAGAAAACCCCATTGTCAAACACCTATCTCTACGGCTAAGCAACGCCCCGACGCGGGCATCCGCCCGCACTCGATCCATCCGTTGCGCTGGTTCCGCCGGTTTCCCAAGGCGAGGAGAGCCTAATTCATGAATATCGAGACCAATAAGATCGCGGGCGCCGTTTTCGGGTCGCTCCTCTTCGTGGTCGGCGTCAACGTCATCGCGAGCGGTCTGTTTTCCCCGCACAAGCCCGCCGTTCCGGGCTACGATCTTCCGGCTCCCGACGAAGCCGCTGCGGGCGGCGGTGCGCAGGCGGCCGCTCCGGCAGAGCCTCTCCCAGTCCTCCTGGCCAAGGCCGATCCGGCCAAGGGCCAGGCCCAGGCCCGCAAGTGCGCCTCCTGCCACACCTTCGAGAACGGCGGCGCCAACAAGGTCGGCCCGAACCTCTACGGCGTGGTCGGACGCCCGGTCGCCTCGCATGCCGGCTTCAATTACTCCGCGGCCCTGAAGGGCAAGGGCGGCGAATGGACCTATGAGGCCCTCGACGCCTTCATCCACAACCCGAAGCAGGCCGTTCCCGGCACCATCATGGCCTTTGCGGGCATTGCCACGGCCCAGGAGCGCGCCGACTTGCTCGCCTACATGCGCAGCTTGTCCGACAATCCGGCACCGCTGCCGGCGGCTCAGTAAGGCGCCTGAAACGCCCCTCGTTTCGTAAAGCCGGGCTCAAGCCCGGCTTTTCTTTTGTGCGCTATCCCTTGCGCTCGTCCGCGCAAGGACAAAAATGTACGGGACCGAGCAGACGCCTCACCCTCAGGGAGACGCCTTGTGATCCGTTCTTTTCTGCTGAGCTTTCTGGCCGCATGCCTGCTTTTCTCTCCCCTTGCGGCCCAGGAAGCGCAATGGCGGCATGGGGCGGGCCTCCTCGAGAACCCGAAATATCCCCCCGGCTTCAAGCATTTCGACTACGTCAACCCTACTGCTCCGAAGGGTGGATCGGTCCGCCTCGGCGCTCAGGGCACCTTCGACAGCTTCAACATCGTGGTCGCCGGCGTCAAAGGCTCGCCCGAGCAGGGCATCGGTCTCGTCTACGAGACCCTGACCACGTCCTCGCTGGACGAGCCGAGCACCTCCTACGGCCTGCTGGCGGAGGCATTCTCCTTTCCGGAGGACTACTCCTCCGTGACCTTCCGGCTCCGGCATGAGGCCCGCTGGCACGACGGCGAGCCGGTGACGGCGGAGGACGTGATCTTCTCCTTCGAGATCCTGAAGGCGAACAGCCCAACCTATGCCTTCTACTACGCCAATGTCGGCAAGGCCGAGAAGGTCGGCGAGCGCGAGGTCAGGTTCACCTTCGACGAGACAGGCAACCGCGAGCTGCCGCAAATCATGGGCCAGCTTCTCGTCCTGCCCAAGCACTGGTGGGAAGGCACCGGACCCGACGGACGCAAGCGCGACGTGACCCAGACGAGCCTCGAGCCGCCCCTGGGCTCCGGCCCCTACCGCCTCAAGAGCGTCGAGCCGGGCCGCCGCGCCACCTACGAGCGCGTCAGGGACTATTGGGGCGCGAACCTCAACGTGAACGTGGGCACGAACAATTTCGACGAGATCCGTTACGAGTACTACCGGGACGCAACGGTTCTGCTCGAAGCCTTCAAAGGCGACCAGATCGACTTCCGGGTCGAGAACAGCGCCCGCAACTGGGCGACCGGGTACGATTTTCCCGCTCGCCGTGAAGGCCGCGTGGTTCTGGAGGAATTCCCCATGCGTGCCACGGGCGTCATGCAGGCCTTCGTGCTCAACCTGCGCCGGGACAAGTTCAAGGACCAGCGGGTGCGCCGCGCCTTCAACCTCGCCTTCCCGTTCGAGGAGATCAACAAGACCATCTTCTCCGGCCAGTACGAGCGGGTCTCGAGCTACTTCCACGGCCTGGAGCTCGCCTCCTCTGGTCTGCCCGAGGGCCAGGAGCTCGAGATCCTCGAGAGCGTTCGCGACAAGGTGCCGCCCCAGGTTTTCACGACGCCTTACGCAAACCCGGTCAGCGACTCGCCCATCGCGCTCCGCAACAACCTGCGCGAAGCCGACCGCCTTCTGCGCGAGGCCGGCTGGGAGCTGAAAGACCGGCGCCGGGTGAACGCCAAGGGTGAGGTCCTGACGGTCGAGCTTCTCGCCTCCTCGCCGAATGACGAGCGGGTCTTCCTGCCCTACAAGGCAGAGCTGGACCGGCTCGGCATCGTCACCTCGGTGCGGACGGTGGATGACGTCCAGTATACCAACCGGGTCCGTTCCTTCGACTTCGACATCACTACCGGCCTCTGGGCCGAATCCCTGTCTCCTGGCAACGAGCAGCGCGAGTACTGGGGTTCCAAAGCGGCCCAGCGAGAAGGCTCCCGCAACCTCGCCGGCATCGCCGATCCGGGGGTCGATGCCCTGATCGACAGGGTAATCTTCGCCAAGGACCGGCCCGAGCTGGTGGCGGCCACGAAGGCCCTCGACCGCGTCCTGCTCGCAAACGACTACATGGTCCCGCAATGGACCTACCTGAAGCAGCGGACTGCGCGCTGGGACCGGTACAGCCGTCCCGACACCATGCCTCGCTACGGCGCGTCCGCCTTCCCGACCATCTGGTGGTACGACGAGGCCAACGCCGCCAAGACTGGAGCGCCGCGATGACGAAGCCGACCCGCCGGACCCTTCTCAAGAGCGGGATCGCCGCCGCGGCCTTGTCCGGCCTGCCTCGTTTTGCCTGGGCGCAGGAGGGAGCCGAGACAGAGACCCACGGCCTGTCGAGCTTCGGAGACCTCAAATACGCACCGGACTTCAGGCATTTCGATTACGTGAACCCCGCGGCTCCGAAAGGAGGCACGCTTGCGCTCCAGATCAAGCAGGCTGCCGGCAATCAGAACTTCGACACCTTCAACACGCTCAACATCTTCGTGCTGCGGGGCGACGGCGCCGCCGGGATGGGCAGCACCTTCGACAGCCTGATGGCCGGGTCGGGCGACGAACCGGACGCGCTCTACGGCCTCGTGGCCAACAGCGTGCGATATTCCGGCGACCGGCTGACCTATCGCTTCATCCTGCGCCCCGAGGCGCGGTTCCACGACGGCTCGAAGCTGACCGCAAAGGACGCGGCCTTCTCCCTCAACATCCTCAAGGAGAAGGGTCACCCGGTCTTCCGCTCCATCCTGGCGCAGTTGGCCTTGGCCGAGGCGGAGGCGGACGACGTGCTGCGCGTGCAGTTCACGCCCGAGCGCAGCCGTGATCTGCACCTCGTGGTGGCAGGCATGCCGATCTTCTCCGAACGCTACTGGCAGGGCCGAGACTTCGAGGCCTCGACTCTCGAAGCGCCGCTGGGCTCCGGCCCGTACAAGGTCTCGCGCTTTGAGCAGGGCCGCTACATTGAATTCGAGCGCGTGCCGGATTACTGGGCCAAGGATTTGCCCGTGAACGTGGGCCAGAACAACTTCGATCGGATCCGCTACGAGTATTTCCGCGACCGCACCGTGGCCTTCGAGGCGTTCAAGAACGGCACGCTCAATTACCACGAGGAATACACCTCCCGGATTTGGGCGACAGGCTACGATTTCCCGGCCTTCCGCGAGGGACGCGTGAAGAAGGAGGAGATCCCGAACGAGGCACCGGTGTCGATTCAGGGCTGGTACTTCAACACGCGCCGGGAGGCGTTCAAGGACCCACGTATCCGCGAAGCCATCGGCCTCGCATTTGATTTCGAATGGACGAACGCCAACATCATGTTCGGTGCCTACAAGCGCACCACGTCGTTCTTCGAGAACACGGACATGAAGGCGGTCGGCAAGCCCTCGCCCGAAGAGCTCGCGCTGCTCGAACCGTTCCGCGACAAGCTGCCGGCCGCCGTCTTCGGCGAGCCCCCGGTGCCGCCGGTCTCCGACGGTTCGGGTCAGGACCGCCAGCTCCTTCGAAGGGCGGACGAGCTCCTGCGCGCTGCCGGATGCAAGCGCGAAGGCGGTGTCCTGAAGCTGCCGAACGGCCAGCCCTTCACCATCGAGTTCCTAGACTTCCAGTCCGCCCTGCAGCCGCATACGCAGCCGTTCCAGGCCAACCTGAAGCGGCTCGGCATCGACGCCCGGTCGCGGATCGTGGATGCGGCTCAATACCAGCGGCGCATGGACGAGTTCGACTTCGACATGGCGAGCCGTAATCTGAGCAGTTCGGCGACGCCGGGCGACGGGCTCCGTATCGTCTACAGCTCCCAGGCCGCAAAAACGCCGGGAAGCCGCAACATCGCGGGCATCGCGGATCCCGCCGTGGATGCCCTGGTCGAGCGCATCGCCCAGGCAAGGAGCCGCGCCGAGCTCACGATCGCCTGCCGGGCACTCGACCGCGTGCTCCGCGCCGGTCATTATTGGGTGCCCATGTGGTTCAAGGCCGCCGACTGGCTCGCCTATTGGGACCAGTTCTCCCGCCCCGCCACGAAGCCGCGCTTCGGATCGGGCGCACCGGGAACATGGTGGTACGATGCGGACAAGGCGAAGCGGATCGGACGAGGATAAGCTTGGAGAATAGGTTCGAGAATTCTGCCGTGACAGGCACTCCGCGCGTACTCCTGCGTCTCGAAGGCATGGCGCTTCTTGCAATGGCCACCGCAGGTTTTGTCCTGACCGGACAGTCCTGGTGGCTCTACGCCATTCTGTTCTTCGCTCCCGACGCGAGCTTTGCCGCATATGGGGCTGGCCCTCGCGTGGGGGCTGTGATCTACAATGCGCTCCATTCGACCATCGGACCGGCGGTCCTGGCCGGGACAGGGCTGCTCGTCGACAGCCCAGGCATCCTCGCCGTGGCTGCGATCTGGGCTGCTCATATCGGGTTTGATCGCATGTTAGGATACGGCCTGAAATACGCCTCCGGCTTCGGCGACACCCATCTTGGCCGCATCGGCCGCAAAAGGACGGCCGCCTGATGCTGGCCTATATCGCGCGCCGCGTCCTCCTCATGATCCCGACCCTCCTGGGGATCATGCTCATCTCCTTCGCGATCGTGCAGTTCGCCCCCGGCGGCCCGGTGGAGCGCATCATCGCGCAGCTGCAGGGGCAGGATTCCGGCGCCACCTCGCGCATCTCGGGCGGCGGCGGAGACTTCTCCGGCGGACAGGGCGCACCCGGCGGCAGCGCCGGCGACACGACCTCGTCCCGATATCGCGGCGCGCAGGGCCTCGACCCGCAGTTCATCAAGCAGCTCGAGGTCCAGTTCGGCTTCGACAAGCCGGCCCACGAGCGCTTTCTCAAGATGCTTTGGGACTATGCCCGCTTCGACTTCGGCAAGAGCTACTTCCGCGACATCTCGGTGATCGACCTCATCAAGGAGAAGCTGCCGGTCTCGATCTCGCTTGGCCTCTGGATGACGCTGCTGTCCTACGCGATTTCGATCCCGCTCGGCATCAAGAAGGCGGTGCGGGACGGCTCCTCCTTCGACATCTGGACATCGGGTGTCGTCATCGTCGGCTATGCGATTCCAGGCTTCCTGTTCGCGATCCTGCTGATCGTGCTCTTCGCCGGCGGCTCCTTCTGGCAGATCTTCCCCTTGCGCGGCCTCACCTCCGAGAACTGGGACCAGCTCTCGCTGGGCGGCAAGATCCTCGACTATTTCTGGCACATCGCCCTGCCGATCACCGCCATGGCCATCGGGGCCTTTGCGACGTCGACCCTGCTTACCAAGAACTCGTTCCTGGACGAGATCCGCAAGCAGTACGTGCTCACCGCCCGCATGAAAGGCCTGTCAGAGCGCCAGGTGCTCTACGGCCATGTCTTCCGCAATGCGATGCTGATCGTGGTCGCAGGCTTCCCCGGCGCCTTCATCGGGGCGTTCTTTGCGGGAGCGCTCCTCATCGAGACGATCTTCTCCCTCGACGGCCTGGGCCTCCTGTCCTTCGAGTCGATCGTGAACCGCGACTATCCGGTGGTCTTCGCCAGTCTCTACATCTTCTCGCTCGTGGGCCTCGTGGTGAACCTGATCTCTGACCTCACCTATACGTGGATCGACCCGCGCATCGACTTCGAGACGCGGGAGGCGTGAGATGAACGAGAACGTTCCCGTCACGTCCCCAGCCTCCAGCATACCGGTTGCGCCGCCGCTGCCCAAGGAAGGCTTTATCCGTCTCTCGCCTCTCAACCGGCGCCGGCTGCAGAACTTCAAGGCGAACCGGCGCGGCTACTGGTCGTTTTGGATCTTCCTTGTCCTCTTCGTCTTGAGCCTGTTCGCGGAGTTCATCGCCAACGACAGGCCAATCCTGGCCTCCTACAAGGGCGAGCTGCTCTATCCGGCGTTCGTCGATTATCCGGAGGAGAAGTTCGGCGGCTTCCTGGCGCAGACCGACTACCGCGATCCGGTCATAGCCAAGGAGATCGAGGAGAACGGATGGATGCTGTGGGCGCCGATCCGCTTCTCCTACAACACCCACAACCTCGACCTGCCGGTTCCGGCCCCCGCGCCTCCAACCTGGATGCTCACCGACGAGCAGTGCCGCCCCATCGCGGAGCGCACCGGCGGCACCGGGTGTAAGGACATTGAGTGGAACTGGCTCGGCACCGACGACCAGGGCCGGGACGTGGTTGCACGCCTGATCTACGGCTTCCGCATCTCGGTGCTGTTCGGCCTTGCGCTCGCCAGCATCTCGTCGGTCATCGGCGTGCTCGCCGGCGCGGTGCAGGGTTATTTCGGTGGCTGGATCGACCTGCTCTTCCAGCGCTTCATCGAGATCTGGACCGCGATCCCGGCGCTCTACCTGCTCATCATCATCTCGTCGATCATCACGCCGAGCTTCTTCGTGCTGCTCGGCATCCTGCTGCTCTTCTCCTGGGTGTCGCTCGTCGGCGTCGTGCGCGCCGAGTTCCTGCGGGCCCGCAACTTCGAATATGTGCGCGCCGCCCGAGCTCTGGGACTGTCGAATGCCACCATCATGTTCAAGCACCTCCTGCCGAACGCGATGGTCGCGACCCTCACGTTCCTGCCTTTCATCCTCAACGGCTCGATCACGACGCTCACCTCCCTCGACTTCCTCGGTTTCGGCCTGCCGCCGGGCTCGCCCTCGTTGGGCGAGCTGCTCGCCCAGGGCAAGGCCAATCTCCAGGCGCCCTGGCTCGGATTGACCGGCTTCTTCGTGATCGCCCTGATGCTCAGCCTGCTGATCTTCGTCGGCGAGGCGGTGCGCGACGCGTTCGACCCCAGAAAGGCCTTCCGATGACGGAACCCCTGCTTTCGGTTCAGGACCTTTCGGTCGCCTTCCGCCAGGGCGAACGCGACATTCTCGCGGTCGACCGCATCTCTTTCGACGTCATGGCGGGCGAGACCGTCGCGCTTGTGGGCGAGTCGGGTTCGGGCAAGTCGGTCTCGGCGCTCTCGATCCTCAAGCTGCTGCCCTACCCGTCGGCGCATCATCCGTCCGGTCGCATCCTGTTCAAGGGAAAGGACCTGATCGCCGCCGACGAGAACGAGATGCGAAAGGTGCGCGGCGACGACATCACCATGGTGTTCCAGGAGCCGATGACTTCGCTCAACCCGCTCCACACGATTGAGCGGCAGGTCGGCGAGATCCTCAAGCTCCATCGCGGCATGTCCGACCGGGAGGCCAGGGCCCGCACGCTCGAACTCCTCGATCTCGTCGGGATCCGCGACGCGGAAAGCCGCCTTGGCGCCTATCCGCACCAGCTCTCGGGCGGACAGCGCCAGCGCGTGATGATTGCCATGGCGCTGGCGAACGAGCCCGATCTCTTCATCGCCGACGAGCCGACGACCGCTCTCGACGTGACCGTGCAGGCGCAGATCCTGAAGCTGCTCGCCGAACTGAAGAGCAGACTCGGCATGGCCATGCTGTTCATTACCCACGATCTCGGCATCGTGCGGAAGGTCGCGGACCGCGTCTGCGTCATGCTGCAGGGCAAGATTGTCGAGCAGGGCCCCGTCGCGGAGGTCTTCGGCAATCCGCAGCACCCCTACACGCAGAAGCTCCTGGCCGCGGAGCCGAAGGGCCGCGCCAACCCGGTCCCGACCGATGCGCCGGTGATCGTCGAGGCGGGGCCGATCAAGGTGTGGTTCCCGATCAAGCGCGGCTTCTTCCGCCGCACCGTCGGCCACGTGAAGGCCGTGGATGGTGTCTCCGTGCGCATTCGTAGGGGAGAGACTGTCGGCGTGGTCGGCGAGTCGGGATCCGGCAAGACGACGCTTGGCCTTGCGATCCTGCGCCTCGTCTCCTCGGAGGGCCCGGTGGTCTTCCTCGGCAGCCGCATCGACAACCTGCGCGCCCGGGAAATCCGGCCGATGCGCAAGAACCTGCAGGTGGTGTTCCAGGACCCCTACGGCTCCCTCTCGCCCCGCATGTCGGTGGCGGAGATCGTGGAGGAAGGTCTGCTCGTCCAGGACCAGGGCCTCACTTACGCGGAGCGCCGCGATGTGGTCGCCCGGGCACTGCATGACGTCGGCCTCGACCCAGCCACCATGGACCGCTACCCGCACGAGTTCTCCGGCGGTCAGCGCCAGCGTATCGCCATCGCCCGCGCCATGGCGCTGGAGCCGCAGTTCATCATGCTCGACGAGCCGACCTCCGCCCTCGACATGTCGGTGCAGGCGCAGATCGTCGAGCTTCTGCGCGATCTCCAGAGACGGCGGGATCTCGCCTACATGTTCATCAGCCACGACCTGAAGGTGGTGCGGGCGCTCGCGAACCACGTGGTGGTGATGCAGAACGGCAGGATCGTCGAGGAGGGATCAGCCGAGAGCATCTTCGCAGAGCCGAAGACGGAATACACGCGCGCCCTCTTCGCCGCCGCATTCAATCTCGAAACGGTCGGAAGCAACGCCGTCCGGCAATGACGCACGGCGAGTCGACCATGCACGTGCAGCAGCATTCGAGCAGCCATTCCCACCCTGGGCATCATCACGGCCACGGACTTGCGCCGCAGGTCGGCCATGGCCGCGCCTTCGTCATCGGCATCGTCCTCAATCTCGGTTTCGTCATCATCGAGGCGGTCTATGGTTTCCTGGCGGATTCCATGGCGCTCCTGTCGGATGCGGGCCATAACCTGAGCGACGTGCTCGGCCTTGCCATCGCCTGGGGCGCGGCCCTGCTCGCAAGGCGCGGCCCGAGCGAGCGCTTCACTTATGGGCTGAGGTCGAGTTCCATCTTGGCCGCCCTCTTCAACGCGCTCCTGCTGCTCGTCGCCGTCGGCGGCATCGCTTGGGAATCGGTCGGGCGCCTGATCGATCCGGAGCCGGTCGCGGCCTTCACGGTCATGGTGGTGGCCGGGATCGGCATCATCGTGAACGGATTCACGGCCTTTCTCTTCATGCGAGGCAGCCATGAGGACCTCAACATCCGCGGCGCCTTCCTGCACATGGTGGCGGACGCGGCCGTGTCGCTCGGCGTCGTGCTCGGCGGCGCCGCGATCCTGTGGACGGGTGCAGCTTGGATCGACCCGGTCCTCAGCCTCGTGATCGCCGGCGTCATCGTCTGGAGCACCTGGGATCTGCTGCATCAATCCCTGACTCTTTCCCTGCACGGGGTGCCACGCGGCATCGTGTTGGGCGACGTTCGCGGCTACCTGGAGCAACTGCCCGGCGTCGCCCGCGTCCATCACCTTCATGTCTGGGCCATGAGCACCACGGAATCGGCCTTGACGGCGCACCTCGTGCTTCCCGAAGGCCACCCGGGCAACCGTTTCCTGGCCGACGTCGAGCGGGAGCTCAAGCATCGCTTCGGTATCGGCCATGCGACGATTCAGATCGAGATCGCCGCAGAGCCCGCGCATGACGGCGACGGGAGTTCGCCCGGCGCTCATGGGCACCGGCACGAGGGGCACAGCCATGAGGGGCACTCCCATGAGGAACAGGGATCGCCTCCTGTGCCGTGATGGCGTATCACTCCCGGTTTAGTAGGCTTGAAGGACTGACACTATGCCCCGCGCCCTTCTCATCGTGCTCGATTCCGTCGGCATCGGCGGAGCGGAGGATGCGGCCGTCTATGGCGACGCCGGTGCCGATACGGTCGGACACATCGCGGAGGCATGCATGACCGGCCGAGGCGACCGGCAAGGCCTTCGCTCCGGTCCCCTCCATCTGCCCCACTTGGCATCCCTCGGGCTCGGCCTCGCCTGCGAGGCCTCCACGGGCCGGATCCCACCGAACCTGGCGCCGCAGGGGCCGCTGAAGGGCATGTGGGGCTATGGAGTCGAGACCTCCAAGGGAAAGGACACACCCTCGGGCCATTGGGAAATCGCCGGCGTGCCGGTCGATTTTGACTGGGGCTATTTCCCCGACACGGTGCCCGCCTTCCCGAAGGAACTGACCGACGCCCTCGTCGCCCGTGTGGGCCTGCCTGGGATCCTCGGCAACAAGCACGCCTCCGGCACGGAGGTTATCGACGAGTTCGGCGCCGAGCACATGCGGTCCGGCAAGCCGATCTGCTACACCTCCGTCGACAGCGTGCTGCAGATCGCCGCTCACGAAGAGACGTTCGGGCTGGAGCGGCTCTACGAGCTCTGCCGCATGGGCCGCGAGCTTTGCGACCCGTACAAGATCGGCCGCGTGATCGCCCGCCCGTTCGTCGGCTCGCCGGAGATCGGGTTCAAGCGCACCGGCAACCGCAAGGACTTCGCCACCCCGCCACCGTCGGACACAATTCTCGACGTTCTGGCAAAGGCGGGTCGTTCCGTGGTCACGGTCGGCAAGATCGGCGACATCTTCGCCCATCGCAGCACGGGCCGGGAGATAAAGCCGAACGGCAACGACGCCTGCCTGTCGGCCGCCATCGAGGCTATGCGGGATCTCCCCGACGGCGGCTTGATCTTCGCCAACCTAGTCGATTTCGACAGCGAATTCGGTCACCGTCGCGACATTCCAGGCTACGCCGCGGCCCTCGAAGCCTTTGACCGGCGTGTCCCGGAGATCGAGGCCGTCCTGCAGCCGGGCGACCTTGCAATCGTGACGGCCGATCACGGCAACGATCCTTCCTGGCGCGGCACCGACCACACCCGGGAGCACATCCCGATCCTGTGCTTCGGACCGGGTGTGAGCTCCGGCTCCGTCGGGAAGCGCAGCAGCTTCGCCGATATCGGCGCCAGCGTGCTGGCGCATCTGGGCATCGGCCATTCCGGCAAGGGAAGGACTTGGATCCAGGCTCCTGCGGCTGCCCGCTAGGTCATTGACGCCACCGCAACTTTGGATCAGTCTTCCAAAGATCGTAAGGAGACTCTCCGGACGGTCCTTGGGGAGTCTTCCCGTTCACGCGTGGAAGATGTTTTGATGACCTCGCCCAACCGCTCGACCCATATCCGGCTCACCTCCCACCCCGAACCCTCCGCCGCCACGAGCCGTCACCCGATCAAATGGGGAGCAGCCGATCCCCGGGAGCGCGGCCCGATCATCGGATCGGTGACCAATCCGGCCGACCGCAACGTGATCGGCGCCCATGGAGGCTCCTATTCGCTCTACCGGGCGCTTGCGATCTCGGCCCGGGCCCTCAACCCGGTGGCTCGGCCCGACCTCCACAACACCCATCCGACCGCCGAGATCGGCCCCCATCCGCAATGGTCGGAGCCGGGAAAGATCGTCTCCCTCGATCCTTTCGGCCACATGGTCGGGCAGGTCTTCAAGGACGAGATCGCCGGCGGCATCGATATCCGGCCGACCATCGCGGTCACGAAGGCTCGCCTCAACATGCCGGAGATCCTCTCGGCCATGGGCTCGAAGCGCCTCAAGGCCGACGGCGGCGTGCTGCATGAATCGGGCGACATCTCCGTCACCAAGGTGGCGGTCGATCCCGTCTGGTACCTGCCCGGCATCGCGGCGCGCTTCGGCTGTTCCGAGGGCGAGCTGCGACGCACGCTGTTCGAGCAGACCGGAGGCATGTTCCCGGAACTCGTCACCCGGCCCGACATGAGCGTCTTCCTGCCGCCCATCGGCAACACCACCGTCTACATCATCGGCGACGTGGCGGGCCTGAGCGACCCGAAGCGCAAGATCGCGTGCCGCGTCCACGACGAGTGCAACGGCTCCGACGTGTTCGGCTCCGACATCTGCACCTGTCGCCCCTATCTCGTCCACGGTATCGAGGAATGCGTGAAGGAGGCTCAAGGTGGCGGCGTCGGCGTCATCGCATACAACCGCAAGGAAGGCCGCGCGCTCGGCGAGGTCACCAAGTTCCTCGTCTACAACGCCCGCAAACGTCAGGAAGGCGGCGATTCCGCCGCGACTTATTTCGAGCGCACGGAATGCGTGGCGGGCGTGCAGGATGCGCGATTCCAGCAGCTCATGCCGGACGTGCTGCACTGGCTCGGGATCCGCCGCATCGACCGGCTCATGTCCATGTCCAACATGAAGTACGACGCCATCACCGGCTCGGGCATCGAGGTGGTGGAGCGCGTGCCGATCCCGCCCGAACTGGTGCCGCCGGATGCTCAGGTGGAGCTGGAGGCGAAGAAGGCCGCCGGCTACTACACGCCGGAGGGTGCCCCGGATCCGTCCGCGCTCGAGCAGGTGAAGGGCCGCGACCTCGAGCGCTTTTAGCTCTTAACCTTCTCTTTGGAACGGCACCGCGCGAGAGTGCTGCGGCGCCCGAGACTGTGCTAACGCTTCTCCCCCGGAGAGCATCGAGGCCCTGCGTGACGGATCAGCCGAACCTTTCATCAGAAACTCAAGCCGCGCGCCGGCTTCTGTCCGCCGCGGCGGTGCGCGAGCGGGCTCATCGGCTCCTCCGGCACGGCCTCGAAGGCCGCCTTCAGCATTTCGCCGTCGATCTCGACAAGCTCGAGGCCTGTGCCGACGCGGTCGTCGCCACGATCCGTGAGGCCTACCCGTCCCTCGACATTCCCTTTCACGCGCGCTGGCGCCACTTCTCGGCCGGCGGCCACGACCGCTGGGATGCGGTGATGCACGGCGCCCCCTGGCCCGATGCGGCCGCCATGGGGCGCTCTGCCTTCGACCTCGCCATCGTGTCGGTGCTGCTCGATGCCGGCGCCGGTCCGCAATGGCGCTACGAGGAGGGCCGGACGGGCGAGACCTATTCCCGCTCCGAGGGCCTGGCGGTGGCGAGCTTCGACATGTTCATCGGCGGCGCCTTCTCGAGCCGCCCCGAGGATCCTTTCCGCGTCGATGCGGATGTCCTGCTCGTCCTCACGCCGGACGATCTGGCGGCCGGCTTCCAGGTGACGGCGGACAATCCGCTGATCGGCGCCGAAGGCCGGTCCGCTCTCCTCAACCGGCTCGGCCGCGTGGTGGCGACGAACCCGGATATCTTCGGTCGGCACGACGATCCGCGGCCCGGCGGTCTGTTCGACGTGATCGCTGCGACCGCCGTGGGCGACACCATCCAGGCAACCTCGATTCTCGAGGCGTTGCTGACCCATCTCGGCGCCATCTGGCCGGGGCGCATCACGCTCGGAGGCGTCGATCTGGGCGACACGTGGCGTCACCCGCTGGCGGATGCGCCCGATGGGACGACGGGCTTGGTACCGTTCCACAAGCTGTCGCAGTGGCTGGCCTATTCATTGATTGAGCCGCTCGAATGGGCAGGCTATCGCGTCGTGGAGGTGAACGGCCTCACCGGCCTTCCCGAATACCGCAATGGCGGCCTGTTCCTCGATTCGGGCGTATTGACCCTCAAGGATCCTGCCGATGCCGGACGTTCGCATACGGTCGACTCGGCCCTCGTGGTGGAATGGCGCGCCTTGACGGTTGCGCTTCTCGACCGCATTGCAGAACCGATCAGGACTAAGCTGGGCTTCACGGCGGAGCACTTCCCCCTCGCCAAGGTGCTCGAAGGTGGCACCTGGGCGACCGGCCGCAGGCTGGCCAAGGAACGGCGGAAGGATGGCTCGCCGCCTCTCACGATTATCAGCGACGGAACGGTGTTCTAGATGAACCAGCACACAACCATCAATGAGGGGAAGAGCATGCAGGGCGTGACCGTGGTCGATCATCCGCTCGTTCAGCACAAGCTGACGCTGATGCGGGACAAGGAGCGGTCCACGAAAGGGTTCCGCCAGCTCCTCAACGAGATCGGCATGCTCCTCTGCTACGAGGTGACCCGCGACCTGCCGGTGGAGCGGATCGAGATCGAGACCCCGATGACCACCATGGAAGGGGTGCAGATCGCCGGCAAGAAGCTCGTCCTCGCGCCGATCCTGCGCGCCGGCGTCGGCTTCCTGGACGGGATGCTGACCCTCGTTCCCGCCGCCCGCGTCGCTCATATCGGCCTTTACCGCGACCCGGAATCCCTCCAGGCGGTGGAATACTATTTCAAGGCTCCCTCCGACCTCGCGGACCGCATGGTCCTTGTCCTCGATCCCATGCTGGCCACAGCGAACTCGGCCGTGGCCGCCATCGACCGGCTCAAGGAGCGTGGCGCGAAGGACCTGCGTTTCGTTTGCCTGCTTGCCGCCCCGGAGGGCATCGAAAAGCTGCGGGGCGCCCATCCCGACGTGCATATCTGGACCGCCGCGGTGGACGACCACCTCAACGACCACGGCTATATCGTGCCGGGCCTCGGGGATGCGGGCGACCGCATGTATGGAACGCGCTGAGCGCCGCCCGGTTTAGCCCTCCCACCCTCAGACCAGCGGATCACCGACCTTGCGCTTCATCGTCGCCGATTGGGGAACGACCCGCTTTCGCGGCTATCTCGTCGAGAACGAGGCCATTCTCGACAAGGTCTCGTCCGAGGAAGGCGTCTCGGCCCTGCAGGCGGGGCAGCACCGGGACGTCTTCCTGCGCCGCTGCGGGCACTGGCTCGAAGCGGAGCCCGAGGCTCCCGTGCTCCTCGTCGGGATGGTCGGCAGCCGGGAAGGCTGGGTGATGGCCCCCTACGCCGCCTGCCCCGCCGGACCGGAGGACATCGCCAAGGCCATGATCCCGGTCGACCTGGAGAAGGGGCGCAAGGCATACATCGTACCTGGGCTCTCCTGCGAGCCCGCACCCGGCGCCTTCGACGTGATGCGGGGCGAAGAGACCCTCGTCCTCGGCGCAGGCGTGGAGGACGGCATCGTCTGCTCGCCCGGCACCCATCCCAAGTGGATTGAGATGCGCGCAGGGCGCATCCAGCGCTTCGCCACCTATATGACGGGCGAGATGTACGCCCTGCTGCTCGAGCATTCCATGATCGGACGACCCGCGACCCAGCCGGAGGATCAGAAGGGGTTCGACCTCGGCCTCGATGCAGCGGCCCGCAATAGCGGAACGACGGGAGACCGACGCGTCGGTCTTCTGCACCTTCTCTTCGGCGCCCGCGCCGCCGTCGTATCGGGCCACATGGCGCCCAACCTGCTCGCCCCCTACCTCTCCGGCCTCCTGACCGGCGACGAGATCAACGGCGCCCTGTTTCAGTTCGGCCGGCCGGATTCCGTGACCATCCTGGCGGACCCGCCTCGCGCCGACCTGTATGTCAAAGCACTGACCCACCACGGCATCCCCACGCAGATCCGCGCGCCCCGGCAGGCGCTCATCGCCGGCCTTGCGCGGATCGTACGCCACCACGCCAAGGCGCCGACGCAGTAAACCCTTCCTTTCTCCGAGTTTCACGCATGTCTCATCCCCTTCTCGCCTCCTCCACGGAACGCTCGCTCCCAATCTGGCTCGTGAACGAGGCGACATGGCCCAAGGTCGTCGCCGATCTGCCGCCGGCGGCCCAGGGCTTTGCCAAGGCGCAGGGGTTCGAGGCCAAGGCCGGAAGTTATTGCCTGCTCCCCGACGCTGACGGGGGGCTCCTCGGGGTCGCCTTCGGGCTCGACGGCGAGGATGCACGACACGTGAACCCGTTTCTCGCCGGAAAGCTGCCGACCGTGCTCCCGGAGGGTGTCTATCGCTTCGAAACTCAAGCGCCGGATCCATCCCTCGCAGTACTCGCATGGCTTCTCGGCGCCTATTCGTTCGACCGCTACCGCAAACGCCCGGCCAAATCCGTCCGCCTCGTGGTGCCCGACGGGGTCGATGGCGACGAGATCTCGCGTATCGCTGAAGCCGTGGCGGCGAGCCGGGACCTCGTCAACACGCCGACCAGCGATCTCGGACCCGACGGCATCGAGGCCGCGGCCCGCCGCCTGGCCGACAGGCGCGGCGCGTCCTTCAGCAGCATCGTCGGCGACGATCTCATTAAGCAGAACTTCCCAATGATCCATGCGGTGGGCCGCGCCTCGGCCACGCCGCCCCGGCTGATCGACTTCACCTGGGGCCGCGAGGATGCGCCGCGGATCACCCTCGTGGGTAAGGGCGTCGCATTCGACACGGGCGGCCTCGACATCAAGCCCTCCTCGTCCATGCTGCTCATGCGCAAGGACATGGGTGGCGCCGCCGCAACGCTTGCGCTGGCCGATATGATCATGGGCGCAGGTCTTCCCGTGCGCCTGCGCGTGCTCATCCCGGCCGTCGAGAACTCCATCTCCGGCAATGCCTTCCGGCCGGGAGACATCCTGCCGAGCCGCAAGGGCATCACGGTCGAGATCGGCAACACCGATGCCGAGGGTCGGCTCATCCTGGCCGATGCCCTAGCGTTCGCAGACGAGGAGAGCCCGGACCTGCTCGTGGACTTCGCGACGCTCACCGGCGCGGCGCGCGTCGCCCTCGGTCCGGAACTGCCGCCCTTCTACACGGACGACGACGCGCTGGCGGCCGACATCGCCCGTCATGGCATGGCCGAGAACGACCCGGTCTGGCGCATGCCGCTCTGGGCGCCCTATCAGAGTCAGCTCGATTCCAAGTTCGCCGACATGAACAACACCGGCGGTCCCATGGCCGGATCCATCACCGCGGCCCTGTTCCTGCGTCGCTTCGTGAGCGCCGCGAGGGGCTATGTCCATTTCGACATCTTCGCCTGGAACAACGCGACCAAGCCCGGGCGCCCCGAAGGCGGAGAGGTGCAGGCAGCCCGTCTGATGTACGCGCTCGTCAAGGAGCGCTACGGTTCCTAAAGCATAACCGCAGAGGGCGGTTGCACCTCTCCTGCCAGGGGCAATAATGCGGCTCCGAGACGAGTGGTGCGGCCATGCCAGTCGAGTTGTGTGCCTTCGAATCCCTCAAGCTTTGGCACGACGTGCATCTCGATCTCGTGCGCTATGGGGAGGACCTGTCGTCCCGGCAGATCGCCATCCTCCTGACCATCTATCTCGAAGCCCCGCCTCACACGGTCCGCGACCTCGCCAGGAAGCTCGGTGTCACGAAGCCCGTGATCACGCGGGCCCTCGACTCCCTCGGCAAGCTCGATTTCGTCTCCCGCCGCCGGGATGAGGCGGATCGGCGCAACGTCGTCATTCAGCGCACGGTATCTGGTGCGCTGGCCGTAGAGCGGCTAGGAGACATCATCGCCGCCCGCGCCAAGGAGTTGCCTCGATGACCTTCGACAGCCGCGTCACGCCCTTTCGCCCGGATCTGGCCGATGAGAGGTTACGTGGGCAGGTCGAAGCGGAGCGCTATACGGCCGGTACCGTCATGCGGGTCGCCGCCCCTTACGTGTCCCTTCACCGCCACCCCTCGCGGGAGGCCCCGGTCGACACGCAGGCGATCATGGGCGAGCGTGTGACCGTCTACGACGAGCACGAGGGCTGGTCCTGGGTTCAGCTGCATGACGACGGCTACGTGGGCTATCTGCCGACCGCCGCCCTCGATGCGCAGGGGCCGGAGCCGACACACAGGGTCAGCGCGGTCCGCACCTTCGTGTATCCCGGTCCCAACTTGAAGCTGCCTCACACGGACTGGCTGACGCTCAACTCGAAAGTCACTGTGACGGACAGGCAGGGCGACTATGCCCGCCTCGCCACGGGCGGCTGGATCTTCGCAGCGCACCTGTCGGACCTCGAAACCTTCGAAACGGACTACGTGGCGGTGGCCGAGAGGTTCCTGCACACACCCTATCTGTGGGGCGGCAAGACGAGCATCGGCCTTGACTGCTCCAGCCTCACACAGACCGTGCTGGCGGCCACGGGCATCAAGGCTCCCCGCGACACCGACATGCAGGAGCAAGAGGTCGGTACCGCCATCGAGGTGAAGCCCGATCTCGGCCTCCGAAGGGGCGATCTCGTCTTCTGGAAGGGCCATGTGGGCCTGATGCTGGACGAAATCCGGCTTATTCATGCGACGGGCCACACAATGACCGTCTACGTCGAGCCCCTGTCCGTCGCCGAGGAGCGCATCCGCACGACGAGCTACGGCCCCATCAGCGCCGTCAAGCGCCTCTGAGCGGCCGGGCCCACCCTGTGCCTGAACCCTCGGTTCTGCTCGTTGCCGCCTGCGGCGTCTTCCTGATCTCCCTCACGAAAGGCGCCTTCGGCGGCGGCTTGTCCATCATCGGCATCCCGCTTCTGGCCCTCGTTCTGGATCCCATCGCGGCGGGAGCGCTGCTGGCGCCGCTTTTGATCGCGATGGATGTGGCGGCTCTGTATTACTGGCGGCCCGGAACGTGGTCGAAGATCGACCTGATGCTGCTCCTGCCGGGCCTCGCCCTCGGCACCGGGATCGGCTTCCTGCTGATGAGCGTCGTCGATCGGAATGCCGTCGCGATCATCATGGCACTCATCACGCTGGTCTTCACCGGCCTCTGGTTCAAGGGCGGCGGCCGGATCGTTCAGCGGCCGCGCTCCAAGCCGAAGGCGTTGGCGGCAGGTACCGCCTCGGGCATAACGTCGATGATCGCCCATTCGGGCGGCCCGCCGATGGCGATGTATCTTCTGCCCCTGGGCCTGTCGAAAGCCGTCTATGCGGGCACGACCAGCAGCTACTTCGCCGTCGGAAACGTCATGAAAGTGTTCCCGTGGCTCACACTCGCCAAGCCAAGCGCGGACCTCTGGGTGCTGATGGCGCTCTGCCTACCGGTCATTCCGGTCGGGGTATGGACGGGCTATCGCCTGCACGGTTACCTCGACCAGAGGCAGCTCTACCGCATATGCTACGGCCTGCTCTTCGTCACGGCGCTGAAGCTGCTGTGGGATGGATTGCGCGGCTACGGGCTGATCTGAGCTCAATAACCGCGCGTGCGGTCTACCACGTTCTGGAACGGTTCTCCCGCCTCGTGCCGCCGGATCTGACCGGCAATATAGCGCGCCGTCATCTCCGGATCGCTCACCGCTGAATTGTGCGGCGTGACAGTCACGCGCGGATGGGTCCAGAGCGGCGAATCCTCGGGCAGCGGCTCCACCTCGAACACGTCCAGGGTCGCAGCTTTCAGGGTGCCGTCGTCGAGGCAGCTCACGATGTCCGCCTCCACCTGCGAACCTCCACGCCCTGCATTGATCAGGATAGGTCCTCCGAGCTTCCCGTCGCGGGCCAGCTTCTCGAAGAGGCCGCGGTTGAGAATGCCGCGCGTCTCGGGCGTGAGCGGCAGGAGGCTCACCAGGATGTCGGTGCGGGCGAGGAAAGCGTCGAGTTCATCCTCTCCCGCATAGACCCGAAATCCATCCACGTTCTTGCGGCCTCGGCTCCAGCCCGCCACGTCGAAGCCCATCACTTTCAGCTTGCGGGCGGCATCCTGACCCAGCACGCCGAAACCCATCACGCCCACCCGCACATCACCGGCGATCGGCGGCGCACGGTCTCCTTCCCACCGTCTGGCGCGCTGGTTCGCATCGTAGCGGCGCTGGTCGCGTAGATACATGAGGCAGTGCATCACCACATACTCGCTCATGCGATGCGTCAGGTCGTCCTGCGACACGCGCACGATCGGAACGTCCGGCAAATCGGGATACCCCATCAGGTGATCGACGCCTGCCCCGAGGGAGAAGATCGCCTCGAGCTTGGGAAGGCCCGAGAGGCTACCGGGCTTCGGCCCCCAGGTCGCCACATAACGGACCTTGCTGCGGTCGAAGTCTTCGTCCAGCACCGCGATTTCGCGGCCGGGCAGATGCGCTCTGAACCGCTCGACCCATGGCTGCGGCTCCCAGGTGAGGGCAACGAGCAGGTTCACGCCGCGGCTCCGATACGTTCGATGATGAGCGATCCGGCCTCGATCTTGTCGTCGCCGAGCCCATACGCTGCCCGCACGACACGCGCCGCTGCCTCGGCGGCCTCCTCGCTGCGGGCATGCACGATGGCGAGAGGCCGCTCGCGGTCGATCACCGTACCGATTCCGGCAAGTTCGGTGAGGCCGACCGCATGGTCAACCGGATCGTGCGGCCGCGTGCGGCCGCCGCCGAGTGCCACGACGGCGAGGCCCACGTCACGGGTCGCGATGGTCTGCACGATCCCTGCGCGCTCCGCGTGAATGGCGCGAACGACGGGAGCAGCGGCGAGGTGCGCCTCGGGACAGTCGAGGAGATCCGAGGGTCCACCAAGCGCCACGACCATGCGTTGGAAGATATCCGCCGCCTTGCCGGATGCGATCACTCCCTCGATCTTCGCGCGCGCCTCCACAATGCTGCCCGCCAACCTGCCGAGCACGAGCATCTCCGCACATAGTTCCACGTTCACCTCGTGGAAGCGCCTCTCGCGGCGGCGGCCCGTAAGGTAATCGGCGATGTAGGCGACCTCCACCGCATTGCCGGCCGCAGATGCGAGCGGTTCGTTCATGTCGGTGAGCATCGCGCTTGTGGGCAGGCCCGCGCCATTGGCGACAAGGACGAGGCTCTCCGCGAGAGCACGCGCATCGGCGGCGTTGTCCATGAAGGCGCCCGTGCCGAATTTCACGTCCATCACGAGGCCCTGGAGCCCGGCGGCGAGCTTCTTCGAGAGGATCGAGGCCGTGATCAGGTCGATGGATTCCACGGTCGCCGTCACGTCACGGATCGAGTACAGGCGCTTGTCGGCCGGCGCGAGATCCGCCGTCTGGCCGATGATGGCGCAGCCGATCTCGCGCGTGACACGCCGGAAGGTGTCGATGTCTGGCTGCGACACATAGCCGGGAATGGAGTCGAGCTTGTCGAGGGTGCCGCCCGTATGGCCGAGGCCGCGGCCCGAGATCATCGGCACGTAACCGCCGCATGCCGCGACGGCCGGCGCCAGCGCGAGGCTGATCGTGTCGCCAACGCCACCCGTCGAGTGCTTGTCGAGAACCGGGCCGGGCAGGTCCCAATTCAGAACCTCGCCGGAGCGCGTCATGGCCTGGGTCAGCGCCACGCGTTCCGGTACCGAAAGGCCGCGGAAGAAAACCGCCATGGCGAAGGAGGCGGCCTGCCCCTCGGAGACGCGCCCCGAGGTGAGACCCTCGATGAAGCTATGGATCTGTTCGGCTTCGAGCATTCCGCCGTCGCGCTTGCGGCGGATGATTTCCTGCGGAAGGTGAGACATGTCAGTAGGTCCCGGCGGCTGCCGTGCTGGCGCGGCCCTCGATGGTGGCAATCAGCGCGGCGTATACGCTGCTTGCGCCGATGCGGAATGTTCTGGGCGACGCCCAATCCGGCCCCATGATGTGGTCGGCCAGATCGAGATAGATCTTCGCATCCGCGGCGGTGCGGATGCCGCCCGATGGCTTCAGGCCGACAGGACGTCCAGACGACTTGATCGCGTTGAGCATGATCTCGGCCGCCTCCGGCGTCGCGGAGACAGGCGTCTTTCCTGTCGAGGTCTTGATGAAGTCCGCCCCTGCCTCGATGGCGAGGCGGCTCGCCTTCTCGATCAGCGCCGGCTCCTTCAGCTCGCCCGTTTCCAGGATCACCTTGAGCAGGCGGCCCTGATCGGTCATCTCGCGCACGGCCTCCATCATCTCGGTCGCGACCTTGGCGTCACCCCGGCGAAGAGCCTCGTAGGGCAGCACGAGGTCGATCTCGTTCGCGCCGTCGGACAAAGCCTCCTGCACGTCGTCGGTGACGCGCCCCACATCCTCGCCGCCTGCGGGAAAGTTCACCACCGTTGCGATGCGCACGGACGAGCCCCTGAGGTTATCCTGCGAGCGCTTCACAAATTGCGGCCAGACGCAGACGGCCGCCACCGGCCCGCGCGGATCGAGCGCCTTGGCGCAGAGAGCGTCGATGGCCTGATCGGTGCAGGTGTCCGTCAGGTCGGTGAGATCGAGGCAGCGCAGGGCGCGCACTGCCATATCCGCGTCAGACATGGGGAAGCTCCGCAACGAATGCACGAATGAGACGCTTGAACCTGTCCGCGGCCTCGGCGGCCGTGTCCTTGGTCTCCTGATGCGAGGGCGAGGCTCCCTCGATCCCGGCCGCAAGGTTGGTCACGACGGAAACGGCCGCGACCCTGAGTCCGTAGTAGCGCGCCAGGATCACCTCGGGCACGGTGGACATGCCGACGAGGTCGCCGCCCAGGACCTGGACCATCCTGATCTCCGCCGGCGTCTCGAAACTCGGACCGGAGAGCCAGGCATAGACTCCCTCCGGCAGATCGATGCCCGTCCTCGCCGCCGCCCGCCGGAGCGTCTCCCGAAGGGCCTCGTCATAAGCGCCCGTGAGCGAGACGAAGCGCCCCTCAGTGTGGTCGCGCAAGAGGGGATTGGCACCGGAAAGGTTGAGGTGGTCGCTGATGGCGACGAGACTGCCGGGGCGGATCTCGGCGCGCACGGATCCGGCGGCATTGGTGAGGACCAAGGCCGGTATGCCGAGTTCCCTCACGAAGGCGACGGGCACGCGCATCGCGCCCGCATCGCCCGTCTCGTAGTAGTGGGATCGCCCCTGGAAGAGGAGTACTCGTCGGCCCTCGAGTCTGCCGCCAACGAGGCGGCCCGCATGGCCGGACACTGCGCTCCTCGGGAAATGCGGGATGTCCGCATAAGGGAGGCTGACGGGATCGGTCAGCTCGTCCGCGAGGGGACCCAGGCCGGTACCGAGCACGAAGGCGGCGTCGAAGCGGCCGTCGAAGCCGCGGGCGCGCACGAACTCGGCCGCCTCCTGTACGTTCTGCTGCATCTCAAGATCTCTATCGAGCGCCTAGATTGTCGGGTCCGAACGAGAAGGGCAACAGCTCATTGAGCGTGAAGCTCTTCCTAATTCCCTCGGGTCCCGCAATGTGGATCGGCGTATCGGGGCCGGCGAATTCCCGGATCCGCTGGCGGCAGCCGCCGCAGGGGGTGACGAGGTTCTCGCCCTCGCCCATCACGACAATCCGGGAGATGCGGCTCTCGCCCGCCGCCACCATGGCCGAGATCGCCCCGGCCTCGGCGCAGCTGCCCACCGGATAGGCGGCATTCTCCACGTTGCAGCCGGTGAAGACGTGTCCGTCCGGCGTCTCGATCGCCGCGCCGACCTTGAAGCGGGAATAGGGCGCATAGGCCCTCGCCTGGATGGCCCTGGCGGCCTCGAACAGGTCGTCGAGTTTTGGCATGTCAGCGCTCCTTCACGTAGGGCACGCCGGACGCGCGGGGCGGAATGGCGGTTCCGATGACTCCCGCGAGCAGAATGACGGTCATGAGGTACGGCAGCGCCTGGATCGCCTGAACCGGCACTTCGCCGATGCCTGGCAGCGCGATGCCCTGGAGCCGGATGGCGACCGCGTCGAGCAGTCCGAACAGGAAGCAGGCCCCAAGGGCGGGCCAGGCGCGCCACTTGGCGAAGATGAGTGCCGCGAGGGCGATGAAGCCCTTGCCGGCTGTCATGTTGGGAAGAAAGCCCGCAGACTGGCCGACGGACAGATAGGCACCGGCAAACCCGCACAGGACACCGGCGATCACGACGGCCGAGTAGCGCAGTCCCGTTACCGAGATGCCCGCCGTGTCGACGGCGGCCGGATTCTCGCCCACGGCCCGCAGGCGCAGACCGAAGCGCGTGCGGCCCAGCACGAACCAGGTGAGCGGCACGGCGAGCAGCACCAGATAAACCAGCGCCGAATGGCCGAGGACAACGTCGCCGAACCTCTGCGCTCCTTCGAGCGGCGGCGTGCGTCCTCCCTGCCCGTACCAAGCGTTGCCGACGATGGCGGTCAGCCCCGCCGCCAGCATGTTGATGGCGACACCGGAGACGATCTGGTTGCCGCGCTGGCTGATGGAGGCAAATCCATGGATCAGCGCGAACACGACGGAGGCGGCGATGCCGGCGAAGAGGCCGATCCAGGCCGAGCCGAAGGCATAGGATGCGGCAGCGGCAGCAAAGGCCGCCACCAGCATCTTGCCCTCGAGGCCGATATCCACGACACCCGAACGCTCCGACCACAGGCCGGCAAGACATGCCGCGAGCAGCGGGATGGAGAGCCGTAACGACGAGTCGAAGATCGTGACGAGAATGCCGAGATCCATGGCTCAGGCCCTCGCCATTTTCGGCCGCATCAGCGCCCGGGCCACCACGCGCCGGAACAGCCCGTCGAGGGCTCCCGCGAAGAGAATGATGATGCCGCCGATGACCACCACCATGTCGCGGGTGATGGCCGGCTGCTCGAAAGCCAGTTCCGCACCGCCCTGGTAGAGGATGCCGAACAGGAGCGACGCCAGAATGATGCCGGCTGGATGCGCGCGGCCCATGAGCGCCACTGCAATGCCGACGAAGCCGTAACCGGCCGTGAATTCGAGCAGCAGGCGATGCTGGTATCCCATGAGTTCGTTGACGGCGAGGCCGCCGGCCAGCGCACCGGAGATCACCATGGCGATGATGATGATGCGCGCGGGCGAGATGCCCGCATAGATCGCCGCCGTCGGATTCGAGCCCACCACCCGAATGGCATAGCCGAGACGGGAGCGGTAGATCAGGAGCCACACGAAGTAGGACGCCGCGAGCGCGAGCAACAGGGTGAGGTTGAGCTGGGAGGCCGGGACCTCGATGCCGACAGTCGCCAGCATGTCGTGCATGAACGGGATGTGCGACTGCTCCGGGAAGGCGCGTGTCTCCGGGTTCATGGATTGCGGCTCGCGCAGCACGTTCACGAGCAGGTAGACGATCAGCACGCTGGCGAGCCAGTTGAACATGATCGTGGTGATGACGATGTGACTTCCGCGCTTGGCCTGGAGATAACCGGGCACCGCCGCCCAGGCGGCCCCGAACGCCGCGGCGCCGAGGATGCCGAGCGGGATGAGCAGGAAGCCCGGCAGGAAGGTGAGATTATTGAGGATGAGCGCAACTCCGAGCCCGGCGAGCGTCGCCTGCCCCTCGCCGCCGATGTTGAACAGGCCGGCGTGATAGGCGACCGCCACTGCCAATCCGACGAAGATGAAGTCGGTCATGTAGAACAGGGTGAAGCCGATTCCCTCCCCGCTGCCGAGGCTGCCCTGCAGCAGCCAACGGATCGCGGTCAGCGGGTTCTCGCCGATGCCGAGGACGACGAGGCCGGCCACGAGGAAGGCCGCGACGACCGAGACGGCGGGCACGACGACGGTGTCGGCCCATTTGGGCAGGTCGATGGGAGCGCTCACGTCAGACTATCCGGCAGGAACAGGTGGCCCTGCTCATCGAGGGGGAAGGACGGGTTCCAGGCCACCTCCCAGAGATGGCCGTCCGGATCGGCGAAGTAGCCCGAATACCCGCCCCAGAACACGTCCTGTAGGGGCTTGATCGGGCGCGCTCCCGCCTCGACGGCGCGGGCATAGACCTGATCGGCCTCCGCCTTGGAGCGGGCGTTGTAGGCGAGGGAGATTGCGGCGAAGCCCGTCGGCCGATCCTCCATGCCCGCATCCTTGGCAAGGTCCGCCCGGCCGAAGAGCGCGAGCGCCAGTCCGTTCGCCTGGAAGAAGGCGACCTCCGGCTGGCTCGCGGATGATGCCTTCCATCCCCAGGCCTCGTAGAAGGCTCGGGAATTGGCGACATCGGCGACGCCGAGGGTGACGAGGGACAGGCGCGGCTGCATCAGGCGGCCTCGTCGGTGACGCCGGCCATGAGGAGGCCGAGATCCTGCTCGTTCGTCTCCGAGGCTTTACGCTCGCCGGTGATCTGGCCGCCGCACATGGTGAGGATGCGATCCGACAGGTTCATGATCTCGTCGAGCTCGACCGACACGAGGAGGATGCCGACGCCCGCGTCGCGCAGGGCGATCAGGCGGCGGTGGATGAATTCGATGGCCCCGATGTCTACCCCACGGGTCGGCTGGCCGACCAGGAGCACCTTCGGCTGGCGCTCGATCTCGCGCGCCAGCACGATCTTCTGCTGGTTGCCGCCGGAGAATTTCGACGTCTTGAGGCGCGGCGCCGGCGGGCGCACGTCGTAGTGCTCCATCTTGGCGGCGAGGTCCGCGACCATACGGTCATGATCGAGGATGGGCCCGGAGCCGAGGCGCGGATCGTCGCTGAAGCCGAGGACGGCGCTCTCGAAGGCTGGAAAGGCCGGCACGAGTCCCATGCGCAGGCGGTCCTCCGGCACGTGGAGCAGCCCGAGCTGGCGCATCCGATGCGGGTTGTGATCCGAGAACCGGATCTCCCGCCCCTCGAACCGCATGGTGCCGAGTACCGGCTGGCGCATGCCGGCAATGGCTTCCAGCAACTCGCTCTGACCGTTTCCTGCCACGCCTGCGATGCCGACGATCTCGCCTGCGTGCACCGTGAGTGAAGCCTTCGAAACGCGCAGCACGCCCCGATGATCGACGACCGAGAGATCCCTGATCTCAAGCATGGGCGCGCCGGGCTGGCGCTCCTGCTTCTCGACACGAAGCAGCACCCTCCGCCCGACCATGAGCTCGGCGAGCTCGGGCGGCGAAGTGGTGGCGGTCTCAAGGGTCGCCACCATCTCGCCGCGGCGCATCACCGAGACGCGGTCGGTCACGGCCATGATCTCGCGCAGCTTGTGGGTGATGAGGATGACGGTCTTGCCCTGTTCCTTCAGGGCCTGGAGCAGTTCGAAGAGGGCATCCGCCTCCGGCGGCGTGAGCACGGCGGTGGGCTCGTCGAGGATGAGGATGTCCGCGCCACGGTAGAGGGCCTTCAGGATCTCGACGCGCTGCTGCAGGCCGACCGAGAGGTCGCCGACCGTGGCATCCATGTCGATCTCAAGCCCGTAGTCGCGCGACAGGCGGGCGAGTTCCGCCCGCACCTTCGCCTCGCCGGCGTGCAGCATCACGCCACCCTCGGCGCCGAGCATCACGTTCTCGACTACGGTCAGCGGTTCGACCAGCATGAAATGCTGATGCACCATGCCGATGCCCACATGGATGGCATCGGCCGGGGAGCGGATGGAGACCGGTTTGCCACCGACCTGGATCTCGCCGGAATCGGCCTCGTAGAAGCCGTAGAGGATCGACATGAGCGTCGACTTGCCGGCACCGTTCTCGCCTACGATGCCGTGGATGGTGCCGCGCTCGACCGTGAGGTTCACGTCCTTGTTGGCATGGACCTCGCCAAAGCGCTTGTTGATGGCGTTAAGCTGGATGGCGGGGGACATAAGCCTCCAAAATCCTCCCGACCTGAGCTGGAAGTACGGCCGGGCTCGACGAAACAATCAAACAAAAGCTCCGGGCGCCGGCCTTTCGACCGGCGCCCGGGACGAGCCTCATCTCACATAGGGCACTTGGAGTCCGACATGTAGTCGTGGACCTTGATGGCGCCGGACTTGATGTCCGCCGCGGCCTTGTCGGCGGCGGCCTTCATCTCCGGAGTGATGAGCGACTTGTTGTGCTCGTCGAGCGCCCAGGCCACGCCGTCCTCGGCCAGGCCCAGCACGGAGACACCGGCCTTGAAGGTGCCCTTCTTGGCCTGATCGAAGGCGTTGTAGGTGGCCACGTCCACGCGCTTGACCATCGAGGTCAGCACCTTGCCCGGATGCAGGTTGTTCTGGTTGGAGTCGACGCCGATGCCGAGCTTGCCGGCGTCGGCGGCAGCGCGAAGCACGCCGACGCCCGTGCCACCAGCCGCGTGGTAGATCACGTCCGCGCCGCGGTCGATCTGGCTCTTGGCAAGCTCGCCGCCCTTCACGGGATCGTTCCAGGCCGCGCCCGTGGTGCCGGTCATGTTCTGAAACACCTCGGCGTCCTTCTTGACGTGTTTCACACCCTGGACATAGCCGCAGGCGAACTTGCGGATGAGCGGGATGTCCATGCCGCCGACGAAACCGACCTTGCCGGTCTTGGAGGCCTGAGCGGCCAGAAGACCGACGAGGAACGAGCCCTCATGCTCCTTGAACACGATGGACTGCACGTTCGGCTTCTCCACGACCGCGTCGATGATGGCGAACTGCGTCTTCGGGAACTCCTCGGCCACCTTCTTCAGCGCCGATTCCTGGCTGAAACCCACCGCCACGATGGGCGAGAAGCCGTCGCGGGCGAAGCGGCGGAGCGCCTGCTCGCGCTGGGCGTCGTTCTGCGGCTCGAAATCCCGGTACTCGGTGCCCGTATCCTTCTTGTACTTCTCCGCGCCCATATGGACGCCTTCGTTGAACGACTTGTCGAACTTGCCGCCGAGGTCATAGACCACGGCGGGCTTGAAAGCCGGCTGCTGCGCGAAAGCTGCCGTAGCGGAAAAGGCGAGGCCCGCGAGTGCAAGGCCGAGTTTGGTGACTGTCATCGGCAAAGTTCCCTGTTTGACGCCGGGTTTGTTACCCGGTTGCGCCCTGACGATGGCATGGGAAGGGCCACGCCGCCAAGCACCCTGTCAAGCCGCCCACGCCATTTCCTCCCAGAATGGTTGATAGCGCCGCACATGTCGATAAGGTCGAACCATGAGCCTGACCCCCGACGAGATCGACCGCTATGCCCGCCATCTGGTCCTGCGCGACATCGGAGGCCCAGGGCAGCTGAAGCTCAAGGCGGCTCGCGTACTCGTGATCGGCGCCGGCGGCTTGGGCGCGCCGCTGATCCAGTATCTCGCGGCGGCGGGGATCGGCACCATCGGCATCGTCGATGACGACGAAGTCTCCCTGTCGAACCTCCAGCGGCAGGTGATCCACGGTGTCGCGGAGCTCGGGCGTCCCAAGGTGGAGAGCGCGGCGCAGGCCGTGCGGCGGATCAACCCGCATGTGACGGTCGAGGCCCATGTCCTTCGGCTGACGAAGGAGAATGCACGGGACCTTATCAGACCTTATGACCTCGTGGCGGACGGCTCCGACAATTTCGAGACCCGCTTTGCGGTCTCGGATGCCTGCTTCTTCGAGAAAAAGCCCCTGGTGACCGCCGCCCTCGGACAGTTCGACGGCTCCCTCACGACGATCCGGGCGCACGAGACCGGACCGGACGGGCGGCCGAACCCGACCTATCGCTGCCTCTTCCCCGCCCCGCCCCCGCCGGGAACGGTCCCTACCTGCGCCGAGGCCGGCGTCCTGGGGGCGCTCGCCGGTGTTATGGGAAGTCTCATGGCCATGGAGGTGATCCGGGAGGTGGTCGGCTTCGGTGAGAGCCTCGTCGGGCGGCTCCTGATGGTCGATGCCCGCTCGATGCGCTTCGACATGGTGCGCTACCAATGGGACGAGGGCAATCCGTTGAGCGGCACCCGAGAAAAGCCCTCTCCCCTTTAGCGGGAGAGGGCGACCCTCACGTCAGCGAAGGTCGGGAGCGGGGCCGGATCGCTCGGCCCCCTCTCCCGGCTCTCTTCGTTCGCGACGCCCCCGCAGAGGGAGGAGGGTAGCTTTTTACCCCCGCAGCACCGCGCCGGTCTTCTTCGACACCTCGCCGACGATCTTGGTCGAGACGGCCTCGATTTCGGCGTCGGTCAGCGTCTTCTCCGTCGGCTGGAGGGTGACCGCGATGGCGACGGACTTCTTGTCCGGATCGATGCCGGCGCCCTCATAGACGTCGAACACGTCGACGCCCGTGATCAGCTGACGCTCCGCCGCCTGTGCGGCCTTGACGATGTCGCCCGCCTGCACCTGGCGTCCGACCACGAAGGCGAAGTCGCGGGTGACAGGCTGGAACTCGGAGAGCGCCAGCTTCGGCTTCATCTTGGTGGGCTTCGCCTTCGGCGGCGGGAGCGCATCGAGGTTGATCTCGAAGGCCACGAGCGGCCCCTTGAGATCGAGGACCTTCAGGACCTTCGGGTGGATCTCGCCGAAGGCGCCGACCACATTTTTCGGTCCGAACTGCAGGGTGGCCGAGCGGCCCGGATGGAACCATGCGGGACCGCCCGCAACGACCTGCAGGCCGCCGGCCGGGATGCCGAGCGCGCCCAAAAGCGCCATGGCGTCCGCCTTGGCGTCGAAGGCATCGACCGTCTCGCCGCCGCCGTCCCAGTGGCGACCGACACTCTCGGCCCGCGCCATGCCGCGGCGCACCGCCGCCGCCTTGATGCTCTGGCCTTCCGGCTCATCCGACGCGAAGGTCTGGCCGACCTCGAACAGGGCCACGTCGCCGAAGCCGCGGTCGGCATTGCGCTGAGCGGCCTTGAGGAGGCCCGGCAGAAGGCTCGGACGCATGTCGGAGAGGTCGGACGCGATCGGATTGGCGAGCGCAAGACTTGCTTGGCCGCCACCGAACAGCTCCGCCTCGTGCCTGGCGATGAAGGACCAGGTCACGGCCTCCACCAGCCCGCGGACCGCGAGGGCGCGCTTGGCGAGCCGCGTCCGCTTCTGGATCAGGGTCAGGATCGGCTTGACGACCGTATCGTCGATCCGCGGAAGGGGTCTGGGCTCGATCCGGTCGACGCCGGCAATGCGGATGACCTCCTCGACGAGATCCGCCTTGCCCTCGATGTCCGGACGCCAGGAAGGCGGCGTCACGCTCACGCGCTCGCCGGAGCCGGAAACCGCGAAGCCCAGCTTCTCCAGGATCTGCTCCGATTCCGCAGGCTGGACGTCGAGACCCGAGAGGCGCGGAACCTCGCTCCAGGGGAACTCGATGACCCGGCTCGCATCCGGAACCTTGCCGGCCACGGTCGCCGCGCTCGCCTCGCCGCCGCAGAGGTCGATGACGAGCTTGGTCGCGAGATCGAGGCCGGGCACCGTGAAGGCGGGGTCGACGCCGCGCTCGAACCGGTAGCGCGCATCGGTGACGATGCCCAAGCGACGGCCGCTCTGCGCGATGTTGAGCGGGTCCCAGAGGGCCGATTCGATCAACACGTCCGTGGTAGTCTCGTCGCAGCCCGAATGCTCGCCGCCCATGATGCCGGCGATGGACTCGACCCCGTTCTCGTCGGCGATGACCACGTTGCCGGAATCGAGCTTGTAGGTGCGCCCGTCGAGGGCCAGCACCTCCTCGCCGTCCTTCGCCCGCCGAACCGTGAGATTGCCCTTCACCTTCCTGGCGTCGAACACGTGGAGCGGACGCCCCCGGTCGAAGGTCACGTAGTTGGTGATGTCGACGAGCGCATTGATGGGCCGCAGACCGATGGACAGGAGCCGGCGCTGCATCCACTCGGGCGATGGGCCGTTCTTCACCCCCCGCACGAGCCGGAGCGCGAAGGCCGGGCACAGCTTCTCGTCGCCGGGCGCGAAATCGAGCGTCACGGAGACCGGGCAGGCGCCCTTGCCGGCGACGGGCGGGACAGCACCGTCCTTGAGGGTGCCGAGGCCCGCCGCCGCGAGGTCCCGGGCGATCCCGTAGACGGAGGTACAGTCCGGCCGGTTCGGCGTGAGGTTGATCTCGATCACCGGATCGTCGAGGCCCGCATAGGCCGCGTAAGGCATGCCGACGGGCGCATCCGCCGGCAGATCGATGATGCCGTCGTGGTCGTCCGAGATCTCGAGCTCCGCCGCCGAGCACAGCATGCCGCGGCTCTCGACGCCACGGATCGTGCCGATGCCCAACGTGATGTTCTTGCCCGGGATGTAGGTCCCGGGCGGCGCGAAGACGCTCTTCATGCCGGTGCGGGCGTTCGGGGCGCCACAGACCACCTGGATCGGGGCGCCCTCGCCCGTATCGACCACGCAGACGCGCAATCGGTCGGCGTTCGGGTGCTGCTCGGCCGAGACCACATAGGCCACCTTGTAGGGCGCGAGCGTCTTGGCCTTGTCCTCCACACCCTCGACCTCGAGGCCAATCCGCGTGAGCGTCTCGACGATCTCGTCGAGGGGAGCCGAGGTGTCGAGGTGATCCTTGAGCCAGGAGAGGGTGAATTTCATCGTTGCTCTCCTTTACGCCGTCAGGCCACCGACGAGGGACGGGATGTCGAGCGGGCGGAAGCCGTAGTGGTTCAGCCAGCGCACGTCCGCCTCGAAGAAGGGACGCAGATCGGGCATGCCGTATTTGAGCATGGCGATGCGGTCGATCCCCATGCCCCAGGCGAAGCCCTGGTACTCGTCCGGATCGAGGCCGCAATTGCGGAGCACGTTCGGGTGGACCATGCCGCAGCCGAGGATCTCGAGCCAGTCCTCGCCCTCGCCGAAGCGGATCTCCCCGCCTTTGCGCGAGCACTGGATGTCGACCTCCGCCGAAGGCTCCGTGAACGGGAAGAAGGACGGGCGGAACCGCATCTTCACCTGATCCACCTCGAAGAAGGCCTTGCAGAACTCCTCCAGAATCCACTTCAGGTGCGCGATGTTCGCTTGGCGGTCGATGACGAGGCCCTCGACCTGGTGGAACATCGGGGTGTGGGTCTGGTCCGAGTCGTGGCGATAGGTCCGGCCTGGGCAGATCACGCGGATCGGCGGCTTCTGGGACATCATGGTGCGGACCTGCACCGGCGAGGTGTGCGTGCGCAGGAGCTTGCGCTCGCCCTTCTCGTCGGGCGCCAGGAAGAAGGTGTCGTGCATCTCCCGGGCCGGATGGCCTTCGGGGAAGTTTAGGGCGGTGAAGTTGAGGTAGTCCGTCTCGACGTCCGGCCCCTCGGCCACGGCGAAGCCCATATCGGCGAAGATCGCCGTGAGTTCGTCGATCACCTGGGTGATCGGGTGGATGCGCCCGCGGATCTCGGGCGCCTCCGGCACGGGCAGAGTCACGTCGATGCGCTCGGCCGCGAGCCGGGCTTCGAGGGCTGCCTCGGCCAGGGTCTCCTTCTTGGCCGCGATGGCGCCCTGCACCTTGTCGCGCAGGCCGTTGATGACGGGCCCACGCTCCTTGCGCTCCTCGGGCGTCATGGCCCCGAGGGTCTTGAGCAGTTCGGAAACGGAGCCCTTCTTGCCGAGCGCGGACACGCGCACGGCTTCGAGAGCCGCCTCGTCGCCGGCGGTTTCGACCTGGGTCAGCAGGTCACGTTCGAGTTGATTGAGATCGGTCATCGGTCCCTTGCCAGATGCAAGCGCTTGAGTGATGCGCGGCGCGGGAACCGTCAAGCCTTCCGAGCCGCAAAAGGTCAATCGACAGCAGCCAAGCCGTCGGTGCGGATGGTCTCGGTGGCGGGAAAGGGCGGCGCGACAGGCTTATCCCGCCGCGCCGGAGCCAGGTTGTCCTCAGGCCGCCTGCTGAGGCAGGGAGGCCTTGGCACGCTCCACATAGGCGGCGAAGGCCGCCGGCTCGTGGATGGCCATCTCGGACAGAACCTTGCGATCGACCTCGACCCCGGCCTTGCCGAGACCGTCGATAAATCGGGAATAGGTCAGGCCGTGCTCGCGGACCGCCGCGTTGAGGCGCTGGATCCAGAGAGCGCGGAATGTGCGCTTCTTGTTCTTACGGTCGCGATAAGCATACTGCATGCTCTTCTCGACCGCCTGCTTGGCGATGCGGATCGTGTTCTTGCGGCGGCCGTAGAAACCCTTGGCGGCCTTCAGAACCTTCTTGTGCTTGGCATGGGCGGTAACGCCCCGTTTGACGCGGGCCATTTAAAAACTCCTTCAAAATCGCAGGATGTGAGAGACCGCCTTAGCCGTTCGGCAGGTAGTACTTCTTCACGTTGTACGCGTCGCCCTCGAACAGGGTCGTGGTGCCGCGCAGGTTGCGGATCTGCTTGTTGGTCCGCTTGATCATCCCGTGGCGCTTGCCGGACTGGGCGTAGACGACCTTGCCGGTGCCAGTGATCTTGAAGCGCTTCTTCGCGCCCGATTTCGTTTTCAGCTTGGGCATTTGGCTCTCCTTTGGTCAGGCCCGAAGGCGGCGAGCCGCCCCTGGCCTTTTCATTGCTGCAACGAGCAAAACAAACCGCCACGGCAGCCCTTGATCAGCCGGGCGGTTCGATGAAGGGCGGCTTATGGCAGAAGACCGCCCAAAAAGCAATGGCCGCCGGTCGCCCGACGGCCACGAGTTCCGGTTCTGGCGGAAGCCCTTACCGCGGCGCCAGCACCATGACGACCTGGCGGCCCTCGAAGTTGGGCTCCTGCTCGACCTTGGCGAGATCGCCCACGTCGGCCTTGACCCGGTCAAGGACCTTGAGGCCGAGATCCTGGTGCGCCATCTCGCGGCCCCGGAAGCGCAGGGTGATCTTGACCTTGTTGCCTTCCTCGAAGAAGCCCTTCATGGCCCGCATCTTGACGTCGTAATCGTGGTCGTCGATGCCCGGACGCAGCTTGACCTCCTTGACCTCGACGGTCTTCTGCTTCTTGCGCGCCTCGGCCGCCTTCTTCTGCTCCAGGAAGCGATACTTGCCGTAGTCGAGGATCTTGCAGACGGGGGGCGACGAGTTCGGGGCGATCTCCACCAGATCGAGCCCTGCATCCTCGGCCAGGCGCAACGCGTCGAAGAAGGGCATCACGCCCTTATTCTGGCCAGTCTCATCGATCAACTGCACTTCGCGAACGCCGCGAATGTCTCGGTTGGCGCGCGGTCCGTCCTTCTGCGGCACCGGCATTGGTCTCATAGGTCTGCGAATGGCTCGTATCTCCTGTTAAGGGCTCAGTCGAGGATGGCGGCCCCAAGAGGGTCTGCTGATGCATGCTCGACATTTTGCCACGGATAACCTGACATTTCGCGCAAACGCGCCCGAAGTCAACTCGTTCTGCGCGTGAAACGGCCTTCCAGCAGGTCTGAATACACATCAAGGGTGCTGGCGACCATGCGTTCCAGCGAAAAGTGCTGCTCCACATGGGCCCTGGCCCGTGCCCCGAGGGCGATCCTGGCGCTGGCGCCGAGTGCCAGGGCGGCGCCGACGGCTTCGGCCAGGGCGTCCGGGTCACCGGGCGGGATGCGCCACCCGGTCCGCTCGTGGGGCTGAACGGCCGGCGGGGACAGAACGGTCTCGGGAACCGCACCGAGATCCGACACCACCACGGGGGTTCCCATGGCCTGGGCCTCCACGGCCGAGCGGCCGAAGGCTTCAGGCTCGGTCGAGGGTACGGTCACCACCGATGCCGCCAGGAACGCCGCCGGCATGTCCGTGCAATGGCCGACCCGGCGAACGATGCCGGTGAGCCGGCGCGTCTCGACCAGGCTATCGAGCTCCTTCACGTAGGAATCCCGTCCCTGCGGGTCGCCAGCCAGGATGTAGGCCACGTCGGTCACGCCCGCATCGCGCAGCCTGGCCGCCGCCTCGATCAGCACCTTCTGGCCTTTCCAGCCCGTGAGCCGGGCGGCGAGCAGCACGACCCGCTCATGGGGGGCCACGTTCCAGGTCCGCCTCAGGTTCTCGACCCGCTCGGGCGAGACCGCGATGGGCGAGAACGTGGAGAAGTCGGTTCCGCGATGGATGACCCGAATCCGATCCTCGGCCTGTGGATAGACCGAGCGGATCAGGTCGGCGGTATAGTGCGAGTTGGCGATGATCGCGTCGCCCCTGGCCATGACGGAATTGTACAGGACCTTCACGGAGGAGCGGCCCGAATAGCTGCCGTGATAGGTCGTCACGAACGGCAGGTTGAGCGAGCGCGCCGCTCCCAGGCCGACCCAGGCGGGCGCGCGGGAGCGGGCATGGATGAGCGCCACCCGCTCGTTGTAGCAGATCCGGGCAAGCCGCCGCACGTTGAGGAGCATGGAGAACGGGTTCTTGGTCGCGGCCCGGAACGGGACCCAGACGCCGCCCTTGGCCTGGAGTTCGCCGACGAGTCGCCCGCCCTCCGTCGCCACGAGGGCGCGTGCGCCCACATGGGCCAGCCCCTCGGCCACGTCGACCGTGGTGCGCTCCGCGCCGCCGGCCTCGAGTTCGGGAATGATCTGGAGGATCGTCCGCCCTGCCAGCGGATGGTACTGGGAGGTCGGAAACGCCATCCCTCCGCCGGGTCGCGCTGAAAAGCTCACAGGGGTAAAAGCCTTTTTCCAAGAATCATGCACAAAGCGTTGCGTTAAAGCAGTTGAGGATGGGTTAACCATGCCGCAAAGTCATAACGTCGGCCAGGGGGCCGACGCGCGTCAGATTGCTGTGCTCGCCCGGGACGGCAAGGGCCCTCCCGTCGTGTGGCTCGGCGGCTTCAAGTCGGACATGCGGTCCACCAAGGCGACGTTCCTCGACGAGTGGGCCGCCCGGAGGGGACGCGCCTATCTGCGCTTCGACTACAGCGGGCACGGGGAATCCGAGGGGGCCTTCGAGGAGGGCACGATCTCCCGCTGGTTGGAGGAGACCCTTGCGGTGCTGGAGCGATTCCTGAAGGAGCGCCCCATTCTCGTCGGCTCCTCCATGGGCGGTTGGATCGCACTCCTGGCGGCGCGGCGCCTTCTGGCGTCCCAACCCGACCTCGCTCCCGCCGGCATGGTGCTGATCGCGCCGGCGGTCGACTTCACCGAGCGCCTGATGTGGGACCGCTTCCCCGAGGACATCAGGCGGGCCGTCGAGGAGAAAGGCGTCTATTACCGCCCATCCGCCTATTCGCCCGAGGATCCTTATCCGATCACAAGGGGGTTGATCGAGGACGGCCGGAACCACCTGCTCTTCGGCAGCCCGATCCAGACAGGCTGCCCGGTTCACATCCTGCAGGGGATGGAGGATCCCGACGTGCCATGGCAGCACGCCCTGAAGTTGGTGGAGCACCTCCCGGGGGACAGCGTCTCCCTCACCCTCGTGAAGGATGGAGACCACCGCCTGTCACGGCCGGAGGATCTTGAGCGGCTGATCGGCGCAATCGAGGCAGTTGCGTAGAGGGAGAGAAGGCGAGCCTCAGTGGAGGCTCACCGTCTCGAGATCGTGCGCCCAGGCATTGGCCACGGCCGCATCGCGGGTATCCGTCAGCACGATGGGCTCGCCGCTGGCGGACAGGAGCGCGAAGAGCTGCAATCCGGGCTGGATCTTCGGCGCTTGGGGGAAGAGCCTGGCCACGTCGTCCGACCGCAGCGGCTTCACGTAAGCCATCTGGCCTTCGCCCAAGGTGGCGAGTTCCGCCGGGTTCAACGGGATGGCGGGGTGGATCTTGGTGTTGTGATTCATGGTCCTCTCCTTTGAGAAGGCCGTCACGCCTTGTCTTGGGTGACGATGTCGATCTTGCGGATGATCCGCTCCGGCTCGGGTCGGGCCAGATCGATGGACAGCAAGCCGTTGGACAGGTCCGCGCCGAGAACCTCCATACCGTCGACGAGGAGGAAGGCACGCTGGAACTGCCGGGCCGCGATGCCTCGATGCAGGAAGTGCCTTGCCTTGTCGTCAGTTTGCCGCCCCCTGATGACGAGCTGGTTCTCCTCCAGGGTCACCTCCAGCTGATCGCGCGTGAAGCCCGCGACCGCGAGGGTGATCCGGAGGCGCTCAGGGGAGCTCTCGGTTCGAGCCAGACGTTCGATGTTGTAAGGAGGGTATCCATCCCCCGCTGCCTTCGCGACGCGGTCGAGCGCCTGCTCGATCTCGTCGAAGCCTAACAGAAACGGATGCCCGAAGGGCGACTGACGCGACATATTCGAAGCCCAAGGTTAGAGGCACTTCGGTTTGTTCCGAGCCCGTTTCTCGCGGCACTCGGGCGACCACGGCAGGGTCGCTGCCAGCAATATGGAGACTGCCCTGCAGGCGATCAAGACCCGCGTCCGGACGGCCCATCGGGCGGTCCGGTTATGGCTAAGATCGGGTTTTCAGGCGTGCGGCGGTCCTTAGACCCGCTCCCGCCACCAGGCGATCTGCTCCGCCACCCGCACGGGCGCGGTCCCGCCGAAGCTGGTGCGCGACCGGACGGAGTTCTCGACCCCGAGCACGTCGTAGATGCCCTGGTGGATCCGCGGCTCGACCGCCTGCATGGCCTCCAGCGGCAGGTCCTCGAGGCCGCACCCGCGCCGCTCGGCCTCGGACACGATGCGCCCGGTGATGTGGTGGGCATCCCGGAAAGGAATGTTGAGGCTCCGCACGAGCCAGTCCGCGAGATCCGTGGCGGTGGAGAAGCCAGCTCCCGCCACGGCAGCCATGCGCTCCGGCACCGGCTCCAGGTCCTGGATCATGCCTGTCATGGCGGCCAGCACGATCTCGAGGGTATCGGCCGCGTCGAAGAGCTGCTCCTTGTCCTCTTGCATGTCCTTGGAATAGGCGAGCGGCAGACCCTTCATCATGGTCAGGACAGCCACCAGGGAGCCGATCACGCGGCCCGTCTTGCCGCGCACCAGCTCGGCCGCATCGGGATTGCGCTTCTGCGGCATCATGCTTGAGCCGGTAGTCCAGCGGTCGGGCAGCCGCACGAAGCCGAACGGGGCCGACATCCAGACGATGATCTCCTCGGCCAGCCGCGACAGGTGCATGGCGCAGATCGAGGCCGCGGACAGGAACTCGAGGATGCTGTCCCGGTCGGACACGGAATCGAGCGAGTTGCGGGTCGGGCCGTCGAAGCCCAGGGCCCTGGCAGTCATGTGCCGGTCGATGGGGAAGGACGTTCCGGCAAGCGCTCCGGCACCGAGGGGGCTCTCATTCAGGCGCTTCCGGGAGTCGCGGAAGCGGCCCCGGTCGCGGGCGAACATCTCCACATAGGCCATGAGGTGATGGCCGAAGGTGACGGGCTGGGCGCTCTGCAGGTGGGTGAAACCCGGCATCACGGTGGCCGCATGGGGCTCGGCCTTGTCGAGAAGCGCCTTGAGGAGGCTTGAGAGCTGCTCGTCCGTCCGGTCGTGGGCATCCCGCACCCAGAGGCGCATGTCGACGGCCACCTGGTCGTTGCGGCTGCGGGCGGTGTGGAGGCGCGCCGCCGGATCGCCGACGATCTCGCGCAGGCGGCTCTCCACGTTCATGTGGATGTCCTCCAGGGCCGTGGAGAAGCTGAAGCCGCCGGACTCGATCTCGCCGAGAACGCGCTGCAGGCCCGCGTGAATGGCGTCCCGGTCGCTCTCCGAGATGATGTCCTGTTGCGCCAGCATGGCGCTGTGCGCGATCGAGCCCTGGATGTCCTGGGAGGCCAGACGCCGGTCGAAGCCGATAGACGCGTTGATCGCCTCCATGAGCGCGCTTGGCGATGAGGAGAAGCGGCCTCCCCACATGGTGTTGGCACCGGGCTTCTTGGCTTCGTCAGACACTTTGTTTCATCCAGATTCGAGGCTCAGGAGCTTTGCCACAGCTCCTCGCGGACGCCAAGCGGCCTCCGCCCTGCCCGGGGATTAATCAACCTGCGCAATGTTTGCCAGTTTAAAACCAGTTGATAGACTCGACAGAGCCTGTTTGATTTGCATTGTTAGCGCCGCACAACAGGCGCACCCTAGCGCCGCAAGGGAACTGGCCAATGAAGCGAATTCCGAAATTCCTCCTATCAGCCGCCATGGTCGCCGCCATGGCAACTTCTTTCTCCGCCGTTCAGGCGGCGACTCCGCCGGACACCCTGGTCCAGGCCTGGCAGAGCGACGATATCATCTCGCTCGATCCGGCCGAGGTGTTCGAGTTCAGCGCCTCCGAGATCATGGGCAACACTTACGAGCGCCTAGTCGCCTACGATCTCAACGATGTGTCCAAGATTTACGGGCAGGTCGCCGAGTCCTGGACCATCTCTCCGGACGGCAAGACCTATACATTCAAGCTCAAGCCGAACAAGAAGTTCGCCTCCGGCAATCCGATCACTGCGGAAGACGTGGTATACTCCCTCCATCGCGCCGTGTCGCTCGACAAGTCGCCGGCCTTCATCCTGGGCCAATTCGGCCTGACGAAGGACAACGTGAAGGACAAGATCAAGCAGACGGGCCCCCTGGAGCTCACCATCGAGGTCGACAAGGCCTACGCCCCGACCCTCGTGCTCTACTGCCTCGGCAACTCGGTCGCCTCCATCGTCGAGAAGAAGGTGCTCGTCCAGAACGAGAAGGACGGCGACTGGGGCTATAACTGGCTGAAGACCCGCTATGCCGGCTCCGGTCCATACATCATGCGCGACTGGAAGGCCAACGAGGTCCTCGTTCTTGAGCGCAACCCCCACTACGAGAAGCCGACCCCCCTCGCCCGCGTGATCTTCCGCCACATCAAGGAGACCGCGAGCCAGCGCCTGCTGCTCGAGAAGGGCGACGTCGACGTGGCCCGCAACCTGAACCCGGAGGAGATCGCCGCGGTTTCCAAGAATCCGGACATTCAGATTCAGAGCGCTCCAAAGGGAACGGTCTACTATCTCGGCCTGAACCAGAAGAACCCGAACCTGGCGAAACCTGAGGTCCGCAAGGCGCTGAAGTACCTCGTCGACTACTCGGCCATCGCCGACACGATCATGAAGTACAAGGGCGACGTTCACCAGAACTTCCTGCCCAAGGGCTTCCTCGGCGCCGAGACCGATAATCCCTACAAGCTCGACGTCGCTAAGGCGAAGGAGCTCCTCGCTCAGGCCGGACTGAAGGACGGCTTCACGGTGACGATGGACACCCGCTCCACTTCCGAGATCACCGGCATCGCCCAGGCCATGCAGTCGACCTTCGCGCAGGCCGGCATCAAGCTCGAGATCCTGCCGATGGACTCGAAGCAGGCCCTGACCAAGTATCGCGCTCGCCAGCACGACATCTACATCGGCAACTGGGGTTCGGACTATCAGGACCCGAACTCCAACGCCGACACCTTCGCGGCGAACGACGACAACTCGGACAACGCGAAGGCCAAGCCCCTGGCATGGCGTAACGCGTGGGATCCTGGCCCGCTGACCGCGAAGACCCGCGCCGCCGTCATGGAGCGTGACGCCGAGAAGCGCGCGCAGATGTACAAGGAGCTCCAGAAGGCGGTCCTCGACGACGGCCCGTTCGTGATCTTCCTGCAGCAGACGGAAGTCGCGGCCGTCCGTAAGAACGTGAAGGACTTCGTTCTCGGCCCGTCCTTCAGCGACAACGACGTATCCAAGGCGAAGAAGAACTGACGGTTCAATGGTTTCTGCAGTCATGAACCGGGGCGGAGGGCACGCTGGTGCCCTCCGCTCCTTCCTTAAGAGTGCGGCGCAGTTCGTCATCGTGTTGATGACGACCCTTCTGGGGCTGGCCGCCGTGACCTTCTTCATCGGCCGGGTCGTGCCGATCGATCCGGTGATCGCCGTCGTGGGCGATCGCGCGCCGCCCCAGGTCTACGAGCGCGTGCGCACCGAACTCGGCCTCGACCGCCCGCTGATCGAGCAGTTCGTCATCTACGTGAAGAAGGCCGTAACCGGCGACTTCGGCAATTCGGTCCTCACCACGAACCCGGTGATGACCGACATCGCCAACGTGTTTCCCGCAACGCTCGAACTTGCAACCCTCGGCACCCTCATCGGAACCTTGATCGGCATCCCGCTCGGCGTGCTCGCCGCCGTGAAGCGCGGCAGCCTTCTTGACCAATTCGTCCGTCTCGTCGGCCTCGTCGGCTATTCCGTGCCGATCTTCTGGCTCGGCCTGATGGGCCTCCTGCTGTTCTACGCGAAGCTTGGCTGGGTCGCCGGACCGGGACGCATCGACGTGACCTATTCCTATCTCTACACCCCAGTCACGGGCATCGTCCTGCTCGACACGGCCATGCAGGGCCAGTGGGACGCGTTCTGGGACGCGGTCTCGCACATCATCCTGCCCGCCTGCCTGCTCGGCTATTTCTCGCTCGCCTATATCAGCCGCATGACGCGCTCCTTCATGCTGAACGAGCTGGCGCAGGAATACGTGATCGCGGCTCGTGTGAAGGGCCTGTCGGAGATGCGCGTGATCTGGCGCCACGCTCTGCGCAACGCGGCCGTTCCGCTGGTGACGGTGATCGCCCTGTCCTACGCGAACCTGCTCGAAGGCTCCGTGCTGACCGAGACGGTCTTCGCGTGGCCGGGCCTCGGCCAGTACATCACCAACTCGCTGCAGAACGCGGACATGAACGCCGTGCTCGGCGGCACGCTGGTGATCGGCACCGCTTTCGTGCTGCTCAACCTCGTGTCCGACCTGCTCTACCGCCTGCTCGATCCGAGGACACGCTGATGGCCGGCGCACCTCCCCTCCCCCAACCCTCCGGCCTGCGGGCATGGCTGCTCTCGCCGGAGCCTAATTCCCGCTGGCAGGCGCGGCTCGGCCGCTTCTATCTCGGCTGGCGCGCCTTCACCAGGAACCCGCTCGCAGTAGTGGGACTCGGCATCGTCGTGCTGCTGATCCTGGTCGCGGTCTTCGCCGATCTGATCGCCCCCTACTCGCCGGTCGCCGGCGGCGACCTGCGGACGCAGCGCCTGCTGCCTCCGAGCGAGACCTACTGGTTCGGCACGGACGATCAGGCGCGCGACATCTTTTCGCGCGTGGTCTACGGCTCCCGCATCACCCTGTGGGTCATCGTGTTGGTGGCGCTCATCGCCACTCCCATCGGCCTGCTGGTCGGTACGGTCTCGGGGTATGTCGGCGGCTGGGTCGACACCGTGCTGATGCGGATCACGGACATCTTCCTGGCCTTTCCGCGTCTGATCCTCGCACTTGCCTTCGTGGCGGCGTTGGGCCCGGGCATCGAAAACGCCATCATCGCCATCGCGATCACGTCATGGCCGCCGTACGCACGCATCGCGCGCGCCGAGACGCTCACGATCCGCAACAGCGACTTCATCGCCGCCGTGAAGCTCCAGGGTGCCTCCACGCCGCGGATCATCATGGGCCACGTGGTGCCCCTGTGCATCTCCTCGCTCATCGTGCGCGTCACACTCGACATGGCCGGCATCATCCTGACCGCCGCCGGCCTTGGCTTCCTCGGCCTCGGAGCCCAGCCTCCCATGCCCGAGTGGGGCGCCATGGTGGCGACGGGCCGCAACTATCTCATCGATCAATGGTGGGTCGCCGCCATGCCGGGGCTGGCCATCTTCGTGGTGAGCCTCGGCTTCAACCTGCTGGGCGACGGGCTGCGCGACGTTCTCGATCCGAAGGCTGCGAAATGACGAAGCCGCTTCTCGAAGTCGAAGACCTGCGTGTGCGCTTCCACCTGCGCACCGGCACCGTCGAGGCCGTGCGGGGCGTGTCGTTCCACCTCGGCCGGGAGCGCCTCGGCATCGTGGGCGAATCCGGCTCCGGCAAGTCGCAGACCGGGCGCGCCATCCTGGGTCTCACGCCTCCGCCCGGCGAGGTCACGGCCAAGCGCCTGACCTTCGACGGCACCGACCTCCTGACCGCTTCGAAGCGCACCCTGCGCGAATTGCGCGGCGGACGCATCAGCATGGTGATGCAGGACCCGAAATATTCGCTGAACCCGGTCATGACCATCGGCGAGCAGATCATCGAGGCCTATCGGGCCCATGCCAAAGCCGGACGCGGCGAGGCACGCGACCGGGCGCTCGCAATGCTGGAGGCCGTGAAGATGCGCGATCCAGGCCGCGTCTTCGCGCTCTATCCGCACGAGGTCTCGGGCGGCATGGGGCAGCGCGCGATGATCGCCATGATGCTGGTGACCGAGCCGGACCTTCTCATCGCCGACGAGCCGACCTCGGCTCTCGACGTGACGGTCTCCATGGAGATCCTGCGCATCCTGGACGAGCTCGTCTCCGAGCGCGGCATGGGGCTGATCTTCATCTCCCATGACCTGAAGCTGGTCTCTTCGTTCTGCGACCGGGTGCTCGTGATGTATGCGGGCCGCGTGGTCGAGGAAGTGGAAGCCAAGCACCTGCGGGAGGCGAAGCACCCATACACACAAGGGCTCATGAACTGCCTGCCGCGGCTGGCGGATGACGTTCGCCCGCTTCCCACCCTGAACCGCGACCCGGCCTGGGCGCAGTGACAGATCCCATGCTCGATATCCAGAACCTCCAAGTCGTCTTCGGGACGGGCCGCCTCAGGGTCGATGCGGTCAAGAACGTGAGCTTCCATGTAGGATCCGGGGAATCCTACGGCCTCGTCGGTGAGTCCGGATCCGGCAAGTCCACAGTCCTGCGTGCCATCTGCGGTCTGGCACCGATCTCCGGCGGGCGTGTGTCGGTCGACAGGAAGGAGGTCACGACACCGCGCGGGAAGGCTTTCTACCGCACGGTTCAGATGGTCTTCCAAGACCCCTATGCCTCGCTCCATCCGCGACACACCGTAGACCGGATCCTCTCCGAACCTCTCGCAATCCACGGAGAGAAGGACGCGGAAACGCGCATCCTCCAGGCACTGAAGGAGGTGGGCCTCGGCCCCTCATTCCGCTTCCGCTATCCGCACCAGCTCTCCGGCGGCCAGCGCCAGCGTATCGCCATCGCCCGGGCGCTCATCCTGCGTCCCAAGGTCCTGCTGCTGGACGAGCCGACCTCGGCCCTCGATGCCTCTGTTCAGGCCGAGATCCTCAACCTGCTCGACGAGCTCAGAACCAGGATGGGCTTGACCTATATCCTGGTGAGCCACGACCTTGCCGTGGTGGCACACCTGTGCGAGCGGCTGCTCGTGATGCGTCACGGCGAGGCCGTCGAGGAGACGAATGCGGCGGCCTTGAGATCCGGCCAAGCTTCCAACGAGTACACCCAGTCGCTGATCCAGGCGAGCCAAGGCTACTCCCGCACCGCTCCCGAAGCAGCGCGCATTGCCGTATGAATTCTTCAATCCGCCCCAACCCGGTCACATAAACCATGCCCCGCACTTCCCTGATGCCTGTCTTCGACGGCCACAACGACGTTCTCCTTCGCCTGATGCGCGGCAAGGCCGAACCGGAGCGCGCCTTCCTCGCGGGTGACAACATCGGCCATCTCGACTGGCCGCGAATGAAGGAGGGCGGCTTCGTCGGCGGCTTCTTCGCCGTCTACGTTCCGTCGGACAATACGGGAGGCATCGACGTCGACGCCCTTATGGCTCGGCCGCAATACGACGTGCCCCTGCCGCCCCAGCTCGAGCTGTGCCAGAGCCAGAAGATCACCCTGCACATGGCATCCTTGCTCCTGCGGATCGAGCGCGCCTCGAAAGGCGAGGTGAAGATTTGCCGCAGTGCTGCCGACATCCGTCATTGCATCGACAGCGGCATGCTGGCGGCCATCCTCCACATCGAGGGCGCCGAGGGCATCGATCCCGACCTGCACATGCTGGACGTGCTCCATGCGGGTGGGCTGCGCTCCATCGGCCCGGTCTGGAGCCGCTCCAACATCTTCGGCCACGGCGTGCCGTTCCGCTATCCGTCCTCGCCCGACACGGGTCCCGGTCTGACGGAGCGGGGCATCGAGCTGATAAAGGCCTGCAACAGGCTCAAGATCATGATCGATCTCTCGCACCTGAACGAGAAGGGCTTCTGGGATGTAGCGAAACTCTCGGACGCGCCACTGGTGGCGACGCACTCGAACGCGCATGCGATCTGCCCTCACTCGCGCAACCTCACGGACAGGCAGCTTGCGGCGATCCGCGAAAGCCGCGGCATGGTAGGGGTGAACTTCGCCACCTCGTTCATCCGTCCGGACGGCATGCGCAACGACGACACGCCGCTCGAGGAGATGATCCGCCACATGGACCACCTGATCGAGCATGTGGGCGTGGATGGCGTCGGCTTCGGCTCGGACTTCGACGGCGCTACGATTCCTGCCGAGATCGGTGACGTGCGCGGCATGCCGCGCCTCGTCGACGCCATGCGTCGGCACGGCTATGATGAGGTGACCCTGCGCAAGCTCTGCTACGAGAATTGGATCAACGTTCTGGAGCGCACCTGGGGGTACTAACCCCCAGGCCAATCAGGCTTCCGCCTTCGACGTCAGGGCGAAGAGGCTCGCGACCCCACCGACCGCGAGCATCAGGAACAGGCTGACGGCGTTGATCGCCGGGGACGCGCCTTCGCGCATCTGTCCGTACATGGTGATTGGCAGCGGCGCGTCCGAACCGACCAGCATCAGGGTCGTGTTGAAGTTTTCGAACGACATGAGAAGCGCTACGAGGCCGGAGCCGATGAGGGCTGGGCTCAGGAACGGGAGCGTGATCGTCCGCAGGACACGTGCGCGGCTGGCGCCGAGATCGAGTGCCGCCTCCTCCAGCGCCCGGTCGAACTTACGCAGGCGCGCCGCGATGATCAGGGTCGAGATGGTCAGGATGAACGAGAGCTGGCCGAGGATCACGAGCGGCAGGCCCGGACGCAGGAAGTCGAGGTCCGTCTGAAGCCAGTCCTCGAGCCCGTTCGCCACGCGCGAGAAGAAGGCCAGGATCGAGATGCCGAGCACCACGCCCGGGATGACGAGGGGCCAGAGCATCATCATCGCCAGCACCGTCTTGCCGCGAAACTCCGCCCGCTCCAGCACCCAGGCGTTCACCGTCCCGACGAGCACGGCGAGAAGCGCCACAGGCAGCGCCACCTTGAGGCTGTTGCCGATGCTGGTGAGCCAGATCGGATCCATGAGGATGCCCGGCTTTCCGAAGCCGGTCCCGTCGCCCACGAACCAGTCGAGCGTGAAACCCCGCCAGGGCGGCGACGGGAAAGGGCTCGCGTTGAAGGCGAAGATCGCCACCACCAGCAGCGGCGCGAACAGGAAGACGTAGAAGGCGGCGATGTAGATCTTCCAGACGGCGGACGGACGGTTCATGTCAGGCCTGCCTCATGGTCGTTCCGAGGGTCTGGCCCGAGACACGCAGGCCCAGCCAGACGATGGCTGAGGAGAGCAGCAGGAGAAGCATGCCGAAGGCTGCTCCCTGCGGCCAGTTGAAGCGGGTGATGAACTGGGCGTAGATCTGCTCCGTGAACCACAGCCCGTTCTTGCCGCCGAGCAGCACCGGCGTCGCGAAATTGCCGACGGTGAGCATGAAGACGATGATCGACCCCGCAACGATGCCCGGCATGGCATGAGGAATGACGATGCGGCGAAGCACTGTCCAGCGGCTCCCGCCGAGATCGAAACCCGCCTCGACCACGGCCGGCTCCAGGCTTTCCAGCGCATTGGCGAGCGGAACGATCATGAAGAGCAGCCCGCCATAGACGAGGCCGAGGATCACCGCGCCGTCATTGTAGAGAAGCTCGACCGGACGGCCCGCAAGTCCGGTCGCCTGGAGCAGATGGGAGACGACGCCGGATTCCCGCAGCAGGATCATCCAGCCCAGCGTGCGCACGAGCTCGGACACCCAGAACGGCAGCAGGCACAGGAGCAGCAGCATCGCCTTCGTGCGCCCCCGCGCCACGCGGGCGATGTAATGCGCGATCGGAAAGGCGAGCAGCAGCGTGATCGCCGTCACCAGGATCGACATGGTCGCCGTGCGGGCGAAGGTGCGCCAGTAGAGCGGCTCGGTGAAGAACTCGAGATAGTTGCCGGCCCCGAAGGCATAGACCCGCGGCGCGACCCGCTCGCTGAAGGAGAGGACGAGGATCTCCACATGCGGCAGCACGATGAGCAGTCCCAGCCAGAGGATGGCCGGCGCCAGCAGGAGAAAGAGGGTCAGGCGTCGGGCGGGCGTCATGCGGCGAAGACCTTCATGGCGCTCGCGGTCCAGCCGAGATGGACCTGAGCGCCGACCTCGATGCCGGCCAAGGGGCCTGCCTGCGGCAGCACCGCCCGGACGGGATCGTCGAAGCCGGCGGTCTGGATCAGCAGGCTCGAATTGGCGCCGTCGAACAGCACGGCGGAAACCCGCCCCTCGAAGCGGTTCGGCAGTTCCCCAAGAGCACCGGGATCCAGGGACAGGGCGATCGCCTCCGGCCGCACGAAAGCGAGGGCCGTTTTCTGCGAGGCGGTCCCTTCGCCAAGGATCGTCGCGCCCGACGGCAGCCGCAGGGCGACAGTACCGCTCGCAGCGGAAGCAATCTCGCCCTGCCACCGGTTCGTCTCGCCGACGAAGCTCGCCACGAACGGCGTCGCGGGATTGTGGTAGAGCTCACGCGGGCTCCCCACCTGCTCGAAGCGGCCCTGGTTCATCACGGCGATGCGGTCCGACATGACAAGGGCTTCGGACTGGTCGTGGGTGATATACGCGAAGGTGGTGTTGAAGGTCGCCTGCAGCTGCTTGAGCTCGATCTTCATGTGCTCGCGCAGCTTGAGGTCGAGCGCGCCCAAAGGCTCGTCGAGAAGGACCAGCGTCGGCTCCAGGACGAGGCAGCGGGCAATTGCCACGCGCTGACGCTGACCGCCGGAGAGCGCCGTCACCCGGCGGTCGCCGAAGCCCTTCAGGCCGACACGCTCCAGCATGCGGTTGGCCCTCTCCTCGGCTTCCGCGCGTGAGACGCCGCGGCAGGTCAAACCGTAGGCGACGTTCTCGCCCACGCTCATCATCGGGAACAGCGCGAGGCTCTGGAACACCATGTTGACCGGGCGACGGTTCGCCGGAACGCCGATCATCGATTTGTCCCGGATGCGGATGTCGCCCGAAGTAGGGTTCTCGAACCCGGCGATCATACGCATGAGCGTGGTCTTGCCGCATCCGGACGGGCCGAGGATCGAGAAGAATTCGCCGGGGGCGACGCTGAAGCTCACGTCGTCGACGGCCGCATGGGAACCGAAGCGCTTGATGACGTGGACGAGATCGAGATCGGTGGATGATGCCATGGACGCTGCACACATAAAAAGTCGTCCCCCGGCGGACCGGGGGACGATGATCGGCGGTGGAAGCGGTTACGAGCCGGCCTTCAGGCGGTCGAGAACCTTGCCCTCGATCTCCTCGATGCCGGCCGGCACGGCCGGGTACCACTTGATGTTGTCGATAGCGGCCTTCGGGAAGCTCTCGGCGAACTGATCCTTCAACTTACCCTGCATGAGCTTGTCGGCGCCGTTGGACGCCGTGAAGTTGCCGGCGGAAGCGGCCACCTTCGCGGCGATCTCTGGCCGCATGTTGAAGTTGATCCACTTGAAGGCGGCGTCGTCGTTGCGGCCCTTGGCCGGGATCGCGAAGGTGTCGACCCAGCCGAGCGCGCCGGACTTCGGCGCAATGAACTTGATCTCCGGGTTCTCGGAGTTGAGCTTCCATCCGCCTGTATCCCAGGCCATTGCGGCGACGACCTCGCCGGACCGTATGGCGTTGAGGAGTTGGTCCTTGCCGTCCCAGAAGAACTTCACGTTCTTCTTGCACTCGGCGAGCTTGGCGCCGACCTTCTCCATCATGGCCGTGTAGGCCTTCGGATCGTTGTAGGCCGCGAAGGGATCCATGCCGTTCGCGAACGCGAAGGCGATCAGGGTCGGGCGCTTGGCGCGGAAGCTCGCTTTGCCGGCGACCGCATCGCCGCAGAGATCGTTGTAGTCGGCGACGTTCGCGGCCGCCTTCGTGTTCACCACGAGGCCGTCGGTGCCCCAGATGTGCGGGACGCCGTAGACCTTGCCGTCGACGGTGGTGTTCTTCTTCGTGGCCTCGAGCATCGAGCCGATGAAGAGGTCGGACTTGATCTTCGACAGGTCGAGCGGCTTGTAGATGCCGAACTCCGTCTGCGGGCCGGCGATGCGATCCTGGCTCGGCTGGACCAGATCGAAGCCTGCCCCTTGCGTGGCACGGAGCTTCGAAATCATCTCCTCGTTGTTCGAGAGCGTGACCTCAACCTCGATGCCGGTTTCCTTCGTGAACTGCTGGACGATATCTGCCGGAGCGTAATCCGCCCAGGTCAGGAGCCGCAGCTTCTCGGCGGCCTGCGCCGCTCCTGCGACCATGAGAGCGGCAAGAGCCGTAGCCAGCTTCAGGCTGGCGCGCTTGGTCAACATCATCTTCCTCCATCGTGGTACGGGTTCGGCCCGTGTTCCCCAGTTGCAAAACTATATGACAGCCAAACGACGCGCTACTGCTTTTAAGCAAGCTGTCCTGGCGTCCCGCGCCGGCTCGCCGATGGGAGCCGCGGCTGACAATCGCCCGGCATCCGGCTATGTAAGGCATTCCTTCCTGGAGCTCCCGATGCGCGCCCTCTACCCCGAAATTGAACCCTACGATCACGGCATGCTCGATGTGGGCGACGGGCACAGGATCTATTGGGAACTGTGCGGCAACCCGAAGGGCAAGCCGGTCGTGTTCCTGCACGGAGGCCCGGGCGCGGGATGCTCGCCGACGCAGCGCCGCTATTTCGATCCGGACAAGTACCGCATCCTCCTCTTCGACCAGCGCGGCTGCGGGCGCTCGACGCCCTATGCGAGCCTGGAGGCGAACACCACCTGGCACCTCGTGGCCGACATCGAACGCCTGCGCGAGATGATCGGCGTCGACAAATGGATGGTGTTCGGCGGCTCCTGGGGTAGCACCCTTGCCCTTGCCTATGCGGAGACCCACCCGGACCGTGTGAGCGAAATCATCCTGCGGGGCATCTTCACCCTGCGCCGCGCCGAGCTGCTCTGGTACTATCAGGAAGGAGCATCCTGGATGTTCCCGGACAAATGGGAGCGCTTTCTGGCACCCATTCCGGAGGAGGAGCGTGGCGACCTGATGGCGGCGTACCGCAAGCGCCTCACCCATGAGGATCCGGCCGTCCGGCAGGAGGCCGCCCGCGCCTGGAGCCTCTGGGAGGGCGAGACCATTACCCTGCTGCCCAACCAGGAATACAGCGACCAGTTCGGCGACGACCACTACGCCATCGCCTTCGCCCGCATCGAGAATCACTACTTCGTCAACGAGGGCTTCTTCGAGGAGGGGCAGCTCATCCGGGACGCCCACAAGCTCAAAGACATTCCGGCCGTGATCGTCCAGGGCCGCTACGACGTCGCGACGCCTCCGAAGACGGCCTGGGACCTGCACAGGGCTTGGCCGGAGGCCAGGTTCATCATGGTGCCGGACGCGGGCCATGCGGCGACCGAGCCGGGCATCGCACATCATCTCATCGAGGCCACGGACGCCTTCGCGAGGGCCTGAGGCCCTCGCGGTCCAAGCGGCATCCTACTTGGCGGTCCAGCCGCCATCCATGGACAGGTTGGCGCCGGTCATCTGGCTCGCCGCCTCCGAACAGAGGAACACTGCCGCGGCCGCGACCTGCTCGGGCGTCACGAACTGCTTCGTCGGCTGCGCTTCCAGGAGCACGTCGTTGATCACCTGCTCCTTGGTCAGCCCCCTCGCCTTCATGGTGTCGGGGATCTGCCTCTCGACGAGCGGCGTCCAGACATAGCCGGGGCTGATGCAGTTGACCGTGATGCCATGGGTGGCCAGTTCCAGGGCGACCGTCTTGGTCAGGCCGGCGATGCCGTGCTTGGCGGCCACGTAGGCCGACTTGAACGGCGAGGCGACCAGCGAATGGGCCGAGGCCGTGTTGATGATGCGGCCCCATTTGCGGGCCTTCATGCCCGGCACCGCGGCCCGGATTGCATGGAAGGCGGACGAGAGATTGATCGCGATGATCTGATCCCACTTCTCGACCGGAAAGTCCTCCACTGGCGAGACGAACTGGATGCCTGCGTTGTTGACGAGAACATCGACACTGCCGAAGGCTTCCTCCGCCTGGCGGATCATTTGGGCGATCTCGTCCGGTTTGGACATGTCGGCGGAGGAATAGATTGCCTTGACGCCGAACTCGCTCTCGAACCCTGACCGGATCTTCTCGATCTCGTCCCCCGGCCCGAAGCCGTTGAGGACGATGTTGGCCCCTTCCTTGGCGAGGGCACGGGCAATGGCAAGGCCAATGCCGCTAGTCGAGCCCGTGACGACGGCGGTCTTGGATTTCAGGGTCATGAATTGCTCCGGATTGTCTCGACGGTCGGCCGACCGGGGTTCTGACATAGCATGAGGCACCACGGAAATGGCAAATGGACCTTAGGCGCAGACTTGGGCACGCCTTGCCTGCCGGGCCTGCAAACATGCTTCGGGCGCATGGCCACCATGGCTCCTTGCGGTTGAACGATTTTGCCCGATGTGAGAAGGGCTATCAGGTTCCAGGAAGGCAAAGGGACACCGTGGAGACACCGAGGATTCTTGCCTGTGGCGAAGGCGCCCTTTCCGTCGAGTTCGGGGACGGCATCGATCCGGACATCAACGGCAAGGTTCTCGCGCTCGACGACGCCCTGCGGGCTCACGCCCCGGCCGGCCTTCTAGAAGCCGTGCCGACCTACCGGTCGCTCTTGGTGCAGTTCGACCCCACGGAGACGGACCACGATGCCCTGGTCGGCTTCCTGACGGATGCGGCCGGGAAGCTCGCGCCCCGGGCCGGCACCGGCCGGCGCTGGCGGATACCGGTGGTTTACGGAGGGGAGTTCGGGATCGATCTCCAAGACGTGGCCGAGCGGCATGGCCTGACGCAAGAGCAAGTCGTGGATCTCCATGCGGGCGCGGTCTACCGGGTCTACATGATCGGCTTCCTGCCCGGCTTCGCCTATCTCGGCGGCCTCGACCCACGGCTCGCCCTGACCCGCCGCACGCATCCGCGGGCAAGGATCCCGAGCGGATCGATCATCATCGGAGGGGCACAGGCCGCGGTCGGCTCCATCGAGTGCCCGAGCGGCTGGCATATCCTCGGCCGCACTCCCGTGCGCAGCTATTCCCTGGAGCGCGATCCACCCTTCCTGCTCGGTGCCGGCGACGAGGTCGTCTTCCAGCCCATCGACGCCTCCCGCTGGAGCGCCCTGGAGAAGGCCGCCCTCGCGGGCGAACTCGTGGCAGAGGAGGTGCGCCGATGATCGACCTCGTGATGAAGACCTGCGGGCCGATGACCAGCCTCCAGGATCGCGGCCGCGTCGGCTATCAGCGGTTCGGGGTTTCGCCTTCGGGCGCGATGGACACCCGGTCCCTGGCAATCGCCAATGCCCTGGTGGGCAATCCGCCCAACATGGCCGCCATCGAATTCGTGAATCTCGGCGGCACCTTCACCTGCGCGGGCGGCGATCTGCGCTTCGCTCTCGCGGGCGCGGACTGTTCTTTAAACATCGACGGGGCTCCGGTTGCACCGCAAACGGCGGCCGTCCTGAGGGAGGGACAGGAGGCTCGGGTCGGCCATGCCCGGGCTGGAGCCTTCGCTTATCTGGCGGTGGCCGGCGGCTTCGCCATCGCGCCGCAGCTCGGCAGCCTCTCGTTTCATCTTCGGTCCCGCCTCGGCGGGCTCGATGGCGCGCCGCTTCAGGCCGGCGACCGCCTTCCGTGTCGGGCCGAGGCGCAGCCGGGGGAGCTGCTGCACCTGCCGCCCGAACCACCCAAGGCGGACGAGCCGATCCGCGTGATGCTGGGGCCGCAGGACGACTATTTCACGCCCGACGGAATCCGCACCTTCCTGGAGGAGGAATTCACCGTCAGCCCTCAGGCCGACCGCATGGGCTTCCAACTCACCGGGCCCCGGATCGAGCACGCCAAGGGCTTCAACATCGTGTCGGACGGGATCGTCACCGGCCATGTCCAGGTGCCCGGCAGCGGCCATCCGATCGTCCTCATGCGGGACCGGCAGACGGCGGGCGGGTACCCGAAGATCGCGACCGTGATCGGCGCAGATCTCGACCGCTTCGCGCAGCTGCGCCCGGGCTCGCCCGTGCACTTCAGGGCGGTCGATCGAGCCGAGGCCGTGGCTGCCGCGCGCGAACTGAGGAACTGGATCGAGGCGCTTCCGGCAGCTCTCGTGCCGGTGCGATTCGGCCTGACGACCGAGCATCTCCTCAGCGTCAACCTGATCGGCGGCACCGTGGACGCTCTGGCTCCGCGGATCGCCGACGTCACGCCCTGACCGGGCACAATCGGACCCCGAGGCTCCAGCCGCCCGAGCGGAAGAGCGGCCCTGAGGCCGCCCCTGGTGGTCAGTTTCAGCGCCTCAGGCGATTCTGCCGCCGCCCTGTTTCGTGATAACGAGGACGGACGGCCGGGTCGGCATGTCGTCCTTGAAATCGGGCCAGCGCGTTGCCGGATTCTCGAAAGTGGACGGAGCGCCTTCGTCGACCTCCGCAGGGTGCTGCACGGCGAGGAAGAGCGACTCGTCGTTCGGCGTGAAGCACGGCCCGCACAGCTCGGCGCCAAGCGGCACGCGGAAGAAATGCTTCGAGGTGCCGCGCATCGCGCCCTCGGTCTCAAGAGCCCAGAGTCCGTCGGCACGGCCGGTCACTTTGGCGTTGTTGCCGTCCGTGGAGATCCAAAGACGTCCCTGGCTGTCGATGGCGCAGTTGTCCGGCATGGCGAACCAGCCGTTCCTGGTGGTCTCCGACGAGAAGGTAGCACCCACGGACGCGACCGAAGGATCGCCGCATCGGACCAGCACTTCCCAGGTGAAGGCAGTCGCGGCGTGGTCGCCGCCTTTCGGCATCATCTCGACGATGTGACCGAAGGCATTGTTGGCGCGGGGATTGGCAGCGTCGACCTGATCCTCCTTCCGACGCGTGTTGTTCGTCAGCATGACATAGACGCGATTGGTCGTCGGATTGGCCTCGATGTCCTCGGGTCGGTCCATCTTCGTGGCGCCGAGGAGGTCGGCCGCGCGCCTCGTCTCGATGAGGACGTCGGCCTGGCTCCGGAAACCGTTCGCCTCCGTCAGCGGGCCCTGCCCGTGCACCAGAGGCAGCCACTCGCCGGAGCCGTCGGCATTGTACCTGGCGACGTAGAGCGTTCCCTCATCGAGCAAGCCGAAATTGGCAGCACGGTTCGTGGTATCGACCTTACCGGCAGTGACGAACTTGTAGACGTAGTCGAAGCGCTCGTCGTCGCCGAGATAGACCACGTAGCGGCCGTCCTGGTTGGTGACGCCGGCAGCTCCCTCATGCTTCGTGCGACCGAGCGCGGTGCGCTTCTTCGGCACGAAGTTGGGATCGAAAGGATCGATCTCCACGACCCAGCCGAAGCGGTTCGGCTCGTTGGGCTCCTTGGCGACATCGAAGCGGTCGTGGAACTTGCCCCAGGCATAGGCCGGCGTGCCGAGACCGTAGCGCTTGTAGTTTCTGGCTTCCGGGTGATCGTCCGCGACCTTGCCCCAGAAATAGCCGTTGAAGTTCTCCTCGCAGCTGAGCCACGTGCCCCAGGGCGTGACGCCGCCGGCGCAATTGTTGATCATGCCCAGCACCTTGCGGCCGCTCGGATCGGCAGAGGTCTTCATCCGGTCGTGGCCTGCTGCCGGACCGGTGATCTCCATCGGCGTGTCGGCCGTGATGCGGCGATTGTACCTGGAGTCCTTGATCACCTCCCAGCGGCCGTTACGCCGCCGGATCTCGACCACCGCGCCCCCATGAGCGGCGATCTCGATGTCGACGAGATCCCTGGTCATCTGCGAGAAGTTGACGTCCTTGGCATCCTGCACGCCCACACCGGGGAACATCAACTCCTCGTTTGTGTATTCATGGTTGACGACCAGGAGGCCGTGATCGCTCGATCCGTCTATCGGGATGTATCCGACGAAGTCGGTATTGTAGCCGAACTGACGCCGCTGCTTCTCGGCGCTCTGCGAAGCGGGATCGAATTCGGGCGCATCGGCGAAGATCGGATCGCCCCAGCGCAGCAGGACCTGCGCATCATAGCCTTCGGCGACGTGATGCGTGTGGTCGACGCCCGCCTCGATTTCTTTGAAGTCGAAGGACGGAATCTGGCCCTTCTTGGCGGGCTGCTCGTTGGCTGCAAGCGCCCGCTGCCCGAGGGTGGCCGAGATCGCCGCAACCGCGAGGGAGCCGCGCAGGAGATCGCGCCGGCTGAATCGAGCGGCGATCACCTCGCCCATCGTGAGGTTTTCAGTGGGGTTGCGTCCGAAATCGCCCGAGTCCTCGAGTTCGCTCGCGCGAAGGCGGGTCATCCTCTCGTCCATATCCGCGTCTCCTTGCCTGACAGGCAAGCGGATTAGAATGGTTATATGTAAGGCGCGTGACAGTCGGACGATGCTGCACCGATCTTGCGGCCGGACCGGCGCAGCATCCTGGGTACGGAATCGACTAGGCAGTCCTGACGCCGCTGGCCTCGATGCGGTCCGGCGCTCCTCCGGCTTTCGCCTCGCGGCGGCGTTCATGGAGGATCCACTCGGTGTAGCCGTTGGGCTGCTCGCGGCCCTTGAACACGAGATCGCAGGCGGCCCTAAAGGCGGGGCCGTCGAAGCTCGGCGCCATCGGGCGGTAGAGCGGATCGCCCGCGTTTTGCCGGTCCACCACCTCCGCCATTCGCTTGAGGGTCTGCATCACCTGATCCTGGGTGACGATCCCGTGGCGCAACCAGTTGGCGATGTGCTGGCTGGAAATACGCAGCGTCGCACGATCCTCCATGAGCCCGACATCGTGGATGTCCGGCACCTTGGAGCAGCCGACTCCCTGGTCGACCCAGCGCACCACATAGCCGAGAATGCCCTGGCAGTTGTTGTCGAGTTCCTGCTGCACCACATCCGGCGCCCAGTTGGACTGCGAGACCGGGACCGTCAGGATGTCCGACAGCTTGGCGCGCGGACGCTTCCTCAGCTCAGCCTGACGGGCCTGCACATTTAGCTGATGATAGTGAAGGGCGTGCAGGGTCGCGGCGGTGGGCGAGGGCACCCAGGCGGTATTGGCGCCGGCCTGCGGATGCCCGATCTTCTGGGCCATCATGTCGGCCATCCGGTCGGGAGCCGCCCACATGCCCTTGCCGATCTGCGCGTGGCCTGGCAGCCCGCAGGCGAGGCCCACATCCACGTTCGAATCCTCGTAGGCCTTGATCCAGGCGGTCGCCTTCATGTCGTTCTTGCGCACCACCGGGCCGGCCTCCATGGAGGTGTGGATCTCGTCGCCCGTGCGGTCCAGGAAGCCGGTGTTGATGAAGAAGATGCGCTCCGCCGCCGCCCGGATGCAGGCCTTGAGGTTGACGGTGGTGCGCCGCTCCTCGTCCATGATGCCCATCTTGAGGGTGTTGCGGCTTAAGCCCAGCATGTCCTCCACGGCCGCAAAGAGATCGTTGGCGAACGCCACCTCGTCGGGCCCGTGCATCTTGGGCTTGACGATGTAGACCGAGCCGGTGCGGCTGTTGCGCAGCGGGCCCGTACCCTTGAGATCGTGCAGGGCGATGAGCGCGGTGACGGCCGCGTCGAGGATCGTCTCCGGGATCTCCTCGCCGTTCTGGTCCAGCACCGCATCGGTGGCCATGTGGTGGCCGACGTTGCGCACCAGCATCAGGCTGCGGCCGTGCAGGCGCAGCTCGCCGCCGTCCGGCGCCGCATAGACCCGGTCCGGGTTGAGGCGGCGCTCGACGATGCGCCCGCCCTTCTCGAAGCGCTCCGCCAGATCGCCCTTCATCAGGCCGAGCCAGTTGCGGTAGACGAGCACCTTGTCGTCGGCATCGACCGCCGCCACCGAGTCTTCCAGGTCCATGATGGTGGACAAAGCCGCCTCGATCACCACATCGGCCACACCTGCTGGGTCGTCGGCTCCGATCGGATGCGAGCGGTCGATCGTGATTTCGACGTGCAGGTTGTTATGGCGCACCAGCACCGCAGACGGGGCCGTAGCCTCGCCCCGATAGCCGACGAGTTGGGCCGGATCGGACAGCCCGGTCTCGCTGCCGTCCTGGAGCCTGACGATAAGGGCGCCACCCTGGATCGCGTAAGAGGCCGCATCCTTGTGGCTGCTGCCGGCCAGAGGGGCCGCCTGGTCGAGGAAGGCGCGCGCCTGCGCCACCACCTTGGCGCCGCGGGCCTTGTTGTAGGTGCCCGAGCGGGTGGCGCCGCCGTCCTCGGGAATGGCATCGGTGCCGTAGAGGGCGTCGTAGAGGCTGCCCCAGCGGGCATTGGCAGCGTTCAGGGCATAGCGGGCATTCGAGATCGGCACCACGAGCTGCGGCCCGGCGATGCGGGCGATCTCCTCGTCCACGTTGCGGGTCGAGACCGTGAAATCCTCCGGCTCCTCGTGAAGGTAGCCGATCTCGCGCAGGAAGCGCTCGTACTCGGCCTGATCGAAGGGCTTGCCGGCCCGGGTGCGGTGATAGTCGTCAATGCGGCTCTGCAGATCGTCTCGGACGGCCAGGAGCTGGCGGTTGCGGGGGGCGAACTCCCGCACGAGCGCCGCAAGCCCGCTCCAGAAGGCATCCGCCGCAATCCCCGTGCCAGGCAGAGCCTCAAACTCAAGAAAATCATGAAGGACTGGTGCAATATGGAGACCGCTCTTTTGGACGCGCTTCATCGTTCCCGCTTTCGTGGCTTGATCGTGAACCTAGCTTAGTGCCGCCGCGCAAAAAATGAAGACGATGCCGTCTGCGGCCGGAAGCTGCGCAACCGGAAGCCGAGAGGAAGATTTGCACGCAGCACAAGGGGACTAGAAGATCTTCTGCAACAGGATCAAGATCTACGAAGGTTCAACGGGACGTTTTCGCCGCAGATGCTCAGACGAACGAGACCATCGGCCTATCAGCCTGCGGATTCCGAGCGATGACCGGATGCCGTTTCAGGCCCTTCTTTAGCGGTGCTGCCCGATTTTTCCGGTTGGGTGTTCTTGGCGCGGCCGGCATGGTCGGGCCGGCCGAAGCGCAGGAGCGGACTTGGTATGCGACCGCCTATGGCAGCAGGTGGGTCAATGCCGACCTTCTAGACGTGCCGGAACGCTCCTTTACAGGCAATCTGACGTTCGAGGACGCCAATTTCCTCGGCATCGGCCTCGCGCGTGTCGTCGTTCCCTCGTTCTCGATCCCCTTCCCCGGCACGGATCTTGCGTTTCGTGGCAACCGGATCGAGATCGAGGGGCAGCTTCTCCGGCATTTCAGCGACCAGAGCCACTGGGAGGCAACCGCAGCATTGATGTTCCGAACGGGTCAGATACCGCTGTTCGGAGGCCTCAGCGTCAACCTCGCGGCGGGCGAGGGAGTGTCCTACGCGTCCGAGCGCCCGAGGCTGGAGGGAAGCTTTCGCGTAGAGCCTGCGCGGTTTCTCAACTACCTCGTCTTCGAGGCAGAGTTTTCCCATAGCTCCCTGCCGGGCGTATACTTCGTGCCCCGGCTTCACCATCGATCGGGGATCTTCGGCGTGATAGCCCCAAAGGAATCGGGGTCTAACTTCATCGGCGCCGGCCTGAGGATCGATCTCCGGTAGACGGACGGCAGACGCATCCACGAGGTCGATGTGCAGGCAGAAAAAACCCTGCTCGCAAAGAGCAGGGTGTAAGTGATCTCCTCGCCTTCGGAAGTGTCGATCCGAAAACATGATGATTAGGACACACGCTTCCGGACCTGTCAATTGGACCTGCCTACCTCGCGAATATTCCTGTAATAATCCCTTTTTGCCCATACATAATCCGGAATGCCTATAGAGTATTGTTTTCGGGGCGGCAGGTCGCCGTGCAAAAATTTCTGGGTGTTGCAGCATTGTCATAGCCCGATTTGCTGAATGCCCCATAGACTGAGCCCGTGCCTCCTCACACAAGGGATGACAAATGAGAAAGCTTGCTCTTGGTCTTCTTGCTGCAACGGCAAGCGTCGCCATCGGGGCGTCCGCTGCGTCGGCGGCGGATCTTCCGGTCCGGGCGGCTCCGCCGGCTCCGGTCGTGGCGGCGGTTCCCGTCTTCACCTGGACCGGCTTCTACGTCGGCGTGAACGCCGGCTACGGCTGGCATGACAACAACGACAACTCGGT
>DASQMJ010000068.1:0-196825 GCA_035645535.1 Microvirga sp. | reverse complement strand
CGCACGCAGTCGAACGCGGCGAAACCGCCGTCAGCGGAGGCGGGTTCTTGGGCGAGGTCCCGTTGGACGAAGTACTGCGTCGGCCGGCGCTCGCTGCCTAACACTCCACGAAAAAGCCCGCCTCAAATCCATGAGGCGGGCTTGTGGCATGACTTGAGCCCCGTTGTAGAGGGCACCGCCGTCGCGACGGCCTCCGTTGCGTTTCACTGCGGAGATCGAGGCGCGAACGAGAAAGGCCGGTCGAGCCGAACGTTCTCCATGGCAAAACCCGAATAACGAGTCTCAGTTCAGCTGATGACCGCGCTTGCCCATCTCGGCGCGGGCTCGAATGATGATGTATTCCGACACGTTCTGCGTCCAGGTCGCGAGATCCTTGACGATGTCGTCGAGGAGCAGCGGCTGGAGTTCCACGTACTTCTTGCCGGCCGGGGTCTTGTAGAAGGTCGCGATCTCCTTGAGCTCCGCCTCGGTCATGCGGATCGCGAAAGCACGGGCAGCGTTGTCCACCATCTTCTGCTTCTGCTGCTCGACTTCCGGCCGCAGCAGGTTCACCACCTCGTCCAAGTCCTTCTGGATCTCGGGGCGGGTCACGTTCATCTGCTGCAGCTGGGCGAGCAGCGGTTCGGTCATGGCATCGAACGAGCGGGTCATGCCGGACCCGATGGCGACCTCGCGGGCCAGGGCGAGATGGCTTTCGCTCGGCTGTGCCTGCGCGAAGGCTGGGCTCGCCAGGAGGAAGAGCGCGACCGTCGTCGCGGCAAGTCGGGAAGCGGTACGGATCATGGGTTTAGGCTCCAATCGCGAATGAGGGGTCAGACCTGACCGAGTTCGACAAGCCCCTCCCCGGTCGCGAGGATCGCTCCGGTGGCGAGGCCGAGAAAAAGACCGTGCTCGACGACGCCGGGGATGTTGTTGAGCGTCGACGCGAGCACGTTCGGCTTCTCGATGCGGCCGAGATGCGCATCGAGGATGTAATGCCCGCCATCGGTGACGAAGGGCGTTCCGTTTGCGGCTTTCCTGAGGCGCAGGTCGCTCGTCATGCCGAGGCTCTCCAGGATCTTCCCGATCGCGGTCTCGGTCACGCGGAGGCCGAAGGGCACGACTTCGATAGGCAGCGGGAAGCGCCCGAGCGTCCCCACGTGCTTGGACCCGTCGGCGATGACGATCATGCGGCGGCTGGCGCTGGCGACGATCTTCTCGCGCAGATGGGCGCCGCCGCCACCCTTGATGAGGCGCAGCTCGTCGTCGATCTCGTCGGCGCCATCCACCGTGAGATCGAGTTCCGGCGTATCCTCCAGCGTCGTCAGGGGAATGCCCTCGCGCTGCGCCTGCTCGCGGGTCGCCTCGGAGGTCGGCACGCCGACGATGTCGAGCCCGTCCCGCACGCGCTGGCCAAGGGCCGCGACAAAATGCGCCGCGGTCGAGCCGGTGCCGAGGCCGACCCTCATGCCGTCGGTGACGAGGGCGGCCGCCCGTTCGCCTGCTGCACGCTTGAGATTGTCGCTCACGAAGTCCTCATTGCTCGATTCATCGGCCCAGGGCCGGCTCGCCCCGCCTCTAACACGTAAGGGCGACAGGAAGAAAGAACGTTTCACCCCTGCGAACGAGGGGGATAGGTGGGCGCCGCTACGGGCGCTGCGGCGATGCCCCGGTCCCGGGCCGCACGGAGGGCGTCGCGGCGGGCGGTGGAGAGGCCGTCGCGGCGGCCGGAGACGGGCTGGCCTGCGGCGTGCACACCACCCGCTCCTCGAAGACGTAGCAGATGCTCATCTCGCCCGTCCGGTAGTTGACCCGGAAGACGCCGCCCTCGCGCTCGTGCCGGGAGGCGACGAGGCCGTACTCGCCGGGAGTCTGCGGCCCGGCCCCCTCGCCGGACGTGAAACAGAGTGTCACCCCAATCGTGCCTTCTTGCAGTCCATACTGGCAGGAGCTGACCTCGCCGGTGACCCGGTCGATCCGGTAGAGCCGGTTCAGATCGGTCTGCGGCGCTGGAACGAAATCATAGGTGGCCGCAAGGGCCGGAAAGGACAGATTGCCGAGCATCAAGACCGCAGAAAGACACGCCGCAGAACCACCAAGCCGCATTCAAGACTCCATCCGGTAAGAACGAATCAACCTAAAACACCATATCATCCTGGTGCTTGATTCCCTTGCCTCCAGCAGGTAGCCGACCTTCATGGCCAATCATACCCCGCCCGTTGCCGTCTTCGACCTCGATGGAACGCTCGCCGATACGGCCGTCGACCTCGTCGGCACCCTGAACGTCATCCTGGATCGCGAGGGACTGGCGCCCCTGCCCGTGGGCGAGGCCCGCGACATGATCGGCGCGGGCGCGCGCGCGCTGATCCAGCGCGGCTTCGAAGCCGCCGGCAAGGAGCTGGCCCCGGCCCGCCTGGAGGAGCTCTACCGCCAGTTCATGGTCCATTACGGGGAAAACATCTGCGTCGAAACGAAGCTGTTCCCCGGCGTCGAGGCGGCCCTCGACCGCCTGGAGGCGGCAGGCTTCCTCCTGGCGGTGTGCACCAACAAGGTCGAGGAGCACTCGGTCAAGCTCCTGGACGAGCTCGGCATCGGCCACCGCTTCGCAGCCAATTGCGGTCGGGACACCTTCCCGTACTTCAAGCCGGATCCGCGCCACCTCACCCTGACCATCGAGCGGGCCGGCGGACATCCGAGGCGGGCCGTGATGGTGGGGGATTCCCGCACCGACATCGTAGCGGCGCAGAACGCTCGCATCCCCTGTATTGCCGTGCCGTTCGGCTATACGGAGGTTCCCGTGCAGGAACTGGGTCCGGACGTGGTCATCGACCACTTCGACAAGCTCTTCGCCGCCGTCGAGATCATGCTGAAGCCGGTCGCCGCCTAGGAGGCGGCTATCAGCTTCCTTCTTCCCGGAGACGTCCAGCCTGCCCTCATCCGGCGAGCCTTGGCGCCCCTCCACACTCGGCTTGAGGAGCCGCGAAGGGACGTTCCGAGGGGTGGTTCCAGCGGTCGCTGGGAAGACCTCGTCGTTCGAGCGGCTTCGCTCCTCAGGATGAGGCTGGGGAAACTGCGGCGGCGGCGGCGCCTGAACCGTTGCGATGACACGTCGATGAGCCGAGTGACGAGGATGCGGGTCATCGCTCGCGATGCGTCGCGAACACGCAAATGTGAAGCCGGGCTGTCAGGAAGAAAATGGTGGGCGCGACAGGGATTGAACCTGTGACCCTTCGCGTGTGAAGCGAATGCTCTCCCGCTGAGCTACGCGCCCTGACCAGGGCCTTCTAGAGTCGTTAAACCCCTGACGTCAAGCCAAAGAATCCGAAATCGACAGGGAAGGATTCTGCCCCGCGCGAATTGCGGCAGCGGGGCCTTAACGCGCCGGTTACGACGTGGCGAAATTGTGGCAATGGGGGTCTAGGATTTTATTGCGTAACTCTGGTAGATACGGGATCCGAAACGCGGCTGTTGCGTTTAGCAAAGACAAAACCCGCACCAAACTTGGATATTTCGAGGCAATAATGGGACGCTCTCACGCTGCCCTCTACGGGCTCGCTTGCGCCTTCGCCGTCGTGGCGGCGCCGGCTTCCGCCTTCACGGCGATCGATCCCCTCACCCGCCAGCCGCTCTACAGCACGAATGAGTCGCTCGAGCCCCAGGCTGCCCCGATCCCGCGGCAGGTGGTCTCGTTCGACGGGCGCTATGCGCCCGGCACCATCGTGGTGTCCACCAGCCAGCGCCGCCTCTACTACGTGCTCGGCAACGGCCAGGCGATCCAGTACGGGGTCGGCGTCGGCCGTCCGGGCTTCACCTGGTCCGGCACCCATTCGATCACCATGAAGCGCGAGTGGCCGGACTGGCGTCCCCCGGCCGCCATGCTGAAGCGCCGTCCCGACCTGCCCCGCTACATGGCCGGCGGCCCGGACAACCCGCTCGGCGCCCGCGCCATGTATATCGGCAGCACCATCTACCGCATCCACGGCTCCAACGAGCCCGAGACCATCGGCGAGGCGGTGTCCTCCGGCTGCATCCGCATGACCAACGAGGACGTCATCGACCTCTACAACCGGGCCAAGGTCGGCGCCCGCGTGGTGGTGATGCGCTGAAGTCGAAGCTTCCCGCCGTCATTCCGGGCCGTCAGGGGCGGAGCCCGGAATGACGGGAGCGCCTCACCGCCGGTCCCGCGAGAGCCCCTTCGCCTCAAGCTCGTCCAGATAGGCCTGCCAGCGCTCCACCTGCTCGCTTCCGAGCCGGTAGAGATAGTCCCACCCGTAGATGCCAGTGTCGTGCATGTCGTCGAAGACGAGCTTCACGGCATAGTTGCCTATGGGCTCGATGCCGATGATCTCCACGCTGCGCTTGCCGGCGACCGTCCTGCGCTCGGCCGGGCTGTGCCCCTGGACCTCCGCCGAGGGACTCGTCACCCTCAGGTATTCCGCCGGCAGGTCGAAGGCGGCGCCGTCGTCGAAGGCGATGCGCAGGGACCGCTTGTCCTTGGCGAGACGGATCTCGGTGGGCCAGCGCTCAGACATGATGGAAGCCTCTTATATCGCTTGTCATTTGACGCTCGCTGCCTGAGAACTACCTTTAAGGCAAGCGCCCGCTCACGTGAACAAGGATGCCCTGTATGCAGGGATTGTCAGTCCCGGTGACGTCTTCCGGCTCCAACGCGCCCCTGCTCGACCCCTTCGGGCGGGCGATCACCTATCTTCGCGTCTCCGTCACGGATCGCTGCGACTTCCGCTGCGTCTACTGCATGTCCGAGGACATGACCTTCCTGCCGAAGCGCGACCTCCTGACCCTGGAGGAGCTGGATCGGATCTGCTCCACCTTCGTGGGCCGGGGCGTACGCAAGCTGCGCATCACCGGCGGCGAGCCGCTCGTGCGGCGGGACATCATGACCCTGTTCCGTTCGCTGTCGCGCCACCTGGACTCGGGCGCCCTCGACGAGCTCACCGTCACGACCAACGGCTCCCAGCTCGCCCGCCATGCGGCGGAGCTTGCCGCCTGCGGCGTGCGGCGGGTCAACGTTTCCCTCGATACCCTCGACCCGGACAAGTTCCACCGCATCACCCGCTGGGGCGACCTGTCGAAGGTGATGTCCGGGCTCGACGCCGCGCAGGGAGCCGGCCTCAAGGTGAAGATCAACACGGTCGCCCTCAAGGACGTGAACGAGGATGAGATCGTATCCCTCATCGAATGGGCACACGGGCGCGGGATGGACCTGACCCTGATCGAGGTGATGCCGTTGGGCGAGATCGAGGTGCGGCGCGTCGACCAGTTCCTGCCGCTCTCCCTGGTGCGGGCGCGCCTTGCCGCGCGATACACCCTGGAAGACCTGGCAGAGCGCACCGGCGGGCCGGCCCGCTATGTCCGCATCCGTGAGACCGGCGGCAAGCTCGGCTTCATCACGCCGATGACCCATAATTTCTGTGAGAGCTGCAACCGGGTGCGGCTGACCTGCACGGGGCAGCTCTTCATGTGCCTCGGCCAGGAGGATGCCGCGGATCTGCGCACGCCGGTGCGCGCCTCGCAGGACAACGAGGCCCTCGAACAGGCCATCGTCGACGCCATCGCCCGCAAGCCGAAGGGGCACGACTTCGTCATCGACCGACGCCATTCCCGCCCGGCGGTCGGTCGCCACATGAGCATGACGGGCGGCTAGGCCCGCCATCGGCGGACGCGCCAATGCGGCACATCCGCTCCGCCGTTGACTGCTCCTGTGTTTCAAGGAATATCGAGCAGGACCAATCGGGCGAACCACCGTGAACCTGTTGAGTTTTGGACGAAAGCTGGCACTGCTTGCGGCTCTTGCCGTCGGGCTTTCATCCCCCGTTCCGGCAGCCGCCCAGGAGAAGCCGACCATCCGCGTCGCGGTCGAGGGCGCCTACCCGCCCTTCAACTACATCGACCAGAACAACGAGCTGCAGGGCTTCGAGGTCGATCTGCTCAAGGCTCTCTGCGAGGCCATGAAGACGGAGTGCGTGCCGGTCGTCCATCAATGGGACGGGATCGTCCGCGGGCTCCTGAACAAGGAATACGATGCGATCATGTCGTCGCTCGAGATCAGCGAGCGGCGGCAGAAGCGGATCGCCTTCACCAATCCCTACTACCGCATCCCGGCGGTCTTCATCGGCCCGAAGGATGCGCCCGCCGGACAGGTCACGCCCGAGGCCCTCGCGGAGAAGCGGATCGGCACCACGGACCGGAGCGACTACGAGACCTATCTCAAGGAACACTACAAGGATTCGACGATCGAACTCTACGGCAAGATGGAAGAGGCCAATCTCGACCTGCTGGTCGGGCGACTGGACGCTGTCTTCGGCGACAGGCTCTTCCTCACCAAGTTCCTTGAGTCGCGGGAGGGAAGCTGCTGCCAGATCCTCGGCGACGCCCCTGCCGATCCCCCTTACCGGCACCAGTCCTACGGCATCGGCCTGCGCAAGGAGGACGAGGCGCTGAAGGAGCGGTTCAACGCCGCCATCGCGCAGGTCATGGCGGACGGCACCTACGACCGCATCCGGGCCAAATATTTTTCCTTCGACACCAAGTAGCTGCGTTTGACCGTCGCGCCTCGCCTCCATACAAACACGGTGACGATAGGGAGGATGCAATGGCGAAGGTCGCATTTCTGGGTCTGGGCGTGATGGGCTATCCCATGGCGCGTCACCTCAAGGCCAAGGGCCACGAGGTGACGGTCTACAACCGCACGGCCGCGAAGGCCGAGAAATGGGTGTCGGAGAACGGCAGCCGCTTCGCCGCCACGCCGCGCGAGGCCGCCGAGGGCCAGGAGATCGTGTTCGCCTGCGTCGGCAACGACGATGACCTGCGCCAGGTGACGCTCGGACCCGACGGCGCCTTTCACGGTCTGAAGGCAGGCAGCCTCTTCGTCGACCACACCACCGCCTCCGCAGAAGTCGCCCGCGAGCTCTACGCCGCCGCGAAAGATAAGGGCGCCGCGTTCATCGACGCCCCGGTCTCCGGCGGTCAGGCGGGCGCGGAGAACGGTGTGCTCACCGTCATGTGCGGCGGCGACCCGGAGGCTTACGCGAAGGCCGAGCCCGTGATCATGAGCTTCGCCCGCGCCTGCCGCCTGATGGGCCCGGCCGGCTCCGGCCAGCTCACCAAGATGATCAACCAGATCTGCATCGCCGGGCTCGTCCAGGGACTTGCGGAAGGGATCCATTTCGGCAAGCGGGCAGGCCTCGACATCGAGGCGGTGCTCGACGTCATCTCGAAGGGCGCCGCCGGTTCGTGGCAGATGGAGAACCGCGGCAAGACCATGAACCAGGGCAAGTTCGACTTCGGCTTCGCCGTGGACTGGATGCGCAAGGACCTCGCCATCGTGCTGGGCGAAGCCCGCAAGAACGGCGCCAGCCTGCCGGCGACCGCGATGATCGATCAGTTCTATGCCGAAATCCAGAAAATGGGCGGCAACCGCTGGGACACGTCCAGTCTCATCGCCCGGCTCGAGCGGTAGCCTTCGCTACGCTCCCGGCCTCCGGGATTTAGACTGGAGCATCGCGCGGAAAAGTTGATCCGGTTTTTTCGCCCGCGAATCCCTGGGGCGACGTGCGGCGCGTGCCGGCCGGATCAACCCGCCCGCGCGTCGAGCCACTGCCGCGCCACGTCGCTGAAGTACGGCCGGAACAGGCTCGCCACCTGGCCGAGCCCCCATTCAAGGTGGGCCCTGCGCAGGGTCCGCACGCCCTCCTGCACGTCGAGATAGACGACCCAGTACGTCGAGACGATCCACACATTGGCGAGAAGCGGCTCGAGTTCCTCGTCCGGGACGGCGATCAGCCCGGCCGTGCGCATATTCCCGATGAGGTTCTGAACCGGCATGCGCAGGCGTGTGCTGACCTCGCGCACGCGCCGCCGCAGCTCCGGCGCCGCCGCCAGCAACGCCATGAGGTCCCGGTAGAGGAACCGATAGGACCAGACGATGCCGAACCATTCCTGCAGGAACGCCATGTAGGCAGTCGGATCGGGGGTCGCCCCCGGGCTCCGCCGCAGCAGCGCGTCGACCTCGGCCTCGAAGCGGTCGAAGACCGCAAGAACCAGAGCGTGCTTGGTCTTGAAGTGATAGTAGAGATTACCCTCGTTGATCCCGGCGGCCTCGGCGATCTGGGCCGTGGTCACCCGGTCCGGTCCCCGGTCGTTGAAGAGCCTGAGGGACAGGTCGATCAATCGCTCGCGCGTGCTCCCGGCGCGTCGGGTTCGCCCGGCCCTAGCTCCTGGTCCGGTACCTTTCACAAATCCCGTCCTCGCCCTTGAAGGCCTAAGGTATACACCTTAAATCGGCCTCTTTCTAAGGTATACACCTTAGAACAGCGAAGCGCGGGCATCAAGACCGGCTCCAGCGCGTCGACAAGAAGCGAAAGGAAGACCTATGAGCCCTGCCGCCTTTCCGGTGATTTCGGAGGAGAGCCCCGGTATCGCCGTCAGCCGGGCGTCGCCGGTCTCGGTTCTCAGCGCGATCGTGCGCAACCCGCTCGACGCCCTGCCGCCGGAGATCTTCCGCGAGCCTCTGGTCTATTCGCGGATCGCGGGCAGCCGGCGCATTATGCTGGCCGATCCGGCGCTGATCCATGAAGCGCTGGTGCGAAACGCAGACGTGCTGGTGAAGGGCGAGGACGTTCAGCGCATCCTCGGCCCCGCCCTCGGCGAGGGACTGCTCACGGCGGACGGTGCCCATTGGCGCTGGCAGCGCCAATCGGTGGCGCCGGCCTTCCGGCACGAGAAGCTCCTGGGGCTCCTGCCTGCCATGATCGCGGCTGCCGAAGCGACCCGCGACCGCTGGCTGGCGCCGGGCGCGAAGCCCGTGGTCGATATCGGCCACGAGATGATGCACACCACCCTCGACATCGTCGAGACCATGATGTCGGGCCCGGGCGGGATCGACGTGGCGCGGGTCGAGCAGGGCATTACGGATTACCTCCACCCCACCGGCTGGGTCTTCGCCCTGAGCCTCCTCAAGGCGCCGGAATGGATCCCTTATCCAGGTCGCCGCAAGGCCGTGGCCGCGGCCGCTTATCTGCGCTCCGCCATCACGGCCATGATCGCCGAGCGCCGCCGCTCGGGCGAAGCGCGCGAGGACCTCGTGTCCCTGCTGCTGGCGGCGTCCGATTCCGAGACCGGCCGGACCATGACGGACGCGGAGATCGCCGACAATCTCCTGACCTTCGTGACCGCAGGCCACGAGACTACTGCATTAGGCCTCGCCTGGACGTTCCATCTGCTCTCGGCCCATCCGGAACACGAGGCGAAGGTTCTGGCCGAGATCGACGAGGTGACCGGCGGCAGCCCGGTCGAACCCGAGCACATCGCGAAGCTCGCCTATACGCGGCAGGTGTTCTCGGAGGCGATGCGCCTCTATCCGCCCGCTCCCATGATCACCCGCACGGCCGCGCAGGACTTCCGGTTCGCCGGCTTCACGGTGCCGGAGGGAACCATCATCGTGGTGCCGATCTATGCGGTGCACCACCACACGAAGCTGTGGGAGGATCCGGAGCGCTTCGATCCCGACAGGTTCGCGCCCGAGCAGGCGAAAACCCGCCACCGCTACGCCTATATGCCGTTCGGGGCCGGCCCGCGTATCTGCATCGGCAGTGCCTTCGCCACCATGGAGGCGGTAGCGATCCTGGCGGTTCTGCTGCAGGCGGTGCGGCTGCGTCACGCCACGGGCGAGGCGCCGAAGCCCACCATGAAGGTGACGCTCAGGCCGAAGCGCGAGCTGTGCATGCGGGTGGAGCGGCGGGTCAGCGCCGCGTCATCGTGAGGTAGACGATGAAGCCGCCAATGCCGAGGGCGAGGAGCATCAGCACCATATCGCGCGTCTCGCCCGTGAGGGCGGCGTCACGATACATCTGCGACATGCGCTGAGCATGCTCGGGATCCCGGGACATGAAGAGTCCGATCACGATCGACAGGGTGAGAAGGATGAGGATCCAGTAGCCAGGACGCATCGTGTCGAACCTCCCTCAGCGCCCTTCGAACCGCGGGGCGCGCTTCTCGCGGAAGGCCATGATGCCCTCCTGGAAATCATGACTGAAGCCGGCTTCGCTCTGAAGCTTCGCCTCGAGCGCCAGCTGCGCCGCCAGATCATTGGACAGGCTCTGCGCCACCGCCTGCTTGGTCAGTCGGTAAGCGAGTCCGGGCCCTTCGGCGATCTTCGCCGCGAAGGCGGCCACGTCGTCGGCGAAGGAGACATCTTCGAACACCTTGTAGACGAGGCCCATGCGCTGCGCCTCCTCGGCCGGAACCGGCTCCGCGCTCAGCATGAGGGCGAGCGCCTGCTTGGGGCCGACGAGGCGCGGCAGGATCCAGGTGCCGCCTGCATCCGGGATGAGGGCGATCTTTGCAAAGGCCTCCTGCAGGAAGGCGGAGCGCGCCGCCACCACGATGTCGCAGGCGAGCGCGATGTTCATGGAGGCCCCGACCGCCGGTCCGTTGAGGGCCGCGATGGTGACTTTCGGGAAATTCGCCAGCTTGAGGACCAGGGGGTTGTAGTCCCGTGCGAGCGGCGGCCCGAGGTCGATGCGCCCCTGCGCGTCGCGCGGCAGGTCCTCGGTGAGGTCCTGCCCCGACGAGAAGGCGCGCCCCTCGCCCGTCAGCACCACCACGCGCACTGCCTCATCCTGCTCCAGCCGCGCCAGCGTCTCCCGCAGCTCCGCATGCATGGCGGCGTTCAGCGCGTTCAGCTTGTCCGGCCGCGCGAGCGCGATGGTCGCGACAGCTCCGTTCAGGGTGCAGTGCAGGGTAGTCAACTTCATTGCGTCTCGGCTCCCGACTCGTCGAGCCGGAGCATAGTGCGGATCTCCGCCCGGAGCACGGGCAAATGCAAGAGGCGCGCCTAGAAGGGCATGCTGCTCCCGGACCTCGGGTTCGGCTCATCGTCGGCCATGAGCTGGTTCTCGAAGGCCGCCCTGGAAAAGCTCTCGCCTGCGCTCTTGATCCGGTAGCGGGGAACCCCACCACCCGACGGCAGCAGTTCGGCAATGACGAACGCGCCGGTCCAGGCTGCTCCAGTGAAGCGCCGACCGGTGAAGCTCACATGCTGCCCGCATGCGTAATGATGATCGGACATGTCCATCCCTTTCGACGTTGCTCGGAAATCCGGACCTCGTCACAGTAGGACGACGCAGGACATTCCGAAGAGGAAAACCACGGCAAGTCCGGCCAGGGACAACCAGGTTTTCCGGTTCTCGCTCAGGACAGGTGTTCGTGAGGACATTGAGCCTACCCTCTGGCTGCCGAACAGCGTTCGTTCTTGTGCCATGCCCGCCGCCGCAGGTCGGACGGAACCAGGTTGAGATTGGCGGCGGCATCGGGCGTGAAATCGTCCGATGCGGCATGCATGTCGCCCGCACGGAAAGCCTGCTGAGGCTGGGCGAGGTGGGAGAGCTCGTGTTCTCCGGCCTCACGCTCGTCCGAACGCAGGGCGGAGCCGATCCGATATCGCGGCTCGGCGCCCTCGGACGTCAGACATGAAAGGACCGTGAAGGGGGCCTTCCATGTCAGATGAGGGAAGCGATGCTGCGTATAGAGGACACGCTCGCCGACGGCATAGCGATGGAACATCATTGGGATCATCCTTCGACGGTAGAGTAGAGAAGCTCGTGCGGGCCGCCACACACGAGGGACGCTCGAAGGCATGCGGTCGAGTCATCGGTTCGTAGCTCAGAAGCGCCGATCCTGCCCCCAGAGGTCCACCTCCTCGGCGGCAACGTCGTGAGGCAGGCAATAGCGCTCCTGCACGTAGGCGATCAGCTGCGCCTTGGACTTGATCTGCTCGAGATCGGACGCGGTGAGACGGCTCCATTTTGCCTGAGCATCCCTGAGATTCTGGCCTTGGAAGCCGATCTTCTGCACATAAGGGATGTGTGACATCGAAGCATTCCTAAAAAATAAATTCCTTGTATCCTAATGTAAACACCGCAATAACATCTTTGTTCCGCTAATAATTTTTGCGAGCAGCATTATTATTTTGCCTGCAATTTACATAATAATTATGCAACTCAAGAAGATCAATACTCAAGCCGGCTCGATTCAAACATCGTGGAGCCCGGCGGTAGACGACACGTCACGCCACGCTTTCCGCGCCAGCCCGTCCGAGAATGGCGACGATCTCGGCCCGGAGGACGGGCAGAAGCTCCGCCTCGAACCACGGATTTTGCCTGAGCCACCCGTTGTTGCGCCAGGACGGGTGCGGCAGGGGCAGGATGCGCGGGCGGCGCGGGGCGGAGAGGATCTCGCGCCAGCGTTTCACGGTGGCGGTCAGCCCATCGCGGAAATCTTCCCCGAGATGCCAGGCCTGCGCGTATTGCCCGATCACCAGGACCAGCTCGAGGTTGGGCAGCGCCTCGAAGACGGGTCGGCGCCAGATTTCCGCGCATTCCCGGCGCGGCGGCAGGTCGCCGCCCTTGGCGTCCTGCCCCGGAAAGCAATGACCCATCGGGACCGTGGCGACGCGGGAGGCGTCGTAGAAGGTCGCCTCGTCGAGCCCGAGCCAGGCGCGCAGCCGAGTGCCCGAACGGTCGGGGAACGGGATGCCGAGGGCATGTCCCCTCGTACCGGGAGCCTGGCTCGCGATGCAGAGCCGCGCCGTGGCGCTGCCCTGGATGATCGGGCGCGGCTCGTGCGGGAGCGGTCCGCCGTAGCGCGGCGCCTCGCGGCAGATGCGGCAGGCGCGAAGCCGGCGGGTGAGGTCTTCGAAATCGAGACGGGAATCCATTCCCCAGAAGTAGTGGCCGGCGGCGGCCTCATGGAGCGCGGCGCAGCGTCACTGGGCGGGTGCGTTTCGCCGGCGCCAATCCTGCGGGCGCTCGAACTCGCCGACCCAGAGGCCGGCCGAACGGCCGCGGGCGCTCGCCTCCTCCGCCCGGTATTCCCGGTCGTAGGCCACTGCCCAGCCCTCCTCAACCATGCGCCCGTTGAGGTCCTGCCCGTCCGCCGTGCAGTAGGCCAGCAGGCGCTTGTAGCGGTCCCGGCCTGAGGAGCGGCATTGCACATTCCGGTTGAGGAGCATGCCCATGAGCGCATTGCGGGCCGCCTCCCCGCAGAACCAGACCTGGCCCGAGCGCGAGCAGGTCTGGTGCAGCTCCGGCGCATCGATGCCCTTGAGGCGCAGCCGCTCGTCGCCGATGCGGATCGTGTCCCCATCCACCGCGTGGGCGCGGCCTTCGAGGGTTCGGCCGCTCGGCTCGAGCAGGTACCAGGCGCCGGCCGCGAGCCCGAGGGCCAGCACCAGGGAGCTGAGGCCGGAGGAGGATCGGCGCGAACGAGGCCGAGAGCGCGCCATGGTCACGCCAGGCGCTCAGAAACCCCAGCCTGGGCGAAGGTCGCCATGTCGCGGTGGACCGCCGCCGCGCTCTTGATGAGGCCCACCGCCAGGGCCGCGCCCGTGCCCTCGCCGAGGCGCATGCCGAGCGCCAGAAGCGGGATCTTGCCGAGCCGCGCCAACACGTCCTGATGAGCGCCCTCGGCCGAAAGGTGGCCGGCGACGCAATGGTCGATGGTCGAGGGATGGATCGCGTGGAGCACCGCCGCAGCGGCGGTGGCCACGTAGCCGTCGAGGACGACGGGGATCTTCTGCAGCCGCGCCGCCAGGATGGCCCCCGCGATGGCGGCGATCTCGCGGCCGCCGAGGCGGCTCAACACCTCCAGCGGGTCCTTCAGGTGATCCCGGTGCCGCTCGACGGCGGCTTCCACGGCCGCGACCTTGCGACGGAAGCCCTCGTCGTCGACCCCGGTGCCGCGCCCGACCCAGTGCTCGGCCGGGCCGCCGTAGAGCGCCGTGTAGATGGCAGCCGCGATGGTGGTGTTGCCGATGCCCATCTCGCCCACGGCCAGGAGGTCCGTGCCGCCCGCGATCGCCTCCATGCCGAACGCCATGGTGGCGACGCAAGCCTTCTCGTCCATGGCCTCCCGCTCGGTGATGTCGTTCGTCGGCATGTCGATGGCGAGGTCGAAGACCTTGAAACCGAGTCCAAGGCTGGCGCAGATCTGGTTGATGGCCGCGCCCCCGGCGGCGAAGTTCTCCAGCATCTGCCGGTTGACCTCGGACGGATAGGCCGAGACGCCCCGCGCCGCGACGCCATGGCTGGCGGCGAAGACGCAGACAAGCGGCCGGTCCACCGACGGCTTCGCCTTGCCCTGCCATGCCGCGAGCCATTCGTTGAGCCATTCCAGGCGCCCGAGGCTGCCTGCGGGCTTGGTGAGCTGGCGCTCGCGCAGGCGAACCGCCTCGGCCGCCGCCTCGTCCGGGCCTGGCATGGTCGTGATCAGGCGGCGGATGTCGTCGAAGGGCGAGGTTGCGGTGTCGGTCATGGCGAGCTCCAGCCCGGAGGGGCGCTGAAGAGGACGGGAAGTGGCCCGACCTATAGACGATTTTGCCGCCGAGGGGAGACGGCTTCTGCGCCCGACGGATGCGCGGGCGAAAGGGCGGCCGTGCAGGAGACGAATGGCCGTCGTCGCCGGGACCTTACGCCCAGCATCTGCCCAAAGGAGAGATCGGCGTTGCGCCTCACGCCGGCCCGTCCCGCTCGATCTGAGCCCGCGCCTCGTCGAGGAGCCACGATCGGAAGGCCGCGATGGCCGGCCGCTCAGCCGTCGCTTCCGGACAGACGACATAGTACTGGTAGGCGCCCCTTACCTGGTGGGGGAACGGTCGCACCAGACGTCCGGCCTCCAGGTAATCGCCGATCAGCACGTTGGTGGCGAGCGCCACCCCCTGCCCGGAGGCCGCCGCCTGGAGGGCCAGGAAGGTGTGAGAGAATCGCGGCCCGCGCTCCACGTCCGCCCCCTCCACGCCCACGGCGGCGAGCCAGCGGGGCCAGGTCATGTAGTCGGGAACGCCCTCCGGAATTTCATGCAGCAGGGTGTGATGGATGAGGTCCCGCGGCTCGCGCAAGGGATGCTCCGGATCGTCCCGGAGCGCGGTGCTGCACACGGGAAAGAAGGTCTCCTCCATGAGCAGGTCCGTCCGCAGGCCTACATAGCCTCCCTTACCCCAGCGGATCGCCACGTCCACGTCCTCGCGGGCGAAGTCGGTCTTGCTCGTGGAGATGGACACGCGGATCTCCAGATCCGGATGGCGCGCCTTCAGGGATCCCAGCCGCGGGATGAGCCAGCTCGATGCGAAGCTCGGCAGGGTGCTGACCGTGATCACCCGCGAGGCCTCGGAGCGCATCACGCGGGCGGTGGCCCCGTTGAGCTGGTCGAGCAGCTCGGTGAGGGTGGCGGCGTAGCGCTCTCCCGCAGGCGTGAGCACGACACCCTTGCTCGGCAGGCGCACGAAGAGCGGCACCCCGAGCCAGGCTTCGAGCTGCTTCACCTGCTGCCCGACGGCGCTCGCCGTGACGGCGATCTCGTCCCCGGCGCGCTCGAAGTTGAGGTGCCGGGCGGCGGCTTCGAAGGCGCGCAGGGACGTGAGCGGCGGCAGGCGGCGGCGGGTCATGATCTCAGGCTTCCCCAGGCAATCTGCCCAAGCTGTACTTGGGCAAAGGCTTAGGACTTCTCGTTTGCTTCCATCCTACATCAGGAGCATTGTTTTTCCTAGGAAAGCACCAGCGTAGGAGGTCCGCCATGGCCACCGCATATGCCACAGTACATCTTGGTTCGTCCTTTTCCATGCCCCGTCGGAAGAGCGGCCGCCTGCTGCAGCTCATCCTCGCCTTCGAGGCCTGGCAGGACCGCCGGGCCAGCCGGCGCGCCCTCTACCGCTTGGACGACCGCGCCCTTGCCGATATCGGCCTTTCCGCTGCCGACGTGGAGGGCTTCAACGAGGATCCGGCCCTGTCGCTCAAGCACGTCCTGCTCCTGCCGGACGTGAGCCAGGAAAGGGTTTGAACGACGTGAAGCCCCAAGCGAGTTCGAGCCTGCAAGCAAGGCCGGGTTCCATGGAGCCCGGCCTTGCTCTATGCCTCGGCCCGAACGAGGTGGAGCATGTCGGATCGACTGAACGGGACCGGAGCCGCCGCGGCGGGGAAATGGCGGGAGCTTCTCGTCGACGTCGCCCGGTGTCTGCGCTTCTATTCGCGCCTGCCGGTTCCGCCCCTGCCGTGGGAGGCCGACCCGCATTCCCTGCCCGATTTCCCGAAGCTGACGCGCGTGGTGCCTCTCGCCGGCCTCGTCCTGGGTCTCCTGCCGGCGCTGGTGCTCGCGGGCGCCCTGGTGCTCGATCTCGGACCCTTTCTCGCCGCGGCCCTCTCGGTCGCGACCATGACGGTCACGACGGGCGCCTTCCATGAGGACGGCTTCGCCGACACCGCCGACAGCTTCGGCGGCGCGACCCGGGAGAAGCGCCTCGCGATCATGCGCGACAGCCTGATCGGCTCCTTCGGGGCGTCCGGCCTCGTGCTGGTCATCGCCCTGCGGATCGGGGCGCTGGCGGAGCTCGCCTCCCGCCTCGACCTCCTCGGCGCCTTCGTGGCGATCCTTCTCGCGGCCGCCCTCTCCCGCACGGCCGGCCTGATCCCCCTCGTGTTCCTGCCGCCTGCTCGGCTCGACGGCGCCTCCTACGCGGTCGGGCAGCCGCCCCGCGAGACGTTCCGGTTCGCGGCTGCGCTCGCCTGCGCCCTCACGGCCGCCCTCGGCGCCCTCGCGGGCCTGCCCGCCTCCGGCATGGGGCTGATGGTGGCGCTTGCGGGCCTTTCCGGCTGGGCGCTGATGCGCTTCTCCGCCCGGCACATCGGCGGCCAGACGGGGGACATCGCGGGCGCCGCGCAGCAGGTCGCGGAGGTGGCGGTGCTCATCGGCCTCTTGACCGTGGTGGCCCGGTCAACGACATGAAGGCAAGACCATGAGCCGCGTTTCGAGCCCCTGCATCCGCGTCTGCCTCCTCGATCCCGAAACGGGCCTGTGCGAGGGATGCGGGCGCACGCGGGACGAGATCGCCCGCTGGTTCCGCCTGTCCGAAGAGGAACGCCTGCGCATCATGGCCGAACTGCCCGAGCGCATGCGCCGCGCCTTCGCGCCCGCGGCGGAGCCGGACGAGGCGTCCTGATGCCGGGGATCGGCTCGGTCAGCAGCCTCCTCCTCGGCGCCGCCGTCCTGATCGCCCTCGTGCGCCAGGAACCCATCGGGGACCTCTCGCCGATGGAAGCAGCCCTCCTCCTCGGCCTCGGCGGCATTTCCCTGATTCTCGCCGGCTCCATTATCGATGGCTTTCGCCGCCACTGGACCTACGGGGTGCAGGCCATCGCGGTCAGCGGCGGCGTCCTCGTGGCAATGCTGGCGGCCTATGCGTCACGCAGCGAGCTCCAGACGGTGCTCGACCGCGCCATTGGCGACATCTCCTCCGGCCGGACGGTCGTGACCCCTGAGGGCGAGGTGGTGGCGGCCCGCCGCTCGGACGGCAGCTTCGTGGTGTCCGGCAAGGTCAACGGCCGCGATGCGCGCTTCATTTTCGACACGGGCGCCAGCACCGTGGTCCTGCGCGCCGAGAATGCGGCTGCGCTCGGCTTCGACCTGGGGGCCCTCGACTACTCGATCCCGGTCTCCACCGCCAACGGCACCGCGCTCGCCGCCCCCGTCACCATCGAGCGGCTCACCGTCGGCCCGATCACCGAGCGCAACGTGCGGGCCCTCATTGCCCGCGAGGGCGTCCTTCACGCCAACCTCCTCGGCATGACGTTCCTGGAGAGGCTCGCCTCCTACGAGGTGCGCGGCAACCGGCTGATCCTGCGGGGGAGAGGTCGGGCGGGGTGACGGGTTTCACCCCGCCGCGGCCAGCGGCGTCTCCGCCAGCCGCGCCTCCGCCCGCGACACATGCGCGACCGCATCCCGCAGGGTCTGGAGATCGGCGGTCGGGCTGACGGCCTCGGTCGCAAGATGGCGACGATAAGCGCGGGCGCCGGGGCGGCCGGTGAAGAGACCGAGCATGTGGCGGGTCATGGCGTGCAGGCGCACGCCTTCCGCGAGGCGGGCCGCGACGTAGGGCTCGTAGGCCGCGACGGCCTCGAAGGCGTCGGCGACGGGCGCCGCCTCACCGAAGAGTTCCGGATCGACGGCGAGCAGGATCTCGGGCTCCTGATAGGCGACGCGGCCGAGCATGACGCCGTCCACGCGGCGAAGGTGCTCGTGGACCTCCGGCATGGTCCTGATGCCGCCGTTGATGGCGACCGGCAGCTCGGGCCGAGCCTGCTTCAGCCGGTAGACGCGGGAATAGTCGAGCGGCGGGATGTCCCGGTTCTCCTTGGGCGACAGGCCCTGGAGCCAGGCCTTGCGCGCATGGACGGTGAGAGCGTCGACGCCGGCCGCCGTGACGCAGTCCGTCAGACGGTCGAGCGCCTCCTCCGTATCCTGGTCGTCGACGCCGATGCGGCACTTCACCGTCACGGGCAGCGAGACGGCGGCCTTCATGGCGGAGACGCAGTCCCCGACGAGTTCGGGCTCCCGCATCAGGCACGCGCCGAAGCGACCGTTCTGCACCCGGTCGGAGGGGCAGCCCACGTTGAGGTTGATCTCGTCATAGCCGAAATCCGCGCAGATCCGGGCGGCCTCCGCCAATTCCCTCAGATCGGAGCCGCCGAGCTGGACCGCCACCGGATGCTCGCAACCGTCGAAGCCGAGCAGGCGCTCCCGGGGCCCATGGATCACGGCGCCCGTGGTCACCATCTCCGTATAGAGCCGCGCCCGGCGCGACAGGACACGATGCAGCGCCCGGCAATGGCGGTCGGTCCAGTCCATCATGGGGGCTACGCTCAGCCTGATGTCATCGTTCGAGAGCAATTCCGTTCAGTCCCTGCTTGGCGGCGGGACCTCGATATCGTCATGTCCCTCCTCGTATCAAGGTGTAGCAGCCCCCGCCTGGAAGAAACGTGATCCGTAGACGGCGCCTACGAAACAACGTATCAAACAAGCGGCATCATCTGCGTTCATAGGGGCATCTCAGTGCAGGACCGTCGTTTGGACAACCGGAAGGCCACGATCCTCGAAGGCCGCATCCGGATCGATAATGGCGCGCAGGAGGTCGAGTGCACCGTCCGGGATCTCTCGGACACCGGAGCGCAGATCCTGGCTCCGCCGTCCGTCGACCTGCCCCGGGAGTTCGACCTCAACATTCCGAAGCGGGCGCAGTCCGTTCGGGCCCAGGTCGTCTGGTCGAGGGGCAGGAGCCACGGCATCGCCTTCGTCGACGAGCAGCTCGAAGCCGGCCGCGATGTTCTCCCGGACATAGGTCCGATCTCTGCCGGCGGGCACGTCCAGGACATCCTGGCGGATGCGCGGCGGCGGCTTTCTCAAGTCATCGGTCTTCCGGTCGATTCGATCCGGCTGCGATTGGAAATCGACGGCTGACGGAATGGCGCTGCTGACGCACGCCGAAAATTTTTCCGCATCGCCGCCACAGCGCCACCTTAGGCAGATACTCCCCTCCCGAGGTCATTCAGCCCCGCATTTGCGGCAAGAAGCTCCGATGGCGAGGAAAATATGCGGGCGCCGCGTCGGCCCTCCCCAGGTCGTCGGAGCTCGCCAGCAGCCGAGCTACCGCAATCTCGCCGGATTGGGCCGGTGACCTGACCCTCGAACCAGACGAATCCTACGTCAATCACACGAGGGGACGCCCATGTCGATCAACTGGCTCATCCTGACTCCGGGACCGGAGAACATTCTTCTCCCGACCTACGGCAATTACGGCGGCCCCGGCTACTCCGGCGGCGCGGACATCGCCGCCGGCGAGACGCCGGATACCACGCTGCAGCCGGTTGACGAACTCGATGCGCTCTTCCGGGAGCACGATGCCGCCTACACGCCGACTGCGACCCCTCAGGAACTCGCTGATGCGGACATCCACCTGATCGAGAGCATCCTCGACCTTCCGGAGGATGCCGTCACCGGAGAAGGCGATCTCTATGCGGGCGCAGCCGTCCTGGCCATGATCTACCAGATCACCGAGGTTCACCATCAGCCGCAGGCGCTGCGCCAGATCGACCTGCGGGATACGGTGCGGGAGGCCGTCAGTCTCATCGAGCAGGGCAGCATCGAGCCGGATGCACAGGAGGTCGCGGGCTTCGTCTCCTGGCTCAACTCCACCGGCAACACCCTCGCGGCATCCGACAATCCCGTCATCCGGGAGGCTGCCAACGACATCCGCGACCTCGCCGCCACCCTCGCGGCCACGCCGCCCGCCGAGTTCCAGGACGTCCTCACGGATGCGGCCATCGACCTCCTCCACGATCTCGGATCGCACCTGGACGACGCGGTGGAGCCGCTCGCTCCTCCCGCGCCACAGCTCGACCACCTGCGCGATCTCCTCGCCGGCGACCACGACATCGCCGCCTGGGTCGCCGCGCTCGCCCCGGACGCACCGCCTCCCCCGTCCATCGAGACAATCGTGGCGGAGCTGAACCTCCCCTGGAAAGGCGACTTCGTGATTTAGACCAGAGCCGCCGTCCGCGCATCCAGGGCCGCGGCAGCGTCGCGCGGATCGAGCCGCACCTGCAGCCCGCGCTGGCCGCCGTTGATGAAGACGCTGGCATGCTCGAACGCGGATTGCTCGATCAGCGTCGGCACACGCTTCTTCTGACCGAAGGGGCTGATGCCGCCCACGTGGTAGCCGGTGACGCGCTCCGCATCCGCCGGCTTCATCATCTGCGCCGCCTTGCCGCCGAAAGCCGCCGCCAGCTTCTTGAGATTCACCTCCCGGTCGGACGGCACGACCACGCAGGCGGGCTTGCCGTCCACCGTCACCATCAGGGTCTTGAGGACGCTTGCGGGATCGACCCCCATCGCCTCCGCGGCCTGGAGACCGATGCGGTCGGCATTCGGATCGTAGTCGTAGGCATGCACCGTGAAGGGAACGCCCGCCTGCTGCAGGGCGAGCGTGGCGCGCGTGGTCTTGGACATGGTCCCTCAGGCTCCGGAAGGCGGCACCCGGTCAATGGCCGTGCTTGTGGCCGTGATGATGGCCGCATCCGCAGCCGGGCCCATGCTCGTGGTGATGGTGATCATGGTCATGGTCATGGTGATGGCCATGCGCATGGTGATGCTCGTGCTCGTGATGGGCATGGTCGTGCCCATGAGCGTGATCGTCGTGCTCGTGGGAATGCGCGTGGCCATGGTGATGATGGTGCCCATGGCCGTGATCGTGGTCGCACACGTGGGTGCTGCGCTCGGGACGGAAGGGGCGCTCCACAGGGGTCACCGTGCAGCCCTGCCCCCGGGCGAGCTCGGCCAAGGCCGGATCGTTCTCGATATAGAGGGCATCGCCCGTGATCTCGGCGAGGCCGTGATTGCTGCCGAGATGCCAAGCCAGACGCATGAGGCGCAGCGGGTTTTCCGCCTTCACCTCCAGAAGTTTCTCCGTCGCCGCCTTCACCTGGACGAGGCGCCCGTCCTCGAGACGCAGGGCGTCGCCATCATTGATGGTGGTCTCCATGTCGAGGTCGAGCAGGATCTCGGTCCCGCCTTCCGCCCTCAGCGTCCCCTGCCGGCGGCTGCGGGCGGCGTGGTCGAGCGTGATCGCGTCGACGACGCGGTCGGCCTTCACGGCGGGCTTGCGGACGATGGTGGTGACGCGGGGCATGGCTGTTGTCTCGATGGAATGACGGTGCGGGGTCTTAGATAGGAGGCCGTGCCGGGAAAACCCAAGCCAGCGGCGGTTTCTTAATACCTTACCTTGTCCGGCTTGTCCGCCCAGGCGTCGAACACGGCCTTGGCTTCCAGGCTCGGCAGGTGGTCCATGGGGATGAGGCGCTCGGACGGGTCCTTCGGGATCTCCTCGTAGATCAGGCTGTCGTCGAAGCCGATTTCGGCCGCGTCCTTCCGGGTATTGGCGTAGACGATGCGGGAGACCCGTGCCCAATAGGCCGAAGCGAGGCACATGGGGCACGGCTCGCAGCTCGTGTAGAGGGTAGCGCCGTGGAGGGCGAAATCGCCCACCGCCTCGCAGGCGCGGCGGATCGCCGTCACCTCCGCATGGGCCGTGGGGTCGTTCGTGGAGGTCACCCGGTTCCAGCCCTCGGCCAGCACCTTGCCGTCGCGCACGATCACGGCGCCGAAAGGTCCCCCGGCCCCCTCCTCCATGTGCTCGCGCGAGAGAGCCACAGCGCGGGCGAGATGGCGCTGATCTTCGGTTCTGTCGTATGTCATAGGGCGCTTTTATCGTTTGCTGCGGCGGGACGCGAGAAGTTTAGGACATTGGCGCGGCGCTCGCGCACCTGAAGAAGTTGTGCCGCAACGGAAGCGGCGATCACCGCCGGCTCCTTGGCCTTGATGCCGGGAAGCCCGATGGGGCAGACCAGGGCGCGGATCTGGGCCTCCGTCAGGCCCATCTCCCGGAAGCGCTTCTCGAACCGCGCCCGCTTGGTGGCGCTGCCGATGAGGCCGACATAAGGGAAGCCCCGGCCCAGAGCCGCCGCCGTGATCGCCATGTCGAGGGGATGGTCGTGGGTCATGACCAGGATCAGGGCGTTCGCCGGGGCCCCGGCGATCTCGGCGGCCGGATCCTTCATGCGGACGGGGGTGGCATTGGCCGGCACGTGGCCCGGGAAGGCGTCCTCCCGGTCGTCGAGCCAGCGCACGGAGAACGGCAGCGGCGCGAGCGCCAGCACGAGAGCGCGCCCGACATGCCCGGCGCCGAAGAGGAGAACCGGCGTCCGGTCCTCGCCGTGGGTTTCGCGCCATTGGGTGCCCATGTCGTCGCCGACCGCGGAGGACAGGTCGCGCACCACGCGCCCGTCGGCGAGGCGGCACTCGACCTCGAAGATACCCTCGCCCTCCGCTGCAACCAGGGGCTCGATGTCCTCCAGGTCCCGCCGGTCGAAGGTCTCGACGAGGACCTTCACCCGCCCGCCGCAGCACTGCCCGAGATCGGGCCCGAGAGCCTGATCGACGATGCAGGCCTTCCGTTCGTGGCGGCCCAGCATGTCGCGGGCGATATCGAGCATCATGAATTCGAGCTGCCCGCCGCCGATGGAGCCGTGAAAGGCGCCGTCCGGCCGAACGACCATTCGGGCCCCGACCTCGCGCGGGGCGGAGCCTTTCACGTCGTGGACGCTGACGAGGGCCGCGGCGCCGTCGCGAGCCAGAAAGTCGGCAAGGTGCCGCCAGACCCTCACCCCATGGGCCTCCCGCGCAGAGCCTCGCAGGCGCGAAGGATCGCCTCCGGGGTCGCCGGCGCATCGAGCGGCACGGGCCGCGACGGATCGAGGGAATGCACCGCATCGGCCAGCGCGCAGAACACGCTGTTGGCGAGCATGAGCGGGGGCTCGCCCACCGCCTTCGAGCGGTAGATCGTCTCCTCCCGGTTTGCGTTGGGATAGAGCGCTACCCGGAAATCCGCCGGCACGTCGGACGCGACCGGGATCTTGTAGGTGGAGGGCGCGTGGGTGAGCAGGCGGCCCTCGCTGTCGAACACCAGCTCCTCCGTGGTGAGCCAGCCCATCCCTTGCACGAACCCGCCCTCGATCTGACCGATGTCGATGGCCGGGTTCAGGGACTTGCCGACGTCATGAAGTATGTCGACGCGCAGGACGCGGTTCTCGCCGGTGAGCGTGTCGATCATCACCTCGGAGCAGGCAGCCCCATAGGCGAAGTAGAAGAACGGGCGGCCGGTCGCCTTCTCCCGGTTCCACGTGATCTTCGGCGTGGCGTAGTGCCCCGCCTCCGACAGCGCCACGCGGGCCTGGATGCATTTGCGCACGAGCTCGGTGAACGAGATGCTCTCGTTGCCGATGAAGACGCGGTCGTCGCGGAACTCGATCTGCTCCTCGGGCACGCCGTAGCTAAGCGCCGCGTGAGCGATCATGCGCCGCTTGATGGCGCCCGCCGCGATGCGCGCCGCCATGCCGTTGAGGTCGGACCCGGACGAGGCCGCGGTCGGCGACGTGTTGGGCACCTTCGCGGTAGTCGTCGCGGTGATGCGCACCCGGTCCATGGAGATGCCGAATTCCTCGGCCACCACCTGAGCCACTTTGATGTAGAGCCCCTGCCCCATCTCGGTGCCGCCGTGGTTCAGGTGCACCGACCCGTCCTGATAGACGTGGACCAGCGCGCCCGCCTGGTTGAGATGGGTGAGCGTGAAGCTGATGCCGAACTTCACCGGAGTGAGCGCGATCCCGCGCTTCATGATGGGAGAAGAGGCGTTGAACGCGGCGATCTCCTCGCGCCTCGCGCGGTAGTCGGACGTGCGCTCCAGGGTCTGCACGAGACCGAGCAGCGTGTCGGTCTCCTCCACCTCCATGCCGTAAGGCGTGAGATTGCCGCCGGGACGGTAGAAGTTCGCGTACCGCACGTCGAGCGGGTCGCGCCCCGTCGCCCAGGCGATCTGGTCCATCACATGCTCGGCCGCGAGCATCCCCTGAGGCCCGCCGAAGCCGCGGAAGGCGGTGTTCGACACCGTGTTGGTCTTGAGCCGCTTCGAGCCTACATGGACGGCCGGCATCCAGTACGCATTGTCCGCGTGGAACATCGCCCGGTCGACCACGCCGCCCGAGAGGTCCGCCGAGCAGCCGCAGCGGGCGAGAAGCTCCACCGCGTAGCCCTGAATCCGCCCCTCCTCGTCGAAGCCCACGTTCCAGTCGCAGCGGAAGTCGTGCCGTTTGCCGGTGAGGACGAAGTCGTCGTCGCGGTCGAGGCGAAGCTTGCACGGACGGCCCGTCACCTGAGCTGCGAGCGCCGCCGTCACGGCCCATTGCGTCGCCTGGCTCTCCTTGCCGCCGAAGCCGCCGCCCATGCGGCGCGTCTCGCAGACCACATAGGCGTCGGGAATGTCGAGCACGCGGGCGGTCACGTGCTGAACCTCGCTCGGGTGCTGGGTGGACGAATAGACGTGAATGTCCCCGTCCTCCCCCGGCACCGCAAGCGCTACCTGGCCTTCGAGATAGAAATGCTCCTGCCCGCCGATGCGGAACTGGCCGTCCAGGCGACGCGGCGCTGCGGCAATCGCCGCATTCGCGTCGCCGCGCCCGAAGGCGTAGTCGGGCAGTACCGTCTCGCCGCGCTCCAGCGCATCCTCGACCGTGATGCTGGGCTTCTCGGCCTCGATCTCCATCACGGCGAGCTTCACGGCGCGGCGCGCCACGTCGCGGGTGGTGGCGACGACCGCGAAGACCGCCTGGCCGAGGAAGTCGATGACGTCCTCGACGAAGAGCCGGTCGTCGCCGAAGGCGGGCGACACGTCGTTCTTGCCGGGAATGTCGGCGGCGGTCAGCACCGCCACCACGCCGGGAACGGCGCGCACGGCGGAGACGTCGAGGGAGATCAGCCGCCCGCGCGCCTTCGGCGATTGGCCGATGGCCACGTGCAGCGTGCCCTCCGGCTCGCGGATGTCGTCGATGTACTGGGCCGTGCCCTGCACGTGCTTGCGGCTGGAATCGTGCGGCAGCGGCTGGCGGACGTGGCGCAGCGCCTCGGTCTGCTCACCGACAATCGGGGAGGCGGTGGCGGACGCATCCATCTTGATACGCTCGTTCATCGTCTACTCCGCGGCCTCGAGAGACTCGCGCCGACCGACGAGACGGGTGGCCCCGGTCTGGCCGGAGGCTGTCTCGCTCAGGGCCTTGAACAGGAGATTGCGCGCGACCGTCGCGCGGTACGCGGCGGAGGCGCGGTGGTCGTCGAGGGGCTGGTAGTCGCGAGCCATGGCGGCGAGCGCGGCGCCCCAGGATGCGGGATGGTCGAGGGACACGCCGGCCAGCGACCGTTCGGTCTCGGACGCCCGCTTCGGAATGCCCGCCATGCCGCCGAAGGCGACGCGGGCGGATGCGATGCGGCGGCCGTCGAGGGTAAACTTGAACGCTCCCATGGCGGCCGAGATGTCCTCGTCGAAGCGCTTCGACACCTTGTAGGCGCGGAAGGCCTCGTCCGCCTTCAGCTTCGGCACGACGACGCGGCGCACGAATTCCCCGGGGGCGCGATCCTGCCGGCGATAGGCGATGAAGAAGCTCTCCAAAGGAATGGTGCGCGTGCTGTCCCCCCTGCGCAGCTCCAGATCGGAGCCGAGCGCGATGAGCGCGGGCGCGAGGTCGCCGATGGGCGAGCCGTTGGCGATGTTGCCGCCGACCGTGCCGGAGGCGCGCACCTGCGCGGAGCCGAAGCGGCGCATGAGCTCGCCGAGATCCGCATCGATGCGGGCAAGCGGGGCGAAAGCCTGCGCGTGAGTAGCGGTCGCGCCGATGGCCAGGGAATCCTCGCCGTCGTCGATGAAGTCGAGGCCCGCGACGCGGCCGAGCCAGATGATCTTTTCCAGCTCGGCCATTCCCTTGGTGATCCAAAGCCCCACATCGGTGCAGCCGGCGACCAGGATCGCATCGGGATGCTGCGCGTACAATGCCGCGAGGGAGTCCTCGCTCGCCGGTGCGGCGAAGAAGCCTTCGTGGTTGCCGACGAGCAGGTCCTGTCCGTCGGCCAGATCCGCAAGGCCCTCCGCGGTGCGCTTGCCCTCATGGGTGAAGGAGTCGTCTGCCACATTGCCGCAGGCCTGCAGCGCCGCATCCACGATGGGGCGGTAGCCGGTGCAGCGGCAGAGATTGCCAGCGAGCGCGTCATTGACCGCCTCGCGGGTCAGGGGCCGCTCGCCCTCGTGGTAGAGAGTGAACAGGCTCATGACGATGCCCGGCGTGCAGAAGCCGCATTGGGAGCCGTGATGCGCCACCATGGCGGCCTGGACCGGGTGGAGTTCGTCGCCGGAAGCAAGGTCCTCGACCGTCACCACCTCCGCCCCGTCCACCTGCCCGAGGAGCAGGATGCAGGCATTGACCGGCTCGTAATGCACGCGCCCGCCCCGGACACGCCCCAGCGCGACCGTGCAGGCGCCGCAATCGCCCTCGGCGCAGCCCTCCTTTGTTCCCAGCTTGCGTTCCTGAAGCCTCAGGTAGTCCAGAAGCGTGGTGCGCGGGTGAAAGCCCGTGACTTCGACAACTCGTCCATGCCGCCAGAAGCGGATCGCATCCCGTGTCACAATCATCCTCCGCCGGTTGAACCCGGCTCCTTATGGTGAGCCGGGTAGAATGACGGAGCAAGGGCTTTTCGCCAACACCATCCTTGGACGAGGCCGCGTGTGCTGCGGGATCTCGGCCCCGCGAGGCGCTGAATGGCTTGGCGGTTACCAGGTTCCGGTGTTCGGCATCGACGCCCAGGGCTCCTCCGGCGGCTTCGGTTCGCCGCGCTGGAGCAGTTCGATGGAGATGTTGTCCGGCGTCTTGACGAAGGCCATGTAGCCGTCCCGCGGCGGCCGGTTGATGGTGACGCCCGCATCCATCAGCTTCCGGCAGGTTTCGTAGATGTCGTCGACCCGATAGGCCAGATGGCCGAAATTCCGCCCTCCCGAGTACTCATGCTCATCCCAATTGTAGGTGAGCTCCAGGAGCGGCGCCTTCGTGTCCTTGGCCTTCTCCACGTCGCCCGGGGCGGCGAGGAACACGAGGGTGTAGCGCCCCTTCTCGTTCTCGGTCCGGCGGACCTCGACGAGGCCGAACTTGTTGCAGAAGAAGTCGAGGGATTTGTCCAGGTCCGAGACCCGGACCATCGTGTGCAGGTATTCCATCGCGGTCTCCCCTTTTTACCGATGCTACGTGATGGCGCATCCGGCGCTAAGATCAAGGGTCTGCCTGCACCAGCACCAGGAAAGCTTCGTGATGTTAAATGTTTCTTAACCATTCGTCCCCTGGAACCCCTCAGCCTTGCGCGGCATGGCCCGTGTCATAGATCAAAACAAAGTTACGCCAGCACGAAAGTCGCCCCATGCGCACCGACCTCGCCCAGATCGTCCGCCTCGAGGACTACCGGCCCAGCGATTTCCTGATCGACCGGGTGGAGCTCGACGTCAGGCTTCATCCGACCGCGACCCGCGTCACGGCCACGCTGGCCCTGCAGCCGAACCCTGCAGGCCGGGCCGACGCGCCCCTCGTGCTCGACGGGGACGAGTTGAACCTGAAGGCCCTCGCCCTCGACGGGCGCGCTTTGCCGGCAGGGGAGTTCGAAGCGTCGCCGCAGGCGCTGACCATCGCGCAGCCGCCCCGGCGCCCATTCACTCTGACCATCGAGACGGAGATCGACCCGACCTCCAACACCAAGCTGATGGGGCTTTATCGGTCGAGCGGCAACTACTGCACCCAATGCGAGGCGGAAGGGTTCCGCCGCATTACCTATTTCCTCGACCGGCCCGACGTGATGGCGGTCTACACCACCCGCATCGAGGCCGACCGCGACGAGGCGCCGGTCCTGCTCGGCAACGGCAATCCCGTCGAGGCCGGCACCGTCGAAGGCACGAGCCGGCACTATGCGGTGTGGCACGACCCGCATCCGAAGCCGTCCTATCTCTTCGCCCTGGTGGGCGGAAGACTCGGCCGCGTCGCCAAGCCGTTCACCACCATGAACGGCCGTCGGGTGGAACTCGCCATCTATGTGGAGCCCGGCAAGGAGGAGCGCGCCGGCTACGCCCTCGACGCGCTCGAACGCTCCATGCGCTGGGACGAGCGGGTCTTCGGCCGAGAATACGATCTCGACGTGTTCAACATCGTCGCCGTGTCGGACTTCAACATGGGCGCTATGGAGAACAAGGGCCTCAACATCTTCAACGACAAGTTCGTGCTGGCGAGCCCTGAGACCGCGACGGACGCGGACTACGCCAACATCGAGGCGATCATCGCGCACGAGTACTTCCACAACTGGTCGGGCAACCGGGTCACCTGCCGGGACTGGTTCCAGCTCTGCCTGAAGGAGGGACTGACCGTCTTCCGCGATCAGGAGTTCTCCTCCGACGAGCGTTCGCGCCCCGTGCACCGCATCGCCGAGGTGAAGGCCCTGCGGGCGCGGCAGTTCCCGGAGGATGCGAGCCCCCTCGCGCATCCGGTACGGCCGACCCAGTACCGCGAGATCAACAACTTCTACACCGCGACCGTCTACGAGAAGGGCGCCGAGATCGTGCGCATGCTCAAGACGATCATCGGCCCGGCGGACTTCCGGCGCGGGATGGACCGCTACTTCGAGCAATGCGACGGCACCGCCGCCACCGTCGAGGATTTCCTCGCCGCCTTCGCGGAGGTGACGGGTCGCGACCTGTCACACTTCGCCCGCTGGTACCAGCAGGCCGGCACGCCGCGCGTGACCGTCAAGGGCACCTACGACACCGCCGCGCAAACCTACCGGATCGACTTCTCGCAGGAGACGCCGCCGACGCCCGGGCAGCCGAACAAGGAGCCGATGGCCATTCCAGTGGCACTCGGTCTCGTGGCGCGGGACGGCAGCCCCTTGCAGGCCTCATCCGAACGGGTGAGTGCGGACGGCGTCTTCCTGCTCGACAAGGCGAACGACAGCCTCGTCTTCACGGATGTCTCCACTCATCCGGTGCCCTCGCTGTTCCGCGGCTTCTCGGCTCCGGTGAAGACGACGCTCGACTTGGCGAACGAAGAGCTTCTCGTTCTCCTTCGTCACGACACCGACGCGTTCAATCGCTGGCAGGCCGCACAGACCGTTGCCATGCGCCTCCTCGTCGATCTCTCGAAAGGGGTATCCGTTTCCAACGAAGGCATTACCGCTCTTGCTTCCGCGCTCGCATCGTTCATGCAGAGGGACGCCCTCGACGACCCCGCCTTCGCGGCGCTCGTCATCACTCTTCCGAGCGAGGCGGACATCGCGCAGGAGATCGGTCGCGATGTCGATCCCGACGCCATTCATCGTGCGCGCAGGGAACTGCGCCGGCGCATAGGACAGACCTGCTTCGCGCCGCTGCAGAACTTCCGCCGCACCCTTGCCGACGCCGGTGCGTACAGCCCCGATGCGGCAAGCGCCGGCAGACGCTCCCTGCGCAATGCATCGCTCGACCTCCTGGCCGCGGCCGATCCCAGCCTTGGAGAAAAGCTCGCGGTAGAGCAGTTCGAGGAAGCCGGCAACATGACCGATCGTCTCGCATCGCTGAACGTTCTGACGACGCTGCCGGGCGATGCGCGCGAGAATGCGCTGCGCCGCTTCGAGGAGCGCTACCGCCACGAGCCGCTCGTGCTCGACAAATGGTTCACGCTTCAGGCGATGATCCCGGAGGACGGCACGCTCGAGCGCGTGAAACGCCTGATGGAGCATCCGGCCTTCTCGATGAACAATCCCAACCGCGTGCGTTCGCTCGTCGGCAGCTTCGCGATGCTCAACCAGATGCAGTTCAACCGCGCCGATGGATCGGGCTACGACTTTCTTGCCGACATCGTGCTGCGCGTGGACGAGACGAACCCGCAACTCGCGGCACGTCTCCTTACGTCATTCAGCAGTTGGCGCATGATGGAAGAGACGCGCCGTGCGCATGCCGAACGTGCTTTGCGACGCATCGCCGGGAAGCCTAATCCTTCCCGCGACGTAGGCGACATCGCTGCGCGTTCGCTGGAAGAACAGCAGGCAAGGTGAACCTTCGTCTGCACATTTCTTGCGGTCCCCGCGCGGTCTGCGGACGATCGACGAACGGTGGCGTAAATTTTTGTTAACCTAGATGATCGCATAGCTAGACAAATCACTCGCCCATGATTCTATTGATGGTGATTCGGAGAGATGCGGCACGTCCTCCGATGAAGGACGCAAACGGTTCCGGAGGGAGCATCGCATGGCGGGGGCGGTGACCGCATGCGTACCCGCACGTGCGGGTACAATTCTCGGGGTGACGCGATCCGACGCGAACCCGACCTATCGGCGACTTGAGCAATACGAACCCTGGCTCCGGCTTGCAGTCCCTGCCGTTCTGGCCCTCTTCCTCATCACCCTGGCCACCAGCGCCTGGATCCAGATCCGCGAGAACCGCAGCGACACGATCGTCGACGCGGTCGCGGATATCGACATCATCGCCTCCCTGTCGGCCGCGAAGCTCGGCGACCTGCCGGCTCCCGCCAATCCCGCGGCAGCCGCCGCGCAGCTGAGCGAGCTTGCGAAGAGCATGCCGGAAAGCGCCCTGGCGCATCACCGCACGTTGCTTCTCGTCGACCGCTCTGGCGCCGTCGTGGCCGTCCATCCGACCATGGAGAACCCGCCCCGCACGCTCGCCGAGGTGCTCGGCGACGCGCAGCCCCTGGTGCTGTTCGCGGATCGCGCGGGCGTCATGACGGTGAAGCTGGCGAACGGCCAGGAGAACATTGCGACGGTGCGTGCGCTTGCGGCCTCCGACGGGCAGATCGCCGTCATCCAGCCCCTGCCCCGGGTCCTCTCCGGGTGGTGGACCCGCACCATCGGCCATGTGTCGCTTCTGGGCGCGACCATCATGGTGCTGCTCGGCATCGGCGTCGCTTACGTGATGCAGGCCAATCGCGCCCGCGCGGCCGACGAGGTCTGCGAGAAGGTGCGCGACCGGATCGATTCCGCCCTCAACCGCGGCCGCTGCGGGCTGTGGGACTGGGACATCGGCCGTGGCCGCATCTACTGGTCCGACTCCATGTATGAGCTTCTCGGCTACGAGCGGCAGGACGAGTTCCTCTCCTTCGGCGAAGTGAATGCCATGATCCATCCGGAGGATCAGGATCTCTACACGCTCGCCGAGCAGCTCGCCTCCGCCAGCACGTCGCTCGTCGACTACGAGTTCCGCATCCGCAGCATCAGCGGCGATTGGGTGTGGCTGCGCGCCCGTGCGGAGCTGATGAACGATCCCGACGACGCCGCGAGCCACCTCGTCGGCATCGCCGTGGACGTGACCGAGCAGCGCAAGCTCGAGGAGAAGACCGCCAAGGCCGACGCGCGGCTGCACGACGCCATCGAGGCGATCTCCGAGGCCTTCGTGCTGTGGGACGCCAACAACCGCCTCGTGCTGTGCAACTCGAAATTCCAGAAGCTGCATGAGCTGCCGGCCGACGCCCAGCTCCAGGGCATGAGCTATGCCGAGGTCATGGCTCTCGGCCGTCCTCCGGAGGTGCAACACCAGTTCGTCCGGGCGCAGAACCAGGACGTGGGCGCCCGCACCTTCGAGGCCCGTCTCCAGGACGGTCGCTGGCTGCAGATCAACGAGCGGCGCACCAAGGACGGCGGCTACGTGTCGGTCGGCACGGACATCACCGCCCTCAAGCGCCACGAGCATCGCCTGGTCGAGTCAGAGAAGGAGCTGATCGCCACCGTTCTCGATCTCAAGCAGTCGCGCCAGAAGCTCGAAGCGCAGACGCACCAGCTCGCCGACCTCGCCGAGCGCTACCTCGACCAGAAGGCGCAGGCCGAGAGCGCAAACCGCGCGAAGTCCGAGTTCCTGGCCAACATGAGCCACGAGCTGCGCACGCCGCTCAACGCCATCATCGGCTTCGCCGAAGTCATGCAGAGCGGCATCTTCGGCTCGCTCGGCTCGGAAAAGTACGAGGAGTACTGCGCCGACATCCGCTCGAGCGGCGAATACCTCCTCTCGGTGATCAACGACATCCTCGACATGTCGCGCATCGAGGCCGGCCGCACGAGCCTGACGAAGCAGCCGATCGAGGTTCATGCCTCGATCCAGCGGGCGATCAAGCTCGTGAGCGAGCAGATCCGGACCAAGAAGCTCTCGGTCTCCATCGACGTGAGCCCGGAGGACATCGTGGTCCCGGCGGACGAGCGCGCCCTGCACCAGATCCTGGTCAACCTGCTCCAGAACGCCACCAAGTTCACCAGCGAGGGCGGCTGCATCACGGTCCGTACCCGACAGGCCGGAAAGGCGGTCAACATCTACGTCGAGGACAACGGCATCGGCATTCCGGCGCATGCCCTGCAGAAGCTCGGCCGGCCCTTCGAGCAGGTCGAGACCGAGTTCTCGAAGAGCTACAAGGGCTCGGGCCTGGGCCTCGCCATCGCCCGCTCCCTCACCGAACTTCACGGCGGCAGCTTGCGCATCAAGAGCCAGGAGGGCGTCGGCACCATCGTGCTGGTCCACCTGCCGCTGACCGAGACCACGCACGCGGATATCGCGCTTGCCGACGCTGCGGCGTGAGGACGGACCCGGTCCGCGGCTGATTTGACGCGGTGCGGCTGCTCCGTGATTCCGAGCGGACATTCCAGCTCCGCTCGATTCCAGCGGCCAGTCTTGGCTGCTGCCTCGTACGTGGTCGACAGGAAATCAATGAGTAGCACACCCGCCGCGTGGACGTCTTCATAGTGTAGGGTGAACTCGCCAAGGGTTCGTGTCGATATCGGTAGGCCGCTTCACCGCATGCTCGCAGAATCCCTTTGGCTTCGGGCGGACTTCCGGTCCACGCCAGGCATGTGCCGAGCTTAGATGCCCTCAGCCCAGCAAGGCCGCCTTTCGCGGTAAGATTCCGTCAAAGGATCAGAGGCAGGTAAAGAACGCCGATGATGCAGACGACCGACAGCACCGCCGTAATCTCTGCCCAGCGTGACACCTGACCCGCATTCTGGTTGTTGCCGCCATTCATGGCTCGTCACCCCTAAACGCCCTTGTGGGCGATATCCTGTTTCCAACTCCACACTATGCGGGGCGGGCAGCGGATGATGTGCCCTGGGGCACATGCCCTATGATACTCTGTATCATACAGCGCACCCTCTCGTTCGGCAAGGCGGCGCTCGGTGGCAGAATGCCGCCCCTGCGAAGGGCGCTCGTTCCCTGCTCGCGGTTCCGCGAGCGATCAGCGCGCTCGTCTGGCTTCACGTGGCCAATCCGCTTCGAGCACGCGCCCGAACACCTCCGCCACCGTGCCGCGCGTCTCGTTCAGGTGCTCCAGCAGCACCTTCTCGTCGGGCAGACCCGCGACGGTTGCGAGGCGCTTCAGGATGACGGGCGGCACCGTTTCGGGATCGAACTTTCCTTCGATGGTCAGGCGCTGCCACTGGAGGATCGCATTGAAGAGACGATGCGCCTCGATCAGGGTCTCGGCATCCTCTTGGCTCAGTAGGCCCGTCTTGCGGGCCTCGGCGAAGAGGGGCTCGGGTGCAAGGCCAACGAGACTCGGATGATCCACGCCATGCGCCAGCACAACAGCTTGCGCGATGAAGTCGATGTCGGTCAGGCCGCCGCGGGCGAGCTTCAGGTCCCACGGGTTGTCGTCGCCCTTCTCCTGGGCGATCAGTTCGCGCATGGCTGCGACTTCCGAGGCCACGTGCTTCGCATCGCGGGGTGTGCGGACGATCTCCTTCACGGCTGCCTCGACCTCGCTCCCGAAGCCGTCGTCTGCGACGATCACGCGGGCGCGGGTGAGCGCCATGTGCTCCCACAGATCGGCCTCCGTCTTCTGGTAATTCAAGAATCCGCGGAACTGCGACGCGACCGGCCCTTTTCCGCCCTGGGGACGCAGGCGAAGATCCACTTCGTAGAGAAGCCCGCGCCGGGTCGGCACCGTCAGGGCCGCCACGAGGCGTTGGGTGAGGCGCGTGAAATACACCACCGCATCGAGCTTGCGTGCGCCGTCGCTCTCGCGCCGCTCCTCGTCGAAATCGTAAGTGACCACGAGGTCGAGATCGGAGGTCGCCGTCAGCTCCCGTGAGCCTAGCCTGCCGAGGCCGAGCACGGCGATGCGCGAGCCCGGCACCACGCCGTGCTCGGATTCGAAGATCCTGCGCACCGCTTCGAACGAGGCCCGGATGATCGCATCCGCAATCGACGAGTAGGCCTCGCCGGCCTGGGCCGGCGACAGGATATCGGAGAGAAGCCGCGCACCGGTGATGAAGCGCATCTGGCGCGCGGCGTCGCGGGCGCGGTCGAGGAAGTCCTCGTAGCCCGACGGCGTGCCGATGATCTGCCGGACGTGCTCGGCAATCGCCGCATCGTCGTTGAAGGGAATGCCGAAGGCGGGGTCGATGAGCGCGTCGAGCACGTGCGGCGCCTGCGCGACCGTATCGGCGAGACGCGGCGCGGTGCCGAGGAGATCGGCGAAGCGCAGGCGCAGCCGGTCGTGCGATTGCAGAATCGTGAGAAGCTCGACGGCGGCCGGCATGCGCCCGAAGGCGCGATCGAGCGCCGCAAGCGCCCCGTCCGGGTCGGCGGTGCCGCCCAGGGCCGAGAGCAGCGCCGGCACGAGCTCGGTCAGCACCTCGCGGGCGCGCTGGCTCGTGATGGCGGCGCGGCGGCCGAAATGCCAGCCGCGCACGGTCTCGGCAGCCTGCTCGGGCTGGCGGAAGCCGAGGCGCCGGAGGGTCGACAGCGTCTCGGGATCGTCGGTGGTGCCAGTGAAGACGAGATTGCCCACGTCGGAGGCGAGTTCGGGCCCCTCCTCGAAGAGCAACGCGTAATGGCCCTGCACGATGCGCGCCTGCTGAGTCAGCGCCTTGGCGAAGGCCTTGAGAGTGGGATAGCCGCAGAACCTGGCGAAGCGCTTCAGCTCCTCCTCGTCGGAGGGCAGGCGCTGCGTCTGCTCGTCCGCTACCATCTGCAGCCGGTGCTCGATGGTGCGCAGGAAACGATAGGCGTCGGAGAGCTCGTCGCGGGCGACGTCCGTGATCCAGCCCTCCTCGTGCAGGGCGTCCAGCATGTCGAGGGTGCGGCGGCCGCGAAGGGCCGGGCGCCTTCCGCCGAAGACGAGCTGCTGCGTCTGCACGAAGAACTCGATCTCGCGGATGCCGCCGCGCCCGAGCTTGATGTCGTGGCCGGCAACCGCGATCTCGTCGTGGCCGCGGACCGCGTGGATCTGCCGCTTCATGGCATGGACGTCCGCGATGGACGCAAAATCGAAATATTTGCGCCAGATGAAGGGGCGCAGCTCGGCGAGGAAGCTATCGCCCAATCCGATATCGCCGGCGATCGGCCGTGCCTTGATGAGAGCCGCGCGTTCCCAGTTCTGGCCGACGGTCTCGTAATAGATATAGGCCGACGGGAGGGCGACGGCGGTCGGAGTCGAGCCCGGATCGGGACGAAGCCGGTAATCGACCCGATGCACGTAGCCGTCAGGCGTTCGTTCCTGAAGCAGCCTCGCGAGCTGCTGAGCGATGCGGGTGTAGAGAGTGGCGGGTTCCGCTCCCTCCGGTAGGGCGGAAGAGGCCGGATCGAAGAAGACGACGAGGTCGATGTCGCTCGAATAATTGAGCTCCCCTGCCCCGTGCTTGCCCAGCGCCAGCACGGTGAAGCCGGAGCCCGGCCCCGGATCGTCGGGGTCCTTGAGGACGATGCGCCCGAGATCGGCGGTCTCCGTCAGCACCAGATTGACGCCGCCGCGCACGGAGGAACCGGCGAACTCGGACAGGGCGCCGGTGACCTGCTCCACGCCCCAGACGCCACCGATATCGGCGAGTGCCACCAGCAGCGCGTGGGTGTTGCGGTTGCGCCGGAACGCACGCACCACATCGTCCCGTGTCAGCGAGCCGGACCGCAGCTCGCGGAAGAGATTGGCCTGGCTCGCGACAGTGGCGCGGTGGGTCTCCTCGGGCGGCTGCAGACAGATCGCCGCCATGCGGGCCGGATCGTTCACCACGAGTTGCCAAAGGAAGGTCGAGTGATCGGCGACGGACAGGAGGAGGTCGCGCAAGATGCCGCTCTCGAGATGCGGCAGCAGGGCGGCAGCCTCGGGCTTATCCTTCACACGCCCGGCAAAATCGGCGAGCTGCGCCCTCGCCCGCCTGAGATCGGAGACGGGAGGCGCCTTGGTCAGGCGGTCGAGGAGAGAGCGGTTCTGGTCCGGCACGGCCATTCCATGACGATGGTTGATCGGCCTCATGTCTCCATGGCCCCAGCCCGAACGCAACCGAAATATCCGGTCCTCACCCCTTCATTGGACCTCAGGCGGCGGCTTGGGACGACGGCGGGGAGGCCTGCGCCGCCCTCAGGGGCAGGAGCAGGACGGCGCGAAGCCCGGGGCCGTTGTCCTCCAGCTTCAGCGTGCCCCCGTGCAGCCGCGCCACAGCAGCCGCGAGGCTCAGGCCCAGCCCGAAGCCCGGCCGGGATCGCGCGGTCTCCAGCCGCACGAAACGCTCCAGCACGTGGTCGCGTTCGGATTCCGGGATGCCGGGCCCGCGATCGGCGACCACGATCACGGCCTCGCCGTCCACACGGCGGGCCGAAACCGAGATGGTAGGCGCAACCTCCTGCGATGTGGTCTGGGCGCCGTACTTGAGGGCGTTGTCGAGCAGGTTCGCCATGGCCTGCCCCAGCAGCTCGCGGCTGCCGTGGACCGGCAGATCCTCTTCGACCGACACGTCGAGCGGCAGACCCGCCTCCTCGGCGAGAGCCTCGTAGAGTTCGGCCACGTCGCGCACGGTGTCGGCCGCATTGAAGTCAGCAAGCCCCTCGCGAGCGTTGCCGGCCTCAAGGCGTGCGATCATCAGCAGCGCATTGAAGATGCGGATGAGGTTGTCGCTCTCCTCGATGATGGCCTCCAGCGAGCCCTTCAGTTCCTCGGGCGTGGCCGCCGTGCGCAGGGCTTCGTCGGCCCTGTTGCGCAGGCGGGTCAGCGGTGTCTTCAGATCGTGGGCGATGTTGTCCGAGACCTCGCGCATTCCGCGCATGAGCTCGCCGATGCGATCGAGCATGTCGTTGAGGTTCTGCGCCAGGCGGTCGAGCTCGTCGCCGGTTCCGGCGATCCTCAGCCGGCCGCCGAGATCGCCCGCCATGATGCCGCGCGTGGTCTCGGTCATGTCGTCGACGCGCTTGAGCACGCGCCTCGCCACGAACCATCCCCCGGCGCAGCCGAGGACGCCGATGAAGAGGATCGAATATCCGAAGGCGCGCTGGATGATGTCGCGCATGCGCCGGCGCTCCTCCACGTCGCGTCCCACCATGAGACGGAAGCCGCCGGGCAGCATGTAGACGCGCACCAGCGCATGACTCGGCTCCGCCTCCGTCTCGTCGGTCCGGCTGTAGGCGGTCTCGAACTGTCCCGGCCGGTCGATTACCCCCGGCGGCAGCGCTCCGATGTTCCCGGCGATGCGCTCGCCGTTATAGGTGGTGACGAGATAGAGCGAGGCGCCCGGCGTGCGCGAGCGCCGCTCGACCACGTTGACGAGCCGGCGCAGGCCGCCGATCCGGTATTGCTCGGACAGGCCGGCGATCTCGGCCTCGATGGTGGAGACGAACTGCTCCGTGAGAAGCCGCTGCGCGCTCCAGGCGACGTAGCCGAGCGATACGATGGCGAAGAGCGTGAAGATGACGAGATACGCGAAGGACAGCTTGAACGCTGTCGTGCGGAAGATCTTGCCCAGCGCGGTCACTCGCCGGTCCCTTCGGAGCCGACCCGCACCATATAGCCGGCGCCACGGATGGTGTGGATGAGGGGCTTGTCGAAGCCCTTGTCGATCTTGGCCCTCAAGCGAGACACGTGCACGTCGATCACGTTGGTCTGCGGGTCGAAATGGTAGTCCCACACGTGCTCCAGCAGCATGGTGCGGGTAACGACCTGGTTCGCGTTCTTCATCAGGTATTCGAGCAGCCGGAACTCCCGCGGCTGCAGCACGATCTCCTGCCCCGAGCGCGTAACCCGGTGGGACAGGCGGTCGAGTTCGAGATCGGCGATGCGGTAGATTGTCGGCTCCGCGCTGGGCGCCGATGCGCGGCGGCGCGACAGGACCTCGACGCGCGCGAGCAGCTCGGAGAAGGCGTAGGGCTTGGGGAGATAGTCGTCGCCGCCCGCGCGCAGGCCCTTCACCCGGTCGTCGACCTGGCCGAGGGCCGAGAGGATGAGGACCGGCGTCTCGACCTTCTGCTCACGTAAGGATCGGATGAGCGACAGGCCGTCGAGCTTCGGCAGCATGCGGTCGACCACGAGCACGTCGTAATCGCCGGATTCGGCCATGGCATAGCCGTCGAGGCCATCGGCGGCGTGATCGGCCACGTAGCCCGCCTCACGAAACGCCTTTACGAGATAGGACGCCGCCTCACGGTCGTCCTCGATGATGAGAATACGCATGGACATTGGCGTAACGTACCCGAAACCCAGCGGCAGGCCAGCCCTGGAGGGGAAAGGCCGGCCTGCCGCCAGGAAATGGACACCGGGCTTGCGCAAGGGGCTTGTGAGGAAACCCCGGTGCCCAGCTTCCGCCGAGGGGCTTAGATGCCCTTCGGCTGAGAGGCGACCTCGAGGGTCACGGTCCGCTCCTTGCCGTCACGGTAGAGGGTGAGCGACACGGACTTGCCCGGGGCCACGTTGGCGATCTTGCGCGACAGGTCCTTGGCCTCGCGGATCGGCTGGCCGTCGACAGCCACGATGGTGTCGCCCGTCTTGATGCCGGCTTTGGCGGCAGGACCGTCCTTGATGGCTTCCGCCACGAGCGCGCCCTTCGGCTCCTTGAGGCCGATCGCTTCCGCGATCTCCTTGGTAACCGGCTGCATCTGCACGCCGATGAAGCCGCGGGTCACCGAGCCGTTCTCCTTCAACGCGGTCACGACCTGGTCGACAGTGCTCGCCGGGATCGCGAAGGCGATGCCCACGTTGCCGCCCGAGGGCGAGAAGATCGCCGTGTTCACGCCCACGACCTCGCCGGAGAGGTTGAAGGTCGGGCCGCCCGAGTTGCCCCGGTTCACGGAAGCATCGATCTGGATGAAGTCGTCGTAGGGACCGGCGCCGATGTCACGGTGCTGGGCCGAGACGATGCCCGCCGTCACCGTGCCGCCGAGGCCGAAGGGATTGCCGATGGCGACGACCCAGTCCCCGATGCGGGCCTTTTGGCTCGCAAGGCGCACGTAAGGGAAGTCGCTGCCCTCGACCTTCAGCAGGGCGAGGTCGGTCTTCGGGTCGGTGCCGATGACCTTGGCGTCGAACTCCTTGCCGTCGTCCATGGTCACGGTGACCTCGCTCGCCTTGTCGACTACGTGGTTGTTGGTCACCAGATAGCCGTCGGCCGAGATGAAGAAGCCGGAGCCCATGGATTGGCCGAACCGGCGCGGGCGCTCCTGACGCGGGCCGCGCTCACCGGGATCGCGGTCGCGGAACTGGCGGAAGAAGCGCTCCATCGGATGGCCGTCAGGGAGGTCGGGGAACGAGAATTGCGGCCCGTCGTCGTCGCGGTCGGCCACGTTCTGCACCTTGACCTTCACGGAAACCACGGCGGGTTTCACCCGCTCGATCACATCCGCGAAGGACGGCACGTTCTGGATCGGCTGCGAGGCCGAACGCAGCTCCGCATGGGCGGCATTGGGGGCAATCAGCCCGGTCTCGACAGCGCCGCCCGCGATCAACGCCGCAACAGCCGCCGCGCCGAGCCACCTGGTCATACGCCTGCGGGGGGTGGAAACCTTGTCCAGCATGTTTTCGTCTCTCCTCGAAGAGCCCTTTGTGGGTTCGTCTCGGGAGCAAGATGGGGTCTCTCGCCTTACGGCACCCTCACCTCAAGATGAAATCTTGGTAAGGTTGCATCGGGCAAATGGCGGCGCTGAACCGGGACCGCAGCCGGATAGTGCTGGCGCCGCCGCCGCTTGTCGAATAACGTGCCCGCGCAACCGTGGGGGTAGAGGATGAAGCGGACGATTCAAGTCGCTTTCGTGGTCGGGCTGGGGCTGCTTGCCTCGGCCTGCGACAAGTGCGGCAACTGGAACATCAACACGCCGCAGTTCTGCAACAGCGTGAACCCGAAGAGCTGACCGCCCCTGTTCCGGCGAGGATGGAGCTCAGGCCCCCTCCTCCCGCTTCAGCAGCGCCTCCAGAGCTTCCTTTTCCTTGCCGTCCAGAACCGGCGCGGGCTGCGGGCGGCGGCGCAGGGCCGCATAGGCGCCGAGCCCGCCGAGAACGAGAACGAGGGCCGGCGCGAGCCAGAGCAGCAGCGTGTGGGCCCCGAAGGTGGGCTTGAGCAGCACGAATTCGCCGTAGCGCTGGACCAGGTATTGCTCCACCTGCTCGTTCGTATCCCCCGCCTGCAGGCGCTCGCGGACGAGCAGCCTGAGGTCCTTCGCGAGAGGTGCGTCGGAATCGTCGATGGACTGGTTCTGGCAGACGAGGCAGCGCAGCCCGGCCGAGATCTCCCGGGCGCGCTGCTCCATGGCCGGATCCTTCAGCACCTCGTCCGGCTGGACCGCATGGGCCATGCCGCCGATGAGGAGAGCTGCGGCGAGCGCAAGGACGTAACGCATGGGCCTACTCCGCAGGGACGGCCGCGGCCGGCGCCGCCCTGGCCCGCGTCGGGGCGCCGATGCGCAGGCGTCGGTCGGTGAGCGACAGGGCCCCGCCCGCCGCCATGACGACGGAGCCGAGCCAGATCAGGAGCACCAGGGGCTTGTGGTACATCCTCATGCCGATCCGGCCGTCCGGTTGGATCTCGCCGATGCTGACATAGACCTGGCTGAGACCCACGGTGAGAATGCCCGCTTCGGTGGTGGGCATGGCGCGGGTCACATAGAGGCGCTTCATAGTCTCGACCATGCCGAGTTCGTGCCCGCCGCGGAAGATCCGCAGGACCGCCGCATCCTCCCGATAATTGGCCTGCTGGCGCGGCACCACGCGCTCGAGCCGCGCCTCGTAGGCGCCGGCCCGGATGCTGTCGCCCACCTTCAGGGTGCCGAGCCCCTCGGCATCCCAGGCGGTGGCCGCGATGCCGATTACCGTGACGCCGACGCCCGCATGGGCAATGACCGTGCCCCAGGTCGAGCGCGGCAGCCCGGCGGCCTTGCGCCAGGCCGTCGCCAGCGGGCTGCCCTTGCTCCAGGAGCGGGTGACGATCTCGTTCAGCGAACCCATGATCACGTAGACGCCGAGGCCGATGCCGAGGGGTGCCGCGACGGGCCCTCCATCCCGCAAGGCGACGAGCGCGAGCGCGACGAGGATCGCGACGCCGAACACCGCGTAGAGCCGCTGCACCGCGCCGAGGAGATTGCCCCTCTTCCAGGCGAGCGTCTGCCCCAGCGGCAGCAGCAGCAGGAGCGGGATCACGAGGGGCAGGAAGGTGAAGTTGAAGAACGGCGCGCCCACGGAGATCTTGGCGCCGGTCAGCACTTCGAGGGCCAGCGGGTAGAGGGTGCCGATGAACACCGTGGCGCAGGCGGTCGCCAGGAGCAGATTATTGAGGACCAGCGCCCCCTCGCGCGACACGGGCGCGAACAGGCCGCCCTGCTTGAGCAGGGGCGCGCGCCAGGCGAACAGCGCCAGGGAGCCGCCGATGAACAGGATCAGAATGCCGAGGATGAAGACGCCGCGCTCCGGATCCACCGCGAAGGAATGGACCGAGGTCAGCACGCCGGACCGGACCAGGAAGGTGCCCAGCAGCGACAGGGAGAAGGTCAGGATCGCGAGGAGGATGGTCCAGACCTTGAGGGCATCACGCTTTTCCATCACGACGGTGGAGTGCAGCAGGGCCGTCCCCGCGAGCCATGGCATCAGCGAGGCGTTCTCCACCGGGTCCCAGAACCACCAGCCGCCCCAGCCGAGTTCGTAATAGGCCCAGTAGGAGCCCATAGCGATGCCGAGCGTCAGGAACACCCAGGCGCCGAGCGTCCACGGGCGGACGATCCTGGCCCAAACCGCGTCGATGCGCCCGTCGATGAGCGCCGCGCAGGCGAACGCGAAGGAGATCGAGAAGCCCACATAGCCGATGTACAGAAGCGGCGGATGGATCGCGAGGCCGGGATCCTGCAGCAGCGGGTTGAGGTCCTGCCCCTCGGCGGGAGCCGGCACGATCCGGGTGAAGGGGTTGGACGTGATGAGGATGAATAGCAGGAACGCGACCGTGACGAGCCCTTGCACCGCCAGCGTGTTGGCCTGGAGCTTGATCGGAACGGTGTTGCGTGCCAGCGCCACGACGGCGCCGAACAGGGTCAGGATCAGGATCCAGAGGAGCATGGAGCCCTCGTGGTTCCCCCACACGCCCGAGATCTTGTAGATCATCGGCTTGGTCGAGTGCGAGTTCTGGACCACGTTCAGCACGGAAAAGTCCGACGTCACGTAGGCGACCGTGAGGGCCAGGAATGCGAAGGACAGGCAGGCGAAGACCGCCAGGGCGGATGCGGGGGCCACCGCCATCAGGACCGGATCGTTCGCGCGGGCGCCCCAGAGCGGCACGACGAACTGGATCAGCGACAGGCCAAGCGCCAGCGCAAGGGCGAAATGTCCGGCCTCGACCAACACGGCTGCGTTCCTCCGTTACTGCGTCGGCGAGGCATTCGCCTCGCCCTGCCAGTGCCCCTGCTTCTTCAAGGCGTCGGCCACCTCACGGGGCATATAGTTCTCGTCGTGCTTGGCCAGTACCGTGTCGGCCTTGAAAATCCCGGCTGGATCGAGGGCGCCCTCGGCCACGACGCCCTGCCCCTCGCGGAACAGGTCCGGCAGCAGCCCCTTGTAGCTCACGCGGATCGAGGCCTCGGCATCCATGACCTCGAAGCTCACCTGCTGGTTCTCGCCCCGCTGGACCGAGCCCTCCTTCACGAGTCCTCCGAGGCGGAAGCGGGTTCCGGGCTGCACGTTCTTGGCCTGCACGTCCGCCGGCGAGTTGAAGAACACGATGGTGTCGTTCATCGCGTAGAGCACCAGGCCGAGCGCAACCGCAAGAATGCAGCCGGCGACACCGATCAAGGTCAGGCGGCGTTGTTTTCTGGTCATTGTGCAGCGTCGGTCAATTTCAATTCACGGGCCATCGCCTCGATGGTCTTGAGCCCCTCGCCGTCCTGCGCCAGCGCCTGGCGGGCCCGTCGAGCGGCGGCCTCCGCTTTATCACGCTGGCCCAGGACCGCATAGGAGCGCATGAGTCGCGCCCATTCCTCGGCGCTGCCGCCTTGGGCCTCGAGGCGCTCCGCAAGGCCCGACACCATGCGCATGATGTCCTCGGAACCGATCTGAGGCTGCTGCGGCGCCGCTGCCGCGCCGGGAGCGGCCGGCGGAGACCCGAGCCGCGCCAGCTGCTCCTGCACGAGGGGAACCCACGGGGCGTCGGCAGGCGAGATGGAGAGGAGCTCGGCATAGGCGGCCTTGGCCTTCTCGGTCTGCCCGTCCTGCTCGGCGGCCCGTGCCAGGTAGAAGCGAGCCTTTGGGGCGGAACCGTCGAGCTTCACGGCCTTCTCGAAGGCAGCCTGGGCCTCGGACGAGATCAATCCGTTGCGGGCGAGCACGAGGGCCTCGCCGTAATTGGACAGCCGGTCCGCATCCTCGCCGAGAAGGCGCAGGGCCGACTCGTAGGCCTTGAGAGCGTCGTCGATGCGACCCATACGGATATAGACCGGGGCGATCACCTCCCAGCCGCGGCCGTCCTGCGGGTTCTGCGCCAGATGCGATTCGATCTGCGCGACGGCGGTCGCGAGGTCCTGCGACGGCGCCTGCGGCTGACTCGCGGTCGCGACCGGACGGTCGAAGATGTGGGGCGCCCCGTAGGCGCCGTAGAGCGCGATCGCCAGGATCGGGATCACGGACAGGGCAAGGGTCGAAACGGCGCGCCTCCGGCGCAGGGCCGGCTCGCCCACGGCCGCGAAGCTGTCCGCCTGGATGCCGGTGGCGCGCAGGAGCCGGCGACCGGCCTCCGCCTTCGCGGCCTCGGCCTCGCTCGGCAGGAGCACGCCCCTCTCCTGATCGCGCTCGATCTCGGCGATCTGGTCGCGATAGAACTGGATGTCGGGATCCGCCTGCCCGCGCACGGCAGAATGGCGCGAGAGCGGCCACAGGACCGCCATCACGGCCGCCGCCGTCATTGCCAGGAGTATTATCCAGATCACCATGGCACCCTAATTAACTCGTGCGCCCGTCAAGCACGATGGTGGCACGGTGTCACGCGGAAAACGGCGCACCGTCAAGCCTTGTCCCCCGGCAGTTCGAGGACGGCCCGCAGCCCGCCCATGGGCGAGGCCTTGAGCGTCAGGGACCCGCGATAGAGCGCCGCAAGGTCGCTGACGATGGAGAGGCCGAGGCCCGAGCCCGGCTTGGTCTCGTCGAGGCGGCGCCCGCGCTTGATCATCTCGGTCCGCGCTGCTTCCGGAAGGCCCGGGCCGTCGTCGTCGATCAGGAGGCGGAACCGGGAGCGGTCGGCCCCCCCGGGGATGATCTCGGCCGTGACCGCCACCTTGGCCGAGGCCCACTTGGCCGCGTTGTCGATGAGATTGCCGGCCATCTCCTCCAAGTCCTGCTTCTCGCCCCGGAAGCGCAGGCCCTTCGGGATTGCGAGCTCCACCGCGAGGTCCTTGTCGCGGTAGATCTTCGCGAAGGTGCGGGCGAGGCTCTCGATCACGGGCGCGACCTCGGTGAGCGTGCCGAGCGTTCCGGCGAGCGCCGCCGCGCGGGCGCGGTCGAGATAGTAGTTCACCTGGTCGCGCATCACGGCCGCCTGCTCGCGCACCCTGGCGGCGACCTCCTCGGGGGCGTTCTCGGCCTCGTTGACGATGATGCTGAGCGGCGTCTTGAGCGCATGCGCTAGGTTGCCGACCTGGGTCCTGGCCCGTTCGAGGATCTCCCGGTTGGTATCGAGGAGCAGGTTCAGCTCGCTCGCCAGCGGCGCGATGTCGTGCGGGTACTCTCCGGCGATGCGCTCCGCCTCCCCGCGCCGGATGGCGCCGAGAGCGCTGCGGAGGTTCGCCAGCGGCCGCAGGCCGAAGCGGATCTGCAGCAGAGCCGTGAAGCCGAGGGCAAGCCCCAGCAGCCCGAATGTCACGGTGAGGGCGAAGATGAAGCCGCGCACGGCCGACGAGATCTCGTCGGCCGGACCCGCCACCCGGATGATGTAGCGTCCGTCCTCGCCGAGATCGATGTCGCGCTCAATGATGCGCAGCTCCCGCTCGTCGGGCGCCTTGCCGTAGCCGCGGCGGATCTGCCCGAAGGCCTCGTTGTTGGCGGGCGCGAGGCTCGGCAGCTGGCCGCCGAAGAGGGATTTCGAGGATCGCACGTCCCCCGGCCCGGCATTGGGCCGCGCCACCTGCCAGTACCAGCCGGACAGGGGCAGCTCGAAACGCGGGTCGCCGATGGGGCCGAGGTCGCGGTCCGGATCGCCCGGCGCCACGAGGTTCGAGGCGAGCGTGTTGGCATAGACCAGGAGGCGCTGGTCGAAGGCGCGCTCCGTGTTGTCGCGGTAGAGGGTCGACAGGATGAGCCCCGCGATGAGCAGGATCACGAAGCTCCAGAAGACCGAGGATGCCGCGAGGCGAACGGCGATGGACCGGCCGGCGAACCCCTTGAGGATCGGGCGGATCCCGGTCACGTCTTCGTCTGGCCCGTGTCGAGGAGGTAGCCCAGCCCCCGGACGGTCTGGATAATGTCGACGCCGAGCTTCTTGCGAAGCCGGCCGATGAAGACCTCGATCGTGTTCGAATCCCGGTCGAAGTCCTGGTCGTAGAGATGCTCGGTCAGCTCGCCGCGGGAGACGATGCGGCCCGTATGGTGCATCAGGTAGGAGAGCAGCCGGTACTCGTGCGAGGTGAGCTTGACCGGGTTGCCGTCCACCGCGACGCGGCCCGAGCGGGTGTCGAGCTTCACCGGTCCGCAGCTGATCTCGCTGGTGGCGTGGCCCGTGGCGCGGCGCAGCAGGGCGCGGACGCGGGCGAGAAGCTCCTCCATGTGGAAGGGCTTGGTCACGTAATCGTCCGCGCCGGCGTCGAAGCCCTGCACCTTGTCGCTCCAGCGGTCGCGGGCGGTGAGGATGATGACCGGCATCTTCCGTCCCTCGCGCCGCCAAGCGTTCAGCACGGAGACGCCGTCGACCTTCGGAAGGCCGAGATCGAGGATCACCGCGTCGTAGGGCTCCGTGTCGCCCAGGAACTGCCCCTCCTCCCCGTCGAAGGCGGCATCGACCGCGTAGCCGGCCTGCTCCAGGGCGGTCACGATCTGGCGATTGAGGGTCGTATCATCCTCGACAACGAGAAGGCGCACGCTGGTCAGCTTTCCTTATTGAACGGATTTCACGCGTCCCGAAGAACCGTCGATCATCACTTGCACGATCTTGCCGTTCTTCTGCAAGGCCATGATCACGTAGACCAGGGCGTCGCTGCTCCGGCACAGGTTGGCGCGGACCACGTCCGCGTTCGGAACCTGGCGTCGTGCGGTCATGACGGCAGTGGCCGGCGCGACGACGCCTTTGGAGGCGACGGCCTCCTGCATCTCGCGGGGCGGCAGGCAGTTGCGGAGCGCCGCCGACGCGCTCTGCGCGTGCGCGGCACCCGTCACTACCAACCACATGAGGACCGGCCAAACCAGACGCATGATGCGATCCTGCCTTACCAGCACTGAACGAAGCCTGAATGTAACACCAAAGCATCGGCCTCAAAAGTGCAGGCCGTCCATAATACAACCCGCTAGCTCAGGATCTGCTTGGTGGCCAGGATGCGAAACACCGTGGAGGCGACGAAGCTTGCAGCCGCGACGAGCTGCACGACCGCTTCCGCGAAGGTCTCGGAGGTCAGCTCCGACGCGTCGAAGCCGAACAGCCCGAGCACGAGGGCTGCGAGCCCGATCAGGTTGGCCCATACCGTGCGGCTGGCCAAGATGGTTTTCGTATCGATCATGCGGATGGTTCCTTTCGGTCAGGGAGTGAGGAACGGGCGAGCCGGAGAGCCTCCTGCTCGACCGCGAGAACCCGCCTGCGCCAGCCGGTCCCGAAGATGGGCCAGGAAGCGAGCCGGGAGAGAAAAGAGAGCCGCCGCCGGGTCAGGCGCCGGATGGTTTCCGCCGCGTCCGCGCCGTGCGCCGCCGCCACGGTGAGCGGGCCGACGATGCCGTCCGTCGCCACGCCGAGGATTTCCTGCAGCATCCGCACGGCGCGGGACGGACCCGAGTTGACCGCAAGGTCGAACACCGCGAGGTCGGTGCCTGCCGAAGCTGGTCCGCCCGGATCGTGTCCCAGTAGAGGCGGCGGTAGATGGCTCCCGCTTCGGCCCTGCCGAGGCCGCGCACGTCCTCGACAGAGACCGGCCCGCCCCGGGAGCGGGCCAAGGTCCCGCGGGTGATGCCGAACTTGGTCGCGCCGCCGGGATCGACCGGATGCAGCACGAAACCACCCTCGTGCCGCAGCACGGTCGCGAGGCTTTCGTTAAAGGATCCTCTTGCCATCACAGCTCCGCCTGCAGGGCGATATAGGCCGCGCCGCCCACGTGGAGCACGCCGACGGCTCCGGCCGCGCCGGTGAAGGACGTACCGGCCTGGAGTTTTACGAGCACCGATGCGGGCCGCATGTTCGCCGGCACGATGGCAAGGCCGCCCGACAGGCTCGTCCAGGCCCCAGCGGCATTGTCGAAGAAGCCGATCTGGTTGCCGGTCGGCGCTCCGTTCGCCCAGCCGAAGCCGCTGGTCAGGAGGATGGGGTTGGCCCGCATGGGCGTGGGCAACGTGCAGGGGATCTCGATGGCGTTCCCCGCCACCCGCTGACCGAGCGCCCCCAGGATCGCCGCCGAGCCGTTGCCGGCGACGAGCCGCTGGTAGTAGCGGCGGCAGCGGGCTTCTTCGATGTCCAGAGACTCGTGCGTCCAGGGCATCGCGGCGGAGCCGGGCTCGAGTCTCGCGCGGGCGAAGGAGCAGGTGCCCGACGGCTGGAGCCGCACGGTGACATGCCCGGTCTCCCCGGCCCCCAGGGTCACGGTCGCCGAGCGGCGCCCGGATCCCTCGGGGATGACGGCGGACTGCGCCCCGACGAGGATCGGGATCGGCGCGGATGGGTTCTCGACCGACAGGGTCAGGGTGAGGCCCGCAAAGGTGGCGGCGCCGGTCAGGGCCGGGGCTTGGCCTACGTCCATCACCTGCTCGACGGCGCCGGTGAGGTTCACAGTCCCGTCGCCGGAGCGGAGGATGGTGCAGCCGCCCGGCCCCGCCTTCCAGCGGTCGAAGCCGAAGGCGCCCACCGTGAGGGCTCCTCCGGCGAAGCCGCGATGGTTCACGAGGAAATGGCCGTTGACGAGAAGGTTCGGCGGACGCGCCGCGCAGCCGCTGGGGAACGACACGGTTCCGGTCGTCGCATCCACGTGGAGCGCGTCGCGCCAGCCGCTGCCGTCCGGCGAGACGCGGATGCGGAAGTCGTCGCTGCCGATCAGCCCCGTCTCGGCGCGGCCGCTGTATCCGCGCTGGTAGAGCTGGGACAGCACGTTCGCCGCCTCGCCCTTGTTGAGGACGAAGCGCAGGTCGCCGCTGCCGCCTTCGGGACCCGTCAGCGCCGTGAAGAGCACGGCGTTGAGCTTCGCGGCGAGGCGGTTGAGATCGTCCGACGCGGTGCCGATGCCGAGACGCTCCACATGGGCGAGTTCGCGGTTGTAGTGCCCGAGGTCGCGCCAGGACGAGCCGTCGAACACCAGGATGGCGTCCTCCGCCGCCACATAGGCGCGCCAGCCGGGGCGCGGCGGGAGAAAGCGCCACGCGCCGAGGTCGAACAGGGCGATCTCGCCGTCATGGGCCGCGAAGGCGCTGACCGCATCCTCTCCGACGAGATAGCGGTCGCCTTCCTCCGGTGAGGCCGGCGGATCGGTGCGGTTGCGCTCCTTGACGGCGAGATGCACGAGGGCATCGAGGGAGGCGAGCGCCTCGTTGTGGGTGACGTGCTTCTGCGCCTGCGCGACCGCGAGGAGCGGCAGGCCAAGATGGGGCGTGTTGGTCATTCGGAACCGCGTGATTGGTTTTCAGAGGATCGTGACGGAGACGGCGTGCTCGAAGCCGCGCCCGGCGGCGGCGCTCACCTGCACGACGCGCAGGTCGAGCGCGGGCTGCAGCGCGCCGAAATCGGCCAGTTCGTCGGCGGACGGATAGAGGACGGATGCCTGCGTGCTGGTCAGCGTGCGCCGTACCACGCCGCTGCGGAGGATGTCGATCGCGTAGCGCTCCGCATCCTCTCCGAGAGGAACTTCCACCGGCTCCCAGGCGTCGCCGTCGCGGCGCGTGCGGCGGATCCAACTGATGCGGATGCCGCCTCCTCCCGCCGTGCGCTCACCCGCACGGGGCTGAACGGCCGCAGCGCGTCACTTCCGACCGTCGCGGCGAACTCGACAGCGGCCGGATCGGCATGGTCGCGCCCGGCGGGAGCGGCGCGGTAACGCCATGTTCGGCCGAGGTCCTGAAGATCGCTCGTGAGCGGCACGACCGCCCCGTCCAGACGCACGATGAGTGCGCCCTCCGGCACCGTGCGGGCCGCTTCCGGCTCGCTGCCGGCGAGGCCGCGCAGCAGGCGTGTGAGACGATAGCTGTGCTCTCCGGTCATCTCGGCGCGGGCGGCCGAGAAAATCTCCCAGCGTCCGTCCGCGCCCTGCACGGCGAAGAGGTTGCCGCCGGCCAGCGCCTCCTCGTCGTCGATGGCGGAAAGCGTGCCGGACGAGATCTCCACGTCAAGAACCGCATGCCGGTCCCAGCGCCACAAGGGGCCGGGTGGGAGCACGCTGAGCGTGCGGCCGATCACGGCCGGAATGTCGAGGATGCGGTGCGGCGCGAAGCTCGCGCCGTTCCCCGAGCGCCAGATTGCGACGGCGCCGGGCCAGGGATCGGCCGCGACGGCGACGTATTGCAGCGGCGTCGGATCGACGGGGCTCGCGGGCAGGTCGAGCACGACCGCCAGCGGCTTGCCGGGCACCGGCGGCGGGCGGCGCACCGGGCGCGGGATCGACGCGCCCGGCGTCTCGAACACGGCGGGCTCCACCGCCCGGGCCGACACCTTGCCGGTCGGCCCATCGGCGATGCGCGTAACCCTGTGCAGCTTCGGCCCGGCATCGGTGGGAAGCGAAATCACGTCGCCGGGCTCAATGTCGATCCGGCGCGGCGACAGCTCGAACTCGGCGCTCTCGCGCCCGGCCCAGAGGTCCTGGAGCCAGGCATCCGCGAGGCGCTGCGCCTCGGCCCGCCGGGTCACGATGGCGGTATCGGCCCGCGCCTCCCGGCGACTGGCGCCTGCGAGGCGGCGAGACGCGACGGCCGCGCGGCGGTAGTCGAGGTCGCCCTCCGTGTAGCCGATCTCCACCTGCTGCGGCAGCGCCGTCTCCTGCGCGCGGACGAGCTTGAGGGACGGCTCCTTGTCGCCGAGGACGAGGTCGTCCGCTGCGAGCGGGATCGTTGCGCGCCCTCCCCGTCCGCGCCAGGCGATGCGGCCGCCGCTCGCCACCGCGTCGACCCCGAAGAGGCGCATGAGCTGTTCGAGGGCGCCGCGGGCGGACATGGGCCGGTTGATCACGTAGCCGTCCACGAAGCCGTCCACCGGCAAGGGACCGGTCGAGCCGAGGCCGAAATCCTTCAGGATCATTGCGATCAGCCGGTCGAGGGGCGCACCCTCGATGCGGCCGGTGATCCAGTGGCCGGTCTCCCAGTTGGCGCCGTCACTCCACACCGTGTCGAAATCGGGGAATGCCGGATAGGGCCGCGCGTCCCAGGCCCGGACGAAGATGTTGGCCGGATCGACCATGTGGCCGACATAGATCTCCGACACCGGATTGTAGGCGGGCGCGAAACCCGGCTGCTCGGGATCGAAGCGCGAGAGGATCGCCTCCAGTCCCCGTGCCTGGGCGAGGTCGTCACGCACGCCGCGGGAGAACGGCGGAGAGGCGGATTCGGAGGATTTGGGATCGGGAAACACGTTGGGGCCGTTCGGCCCCTTGTCCACCGCCGGGATGCCGATCTCCGTGAGCCAGATCGGCTTCGATTTCGGCACCCACGCGGTGGTGCGGATCTCGGCCCCGTTCACGCGCTCCACATGCGGGTTCGACCACCAGGACACGAGGTCCTTCGCGCGGAAGATCCAGGGCTTGCCGTAGGCGCCGTCCGTGATCGGCCGCCGCATCTGCGCGGCGCGCTCCGACGCGTTGGCGTAGTACCAGTCGAACGCCTCGCCTCCGCCGAGCCGGGCGCGCAGATAATCGACGTCGTGGGGGCTGCGGGCCTCCGCGCGGTCCGCATGATCCGGCCCGTCGCGCCAGTCGGAAGCCGGCGGGTAGTAGTCGATGCCGACCGCGTCGATGCTGTCGGAGGCGAAAAGCGGGTCGAGGGGGAAGCGCACCTCCTCGCCGCCGTCGCGCACATGGGCGCCGTATTCGGTCCAGTCCGCCGCGTACACGATCTCAGTGCCGTGGCCGAGGATTGCTCGCACCTGGGATGCCAGCGACGTCAGCCGCGACACGGCCGGATAGACGCCCGACGCGGAGCGTACGCGGGTGAGGCCGACGAACTCGCTGCCGAGGATGAAGCCGTCGACACCGCCCGCCTGCTTGGCGAGGCCGGCGTAGTGCAGCACGAGCCTGTTGAAGCCCCATTCGCTGAGGAAGAACTGGTTGACCTGCGCGGCCGCCGAACTCGTGCCGTCGGGTGAGTTGGGCCGCCCCGGCGCCGGATGGCAGGTGATGCGCCCGCGCCAGGGATAGGCCGGCTGGCCGGTGCCGCCGTAGGGATCGGGCAGCGTGTTGCCGGCCGGCACGTCCATCATGACGAAGGGATAGAGCACCACCTCCAGGTCGCGCCGCTTCAGCTCGCGGATCAGGCGGACCACGCTGTCGTCCGACGGGGTTCCCCCATAGGCTGGCGCATTGCCGGAGCGCGACACCGCCTTCGCAGCCGCGCGCGTCAGGCCCGCCACCGCCCATGTGGAGCCATCCGTGGTTTTCGTCTTCACGTCGACGCGCGGCTCGATGCTGCACGAGCCGGCGCGCAGGTCGTCGCCGAACCAGCTCACCACCAGGGAGACGCTGCGCAGGTTCGGGCACAGGGCCTCCAGCGCATCGAGGGACGCCGCCACGTCGGTGGCGTTGCGCAGCTGATGCCGGTTCTCGGGTCTCGTCGATCCCAGTCCCAGCACCTGCGAGACGGGCAGCGTGTCGTAGCCGAACTCGCTCGCGCCGGGGATGAGGCAGACCGCGCGCACCATGCGGTTCAGCCCATCCACCGGCCGCACCACTTCGAAGGAGAACTGCGGCACGCGGTTGCCGAAATCGGCCAGCGGCAGCCGCTCGAACACCACATAGGCCAGGCCGCGATAGGCAGGCGCACAAGATGACCCTTCCTTCGCGACGATGAGCGGATCGGGATTCTGTGTCTCCGAGCCGCGATGCACCCGCATGGTGACGGTCGAGAGGTCGAGCTCGCGCCCGTCCGCCCAGACGCGCCGCACGAAGGCGATGCGCCCCTCGCACAGGCCGACCGCCAGATTGGCGAAGTAGGAATAGGTCTTGTTGACCGTGCCCGAACCGCCGCCGACGCCCTTGCCACCCTGGGACCCGGAGCGCTGCTTGGTGGTCGTGATCACCTCCTCCAGGCGCGTCGCCCAGATGAGCTGGCCGCCGATGCGGGCGCGGCCGTAGACACGGGGGATCGGCGCGCCCTCCGTGGAGGTGAGTCCGTCGATCTCCTTCAGGCGCGGGCCCTCGACGACCTTCGCCTCGTCGGAGCCGAAGAGCGCGTTGTCGATGGCGGCGCCCGCGAGCGCGCCAAGCGCCCGCCCCGCCATGACCCCGATGGGACCGGCGATGGCGCCGCCGACCACGGAGCCGACCGTCTGCAGAACGAGAGTGGCCATGAAGGTTATCCGGGAAAGCGGAACACGTGGACGGGATGACGCTGCCACCATGGGCGGAACGCCACCTCCGCGACGGCAGCGCCGTCATGGGCGTAAATCATGGTGCTCTCCGATGTGGCGATGGCGCAGTGCTTGGCCGGCAGACCGTCGCGCCAGCGGAAGAGCAGCACGTCGCCGGGCGCGAGATCCGCAAGCGCCACCTCGACGAGATGACGCCGCGCCGCCGCGACGAGCGTGTCCGCGCCCGCCTCCGCCCAGTCGGGCGAGTAAGGCGGCGGCAGCTCCGGCTCCGCGCCCATCACGGCGCGCCAGACCCCGCGCAGCAGGCCGAGGCAGTCGCAGCCCACAGCTTTAAGCGATGCCTGGTGGCGGTAGGGTGTGCCGATCCACGAGCGGGCTTCGGCGACGATGGTGTCGGGTGTGGGCATGATGTCACCGAAAGAAGCTTCCGCCATCCAATCCGGGCTCGCCCTGGCGCGGCATGCGGATGATGAAGTCGTTGCCGGGCATGTGCGGGAAGCCCCGGAAGTTCACCGCGTTGCGGAAGCGCGCGCGGCACATGGCGTGGGTCTTGTCGCAGCCGGCAGTGACGCGGAACGTGTCGCCGACTGCGATCGGCTGCGGGGCGCGCTGCCACAGGTCGAATTCGTCGGTGCCGCTCACCGCGCGGTGCACCTTCACCTCGACAGAGACGCCCGCATTCGCCCCGCCGACCCATGTCAGCCGCCCGCACGTGCACCAGCCGTCGGCAAAGCCGATGCCGGAGGCGGCGATCACGAGCGCGCCGTCGGTGCGCGCGACGGTGCCGTTGCCGGTATAGGCGGAGGACGAAAGGTTCACGCCGCATTTCGCGTCGCCGAGATCCGCCGAGCAGGTGGCGCGGAAGAGGCGCCCGCGCTCCGCGTCGAGCCGGTGCATGAGCCCCCTCACCTCGACCACGAAGCTGCCGTCCGCGCGCCGGATCTCGCCGATGGAGCCGATGTCGAGGAGGACGCGCTCCTCCACGTTCGCCCAGTTGGCGAGCCAGGTCTCGACGCTGGCGTCGTCGTAGAGGCCGGACGAGATGTCGTCCTCCGTCAGCCCCGCCGACACGAGGGCGCCCGCCACCTCCCCGCCCCCGACCGCGAAGCCGAGTTCGGCTGACGCCTCCGCCGCCTCCAGGCCGGTGCGCGCCGCGAAGGTGACGCCGCCGAACGCGAGGTCGCGGTCGTGGTCGGTGAAGCCGAAGGCCTGACCGTCGCGGCGGATCAACTTCCAGCAATGGCAAAGACTGGTGGCGCCCTCCGCCAGATGGGCGGCGAGGTTGTCAGGAATGGTGCGCATGGAGGAACCAGATGTACGCGCAGTTCGCCGTCATCCCCGGGCTTGGCCCGGGGATCCACGCCTTCTCTGCGTCGTGATTCGAAAGGCGTGGGTGGCCGGGACAAGCCCGGCCATGACGCGGAGGAGGATCAAGGCACGATCTCGATCAGCGGGATCTGCGGGATCGCGCCGGCCTCGAAGGCCGAGAGATCGATGTCGAGCTCGTCGGTATCGAAGCGGACCGGCACGTCGAAGGCGTAGCCGGCGGCGATCGCCGCGCCGGGCGGCGGCGGGGCCGCGAAGGTGACGAGGCCCGTGGTCGGGTCGCAGTTGAAGGCCGTGCCCACCGCCTGCTCGACCCCGTTCACGGCCACCCGCACCGAGCCGCCCGCCGGCTTGGCGATGGGCCGCACATAGGGCGCGTGGGCGGCGCCGTAGGTCTTCACCAACGGAAAGGCCACGCTCGCGCCGTCGCCGGTGCCGATGCGCTGGTCGAGCGGCGTCGGCTCCCGCGAGGGCGGGCCCGAGCGCCAGTCGGCGCGGTCGCGGAAGCGGAAGCCGATGAGGCGCCCGCGCCGCTCCTCGAAGAAGGCGATCACCGCATGCAGAGCGTCAATGGTGCGCACCCCAAGGCCCGCATCGTAGCGGCGGCGGGAATGGGCCCAGCGGCTGTTGCGGTGCTCGCGGCCCGACGCCAGCGTGACGATGTCGGTGCCCCGCACCGGCCCGCCGCGAGTCCCTAAGCTCACGTCGAGGGGAAAGCGCACCTCGTGGAAATCGGACGCTATGGGCATCCCTCCTGCGATGAAACGGAAAAGCCGGGGTGACGTTGTCGTTGCGACGGACCCCAGCGAAAGAGGAGACAGAAGGCGATGAGCAACGCCCCCAACGACCTCGTCGAGGACTTTCCGGACAAAGCCGACAAGATCCGCGAGCTGAAGCTCAGCAACAACCGCTTCGCCCGGCTCTATGACGAGTACAACGAGCTCAACCGGACCATTCACCGGGTCGAGACCCGGGTGGAGCCGACCACCGAGGACGTTGAGGAAGACCTCAAGCGCCGCCGCGTCCGGCTCAAGGACGAGATCCTGGCGATGCTGGACGACGGGCAGGCCTGACGCCTCTCCTTCAAAACCTCACATCCCGCGCTGGGCGCGCGCCACGGCCCGGGCCAAGGCGGCTGAGACCTGCGCCTCCGAGCGGCGGAAGCTGTCCGCGTCCGGGGTGGTGACGTTCACCGTCACCGACATCGGCCGCCCACCCCCGCCGGAGCGCACGCCGAGCCGCCCTTCCGGCCCGCGCGCCAGCGGCATCACGGCCTCGGCGCCCCTCTCCCCCATCAGCCCGAGCCCACGCCCGAGCGGAAAATAGGTCGGCGCCGCGACAACGCCCCCTTGCGCGAACGGCATCACCATCCCGCGCGAGAGCACGCCGCCCTGCGCCAAGGCCGTGGCCTGCCCGCCGCCGAAGAGCGAGCCGAACAGGGAGCCGATGCCCTTTCCGAAATCGGACAGATCGGGCCCGACCGGCAGGGAATTACCGAAGAGGCCGCCGAGCAAGGTTTGAAGCCCCCTTGTCAGGGACATTTGCAGCGGCGCGATGGCGCTACGTAAAGCGAATTCTGTGAATGTTCTGCGGACATTCTTCAGAACATCGTCAAACTTCTTGCCCTCGGCAATGTTTTTTGCGAAAGCATTAGCCATGGACTCCCGAAACGGTCGGAAAGACCTGTGAGTGTGTCGAGCTGGCGCTCGGCCTGTCCCGGCTTCCGGTTCGACCGTTTCCGTCATGCCCTCTTCCCGGCCGCTCAGATTTCGTAAAGCCCCGCCTCCTATAAAGCAGCGGAGCACGGCATCAGCGGGTAGGCGCCATGGCCAATACGAGATCCGGGAAATCGGCTGAGGCCGCGAAGAAGACCGCCGGGCGGGCCGACGCGAAGCCGGTCCTCCTTTCAGGCGGCAATCCTCAGATCGCGAAGGCCGACGGCGACGCCCCCGTGCAGGCCTACATCGCGGCCATGCCCGGATGGAAAAGCGGCGTCGGGCGCCGCCTCGACGCGCTCATCGAGCGCACCGTCCCGGACGTCCGCAAGGCGGTCAAATGGAACTCACCGCTGTACGGGGTCGAGGGCCAGGGCTGGTTTCTCGGCATCCACTGCTTCACGAAATACGTCAAGGTAGCGTTCTTCCGCGGCGCGTCGCTGCATCCCGTCCCGCCTGTCTCGTCCAAGGACGAGCACACGCGCTACTTCCACATCCACGAGGACGACCGGCTCGACGAGGAACGCTTGGCAGGTTGGATTCGGCAGGCATCGGAGCTGCCCGGCTGGGTTCCGTAGGCGCGGGAACTTCACGTGCCGTCCGGGAATGCTTCCATCAGCCGTCTGAGGTCGCGGCGCAGCGCCGGCTCTGGTCCCCATCCGCCGCTCAAGCCGTCCCAGGCGGCGATCAGCTCGCGCGGCGTCGCGCGCCAGAAATCGGACGGGCTCCACCGCAGGACGCTGAAAGCTAGCATCATGGCGTCGTTCCAAGGAAAGGCCTGGGAGGGCAACGCCTGTTGCGCGCCCATGCGCCCTGCGGCCGCGGAGGGTTTGGGGCGGCCCCGAAGGCGGCGGCGAGGAGATCCGCGATGGCCGCAGCAAGAGGCTCGATGCCGTCGCTCAGCGGCAGGGCCGCCACCTCGTGGTCGGTGAGCGCATGGCCGCCGCCGCGCATCGCAACGGCGAGCAGCGTGAGGAGATCGCGGCTCGACAGGCGCCCCGTGCCGAAGCGTTCGGCCAGCGCCATCAGGTCCTGCACGCCGAAGGCGTCTTCCAGCTCCGCGAGCGCCCCGAGGGTGAGGCAAAGCGTGTAGCGGGTCGCGCCGATTTCGAGCGCCACCTCGCCGCGTCGTCGGTTAGGCATGGGGCTTTCCTTTATGCGATCAAAGTGGCGGTCGAACACATGCGTCATGGCCGGCCCTGTGCCGACCATCCACGTCTGGCAACTGTCCTGCCGGAAGACGTGGATCCCCGGGACGAGCCCGGGGATGACGGGCAACGGGAGTCTACAGCACCGCGAAACTCGGCGCGCCGGCGGATTCGAACGCCATCTCGAACGTCACCTCGCCCGCGTGGTCGCCGCGATATTCGAGGCTCGTGATCTGGAACGGGCCTTCGATGCGGCCGAAATCCGGGATGACGATCTAGTAGACGAGAATGTCGCCGTCGAAGAAGACCTGGCGCATGCGCGCGTCCGACGCCTCGTCCTTGAACACGCCCGATCCCGTAATCCCGGCGCGGCGCACGCCGACGCCCGCGAGCAGCTCGCGTCAGCGCCCGGCAGACTCGGCGTTCGTCACATCGACGGTCTCGGCGTTGAAGGCAATCTGGCGCGTGCGCAGCCCCGCCACCGTGACGAAGCCGCCGGCGCCGTCGGCGATCTTGACGAGCAGGTCCTTGCCCTTCTGTGCAGGCATGAAACATTCCTTTCGGTGAATGGCAAAAATGTCACCCCATCTCCGTCACGGCGCGCAGGCGTAAGCTGACGCGGGTGAGTTGCGTATCCTTGTCGCGCTCGGCGGAGAGTTCGGTGACGCGAAGATTCACGAGGCGGTGGCCGTCGAGGGAAAGCGCCGCATCGTCGAGGATTGACGCGAAGCGTTCCGCGACGGCGAGCGCCGTGCGGGCGCTGCCGCGCTCGGCCCAGACCACGATGGTCGCATCCTGCTCGTGGCCGCGGTCGAAATCCGTCGACCAGTCCTGCGCGGTCACGTCGCCGAACACCGCGTAGACCGGCGCGGCGGCGCGAGGCGGCTCGTCGTGGAGGCGCAAGGTGCCGCCCATAAGCGCCAGGAGTTCCGCATCGTTTTCGGCGACCGCGAGAACGGCGCGGCGCAGCGCCAGCACCGGGCTCGTCACGGCTTGATCTCCTCGACGAGGCAGACGAGGTCGCGCTGCGACCCGTCGGGATCGGAGGCGGCGCGGATCGCGAAACGCCTGAGGCCGGAGACGAGACGCATGGCGCCGGTCACGCCCTCGCGGTAGCGCAGGGTGATGCGGTGAGTGAGCGCCTGCTCGGGTCTGTCGGCGCGGATGCGCTCGTTGCTCGAGAGCATCTCCATGGCGCCCCAGACCTGCGGCCCCGGCGCATAGGAACGGATGACGCCGCCGAACCCGTCGGGACGTTCGAGCGGCAATTCGAGAACGAACCGGCGCGAGCGTGCGCCGATGGGAGGAGATTTGAGCGGCATATGTGCTTTCGGATGGCGGATGATGTTTTCACCGTCGTTCCGGGCCGGCGAAGCGAGAGCCCTGTGGGTCGTTCCGGAATGACGGGGTGGGTTCAAAGCCGCGCCCGTCGGAACGGCGCGACCAGCGCGAGGGCTTCCGGCGGCAGCGTCTGCCCTCCGGCGATGTCGCCCCGGTTCTCGAACCAGCGCGCGACGAGGATCTTGATCGCGAGCCGCAAGGTGGCCGGCGCGTCCTCGGGCGCCGGGCCGTAGCCGGCCCGCAGCGTGATGACGATGCCGTTGCGCTCGCGGCCCGGCTGCGGCGGCCGCGACACGAGGATGCATGGCGGGTCGCTCAAGCCATCCGCCTCGATCCGCTCCGGCGGAACGGGAAAATCCGCGCCGGCCTCATCCGCGACCGTGATGCCCTCGACTGCGATCAGCGGCGAGAGCGGCAGCACCACGGCGCCGCCTTCCGGCCATCGGTCCATCACCACGCGCCACCGCTGCTCGATCAGGAGGCGCCGCGAGGCGGCCTCCACGGTCAGGCGCGCGGCCCTGATGAGGCCGCCGATGAGTTCGTCCTCCGCATCGTGGTCGACGCGCAGGTGCTCCCTCATCTCCATCAACGTGACGGGCTCGACGGCGGGGCCGTCGACAGGTATCGGGATCATGAAAATGGAATCCTTGTCATGAAGCTGCACATCGCCCTCCTCCTCGCCGTTGTCCTGTCCGCGACGGGCGCTAGAGCCATCGTCGGCGGCGTCGAGGACGCCGGCCCGCTGGCGCGCCGGAGCGTGATGGTGCTGAGTTCCAATGGCGGCGTGTGCAGCGCCGTGGTGGTGGCGCCGGACGTGGTGCTCACCGCCGCCCATTGCGTGACGGGCGCGGCGGAGCACCGGGTGCATTTCCGCGACGAGGCCGGCGAGCCGGTGCTGATCGAGCCCGCCGCGAAGGCGGTCCATCCCGGCTACGACGCGAAGGCCATCGAAGCCCGGCGGCGCTCCATCGACCTCGCGCTGGTGCGTGTCCCGAAGCCGCTTCCGGGCCGGTTCGAGACGGCGGTCCTGAGTCTCGGCGGCCTCGCCAAGGGCGAGACCGTGACGGTCGGCGGCTGGGGCCTCGCGCGCAGGGACGATCCGAAGACCACGGGCACCTTCCGGACTGCCGCCCTGAAGGTGATCGAGCCCTACGGGCCGAGCAGGATCCTGCTGTGGTCGCAAGGGGCGGGCGCCATGGGAGCATGCCAGGGCGATTCCGGCGGGCCCATGGCCTCCGGCGAGGCGGTGGTGGCGATCACCAGCTGGTCGTCGGCCGCGGGAGGGCAGGATTGCGGCGGCATCACGCAAGGGATCCTCGTCGCGCCGCAGCGCACCTGGATCGACCGGACGCTCGCGGGCTGGAACCGTTCCGCCCGATGGAGCGGCGATACGCCGTAAAAGTCTGCGGGGAACCTTCGGCTCTTTCGAGAGCTTCCCTTGTGGAAAGCCCCGCCACCCCTCACACTCGTTCCCATGCGCATCCTGCCGGCCCTCGCCCTCGCTTTCACCCTTCTGACCGCTCCCGCCCACGCGATCCTGGAGGGCACGCCGTCGCGCGACCCGAACGGGCTCAGGCGCTCGGTGGTCTACATCGAGAACAGCGCGGGCGAGCTCTGCTCCGGCGCCGTCATCGCGCAGGACCTCATTCTTACCGCCGCCCATTGCATGATGGACGTGGCATCCTACCGGGTCGTCGCGGTCAACCGCGCTTTCCGGCCACAGCGCCACGCCGTGGTGGCGACCGCCGTGCACCCGACCTTCGTGCGGGGCACGACGCCGCGCACGCAGCCCGGCGTCGACCTCGCGATCCTCAAGCTTGGACGCCCGCTCGGGCCGGACTTCACGCCGCTCGACCCGATGGCCGCGGACGACATCCGCACCGGCGAGCGGGTCACGATCGCGGGCTTCGGCCTCCTGTCGGAGTGGCAGCGGCGCACCGCCCGGGTCCTGCGGCAGATCGACCTCGTTTCCCTCGGCCCGGTGGAAGTGGCGAACCGGGTCGTGATCGTGGCCGACCGCAACCGCATGGCGGAGACGACGGGCGCCGGCGCCTGCCGGGGCGATTCCGGCGGGCCGGTGCTGGCGCGCACGGCGCGCGGCTACCGCCTCGACGGCATCATCAGCTGGTCGAGCGGCGCCCTGCGCACCCCGGACCCGAGCGCCTGCGGCGGCCTCACCGCCGTGACGCCCATTTCCGAGCACCTCGACTGGGTCCTGCAAGGCATGCGGATCCTCGACGGCATGGAAGGCGCCTGGACGCGGCGGTGAGCCCGAACGGGCCGCCTCTCCTCAGCTCGCGAACTTCAGCAGCTTGATCGCCGCGTAGTCCTGCACGCCGCCGCCCACGCGCTTCGTCGTGTAGAACAGCACATAGGGCTTCGCGGAGTACGGATCGCGCAGCACGCGCATGCCCGTGCGGTCGACTACCAAGTACCCGCGCTTGAAATCGCCGAAGGCGACGGCGCAGGCATCCGCCGCGATGTCGGGCATGTCCTCCGCCTCGACGACGGGAAAGCCCATGAGGGTCGCGGCCAGGCCGGCGCTCGCGGGCGGCGCCCAGAGATACTGGCCGTTGTCGTCCTTGAAGCGGCGGATCGCGCTCTGCGTCTTGCGGTTGATCACGAAGGAAGCGTTCTGGCGATAGCCCGCCTTGAGCGCATAGATCAGCTCCACCAGCACGTCGGACGGGTTGGCGGCCGGGAAGGTCGCGCCGCCCGCTTGGACGGTGCCGAGGCGGCCCCATTCCCAGATCTCGTCCTCGACCGTGTCGACGGCGAGAAAGCCTTTCGGCTTGTTGATCCCGTCGCCGTTGACGAAGGCGGCGCCCTCCTGCTCGGCGAAGGCGGCCTCGACCTCCTCGGCGATCCAGCGGTCGATGTCGACCACCGCGTCGTCGAGGAGCGTCTGCGTCGCCGCCGGCATGGCGTAGAGCTCCATGGCCGGGAAGCTCATCTCGGAGAGGGTCGGGCTCGTCGTCTGCGGACGCGCCGCCGTCTCGCCGACACAGCCGGTGGCCGGGCCCGAGACCGAGAAGGCACGTTTGTACTGGCCGCCCGAGATCACCCGCACCGACGAGATGGCGCGGATCCGCGAGGCGGCGGAGAGGCGGCGCAGCACCTCGCGCTCCACAGTGTCGGGCACGAGGTAGCCGCCGTCCGGACCGGAGCCGGCGGAGAGCGCCTTCTCCTCCAACCGCTTGAGGCCCGCAGCCTCGCCGCCGCGGATATAGGCGTGGAACGCCGCCTTGTGTTCCGTCTGCACGGGGTCGCGGGAGGCATCCGCGTCAGAGCCGAGCGGCGGGCGGGCGCGGTCGAGGGCGAGGCGGTCGAGCCGGCGCTTGGCCTCGTCGAGGGCGGCGTCGATGCGGGCGAGCTTCTCCTCGGTCACCACGTCGCCGGTGCGCCGCGTCTCGATCTCGCCGAGGCGGGTGTCGTTGGCGTCCTTGAAAGCCTCGAAGGCTCGGGCGAAGTCCTCGAAAGCCTGGGCCACATCGGCGGAATGCGATTTGGTTTCGATGGTTTCGATCATGTCGTTCATTAGGGCTGGAAATGAAAAGGCCCGCCGGATGGCGGGCCCTGCGGTTCCTCGCGTGGAGGAATGGGTTAGCGGCGGCGGGTCGTTCGCCGGGTCGCCCGCTGCGTGGTGTCGACCACGGCCGGTCCTGCGGCGGCACCGACCGCACCGCCGGCCACCGCGCCGACCGGACCGGCCACGGCACCGACGCCCGCGCCGACCGCCGCGCCGCCGATCCGCTCCTCGGTGGTCGTGCATGCGGCGGCCGCGAGAGCCAGGAGAGCGGCGAATCCGAGCTTCTTCATGGAAAACCTCCCTACGAGCGGACCTCAGACATCATCGGACGAATGACGCCCGCAGCGTCCGCTCCCTGCGGGCTCTCAGCTAACGCGCGCTCCGGATCTAAGGTTCAGGAAAATAGTCGATTGACGGCCCGGCGGATCGCGGCGGCGAGGTCCGGCGCCGTCTTCTTCACACTCTCCACCCGCGCGCCGGCCAGCATCGGGAAGGTCACGATCGAGATCTCCCACAGGTCTAGCCTTTCGAGCCGCCGCAGGCCGGTGGGCCGCTCGGCCCGGGCGCGCTCGACGCGATAGCCGATGGAAAGGCCGTCCACCGCGCCCTCGCGCATGAGGGCATGGATCTCCCGCGCCCGCTCGACCGAGAGATTGAGCTTGCCGCGCACGAAGAGCCCGCGCCGGTCCTCCTCGATCAGGAGCCATCGCCCGATGGGCTCGGACGGATCGTGCTGCCAGAGCAGCGGCACATCGGCCGCCCCGCGCTTTCTCAGGCTGTCCGCGAAGGCACCGGGCATCACCACGTCCTTGCCGAGATCGGCGATGCCGAAGAGGCTGGCATAGCCCTCGAACACCCCATCCACATCGACCGCGCCGAGGGCCTGCGGCAGCAGCTTCACCTCACGGGTGACCGGGATGCCCTGTCTCATCGCACACCGCCGCGGGCGACCTTCGGCGCGCGGGCGTCGAGCTTCTCGAGCTGGCGCACGAAATCGCGGAACACGAGGGCGGCGCGGCCGTGCGCCTCGCGCACGACCTTGGGTTTTCGGATGGGGCGGATCGATGCCCGTTTCATTGGGAGTCTCCCGAGTGGCGGCGGTTGAACAGGGTGAGCTCGCGCACGAAGGCGTCGAAGCGGCGGTTGGCCGCGAACAGATCGCGCAACGTCATGGCGAGCAGCGCGGAGGCTCCGCTCGCCCAGACGAACAGGGCGAGATGAGCGAGGTCGCCCCGCCGGATCACGGCTTCGGCGACCTGGTCGAAAATGTTCATGTTTTGTTCCAGGCATAAGAGGGATCGGGCGTCTTTTTGGCCGTCATGTTTGTCGGGCGGGAAGGGACGGTTTCCTTCCGCTCCCGGCACTCCCGCGTCCCGGCCGGGCAAGGCCTCTCGGAGTCCGGCCATCAAGGTGCCGCGCCGCTTCCCTCCCCTTTGTGGAGAGGAATCAAGACTGGGTGCGCAGCCGAACCAGCAAGACGCGTTTCTCTCTCGGGGGAGAGGGCTGGGGACAGAATCATGTCCCGTTCCGATATGGCGCACTCATCCGCGCTTCGCGCGACCTCCGCCACCAGTGGGAGGCGAGGTTGCAGCCGACCCCGAAACGGATCGGATCGTCACCGGGATGCCGGCCCTGAGCGAGTTGCTCACCATGCAGGTTGCCTTGGCTCTTTCGATGATCGGCGCAGGATCGGAACCGTCCAGTGTCTCGCACGAGACTGACATGGTGGCAGCGGTCGTCAGCAGGGGGTCGCCTTCGAGGTCTATCGTGACACTGACCGCGATCTTTCCCAGAGGCACTCCCGCCGCATCCGCGACATAACGCAGGTCGTTGCAGAAGCACCCTCCGATGGCCAGCGCCAGAAGTTGGCCGCCGTTGAAGCCGAGGCCCTTGCCTCCTGCCTTTCCGTCGGGCCGGTCCACCACCAGGGTGTGCCCACCGGCCCAACCCATAGCGGCCTGCGTCCCTTCGACGTTGCGCAACTCGACCGTCATGGAGACCATCAGTGCAGTCCCTCCGGCAGACGATTGAGCATCACGCCTGTCGTTACACCGCACAATCCCCTTCCGGAGCGCCATGAAGGGCTATTCGGTAGCAAGGACCGCGGAGGGTCGGGGAGGCCTGCCGGTCATGCAGGGTTACCGACCGGACGCGTCCAGCGGGGAGCAGCCTCAATCTCAGATCAATTCCGATCCTTGCTCCCATACCCCACCGCCTCGCGCTTCTCGTCCTCAGTCAGGAACGTCGCGGCGGACACGCGCCGCCACAGGCTTTCGCGCTCCTCGGCCAGTGCCTCGATGGCATCGAGGTCGGGCACGAGCGAGAGCGCTTCGCCGTAGGCGGGCGCGAGCCAATGCGCCAGAGCCTCGGCGGTGCGGCGCACGAGCGGGATGACGGTCTGGCGGTAGAACGCGCGGTTGGCTTCCGCGTAGTTGGCGTGGGTGTTGTCGCCCAGCAGACCCAGCAGCGGCGGCACGCCGAAGGCGAGCGCGATCTCCCGTGCGGCGGCGGCCTTGGCCTCGACGAAGTCCATGTCCTTGGGCGAGAGCGAAAGCGGCTTCCAGTCGAGACCACCCTCGAGGAGCAGCGGGCGTCCCGCGTTGGCGGCGCCCTGGTAGTTGGCTTCGAGTTCTCCCTTCAGCCGGTCGAACTGCGCATCGGTGAGCGACGTGCCGCCCACCACGAGGGCGCCGGAGGGCCGCGCCGCATTGTCGAGGAGCGCCTTGTTCCAGGCGCCCGCCGCGTTGTGGATGTCGAGCGCTGTGGCGGCCGCCTCCATGGGCGACAATCCATAGTGATCGTCGGCCGGATGAAAGAGCGTGAGATGCAGGACCGGCGACACCGCCTCCCCTGCCCTCTGGGCGAAGCGGATCGTCTCCGCCCCGACCGTGTAGTCGTAGGCTGCCGGCCAGCCGTCCTGGCCCGGCACAACGCGCATCCGGTCGGGGCGGAGCGCGTAAAGCTCGCGTGGCGCGCCCTCCACCTGCACCGCCTCCACATAGGCGTTGCCGGACACGAGCAGGTGGCCGTAGACGCTCTCCAGGAAACGCTGCCCGCCCTCGCGCCCGTTAGGCCTGGCGAGCAGCGCCAGCAGCGGATGCTCGACGACTTCGCCCGCCCCACGCTTCAGGATGAGCGGCAGCGACGCGGCGGCCTCCGCCACGAGCCGTACGGCCCGGTGCACGACGGCGTTCTTCTGGAAGCCCTCGCGGGAGAGCGCCGCGTAGTCGCGCGGCGTCCACACGGCATGTCCCGCCAGGTAGAGCGCGATGGCTCCTTGCGTGCGCGAGGCCTTGGCTTCGGGCGACGCCCGAAACCAGCGGTTCAACAGATCGATCATGAAAAGCTCCCGCCTGTCCGGCTTGGAGGAACGGAGCGCCCCGTCAGACGCTCCAGAAATCGGACGCGCCCTCGGGCAATGCGGAGAGGACGCGGTCCAGTGCGGCACCGTCCGCGTGCCGCCTGAGCGCCGCCGCGACATCGCAGATGGCGGAGTCGGGCGCGAAATTGTGGTGACGGCGGATGGCCTGCACCTCCTGGGTCATGCCGGCACGGTCCGTGAACGGGAGCCTCGGCTCGTCCACGTCCCAGTCCGTCACGAAGAGCGCTCGCAGCACGGGCGGCAGCACGCCGGCGAAGAGGATCGCCTCCTTCACGGAGAGCCTCCGGCGGAACACCAGGAGCACGGACTGCACCATCGTGTAGGTTTGGTTGCGGGTCGCGAGCCCCGCGATGTCGCGTGCATCGGCCAGGAAGCGCTCGAAGTCCTCCGAGGCGTGCTGGAACTCCATTGGGATCGTCATGCGGTCGTCCGGTCCGTGTCGCGTTGCTTCGCGGACCGGGTCATAGCACGATCCAGCGCCCTTACCCTCCTCATCCCTGGAGCGTGGGTCATGACGCGCCGCGCGAACTCTCCTCCCCCTTGCGGGGAGGAGGTGGAGGTGGGGGTGCCGGCGCCAGACCTTGATAGGCTATCGCTCACACCCCACCCTTGATCCCTCCCCACAAGGGGGAGGGAAAGCGCGCTATGCCTTGATAGCCATGGCGCCGATAAGCCCCTCCGTCATCATCCTGAGGAGCCGCGACAGCGGCGTCTAGAACCTGCGGTGGCAGGTCACGCCATCACGCCTCCCTGCATGGCGCCTTCCTTCATCGCCGCCACCTCCAGGAACCGCGCGGTGGGCTCGCCCTCGACCATCGGCGCCATCTGGGCCCAGAGGGCCCGGGCCTGCGGCAGGGCATCGCGGGCGGCCTTCTCGTCGTCGAAGATCGCCACGACGAAGAACTCGCCGCTGGTATCCATCATCCCGATCCATTGCCGCAGCCCCGGCTGGGCATAGATCGCCGCCTCGTTCTCCTCGCGCCAGCGGCGCAACTCTTCGATCTTGTCGGGCTTGACGCGGAACGTCGTCAGTCGTGCGTACATGATGACCTCCTCGTGGAGGCTGATGTGACTGGCATCAGGCCAGCGCTGCACTCGATACGACGGCGGGAGTCTAGACCCGATCGCGTGAGCGGAAAACCTCGTTTTCAGCGCAACGCATGCTTCCCTCCCTACAGGTGGTTGGGAACGCACCGCAGTGGCCCATAGCTACAGCACCCGCACCCGCGGCTCGGGCCGCTCGCGCAGCATCAGCTCGGTCAGGGCCCAGACCAGCGCATCCATGCGGTCGGGCGACCGGCCGGCGCCCAAGCCTCCGGGGCCGAAGTCGCACATTTCGTCCTCCAGCTCGGGAAAAGCGCCTACATGGCGCACGCGGTCCTGCGCGTAGAGTACGGAGACCGGCTCGGCGCGAAGGTACTTCCCCCGCGTCGCGCGCACGCTCACCACCGGCACGGACGGGTCGACCTCCCGGATCACGCCGGTCGCCATCTCGCCGCCCTGGTTGGTCTCGACCACGAGGACGTCGGCCTGGCGCCGGCGGTCGAGCGCCACTGCCTTCGCGGCCCATTCGGGCGGCTTGAGGCTGGACGCCGTCGCATCCTCCAGCACGTAGGCCGTGCCGCCCTCGTCCACCCCGGCCGCGACGATACCGCAGGCATCCGCGCGCTTCGACGAGGAGGCGGGCGGATCGACCGCCACGACGATGCGCATGAGCGGCGGCGCGGCCTCGACGCGGTTGAGCTCGATCCCGGCGCGGGTCCAGAGCGCGTCCGGCCGGTCCTCGACGATCTCGCCGTCGAGCTCCTGACGCCCGAGCCGCGTGCCACTGTAGCGGCCGATCACCGTTTCCAGGAACGACGGCGCCAGTTTCTCCGCATTGTCGGCCGTCCGCGCCCGCGACACCGCCACCTGGCGATCGGCGAGGAGGCGCTTGAGGAGCGGGATCGGCCGCGGGGTCGTGGTGACCATCTGGCGCGGATCCCGCCCGAGGCGCAGGCCGAACTGCAGCATGTCCCAAGCCTCCTCCCCGTGCCGCCACTTGGCGAGCTCGTCCGCCCAGGCGGCCCCGAATTGCGGGCCGCGCAGGGAATCCGGGTCCTCCGCCGAGAAAACCTGCGCCACCGCGCCGTTCGGCCATTCGAGACAGCGCAGGGAGGGCGACCAGACGGGGCGCTCGTGGCGCGCGTGAACGCTGAGGATCCCGGCGGGCCCCTCCACCATCACGTTGCGCGCGTCCGAAAAGGTCTCGCCGACGAGGGCGATGCGCCCGACCGCGCCGTCTCAGAAATCCGGCAGCCCCAGCGCGAGGCCGCGCACCCATTCGGCGCCGGTGCGCGTCTTGCCCGCGCCGCGTCCGCCGAGCATGAGCCAAGTGGTCCAGGGATCGTGACGGCGCGCGAGGCCCGGCATGCGCTGCTCGGGCCGGCAACGCTGGGGCCAGTGACGCAGCGTCGCCTCGAGCTCTGCCTCAGACCAGGAGGCCGTCGCGTCCGCGAGCCTCCTCCTCCGCGATAACCCGCTCAAGATGCCGAGCAAGCTCGTCGCGCAGTTCATGGAGGCTGCGGGTGGGTTTCTCGGGTTGCCCGGAATCATCTGGCGAAGTGCCCTCCTGTTCCAGCAGGGATTGCGCGGCGGTGAGCGTCCTGGCGTAGGACGCGAGCGCGCGGGCCGTCCTGTCGTGATCCTCGGCATCGTCCGCATTCCGCCGACGGATCAATGCGTCGATGCGGGTGCGGGTCACCTGCGCCAGCGACAGGGCCGCCTCGCGCAGGGTGCGCTTCGGGGACGGCGCGGCATGCGCGTCCTGCGCCGCCGCCTTCATGGCCTCGCGCCGCGACGGCCAGGCCCACGCCTCGCGCAGGCGCCGGAACACCCACACGCTGACGCCGAGAAAATCGGCGATGGCGTTCAGGGCGATCTCGGGATGATGGACGTAATACTCGTAGGCCCGCTGCCTGACCTCGGCGGGAATGTCGGTCGTCTTTCTCATGCTCGAATCCGTGATGTCAGGGTTGGCCGAGGGCGACGCCCGCCTCTGCGGCCGCGCGCGCCGAGCGCTGCGCGACGCGTGCGGGCGAGAGCGCCAGGGTCCAGACCTCGAAGGCCGCGAGGGTCATGGCGTTGCCGTCGCCGGTGCCCGCGTCGCGGTAGATGGAATTGATCAGCATGCCGGCGACGCCGCCCGGGTCCCAGGCAGGCGCATCGGCCTGCGCGACGGGCGCGCCGTCGACATATACCGTAAGATGGTTCGACGGCAGCGCGGGATCGAAGGTCACCGCATAGGCGCGCCACACGCCCGGCGTGACCGCGCCGCCGACGGCGCGGCTGCCGTTGCCGGCGGTGCCGGCATGGAGGCTCGCGCCACCCGGCTGCCCGCGCCAGAGCATGTAGGGCAGCGGCGAGGACCGGGCGGTGAAATAGACGCCCTGCCCGTCGAGGCTCGCGTTCTTCACGAGGAGCAGCACCGTGAACTGCCCGGCCGGCAGCGTCGCGGCGCTCTCGAGGATCTGGGACGGGGTGAATTGCAGCGCCCGGCCTTGGCCGAGATCGACGAGGACGGGCGCATCGTCGCCGGCCGTCCAGGGAGTCGCGTCGGTCCCGGCGCTCGGCACGACGAGCGGCGCCGTCGCGGCATTTGCGAAATCGAGGCGGATCAGCGGCGCGGGCATCGTCGGCGCGGCGCGGTTCCTGCCTCGGCGGGCGCGGAAGCCGTATCCGTGTCCATAGGCGAAGGCGCTCATCCGGCGGCCTCGACGAAGGAGAACAGCGTTCCCTGCCGGCAGAAGACCGGCACCTCCTCGCCCGGCTCGACGAGCTTGCCGTTCGCGGCCGTCGCGGTGGGGTCCTCGCCCCAGGCGACCACGACCGGCGCGTCGGAGGAGCCCAGGCACCGCACCAGCGCATAGCCCATGCCGTGGAGGCCGAAGCCCGGCGCGGCGGGCCGGGCGGCGCCTGCGGTCGGCGCCGCGGTCACGTCGAGGGTCACGGCCGCGCCGTGCAGGCCCTGGATGATGTTGTGCGCCGAGCCGTTGAGGGAACGGCCCTCGCCGAGGGTGGCCCATTCGATGCGGGCGCGAGCGGCCATGGATGTCTCCGTAAATTCCTGAAGGATGGTTCGGCCGATTGCGTCCGGAAGCCGGAAGGGCTCGGGAAACCGGCAAGAAAAAACCGCCCAGGCCGGAGGGGCTTGGGCGGTTGGAGGACTGACGGGAGGGTGAAGGTCCGGGGGGCGGAGGTCTCGTTCACACTTCGTCAGCGTTCACGTTTTGTACTCTATCAGCGTTTCGCTGTCAAGGTCGATTTTCCTGTCGCGCGGGTCGGTGCGGGAACCTCGCCGAAGAAAGCCGCTGCGTGCCGGTCATGACGGCCGCGAAGGCCGCCGCTATGCTCCGGCGCGTGACCATAGCCCTTTCCAAGAATCAGGATCGCAGCCGATGAATGCCGGTGCCGCCTTCGACGAACAGGCCCTCGTGACGATTCGCAGGGCCTTCGCGAGGCAGATGCTGGCCGTCGCGGGAATCGATGGCGATCCGGCGCTGGAGGATGCCTTCGCGACGATCCCGCGCGAGCGTTTCCTCGGGCCACCTCCATGGTTGATGGTATCACACGGCGGTTACCGGACGCTCCCGTTCTCCGACCCGGTCCTCGCCTACCAGGACGTCAACTTCGCGCTCTCCCCGACGCGCGGCGTCAACAACGGCTCCCCCTCCCTGCACGCACGCTGGATCCATCACGCGGGACTGCGGGACGGCGCCCGAGTCGCCCATATCGGCGCCGGAACCGGCTACTACTCGGCGCTGCTGGCGCGTGTGGTCGGCCCGCGCGGACATGTCCTCGCCGTCGAGTTCGATCCGAAACTCGCGGAACTCGCCCGAAGCAATCTGGCAGGCCTTCCGAACATCGCCGTCGTCGCCGGTGACGGGGCCGAGTGGCCCCGGGAGGCCGTCGATTGCGTCTACGTCAACTTCCTGGTGCAGCGGCCTGCGGATCGCTGGGTCGAGCATCTCACGTCCGGCGGACGCCTCATCTTCCCGCTCGGGGTCCCGAGGCCGAAGCCCAGCCCGTCGGGCGGCACGCACACCCTCTACGGCGCAGGACTTTGCATCGAGCGCCGCGCGGCCGGGTTCGCGGCCCAATGGCTTGGCCCCGCCTCTTTCGTCTGTGGGGAGGGAAGCCTTACGGGCAGCCCTGATGACGGCGCCACCCTGAAGGCTGCCTTCGAGAGCGGAGGCGTCGAGTTCATCAGGAGCATGACGTGGAAGGAACCGGCCCCGCCGGGCCGCACTTGGTTCAGCGGACCCGGCTGGAGCCTGGGCTACGACGAGGCCCTCTGACGCTGACCGATCGGATCGCCAACCGGTCGCTTCCCCGTTCCCGAAAAGTTCCGCTCCTTCCGTGTGCGGCAAATATTGTTACACAAAATTGCGATCAGAATCGGAACATTCGAGAAATGAACAAGCAACCATTACAGTATTTCTCGCACCGAAAACAAAATAACCTATACGTTCATATAGCCACGACTTAATGTTGTTTCTTCGTGTTACGTTGCGAGATTACCTATCTGATCGTATAGGTTATCATACAACGCAGAGCGTCCCTCCAGCCGGCGCATCAGAGAACGATGTCGACACTGAGCATTTCATGGTCTGAGATCGGGCGCCCCTCCTCGTCCGTCGCCGATACCACGCCGGGATTCTCGGCCCTCGCGCCGCGCACCACGATCCAGTCGAGCTTGCCGAAGGGCGGCTGCGGCTTGTTCGCCGGGCCGGTCCGCTGGGTCGGGCGCGGTCGGTTCGACTGGACCCAACTGAAGCCGGCGCCGCGCAGGTCCGCGAAGAGCGGTTCGTAATTCTCGGGCTCCGCCAGCAGGCGATGGCGCTCGTCCTCGCTGCGCGGCAGGGCCTTGGTGTTGAAGTCGCCCCCGATGATGCAGGCGTCGTTCGGCGCGATGCGGTCGAATGCACGCAGGAGGGCCTGGACCTGGCGCCGGCGGTCGGCCTCGTCGGTCTTGCTTTCGAGATGGGTGCTCACGAGCCATAAGCGGCGCGGCGCATCGGCGACCCGCGCGGCGAGGGCCATGCGCCCGCCGATGCGCCGCTGCACCCCCTCCCTGCCCGGGAACCAGAAGCCGCTCTCCTCGAGGGGGATCAGGCACGGTTCCTCCAGGGCGAGCCGGGTCACGAGGGCGTTGCCGTGGAAGCTGCGCTCGTTGCGATGGCCAGCATGAAGACGCGTCTCGGCCACGCCGCCGAGATCGAGCTCGACGAACTCGACCCCGTAGAGATAACCCTCGCCCGAACCGCTGATGAGGTCCCGGATCGTATGGACGTTGCCGGAGCGGGCCATGCCGACGTCCACTTCGCTGAGCAGGGCCACGTGCGCTCCGATCCGGTCGAGAAGCGCGCGCACCGCGGCGCGGTCCTTCAGCCGCTCCGCATTGAAGGCCGCGACCCGAAGGCGTCCGGGCCAGGGCAGCGGCTGCGCGGACGGAACATGCTCGATTACATGCAGGGCCGGGATGCGGCCGATGAAGCGGCGATGCTCCTCCGGCGAAGGCGCGACCCGTCGCGCCTCGGCCAGCACCGCATCGTCCGGCGCGGGAAGCTCTTTCGTCACCTGCCGGATCGGGGGCCGCATGCTGATCGGGTATGCCGGGGTTTTGGAAGCCGCCATGGAAGATAGGGCCTCGCGGCGCCCGCCACAAAGGCGTCCCACGGTGGAAATTTTGCGCCTGTCAGGAACTTTTGACCGGCTTGGCCGTTGGTGGGCCGCACAAACAAGAATGTCGGGGAGTTGGCCCATGGTCATCTGGGCTGCCATCATCGCGCTCGTCCTGAGCGGCCTTGCGATCGTCAACAGCGATCCCTCTTCCATTCTCATGAGCCTCGCGGAACTTGGTGCCGTCGTCGCCCTGTTCACCCTGGTCTGCGCGACCGAGTCGCTGAGCCAGCGTTAGCCCCGCGTCGCGGCCGCAGACGCGAGCGGCGGTGGAAGAGACGGATCCCTCGCTTTTCCTGGGCATGTCTCGCCACTGCACCGGGGCCATGCCGCTCGTGTCCGACACCCGCCCTCGCCCCTGACACCGCGCCGCAGCACGGCGATCGCGCGGCTTCCGGCGCTCAGTCCATGCGGACCAGCAGGCGTACCCCTTAGGAAACAGGAACCAAAAACCTGACCTGCACTTACCATGTCTCACTAAAATGACATGAATGTCCAGAAGATAAACAGTAATTCGGCATAATCTGTCCTAGTATTACTATAGGTATGCGTATTGCCTTCAGGACATAATCTTCTTATTGACTTATTGAATATTAACACTGGCTTCACACGGGACTGGGCGGTCGAAGAATAAACGACGAGCCTCTCATCGGCGATACGCCTTCTGCCCGCACATTCAGGGTTGAAAACGATGGCTATCATCAATGGCGGATCTGGCAACAACACGCTGATCGGAACTAACGAGAACGATCTCATCAATGGATTCGGCGGCGAGGACATCATCCTAGGTCTGCCTGGGAACGACCGCATCTTCGGCGGCCCAGACTTCGACCGCATCGACGGCCAGGGAGGAAACGACCGCATTTGGGGCGGAGGCGGCATCGACTTCATCGCAGGCGGCCCCGACAACGACTATATCAACGGCCAGTCCGGCGACGATCAGTTAATCGGGAACTTCGGCGACGACCGTATCTCGGGCAGTATCAGAAACGATTATGCTGCCGGGAATGAAGGCAACGACACCCTCTTTGGCGGCAACGGAAACGACTTCTTTGTCGGAGAGGAAGGCATCGACACCATCTACGGCCAGAACGGAAACGGAACCGGCCGCGACGTCCTGCTCGGTGGCGAGGGCCTCGACGCATTCGTGTTCAACACGAGGCTCAACCCGCAGACGAACGTTGATAGGATCCGGGACTTCAACGTCGCCGACGACACGGTCTGGCTCAACGACAACATCTTCACTCAGGCCGGGCCAGTGGGAACTCTTTGGCCGATGCGTTCCATATCGGATCCGCCGCCACGGACCGCATCGTCTACGACCAGGCCACGGGCAGGCTTTACTACGATCCCGACGGGAGCGGCTCCGCCGGCCAGGTGCTGTTCGCCCGCCTGTCCCGCGGTCTTGCCCTAACCAATGAAGACTTCCTGATCTACTAGGCCGTGAACCCATAAATGCGGCATGACCAGCTAATGGATGTAAGTGGTCAGGCCGCTTTAGGGCTGGCAAGGATAAAGCGGCTCTCCGGCTTTGCAGAAGTCGCGTAGGGCCGGCTTTCTTGCCTGACATCTGCGACAAGTTTCGCTGAAAATCAACGACGCTGATGTCGTCGCGAAGCTTAGCATTACCGCGACACGACGACGTGACAAACGCCTCTTGACTTAGAGCGCACTCTAACCGGTAGCTTTCTGTGCGTCGTGACGAAAGAAGGGCGTTGATGACGATTGGCGAGTTGGCGAAGCGTTCGGGACTGTCTGCCCACACTATCCGTTACTATGAGCGGATCGGGCTGCTTCCCCATGCCGACAGGGACCCATCGGGCCAACGTGACTACGACGCATCAATCCTGAACTGGATAGAATTTCTCGATCGTCTCAAAACGACCGGGATGCCTATTCGAGAAATGCTGCGTTACGCGGCCTTGCGGGAGCGCGGCGTCGATACGGGAGCGGAGCGCCGCGCGTTGCTCGAACAGCACCGTGAGCGTGTCCGTGCGCATGTGGCCAAACTGCAAGCCTGCCTTCTCGTCCTCGACACCAAGATTGCCGGATATGCCGGCAAGGAACAGAGGATGAAGGACTTGACGCAACAATCCCCGAACGTCGGCGAAAGCCGACTGGAGCGCGGCAAGCGGGCGCTCGCTGAAATCGACGGCGAAGCCGGCCACAAGGTCATTGCCGCTCTGGCTGACATTGCCCCCGACTTCGCAAATTACGTGTTCGAGTTCTCGTTCGGCGACATTTACAGCCGCCCCGGCCTCGATCTGCGCGCCCGTGAGATCGCGACCATCGCGGCGCTGACGGTGATGGGAACCGCGACCCCGCAACTGAAAGTCCATATCGAGGCGGGGCTGAATGTCGGGCTGACCAAGGAGGAAATCACCGAAACCATCATACAGATGGCGGTTTATGCCGGCTTTCCTGCGGCGCTCAACGGGCTGTTTGCGGCCAAAGAAGTCTTCGCCGCCCGATTTTCCGTCCAGAAGGGGGAAGCAGCATGATGAACCTTCTCCGCTCCTTGACTTGCGGCCGGCGCTCTCGCTCTCATCGCGATCCCCGGTTCCCCGATTGTGGCTCCGACCGCCGCATCCGCGAATCCGACCACACCTGGAAAGCCCTGGGACGGATTCAGCGCTCCGACTGGAACAGCCATCCATTCTGACGGCCCAGTCCATGTATCGAATTGGGGCGGCACGATCGAGCGGATCGCTAAAGGCGGGACACGCTCGACCATGCTTCAGTAAACGGCTCTACCGCGAACGCAACCTGATCGAGCGTTTCTTTTCTAAGCACAAACACGTCCGCCGCGTCGCCACCCGCTACGAGAAGCCGGCCGCCAACTTTCTCGCAATCGCCCAGCTTGCCTCAGTGCGGCTGTGGCTGCGCGCTTATGGGTCTACGGCCTGGCGGAAGTGGCCGGGACCTGCCGGGAGGGCCGTGGCGACGGGCCTCCCCACCCCCAAACCAGAGTCCCGCGCATCCCGGTCCGACCCGATTCGGCGCGCCGCCTAGGCGCCCACCTCCTCGCGACAAGAGGCAAAGACATCATCCGATAGGCTGAGGCGCAAAAAGCTTGGCCGCATTGCCTCGAACACGTCTTGTGACTGTGTTGCATGAGATGGAAACCCTCCGGCCCATACTTGCCGATTCGCCCGAGCTGCAGCGGATTGTCAGCGCCCCCTAGGTTCGGCTTTCTCCGACGATGCCAGGGACGGCGCAGAGGCTGCCCTGCAGAAGGCGATCCAGCACTCGGCCGGCGGGAGCTTCGACGGGCGTCTGGCCGTGATCCTCGAAGGCATCGGCGACGCCTTCTATGCCCTCGATCGCGACTGGCGCTTTACCTACATCAACCGCGCCGCCGAGACCTTCTACGGCATCCCGCGCGGCGAGATGCTCGGCCGGGTGATCTGGGATCTCTTCCCCGGGTCGGAAGGAACCGAACTGCGCGTCCGCTACGAGGAGGTCCGCCAGACCGGACAGGCGGCGTCCTTCGACCACAACGCCGTCAGCTCGCCCGACCGCTCCCTCGAGTTTCACGTGTTTCCTTTTGAGGGCGGCATCGCGGTCAGCTTCCGCGACTGGACCGAGCGGCGCCGGGCCGAGGAGGAGCTGCGCGAGACGCAGGCCCGCCTGAGCGCCCTCGCCGACAACCTGCCCGTCGGCATGGTCTACCAGATGCTGGAGAGCGACAATTTCTTCGCTCGCAAGTTCATCTACCTGTCGGCGAGCTGCGAGCGGCTGAACGGCATTCCGGCCGAAGCCGCGCTGCAGAATCCGTTTCTCCTCTACGAGCTCCTGCTAGCGGAGCACCGGCAGCGCATGTTCGAGAAGCAGGTCGAATCGTTCCACCAGCGCAAGCCCTTCGACAACGAGGTGGCCATCCGTCATGCGCAGACCGGCGAGGTGCGCTGGCAGCGCCTCGTCGCGACGCCGCGCGAGCTGCCGAGCGGCGCAGTCGTGTGGGACGGGATCCAGATCGACATCACCGAACACAAGCGCGCCGAGGAGCATCTGCAGCTGCTCGTCAACGAGCTGAACCACCGGGTGAAGAACACCCTCGCCATCGTCCAGTCTCTGTCGGCCCAGAGCTTCTCGAGGGCCCGCCTGACGCGGGACGAAGGCGTCGTGGCCGCCCGCGAGGCGTTCGAGGCGCGCCTCTTCGCCCTCGCCCGCGGCCACGACGTCCTGACGCGGGAGAACTGGGAGGGGGCGAGCCTGCACGAGATCGTCAACGAGGCCTTCGCGGCCTACCGTAAGCGCCCGGACGGATGCGACCTCTTCCGTCTCGAGGGAACAGACCTTCGCGTCACGCCCGCCATGGCGCTGAGCCTGTCCATGGCCCTGCACGAGCTGTGCACCAACGCCTTGAAATATGGCGCGCTCAGCGCGCCCGGCGGGCAGGTCCGGGTGTCCTGGGAGATTGCCGAGGCCAGCGCAGGCAACCGCCTGACGATGCGGTGGGAGGAAAGCGGCGGCCCTCCGGTCGCGCCGCCGTCCCGCAAGGGGTTCGGCTCGCGCCTGATCGAAGGCGGCCTGGCGCGGGAACTGAACGGCACGGTCCGGCTGGACTACGAGCCGACCGGGGTGGTCTGCACCATCGACGTGCCGCTTGCTTGAGCAATTCGTCGTGAGTTCTCCTCAAGTACCTCAGCCATTGGTCGATAGCGCGACAAAACCTCCTTGCGAACGTGACGGTATTTGGTGTCAATAGGCGCCGAGTGACACCGTCACGATAAGAGGGACAGGTGACGGTGTCGCGAATTCGGATTGCACACGGTACAAGAGGGAGGAACTCACCCGTGAAACGTCGTCAATTTCTACAGGCCGCCACCATCGGCGCAGCCTCCACGGCCGTCGCCGCTCCGGCGATCGCCCAGTCGATGCCGGAGCTGAAGTGGCGCCTGCAGTCCGGCTTCCCGAAGTCGCTCGACACCATCTATGGGGCGGCCGAGGTCATCGCCAGGTTCGTGTCGGAGTCCACGGACGGAAAATTCCAGATCCAGCCCTTTGCGGCCGGTGAGATCGTCGGCACGCCTCAGATCGCGGACGCGGTCGGCAACGGCACCGTGGAGCTGGGCCACACCTGCTCCTACTACTACTTCGGCAAGGATCCGACCTTCGCCCTCGGCACGGCCGCGCCCTTCGGCCTCAATGCCCGCCAGATGAATGCGTGGCTGTATCAGGGCGGCGGCAACGACCTGCTCAACGAGTTCTACGCCAAGCACAACATGTATGGCATGCCGGCCGGCAATACGGGCGTGCAGATGGGCGGCTGGTTCCGCAAGGAGATCAAGACCGTCGAGGACCTCAAGGGTCTCAAGATGCGCATCGCCGGCATCGCCGGCAACGTGATGGCGAAGCTGGGCGTGGTGCCGCAGCAGATCCCGGGTGGCGACATCTATCCGGCCCTCGAGCGCGGCACCATCGACGCCGCCGAGTGGGTCGGCCCCTATGACGACGAGAGGCTCGGATTCTCGAAGGTCGCGCCGTACTACTACTACCCTGGTTTCTGGGAAGGCGGCCCGGCGATCCACCTCTTCGTCAACCAGGGGAAGTGGAAGGAGCTGCCGAAGACCTATCAGACGATCCTGACCGCGGCCGCGGCCTACGCCAACCAGGACATGCTGGCCAAGTACGATGCGAAGAACCCGGCCGCCCTGCGCCGTCTCCTCGGCGCCGGCACGCAGCTGCGGCCCTTCTCGCAGGAGATCCTCGAGGCTGCCTACAAGGCCACCAACGAGGTCTACGATGAGACCTCGGCCAAGAATGCCGACTTCAAGAAGGCGATCGATTCGATCCGCGCCTTCCGCAACGAGGAATATCTCTGGTTCCAGGTGGCCGAGTACGCCTACGACACCTTCATGATCCGCGCCCGGGCGCGCGGCTGATCCCGTACTCCGGTAGTTTCGGCAGGGGCGATCCGCGGATCGCCCCTTTTCCTTTGCGGCTTTACGTCAGGGGCAAAATCGCCGACCGTCACCTATATAACGGGACTGGGCGTGCCGCCGCGCCCTTGCCTATCGCTCGTCGGCCCAGGTTTCACGTCATGATTTGGACATTTCGCATCACCCTCCTGCTGTTCGTGGCCTGGATCGTCTTTCTGGTCTCGCCTTTCGTGGCGCTGTACGACCTGACCAAGGCGGTGGAAGCCAAGGATGCGGCCCGGATCGCCGAGCGCGTGAACTTCCGCGCCGTCCGGATCTCGCTCACGCAGCAGATCGTCGGGACGTACCTGACGACGAAGGCGGGTCAGCAGGCCTTCGGCGACCTCGACCGCCGGGCCGCGACCAGTGCGGGAGCCGCCATCGTCAATCCCCTCGTCGAGCAGCTCGTCACCCCCGAGGCCCTCATCGACCTGCTCGAGGACGGCTGGCCGCAGCAGGCTGCCGGCAACGGAGGCCGGGCCGCACGGGCGGCCGTGCCCACCCCCACGGGAATCGACTTCGGTTCCTTCGGGGAGGCCGTGAAGGTCTTCCTCACCTCCGAGGGACAAGGGTTTAGGAGCGTCACGATCCCGCTGCCGCCCGACACCGAGAGGGACAAGCAATTCCGCTTCACCATGCGCCTGAGCGGAATGACATGGCGGCTGACCGGGATCGATCTTCCCAAGGCACTCCGCCAAGAGCTGATTCGCCGGGCTCCCAAGACGACGTCCTTGAGCCAATAGATGAAGATCATTATGTCGGAACCCGGACTGTTCGAGCGCGTTCAACTGGGGAACGTCTTGAGCATAAGGAAAGTCCGATGCGTAAATTCATGATTGCCGCCTCGACGGCTGCACTTTTTATTGTTCCTAGTCTTGCGTCCGCTCAGGAAGGCACGGCGGCCGGCATGGCCACCGGCGCGGTCACGGGCGCCATCGTCGGCGGTCCGGTCGGCGCGGCCATCGGTGCCGGCGTCGGCGGCGTGGCCGGCGGCATCGCCGAGCAGAACGCCAGGACCCAGCCCCCGGCCGGCGTGGTCGTGGTGCCGGACACCACGACGACCGGTTCGATCCGCCAGCGGACCTGCGTCGAGGACGCCTATGGCCAGATGACCTGCAGCGAAGTCGTTCGCTAAGGCACCAAAGCCACCCGAAAGCCCGCCCGAGCGATCTCGGGTGGGCTTTTGCTCGTCGCGGACCCGCACGCGAACAGGACCGGGTCATATCCACCCCGCAAAGCGACGGCGGAAGAAAAAGGAGCGATGCCGCAGCCTGCGGCATCGCTCCTCACCTGAACAACCTACGCAACCCTAATGAATTCGCCAGAAATCAAGCTCTCACTATCATTCAAAAATCTCGATATCCGCCCCACGATCAAATCTGGACGATCAGCCAACCGACGACTGCAAGCGGGAATACTGTTCCCAAAAGAAAACAGATCACGTTCGATGTCATGGGAGACACCTCCTTTCCCGAACAACCCTCGGAGAGAGGAAGCGTTCCCTAAGATCTGCCAATCATCCCCTGGCCAATACTTATGCGAATAGCCCCTTTCTTTACGGCAGACCCACTCGGTCGCAGGGCCGGGAGCCTCCCCTTCGAGGGAACCCAGCTTCGCCGTTGCCATTGTCCCGCAGAGGCAAGGTAAGGACGATGCATCAACAGGAACGCTCTTCCCGGACCACGATCGGCGACGCCGAGTTCATCCGGAAATTCCTCATCGGCCTCGGCATCGTGGTTTTCGTGGTCCTGCTGTGGAAGCTCTCCAGCGTGCTTCTCCTGGCGTTCGGGGCGATCCTGGTCGCGATCATCTTCCACAGCCTGGCTGAACTCCTGGTGCGCTATCTCCGCGTCCCCGAACGCTGGAGCCTGGCCCTCGCGAGCCTGATTATCCTCGGAATGTTCCTCGGACTCGCAGCCCTGTTCGGAGCGCAGATCCGGACCCAGCTCTCCGACGTCATCACGCGGCTGCCCGTGGCGGTGGACAATTTCAGCCGGAGCCTCGGCCTCGGGCCGGTCAGCGACGACCTGACCAACGCCCTCGGCGCCCAGAACCCAGGCGGGCTCGCCAGCCGTCTCGCCGGGATCGGCGGCAGCATCCTGGGCGGGCTGGCGGATTTCGCTCTTGTTGTGGTGGCGGGCCTCTACATCGCCGCCTCGCCGAAGATCTACGTGGACGGCTTCGTCAAGCTCTTTCCGGTGGAGCAGCACGACCGGGTCCGGGACTCGCTCCACGCCTCCGGCGAGGCCCTGAAGCTCTGGCTGACGTCCCAGCTCATCGCCATGGCCTGCGTGGGCGTTCTCTCGACGCTTGCCTTCTGGATCATCGGCCTGCCTTACTTCTACGCTCTCGGCCTGATCGCCGGCCTGGTGGATTTCATCCCGTTCCTCGGGCCGATCCTCGGCGCCGTCCCGGCGGTGCTGATCGCCTTCACGGTGGAAGGGAATGCGGCGCTCTGGACCATCGTGGCCGTTTTCGCGATCCAGCAGATCGAGGGGAACGTGATCTTTCCGCTGGTGGCTCGCAGCATGGTCTCCGTTCCGCCGGCCCTCGCCCTCTTCGCCATCGTGGCCGGCAGCATCCTGTTCGGGAGCTTCGGCATGATCTTCGGCTTCCCCCTGGCGGTGGTCGCCTACGTGCTGGTGAAGAAGCTCTACGTGCGCGAGACCCTCGGCGAGGACACGCCGATCCCGGGCGAGGATCCGCCTCAGGGCCGGGATTCGTGACCGCAGGGAGAACGTGCCAGATCTTCCTTCGGCCAGTCGACGATCCTCTCCAGCAGCTCGGCGACGGTGAAATCCTCTTCCGGACCGGCCACCCGGTCGCGCACGGAAATCCCGGCGGCATGGACCGTCTCCGGTTCGCCGGACACGAGGGGATGCCACCAGTAGAGGTCGCGGCCCTCGGCCAGCAGGCGATAGGCGCAGGTGTCCGGCAGCCAGGACAGGCCGCGCACCGCCTCGGGAGTCAGGCGCACGCAGTCGGCCACCTTGGACTGGCGGTTGGGATAGTCGCGGCAGCGGCAGGTGCCGGCATCGAGCAGGGTGCAGCCCACATCCGTGTACACCACCTCGCCCGTGTCCTCGTCCTCCAGCTTCACCAGACAGCAGCGCCCGCAGCCGTCGCACAGGCTCTCCCACTCGCCGAGGCTCATCTCGTCGAGGGACTTGCGACGCCAGAAGGGCGGCTCTGCCGGGGAACTCTCCGGATCCGGCACCGCGAAGGATCGAACGTTCGTCATGGGCGATAGCCTTAGCGCATTGTGCGGAAAAGTAGACCCGGTTTTCCGCAATCAACGATGCGCGCTTTCAGAAGTCAGCATCGGATTGCCCCCAAAGTGGAGGCCCTTTTGGGTCCGATGCTCTAGGCGCCTTCTTTGCGGCGGTTTTGAGGGGCATCGCGAAGCTGTGAGGTGCGGCTTTTACGCCTCTGCGGCATTTTCACCGGAAGAGGTAGAACCCATATGAACCGATAAACCTGTTCGCGAGTTGTTGATAGAAGGTTTCGGCGACTCGCAAGCGTTGCCGCAGCCCAGTTCAACGACCATAACAAGGCACTTTCCGGTTGCCTGACCTGCCCTGAAGGACCACCGTGCGCCCCCAACCTTCGACCCCTCTTTCCACCCGGATCAAGCGCGCGGCCTTAGGTTTCGACGCATGGCTGAACTCGTTCCTGTTCCAGAGCGGGCGCGGCCTGGGCCAGGCCTGGGAAAGCTATTCCGAAAAGGCGAAGTGCCTGCGGGTCCGAGGGTTTCCCCGGCTCGTCCTGGATCTCACCAGCGAGGCGACGACGCTGGCGCTCGTCGGCGGTATCGTGATGCTCGCCCTCGCCCTCCCGGCCTTCCGCGAGACCGAGGACGACTGGCTCAAGACCCAGGATCTCGCCGTCACCTTCCTCGACCGCTACGGGCAGGAGGTCGGGCGCCGGGGCCTGCACCTGGACGATTCCTACAAGCTCGAGGACTTTCCGGACTACATGATCAAGGCGGCGCTGGCGACCGAGGACCGGCGCTTCTACGACCACTGGGGCATCGACCCGATCGGCACCTTCCGGGCCCTCGTGGTGAACGCCCAGGGCGGCGGCGTGGTGCAGGGCGGCTCGTCGATCACGCAGCAGCTCGCCAAGAACCTCTTCCTGACCAACGAGCGCTCCATCGAGCGCAAGATCAAGGAAGCCTTCCTGGCCCTCTGGCTCGAATTCCACCTGACCAAGGACGAGATCCTCAAGCTCTATCTCGACCGCGCCTACATGGGCGGCGGCGCCCACGGCGTCGTGGCCGCGTCGGAGTATTATTTCGGCAAGTCCGCCAAGGACCTGACCCTGGCGGAGGCCGCCATGCTCGCGGGCCTGTTCAAGGCGCCGACGAAATACGCGCCGCACATCAACCTGCCGGCCGCCCGCGCCCGCGCCAACGACGTCCTGCGCAACATGGTGGAGGCGGGCTTCCTGACCGAGGGCCAGATCCAGACCGCCCGGCGCAACCCGGCGACGCCCGTCAACCGCAGCCGCGAGACCACCCCCGATTTCTATCTCGACTGGGCCTTCGACCAGGTGAAGCAGCTCGCCGCCGAGAAGAAGCTCGGAAACGAGCGGGTGCTGATCGTCAAGACGCCGCTCGACACCAACCTTCAGAAGCACGCGGAACAGACCCTGGAGAACATGCTGCGCCAGCACGGGCGCCAGTACAAGGCGGGCCAGGGTGCCATCGTGGTGATGGATGTGGACGGGGCGGTCCGAGCCATCGTCGGCGGCCGCGACTACGGCCAGAGCCAGTTCAACCGCGCCGTCGGGGCGCTGCGCCAGCCGGGCTCGTCCTTCAAGCCTTTCGTCTATGCCGCGGCCATGACGGTGGATCCGAAGCTGCGGCCCAACTCCAACGTGGTGGACCGGCCGATCTGCCTCGGCAACTGGTGCCCGCAGAACTACGGCCGCAAGTTCTCGGGGAGCATGTCGCTCACCTCCGCCATTGCCCGCTCGATCAACTCGATCCCGGTACGGATGTCGCTCGACATCGGCAAGGGCAACGCCAAGGCGGGCCGCGCGCTCATCATCGATACGGCGAAGCGCATGGGACTGACCCATCCGCTGACGGATTCGAGCTCCCTGCCGATCGGCGCCGCAGAGGTCACGGTGCTCGACATGGCCGCCTCCTATGCGGTCTTCGCCAACGGCGGCAAGCGGGCGGAGCCCTACGCCGCCTGGGAGATCCGCAACTCCTCCGGCGAGGTGATCTACCGCCACGAGCGCGACGTCCAGCCCAAGCAGGTGCTCGAGAAGCGCGTCGTGCAGGACATGAACTTCATGCTCAACAAGGTGGTGGAGGAGGGCACGGGCAAGCGCGCCGCCCTCGACGGCATCAAGGCTGCGGGGAAGACCGGCACGACCAACGGCTACAAGGATGCCTGGTTCGTGGGCTACACGGGCAACATGGCGGCGGCGGTCTGGTTCGGCAACGACGATTCCAGCCCCACCAACGAGATGACCGGCGGCAGCCTTCCGGCCATGACCTGGAAGGAAGTGATGACCGTGGCGCACCAGAACGTCGAGATCCGCCCGATCCCCGGCCTCGAGCCGGAAGGCGCCCAGGTCGCCTCATCGAAGGGCGGTTCCGGCAGCGACCAGCAGGCGGCCCCGCAGACCTACCTGGCCGGCACCCTGTCGCGGCAGTCCTACGAGGTGCTGGGCACCATCGGCAACCTGTTCGAGACCGTCTCGCGCAAGGCGGCGCCCACGAAGGCGGCGGAGCCGGCCGGCCCCTCGGCTTCCACGGACAACGCGACGCGGGTCGCCCGCCAGGTCACCGCGCCCTAGAAGTATGAAGCGACAGGCTGTATTCACAGAGCAACCCGCGCGCGTGCCCTCGCGCGCCCCCTCGATCCTGCCGTTCCCCGTGACCTTCCGCTTCAACCTCACCGCCCTCCTGATCGTCTACGCCCTCCTGCTCGCCCTGGGGCTGGGGCTGGGCTCCGCCTATCTGGCGCTCAAGGGCGACCCGCCCTTCGGCGGCGTGCGCCTGGGACCGTGGCAGGGCTGGCCCCGGCTCGGCTCCCAGGAGGCCGATCCCTACATGAGGGCGATCACCGCCTACCGGAGCAGCATCCCCTTGGCAGTCGGAGAGGGGCTGGCGCTGACGGCGAGCGTGGACAGCGACGGCCGTCCGCTCGATTCCGCTTGCACCTATCGCGTCGGCTCGGCCACGCCGCCCGCGAGGCTGTGGACCCTCTCCGTCTACGACCGCGACGGCCGCCTCGCCGTCTCGGAGCTCGGCCGCAGCGGCTTCACCTCGTCGGAGATCCTCTGGAACGCGGACGACACCTTCACCATCGTCCTGTCGCGCGGCCTCAGCGCGGGCAATTGGCTGCAGCTCCCGCAATCCGGGCGGTTCAGCCTGGCGCTCCGCCTCTACGACACGCCCGGCGTGGTCGGCTCGTATCTGGATCCGACGGTCTTCCCGTCCATCCAGCGCGTGGAGTGCCGGTCATGAGGCTGCGCAGCCGCTTCCTGCTCGCGACGCTCGCCGGCGTGGTCCTGGCGGCCGGCGTCCATATCAGCGTCATCCTCGCGGCTCCGCGCTTCGCCGAGAACGACGCCTTCGCCAGGATCCTGCCCACCCTCGCGGCCGAGAAGGCCCAGATCGTCAGCCCGCCCGGCGGGCAGAACACGTGGCTGCCCCTGCCGGATCCGGCCGTGGCGGTCGCAGCCTGCGCCTTCGATCTGCGCTCGGGCCCGATGCGCGTCGGCACCACGACTGGCTCGCTCTTCCTCTCCTTCTCGTTCCACACCAAGACCGGCGGCGTCTTCTTCGCGGTCACTGACCGGGCGGCGGTGCGCGGCGAGCTCGAACTCGTGGTCATGACGCCGCGCCAGCTCGACGAGGCCCGGGCGGCGGAGGACGTGAACGAGCCGTCCCGCGACGTGAGGATCGTGGCGCCCGACGAGCAGGGCTTCGTGGTGGTGCGGGTCGCGGCTCCCCTGCCCAGCCTGCGTGAGCAGGCGGCGGCGGCTGCGCAGGCCGTGGCCTGCACGGTCGACGAGGAAGCCTGATGCCCTGGCGCCCGATGACGGCCCCGGACATCGACCGGGTCCAGGAGCTTGCCGACCGCATTCATGTGGATCATCCGGAAGACCGGGAGGTGTTCGCCGAGCGGCTGGCCCTCTATCCGCAGGGCTGCCATGTGCTCGTGGAGGACGGAGGCATCGTCGGCTATGCGATCACCCACCCCTGGCGCTTCGGCGAGCCGCCGCCGCTGAACTCGCGATTGCGCGAGATCCCGCGGGAGGCAGACACCTACTACCTTCACGATGTCGCGCTGCTGCCGGAAGGACGCGGCAGGGGATTCGCCGCACAGGGCGCGGAACTGATCGCCGGTCGCGCGCGCGTGGCTGGGTTCACCAACATGTCGCTGGTGGCAGTGAACAATTCTCAAACGTTTTGGAGGCGGCTGGGCTTTCGTGCTGAGGCCGTTCCCGGCCTGGGGACGAAGCTCCTCAGCTATGGGTCAGATGCGGTGCTGATGAAGCGCGATCTGACGAAGGCGAGCGACCGGCGCTGAGACCGGCTGGCATGCGCCTGAAATGCGTTTCAGAAGCGGCGGCGGCGGCCGGGCCCGTCGGATGCGAACGGCTTCGAGGGACCGGGATTGGGAGACGGACGCTCGTAACGGATCCCGGTGAACAGCAGGATCTCACCCCGCGGCTCTTCGGCGGACAGCTTCGGACGCTGCGGCCGCGAAGCCGCATCCGGAAATTTGATGATCACGGCAGGTGATCTGATCGAGAACTCGCGCATCTGGTGTCCTTCCATCGCCTGGACGAGGCTGCGTCGCACGGACTTCAACAAATCGTCCCATGGTTAACAGACCGTTTCCACCAGGGCGCGATGCTTCAAAAACCCTGCCGGAACACGAAACCAACAAGCACGGCCGCGCTTCTGTTCCATCGATGCGCGATCACAAAGCGTCCATCTCGCGGCAGCTGGTTAAAGGTCCGCTAACGGACGGCCGGTAGCTTACGATGCGTCAGAGCATCGTGTGGAAGGGGCTCCGGTTTTCGGCCGAAACGATGGTCTCGTTCTAAGGAGAAGGCGTCGGGTCGACCTCTGAGGTGCAAGTCCACTTCGGGGTCCGGTGCTTGAGCGTCGAGAAGAGTTGCGTATGGCGTTTCCCGCAAGGCCCGATCACTGGCAGGATCTGTCGGATCTCGGCGCGCCGGGCGACGACGGGATCGACGCGGGCGCGGCGCTGCTGCGGGTCAACGCGGAGATGTTCGTCAACGCCCCGGCCCGCGATCGCGAGATCATCGAGACTTTTGAGACGCTGGCGCTCGGCTTCCTGCCGATGGTTGATCGTGCAACTCTCGTCGACATCGCCAGGATCCTCGCCCCCTGCGAGGACACGCCGGCGACGGTGCTCGACCACCTGTCGCGGCATTCGCCGGAGGCACGCCGCATCGTGCTCGAACGATCCGCGCGGCTGCCGTCCCTGCTCGACCGCGATCTGCTCGGGACCCGCGCCGGGCGGCTGCAGCTCGCCGCGCGCTCCGCTCTCGACTCAAGTCTCGTCGAGCGCCTCCTGGTCCTGCGCGAGCGGGAGGTGGAGGATGTGCTCGCCGCCAATCCCACGCTCGCGCCGTACGAGCCTCCCTTCGCGGAGATCGTCCGGCGCGCGCAGGACCGCCCTGCCCTTGCGGCCATCCTGCTGTCGCGCACGGACCTGACCCTGGAGCACGAGGCCGCGCTCTATCTGCTCGCGCCGCGTGAACGGCGCATGCGGATCAAGGACGGGATCGCGGCCGGCATGGAGTCGCAGCGCGTGCAGCTCATCTTCAGGCTCACGGAGCACGACCTGTGCGAGCTGCTCACGGCGTCGCGCGAAGGCGACGTGCAGAGACTCGAAGCGCTGATGAGCGCCGCCTTCGGATTTCCCGCTGCAACGGAATGGCGCTGCCTGCAGATCGGACGGCACGAACTGCTCGCCCTTGCCCTGAAGGCGCTCGGACTCGCCGACAGGGACGCGGCCCGCATCTTCCTGTCTCTGCATCCCGCGCTCTCGCATTCCCTGTCGGCCGTGAAGGAACTGGTGCGCGCAGTACGCGACGTGCCAAGCCCGGTCGCGCTCGTCCTCGTCGAGTCGATCCTCGGCGCGAAGGCCCTGTCGGGATGCGGCGCATCACTGGAAGACGCGCGCGAGCGGCAGGCGCTCGCGGCGCTCGCCTGCCGCGGATACCCGCCCGACGCGGCTTGAAGATCGCCCCTTAAGTCATTCCTCCGTCGCGAGATCGAGGAAGTGGCGGCCCTCGCGGTCGTCCACTTCGACCAGCCAGAGGTCGGGATCGAAGCGCAGCTCCCGCTGCACCCGCTCCTCCACCTCCAGCGGCGTCACGCCCTGCAGGACCGGCGAGAACAGGCGCTCGCCGGCCTCGTCCAGGAAGAGCTGTGGCGCGGGGCCGTAGAGGTTCGCGGTGCCGTCGAGACGATCCACCTTCACGAAGATCGCTCCCGCCTCCGCCGCGCCGCGTCGGCGCAGGGCCGCCTCCACGCCCTCGACGCCGCAGCGGCGCAGGTATGCGGAGACCCAGAAATCGGAGCGGAGGCGCGCCACTACTGAACCGCGATGCCGGACGCCGCCGACAGCTCCCGCACGGTGCGGGTGTTGAACTCGCCCGTCACGGGCAGCTTCCGGTCCTGCTCGAACCGCTCGATGGCCTGACGCGTCCCCGGCCCCATGATGCCATCGGCCTTGATGCCGTAGCCGAGCTTGGCGAGCGCCCGCTGTCCCGAAAGGACGAGATCGCTCGATCCGACATTGGCGGGCGGGGTCGGCACGGGACCGCCCATGCGGATGATCTCGCCGATGGGATCACGCACCGTCGGCGCCCGCGCCGCTGGAACCGGCGGGGCCAGGACCTGCGGTGCGGCGCTGCGGGCGGCAGGCTGGGCGATGGCGCCCGGCTGGCCGTCGCTGCGGATCAGGTCCGCGATGGCGCTGCGCGACGGAAGCTTCGGCGCCGCAGGCGCGGCGGCCGGAGCGGCGGGCGCGGCCACGGGAGCCTGCAGGGGCTCCGGCGCGAAGGCGCTCTGCGTCTCCGGCGGCGCGGCCGCGGGCCGGGCCGGCGGCATCGGCTGCGCGGTCTGAGGAGCTGCGGCCTGCGACGGGGCGGCGGGGTTGAACAGGGGCGCCGGATGATGCGCCGTCTGGAGCGCGAGGGCGTTCCAGGCGATGTAGCCGCCGCAGCCGCCGAGGATCACCGTGGCGAGCATGCGGCCCGGGTTCTGCAGCGCACGCGCCATGAGGCGCGCGCCGAGGCTCGGCGCCTTCGGCTTCCTCTTCACGGCGGATTTCCGCCGCACGGGGGCGGAGATCGTGAAATCATCATCGGGCCGGGCGGCTAGGGCTTCACGCAACTGAGGTCATCCCGTCTTGAGAACGATTACTTCATGGTCGTCGCGCCGGGCGGCCGGGACAAGTCCCTTGGCGGCGGCGGCGCGATAGGCGTCGACCGGCAGGCTGATCCTGACGCAGGTGCCGTTGCCGGGGGCGCTGGCGATCCGCAGGCTGCCTTGGTGCAGGGTCACGAGGCCGCGTACCACGGAGAGGCCGAGGCCGTTGCCCTTCTCCTGGCGCACGCGCGCCGCCCCCTGATAGAACGGCATGCCGAGGCGCGGAAGCTCGTCCTGTGCGACGCCGACGCCGGTGTCGCGCACCGCCAGCGCGACGGATGCGCCCTCGTGGCGGGCCTCCACCGTCACCTGCCCGCCGTGGGGCGTGAACTTCACCGCGTTGGAGAGCAGGTTGAGCAGGATCTGCCGGCAGGCGCGCCGGTCCGCCACCAGGGTCGGCAGGCCGGGGGCGAGCTCCTGCCGGAGCGCGATGCCGCCCTGTTCCGCCGGCAGCGCCACCACGGCGCAGCACTCGCCAATCAGCTCGGCGAGATCGATCGCCTCGAACGAGAGATTGTAGTGCCCCGCCTCGATGGCCGAGAGGTCGAGCAGGGTGTTGACCACGCCGAGCATATGCTGGCTCGACTGGTGGATGATCTGGGCATAGCTCTCGCGCCGGTCGACGAGGCTCGGGCCGCCCTTGCCCATCAGGATTTCGGAATAGCCCGCGATGGCGTTGAGCGGCGTGCGCAGCTCGTGGCTGACCGTGGAGAGGAGCTGGGCCCGGGCGTCGCTCGCACTCAGGGCCTCGCGCCGCATGGCGTCGAGCTCCTCCGCATGGCGCATGTATTCGGTGATGTCGCGGGTCACGGCCACGGCGGCGCAGCGGTCGTCGCCGGGCAGGACCAGCCGGTGCGCCCGCATCTCCATCCAGACCGTCGACTGGCCTGCGCCCTCCCCGGCCTGCACCCGGAAGCGCGCCGCCGCGAAGCCACTGCCGTTCGCGGCGTCGCTGATCGCCTTCAGGAAGGCTGGACGGTCGGACACGTGGATGCGGGTGAAGAGGCCGTTGCCGTGGATCGACGCGGGTGGGGCGCCGATGAGACGGGCGCAGGCGCCGTTGGAGCGCAGCACCACCCCGTTGGCGTCGTGCCAGGTGACGAGGTCGTCGATGGCGGCGAGTGCCTGAGCGTCGCGCTCCAGGCCGGTCTCCCGCCGGGCGGCGATCAGGGCGTCGATCCGCCGGTCCATGACGAGGCGAGACAGGACGTGACCGAGCACCACCGCCCCGGCGATGGCGAAGGCCGCGCCGGCCGGCAGGCTCTCGCCCGCCAGGCCCTGCACCTGGAGAAGATGGGCCGCCGCGAATCCCAGGACGGCCATGACGCAGGCGGCCACAAGGCCGCCCCTCGATCCTGAGGACACCGCCTCGAGCGGGACGGCCAGCAGAGCCAGCAGGGAAAGAGACGGCGCCGCCCCGGCCGCCGCCACGGCCTCGACCGCGAAGAAGGTCAGCGCCGCCGACACGACCGTTTGAGCAAGTCCGAGGCGTCCGAAGCGGGACAGGAGGAAGATTCCCGCGAGGGGAGCGAGGATCAGGATGCCCCAGTATTCGAGCAGTTCCGGCGGGACGCCCGCCAGCAGGGACAGGGGCAGGCTCACGAGCGCCACGAGGGAGGTCGCCATGCGGCTGAGGACGAACCGCTCCTGCCGGACGCGCTCGGAAGGCTCGTCGAGGGCCGAGCGATGGATGAGTCCGGCGAGCCATTCGTCGATCCAGTGACCTGTGAGATCCGTCTGCAAGTCGTCTCCAAGCGGCTGCGCCGCTCCCCGTCTTCCACTGGGCGCGACCCTGACAGAGCCGCTTAAACGAACCCTAAAGGCGGACGGACGCTCCCGGCCCGCGATCGGCAGGTCCGCCCTGCCGCCGCGCCCCATGCAGTTTGAATCCCTTGCCGAAAATCTTGTCTTTCAAAGGTTTAACGGGACTTTGGGCATTTCAACCCTTTGTTCATCCTGTTTCCAACTTCTCGGGCCATGCGCTACGCGGTGCCGTCTGTGACCGTTATGATGCTGCAGGTCATCTCCCGCCCAGGGCACCCTTACGGCTTCATGTTCTCCATCATCCGCTTCGTCCTCATCGTCGGCGTGATCTTCTACTACTCGCCCGTGCGGGATCGCAGCGGCGAGTCCTTCTCCCTCGCGTCCCTCCTGGGCGGGCCGAAGGCGCCGGCCCCGCCGGCCGCCGTACCGGACGCCTCGAACCGTCTCGAGACGATCTGGAAGGCTCTGCCGGACAGCGCCAAGCAGGCCGTGATCGACAGGATCCTCGCGGCGCCCGGTCCCGTAGCCACGGCCACGGACACGCTTCATGCGGACGAGCGCCATCCGGCCTACGTCAATAAACCGCGTATCTGAAGGACGGCCGCCATCGCCAAAGCGCCCGGCGGCGCCTATATGGACGGCAGACACGACAGGAATGCCATGCTGCCGCCAATCGACGAGATCGTCTCCAATTTCGAACTGCTCGACGAGTGGGAGGAGCGCTACCGCTACCTGATCGAGCTCGGCCGCCAGATGGAGGCCCTGCCCGAGGAGGCCCACACCGACGCCAACAAGGTGCGCGGCTGCGCGAGCCAGGTCTGGCTGGTGACGGCCCTCGACCGCAGCAACGGCGAGCCCGTGATGCACCTCGTGGGCGACAGCGACGCCCATATCGTGCGCGGCCTCGTGGCCCTGCTCATCTCCCTCTACAGCGGCAAGACGCCGTCCGAGGCGCTCGCCACCGACGCCCTCGGGCTGTTCAAGGAGCTCGGCCTGTCCGAGCACCTGACGCCACAGCGTTCGAACGGCGTCAGGTCCATGGTCGAGCGCATCCGCCACGACGCGCAGGCGGCCCTCGCCGATTCCTGAGAACTGGCGGCGCAAACCTCAGTCTTCGGCAAGGTCCATGCGGTGAACATCACCGCATGGACCTCCGCTGGGCCGGACCGAGCGCATCAGCTCCGGCCGCCCTCGATCACCACCGCCTGCCACGCCCGGATCCCGCGCGATGCCGCCGGTCCGCGGGCGGCGGACTCGATGCCGTAGTGCTCCGCGAGCCGCGCCAGCGCGAGGCGCACCACCACCTTCGCCGACCGGGGCGGCCATTGCCGCTCGCGCTCGATGGTCTCGAGCCCTTTCAGGAAGCCGCAGAGATCGGTGAGCAGGTCGGCGAAGTCGGCGCCGACCGCGTCGAAGGCGTGGCGAAGGCGCTGCCGCGCCGCCACCATGCGGTCCGTGGCATCGGACGGAGAAGCCGGGCCGCCCCGGGGCGTGGCGTCCCAGCGAGCCGTCACCCCCGGCAGCAGCCCCGCCAGCATGATGTCGGTCCGCAGGCGCTCGCCGGCCTGGTAGGAGGCCTCGTCGATCAGGGGCTGCCCGTCGCGCCCCTTGCGGCGGCGCAGCCAGTCGAGGGGGCTCTCCTCGGCATCGACCCGCACGCGCTGCATTCCGGTTCCGGTCTCCACATGCGCCTCGACCGTCTCGCGGTGCTGGTGGAAGAAGGCGGCCTCCGGATCCGGCGCGTCGGACCGGCGCAGGCGAGCCCGCCCGGCCTCGGTGAGGCTCAGGGACCTCTGCCCCGCCTCTCCCTTGCTCCAGCAGGCGAGATCGTTCCGCCGCAGATCCTCCGCGGCGGCACGGGAGAAGCGCCCGGCCCCGATCGAGACGCCGACCTTCTTCCGCTGGAGGATCACGTCGTTCTCGTCCGTGGGGTCGACCAGCGCCCGCGCCTCGGGCAGCCCCAGGGCCGCCAGCAGGCGCTGCGCCTCGCGCGCGAGGAGATCGTTCCGGCGGAGGTTCGACCCCTCGGCGGCGGCCGCTCCCCCGCGCCGGCGCCCCCTCCCGCGGCCCGCCGAATCCGTCCGGCCGCTCGTCTTCGCAACATTCTTTTCAGAGCAATGAATTTCGCTTTTGTTCATGTTTTGTTCCTGAAATCAATTAACGAAGGGACGAGTCCCTCCGCAACTGATAGTGGGCCACCATTCCTACCTGTCAACGAAGATTCATACTTGTTGATAATTGCGAGGATAAGTGGTCGGGAGCGACCTGCGGCAGATCGAAACGCTTCCGCCGATGCCTGCCGCCTTGGCTCGAACGCAAAGCCGGCTCGCGGCGTTCGCCGAGAGGCGTGGCGGCTGCCATCCCACCTCTCCCTGCAGGGAGCGCGGCCGGTGAGAGTTACGCCCTCTTCGGGCAGGACCGCCCCTCACCCCCAACTTCTTCCCAAGGGAGAGGGAAAACGTGCTCTGCCTCTATAGGTCAGACTTTGCGGAGCACCGATCGCCCCTCTTCTCCCATCCTGAGGAGCGGCGAGTCCGTCCCGAAGGATGCTTCCGATGCCGGCTGGAAACACTCTCGTGCTTCGGAACGGTGGCTCACGTGACCTTCTCAGCATGAGGGCCGTGGTCGACTGAAGCATCGGACCCAAAAGTGGATCTGCACTTTTGGGTCCGACGGTTTCTCTTTGGATGAGAGCATCGTTGATTGCGGAAAACCGGATCCACTTTTTCGCACGACGCTCGAGTGACTTTGGTTCCTACGCCGCGGAGGCGCCCGGCAGGGCTCCCGGCTCCGCGGCGTGGGCGAAGGCGAAGCCCTCGTCGGCCCAGCCGGTCATGCCGCCGAGCATGATCTTCACCGGACGGCCGAGGGTCGCCAGCCTCAGGGCCGCCCGGTCGGCGCCGTTGCAGTGCGGTCCGGCGCAATAGACCACGAACAGTGTGCCCTGCGGCCACTCGGCCATGCGCTCCGCCGTGATGTGCCGGTGCGGCAGGTTCAGCGCGCCGGGTACGTGGGCGCGCGCATAGGCGTTCGGTCCCCGCACATCCAACAGCACGAAGTCGACGGGACCTCCGCTCAGGGATTCGTGCACGTCGGCGCAGTCCGTCTCGAACGAGAGGCGGCTTGCGAAATGCTCGGCGGCGCGGGCGGGCGCGGCGGCCGGGATGGCGACGACGGAACTGACTGACATGAAAACCTCCTGTGGATAAGACGCTGCCAGCCTGTCCCGGCAAGGTTACGGTGGAAAGCGGCACTCACGCCAACGAGCGTCAACATCATGCCAAACCGACTCGTCGTCGCCCTCGCCTACGACCGGCTCTGCACCTTCGAGTTCGGCATCGCCACGGAGGTCTTCGGCCTCCCCCGTCCCGAGATGGGACCGGACTGGTATCGCTTCGCGGTCTGCGCCGTCGACCCCGGTCCCCTGCGGGCCACCGGCGGCTTCCAGGTGATGGCCGACGGCGGCCTGGAGCTGCTCGAGGAAGCCGGAACCATCGTGATCCCCGGCTGGCGGGGCGCCCTGTCCGAACCCATCCCGGCCGAGCTGATCGAGGGCCTGCGCCGCGCCCATGCACGTGGGGCGCGGCTGATGTCGATCTGCTCAGGCGTCTTCGTGCTCGCGGCGGCAGGCCTGCTGTCGGGCCGCCGCGCGACGACCCATTGGCGCTACATCGAGCAGCTCGCCGGTGCCCATCCGGACATCGGGGTCGAGCAGAACGTGCTCTACGTGGATGAAGGCTCCGTGCTCACCTCGGCCGGGAGCGCGGCCGGGATCGATCTGTGCCTGCACGTGGTGCGCCGCGATTTCGGGCCCGAGATCGCCAACCGAATCGCCCGCCGCCTCGTGGTGCCGCCGCATCGCGAGGGCGGGCAGGCGCAGTACGTCGAGCGGCCCGTGCCGCCCGCGCGCGAGGGCGTGCGCTTTGGGCCTCTGTTCGACCGCATGCGCGCGCGCCTCGCCGAGGAGCAGCCGGTGGCGGGGCTTGCCGCAGAGGCAGGCATGAGCCGCCGCACCTTCCTGCGCCGGTTCAAGGCCACGACCGGGATGCCGCCGGGCGAATGGCTCCTGGCCGAGCGGCTGCTGCGCGCCCGCGAACTCCTGGAAAGCACGACCCATTCCATTGAGGACATTGCGGCCGCCTCGGGCTTCGGCTCACCGGCCGGGCTGCGCCATCACTTCCGCACGCGCCTCGGCACGAGCCCGGCCGCCTACCGGGCCCGATTCGCGCGCGAGCGCGCCGGCGGCACCACTGCAGTATCCGCACAGCAAAAAGCCGCCCGTGGGGGCGGCTGATTTGAAGTATTCGTTAAGGATCAGCCGCGGGCGGAGCGGCGCTTACGGCGCTGCTGCCCGAGACCCATCTCCTTCGCGAGCTCGGAGCGAGCCTTCGCGTAGTTGGGAGCGACCATCGGATAGTCGACGGGCAGGCCCCACTTCTCGCGGTACTGCTCGGGAGTCATGTTGTATTGCGTCCGCAGATGACGCTTCAACGACTTGAATTTCTTGCCGTCCTCCAGGCAGACGATGTAGTCCGGAGTAACGGACTTCTTCACCGGAACGGCAGGCTTGGGCGCCTCCGCAGGCGCTTCGACCGTGCCGCCCCCGACACGCAGAAGAGCCGAATGGATATCGTTGATGAGAGCAGGAAGATCGCCGGACGGAACCGAGTTGTTGCTCACGTAGGCCGATACGATGTCTGCCGCCAGCTCGATATAATTCGATGTAGCGATGTTGTCGCTCATTTTGATTTTGTTCCTTTCCGGTTCTTTAGAACAACTCAAATGAGCATTTGCGCCCATTCTTTGAGCAGTCTTTTCCGAGGCAATGCTTGCCTCTTCATCGAACCGCACTGTAATCACACTTAATGCGTGCTTGCCCGCTCAAGTATGGCAAATTCCGGCGGATTACAAGATGTTCGAAAGGAAAACTCTGGAAAACTTTGTTTCAACTTCCCGAAGGGAATAAAATTCCCGTGTTTACAGCTTCTGATTTCAGCTGCTGCAATAAGGCGGCTAAGCGTTTCGGCCGTCCGCACCGGGCAGCGACCAGAAGAAGTAGCTATTCGGCAACATTGCGGGCCCGCAAGCCGGCAGCCCGGCCTGCGGCGGACCTGTCGCGTTCGCTTCGAGGTTATATATGAGGTCCAGTCCCGCCTTTCCCGATAACAGATCCGGATGTTCCTGATGAAGCTCGAGCGCCTGCCCTCATCCGCACTCCCGCCTGCGCCGGTCGTTCCGGCACGTCCTCACGTTTTCGAGATTCACGGTACAACAATTCGTGACGATTACGCTTGGCTGAAGGCGGAGAACTGGAAGGAGGTGCTGAAGAACCCGGAAGTACTGGATCCGGCGATTCGGCACTGCTTGGAGCAGGAAAACGCCTACACGGCCGCCGCCCTTGCCGGCACGGAAGATTTTCAGCAGCGTCTGGTTGCGGAAATGCGCGGGCGTATCAAGGAGGACGATTCCTCGGTTCCGCAAGCGGACGGCCCCTTCGCCTATTTCACGCGCTACCGCGAGGGCGGGCAGCATCCGCTGGTCTGCCGCCAGCCGCGCGAGGGCGGCGCGGAGACCATCATGCTCGACGGCGACAAGGAGGCGGAGGGTCATGCCTTCTTCGATCTCGGCGGTGCGGATCACTCGCCTGATCACCGGCTGATGGTCTGGGGCGTCGACGTGAAGGGCTCCGAATACTTCACCCTGCGCGTGCGGGATCTTGAAAGCGGCGCCGACCTCGCGGACGAGGTCCCGAACACTTCCGGCGGCGCGGTGTGGCTCAACGATTCGTCCGGCTTCTATTATGTCGAGCTCGACGAGAATCACCGGCCGGTGCGGGTCAGGCGCCACATGCTCGGAACGCCGGCCGAGCAGGACGCCGTGATCTACGAGGAGAAGGACCCCGGCTTCTTCGTCAAGCTCGGCGTCACCCAGTCGGACGCCTTCGTGCTGATCGAGGCGAGCGACCACGAGACCTCCGAGGTCTATCTCGTCGACCGCGCCGACCCGTCGGCGACGCCGCGGCTGATCGAGCCGCGCACGCCGCAGCTGCAATACGACGTGGAGCATCACGGCGACAGCCTGATCATCATCACCAACGCGGACGGAGCGGAGGACTTCAAGATCGTGACCGCCCCCGTGGCCACGCCGGGCCGCGCGCACTGGCGCGATCTCGTGCCCTACAGGCCCGGCACGATGATTCTCTTCGTGGTGGCGCTGGCGCGTTACCTCGTGCGCCTCGAGCGCGAGAACGCCAATCCCCGCATAGTCCTGCGCGAGATCGAGACCGGCCGGGAGGAAACCATCGCGTTCGAGGAGGAGACCTATTCGCTGGGCGTCGACCCCGGCTACGAGTTCGACACCGACACAATCCGCTTCCGCTACTCCTCGCTGACGACGCCGACCGAGATCTACGACTACGACCTGCGCACCGCCGAGCGAACTTTACGCAAGCGGCAGGAGGTGCCGAGCGGGCACAATCCGGCCGACTACGTCACCCGCCGCCTCTTCGCGACCGCGCCGGACGGCGAGCAGGTCCCTGTTTCCATCGTGCACCGGCGCGAGATCGCCGCCGACGGCACCGCCCCATGCCTGCTCTACGGCTACGGCTCCTACGGCATGTCCATGTCCGCGAGCTTCCGCACCGGCATTCTGTCCCTCGTGGACCGGGGCTTCGTCTATGCCATCGCCCATATCCGCGGCGGCACCGAGAAGGGCTGGCGCTGGTATCTCGACGGTAAGCGCGAGAAGAAGACGAACACCTTCACGGATTTCATCGCCTGCGGCGAGGCGCTGGTCGGGGCCGGCTATACCTCCCGCGGGCGCATCGTGGCGCATGGGGGCAGCGCGGGCGGCATGCTCATGGGCGCCGTCGCCAATCTGGCGCCGGACCTGTTTGCCGGCATCGTGGCCGAGGTCCCGTTCGTGGACGTGCTCAACACCATGCTGGACGCCGACCTCCCGCTCACCCCGCCCGAATGGCCGGAATGGGGCAACCCGGCGGCCGACGAGGCGGCCTTCCGGACGATCCTGTCCTACTCTCCCTATGACAACGTGCGGCCCCAGTCCTATCCGGCCATCCTGGCCCTGGCTGGGCTCACGGACCCCCGCGTCACCTATTGGGAACCGGCCAAATGGGTCGCCAGGCTTCGCGCCACGATGACCGGCGGCGGGCCGATCCTGCTCCGCCTCAACATGGACGCCGGCCACGGCGGCGCCTCGGGTCGGTTCGACAGGCTTGAGGAAGTGGCGCTTGCCTATACATTCGCGATCAAAGCCGTCGAAGGTTTCCAGACCTGATCGCGGCCCTATGTCCACGGGTTCTCAGGAACGCGAGAGGGGCAGAGAGAGGCATGGGCGGACCATTGAGAGCATTCGCGAGCGGGCGTTCATGACTGGACAGGGCGACATGCCGGGCGAGGGAGCAGCCTCCGTCTCGGGCGGCGGGCCGTCGCGTGCGGCGGATCTGCAGGACCGTCTCCTGGAGGCAGAAGCGGAGCTGCGCCGGTGCCGGGCGACGCTCCGGATGGGCCTCGACGTGGGCAGGCTCGGCTCCTGGGAGCGGGACATCGAAACGGACGAGCTCGTGATCGACCCGGTGGGCAAGGCCATCCTGGGGCTCGCGCCGGACGAGCCGCTGACGCACGGTCAACTCGAGCGGATCTACCACCCGAGCGACGCCGAGCGGATCGAGCAGGCCATCTCCTACGCGCTCGCAACGAAGACCGATTTCAACATCGAGCACCGGATCATCCGCCGCGACGGCCGCATCGGCCGCGTGCTGGTGCGCGGCGGGGCCGTCTACGAGGACGGCAGGCCTGTCCGCATGGTGGGCGTCATCCAGGACGTCACGGAGCGGCAGAAGGCCAAGGAGGAGATCGGCCTCGCCCAGCGCCGCCAGGAATTCCTCCTGCGGCTGAACGACCAGCTGCGCGGGATCGACGACCCTTACGAGATCATGGAGGCCACCGCCCAGGCTCTCGGCCGCTTCCTCAAGGTGGACTGCGCCGGCTACGGGGAGGTCGACGAGCCGCGCGGGCTCATCCTCGTGGAGCGGGAATGGTCCCGCGGCGCGATCAGCAACGAGGGGCGCCACTACCGCCTGAACGACTTCCTGCCCGACATGCTGGCCGAGCTGAAAGAGGGCCGCACCCTCTGGTTCCAGGACCTGAAGCAGGATCCGCGGCGGGGGCAATCGGGCCCCCAGGGCGTCTTCAACGCCACCAACGCGAGGACGGCGGTGGCAGTGCCGCTGCTCAAGAACCAGCGCCTGACGGCCCTGCTCTACCTGAACGCCGCGGAGCCGCGCAAATGGCCGAGCGACGACCTCGCCCTGATCGAGGACGTGGCTGAGCGCACGTGGATCGCCGTCGAGAGGGCGCGGGCGGAGGGCGCCCTCAGGGAAAGCGAAGCGCGATTCCGGGTCATCGCCGAATCCCTGCCGGCTCTCGTGTGGATCATCGACCCGGATCTCCATCTGACCTACGCCAACGACCGCTGGCGCGACTTCTCCGGCCTGCCGGCGGAGGAGTCCCTGGGCGACAGCTGGATGCGCTGGGTGCATCCGGAGGACCTTGCCCGCGCCAAGGCCGAGATGGTGTCGGTCCGGGCGAGCGAGACGGCCCATGCCACCGAGATGCGGTACCGCACCCGCGACGGGGAGTATCGCTGGCACATGATCCAGGCGGCGCCCGTCCACGATGCCCGCGGCGAGTTCAAGGGCTGGTGCGGCACCAGCGTCGACATCCACGACCTCAAGGAAACCGAGCAGGCCCTGCGGCGGAGCGAGGAGCAGCTGCGCATCGCGCTCAGGGCCGCCAAGATGGGGGACTGGAGCTGGGACATGGCGAGCGACGCCATGACCCTGTCGGACCGGGCGGCGGAGATCTTCGGCCTGGAGCCCGGCACCTCGATCACTTGGACGGAGCTTGGCAAACGGCTCCACCCGGCCGACATGGAACGTGCGACAGCCGCCATGCTGCGGGCCATCGAGACGCAGTCCCAGTACGACGTGGAATACCGCGTCCGGCGCACCGGCGACGGCGCCCGCGCCTGGGTGGCGGCGCAGGGTCAGGCCACCGTCAACGAGAACGGGATCCTCAGCGGCATGACCGGCGTGGTGCAGGACATCACGGACCGCAAGCACGCGGAGGAGCGCCAGCACCTCCTGATCCGGGAGCTCCATCACCGGGTGAAGAACACCCTCGCGACCGTGCAGGCCATCGTCGGCTCGACGGCCCGCACCGCGTCGAGCATCGACGAGTTCTACCAAGGCTTCGTGGGCCGCATCGTGTCGCTCGCCCGCACCCACAACCTCCTCACCGAGGACCTCTGGCAGAAGGCTTCCCTCGAGGAGCTGGTCCAGACGGAGCTCGGCCCCTACGAGGACGAGGCCCGCAACCGGGTCATCGTGGAGGGGCCGTCGGTCGAGCTGCCCTCCGAGGCGGCCGTACCCATCGGCATGGCCATTCACGAGCTCACCACCAACGCCGCGAAGCACGGGGCCCTCTCCACCTTCGGCGGCCAGGTGGAGGTGAAATGGGAGGTCGAACCCGGCGAGAGCCGGCCGACCCTGCGCTTTTCGTGGACGGAGCGCGGCGGGCCGCGCGTGTCGCTCCCGACCCGCCAGGGCTTCGGGTCGCGCCTCCTGCAGCGGGTGCTCGCCGCGCAGCTTCAGGCGGACGTGAAAATGGAATTTCCGGAAGACGGCTTCCGGTTCACCATGTCCCTGCCCATCCCCGGCGACCCGCCGCTCTTCAATCCGGACACGGACAGGTAGCCTGCGCGGAATCCGTCAGGCGGAGGAAGATCCCTCGCCTCCGGACGCGATGAACTCCTTCAGCTCGTCGAGGGAGTTGAAGCGGAACACGCCCTGCGGCGTCTCCGCCTCGATGGAGCCGTCCGAATACATGACGTAACGGTTGTCGCCCGAATTGTAGGTGCCGATGATCGTGGCGATGGAACGGCCTTCCTCGGTCTCGGCCGCAGCGGGCTCCGGCGCCTTCTCCTCGACCGCGGGCTCGGCGACGGTCTCCTCCACCGGCTCGGCCACTTCGGCGCGAGTCGGTTCGGCGTCGTCTTCTTCGGGCAGCGCTTCCGGCCCCGTCTCCTCCGGGGCGGCCTCGGCAGGCCGGATCACCGGCGTGTCGGGCGCGTAGAGCGTCTCGTCGATCTCGGGCTCGCCGGGCTCCGCGTAAGTCGTGTCGCTGTGGCGGTTCGCGATCAGGAAGTCCGGGACCCTGACCTCGGGAGCCTCCTCGGGCTCACGCGAGGGCCCGGGATAGACGGCCGGCGTCACGGCGGGCTCGCCAGGCGCCTCATCGGCACGGACCGCCTCCTGCCCCCGATCCCCCGGCTCTCTGCCGGGTGGGCCTGCCTCCGCGAACAGGGGCAGCGGCGGCTGGTCGGCCTCCGGCTCAGCCGATGCGGCGGCAGCGCCGCCGAGCAATCCGCCCGCGCCTGCCAGCGCCGCACGCGAAAAGTCGGAAGCCGCCGGCGCGGCCGAGGGCTCGCCCTCGTTCAGGTCCGCATGGAGGCGGGACAGTTCCTCGTGCATCTTGGAAAGCCGGGAAACGGCCGCGGCGATGCCGAGGAGCACGGCGCCGCTCCCGGCGAAGATGCTGCCCGCAATCACCATCGTCCAGCCGCGCTCGATCAGAACGATGTCCCAGCCGAGAAAAGCCGCCAGCAATCCGCCAACGATCATCGCAGCAGCGAGGGCGAAGAGGGCGATGATCATGCAGTCTCCATTACGCAACGTAAGGCACAGTCAAAGGCAAAGCTATGGCTCTATAGGCCAAAGGCAATATCATGGGAAGCTTGGCCGGAAAAAAGTCGGAAGCTTGGCCGTTGCCCTTGAGGCCCAGGCGCTTTAACTAAGCCCCGGAGCATTTTCCGGCGACGGGAATCCGGTTCGCCGTCGCGAAATGCGGCACGAGAAGAAGGGGGATCGCTCCCGCGCCGGGAGCGTCTCTCGGTCGCTCAACACGAAAAGGAGACGCCGATGTCGTTCACCCTGCCCGAACTGCCATATGCCTACGATGCGCTGCAGCCCTACATGTCGCGGGAGACGTTGGAGTTTCACCACGACAAGCACCACGCCGCCTACGTCAACACCGGCAACAACCTGCTGAAGGGCACGGAATTCGAGGGCAAGAGCGTCGAGGAGGTCGTGAAGGGCTCCTACGGCAAGAACCAGGCCCTCTTCAACAATGCCGGCCAGCACTACAACCACATCCACTTCTGGATGTGGATGAAGCCGAACGGCGGCGGCGCCCTTCCGGGCAAGCTCGAGAAGAAGATCGTCGAGGATCTCGGCTCCGTCGACAAGATGAAGGAGGACTTCATCCAGGCCGGCGTCAGCCAGTTCGGCTCCGGCTGGGCATGGCTCGCGGTCAAGGACGGCAAGATCGTCATCATGAAGACCCCGAACGGCGAGAACCCGCTTGTCCACGGCGCCCAGCCGATCCTTGGCTGCGATGTGTGGGAGCACTCCTACTACATCGACTACCGCAACCGCCGTCCGGACTATCTCAAGGCCTTCCTCGACAACCTGGTGAACTGGGAGCATGTCGAGGAGATGTTCGAGACTGCGACGCGGTAAACCGGGCTGCGAGATACCGACGGGCCTCTTCGGAGGCCCGTTTTCCTTTGCGCGATTCGGTCCCGACCGGAGGCGCCACCGCCCTCATGCGGGCGGATCGTAGGCGGCTGGGCGCCTGAAGATCGTCCCTCCGTCCTGAGCCGTCGCCGTCTCGGGCAGCAGGCACTTGGCAAGCGGCCGGGCGTGATCTGCAGGATCGGCTTCAGCTCACGCGCGGCACCGAAACGTCCCGGTGGCGCAATGACGTCCAGGGACCGGCGTGGGTGGTGGTGGCGAATTGTCCGCAGTGCGGGCGCCATATCCGAATCGGCGCTTATGATCAAAGCGCGGTCAAATTGATCGGTAAAGGCATCGGCCATGAGCTGCACCGCGATGGCGACGTCGGTTTCCTTTTCCTCGTGGCGGGTCCATTTCGCACCGCACGATTTGCAGGTCTGATCCTTGTTCTTGAAATGCCCGATGACACACTTCACCCCGAAGTGCCGGAGCGCCGTTACATATTCCTGATGGCGGGCCAGGGATGCCGGCTTCCATGACGGATAGGCCGTAAAGAAGTAGACCTGGGTGAGGGTCTCGCCTTCGCCGCAGATGCTTTGCGCCAGCTTCTGGAGATCCACCCACTTCAGGTGGAGTTTTCGGAGCTCGTCTATCGCGTGGTAGAGGTTGAACCCGTCAATATAGGCGATGACGCGGCGCATATAGGCTCCAGACAGCGAAAAGGCCGCAATCCCGAAGGATCGCGGCCTGTCCAACACCTCGCGGTGTTGGGAGTGCATGTCGATTAAATGGCCCCTTCCGAATTTTGTTTCAAGTGAAATATGACTTGAGACTGCCGAATTTGTGCATGACAGCCAAACCCGCAGCTGGGAGCAGCATGCCTCAGAACATGCTTCCGTTTCGTCAGTGAGGAAGGGCAAAGCTAAGGCAGTGGTGCACTGGCAAGTTCCACCCCCCTCTCCTCCAGCAGTGCCCCGAACTCCGCCGACCCCAGATAGGCCAGCTCCGCCACCCGGCTCTCCACCGCCGGATCGAGGGCGCGCAGTTCGTCGTCCGCATGGCCCGGATGGCACATGACGACCGGGCGCGGCCCGAGTGCCGTAAGGGCATCGGCGAAGATGCGGTCGGTCGGCACGGAGAGGTCGAAGGGCGCGAAGCCGGAGAAGCCCTCGTTCGTGGCGCATCCGGCCGCATGGGCGCTGCGGCGGAAGCCGAGGGCGAGTCCCTTCACGACGAGCGCCTTGCCGCGGCCGATCCGGCGGCGGCGGATCGCGCCGATCGGGTCTGACGGGTCGCGCAGCCAGAGGCGGCCCGCGAGGCCCCTCCCCTTCAGATCGGTCAAGAGCGCCTGCCTGACGACCGGCAGCACATGGACATGCTGGTGACCGTCGACGAAATCCGGCGGAGCGCCCCAAAGCTCCTCGAAGGCGTCGAGCTGGCGGGCGATCTCCCGGCGGATCCCGTCTGCGGGCAGGCGTCGTGAAAGGGCGAGGCGCAGGATCTCGCCCAAAGGCGGCAACGCGCCGTCCGTGAGACCCGGGATCGGGCCGAGGGACTTTCCCGTCGTGAGGTTCAGGTGCAGTCCGACGCCGATCCTGCCCTTGAGCGGCCGCAATCCCGGAGCATTGCGTCGCCAGCCGGGCATGTTCGTCATGGCGCCGGTGGCAGACAGGCGGCCTGCCTCGGCGAGTTCCAGGATGCCGCGGCTGACGCCGTCGGCGAGGCCGAAATCATCGGCGCAGAGCACGACGGAACGTTTCGAAACCATGGATATCCCCAAAATCGGCTTTGCCGCACCCTAACCCCCTTGAGCAATGCCGCAAACTCGTCTCTCAATGCGCGCGACAACGAAGGATCATTGCGTGGCGTCGCCCGAGCTCAGCGTCATCATCCCCGTCCATAACGAGAGCGCCAACATCGCGCCCCTGTGCGAGCGCCTGTTTCCCGTCCTGAACCGGATCACCTCGGTCTGGGAGGTGGTGTTCGTCGACGACGGCAGCCGGGACGACACCCTGGAGCGCGTCAGGAACTTAAGCCGGACGGAGCCTCGGATCGGGGCCGTCTCCTTCAGCCGCAACTTCGGCAAGGAGATCGCCATCGCGGCGGGCCTCGACCATGCCCGCGGCGACGCGGTGGTGATCATGGACGCGGACCTCCAGCATCCGCCCGAGATGATCGAGACCTTCGTGGAGCGCTGGCGCGAGGGCTACGACATGGTCTACGGCCAGCGGACGGACCGCTCGGACGAGACCCGCGTCAAGCGCGGCTTCGCGCATCTGTTCTACCGCCTCTTCGCCCGCTTCGGCGAGATCGAGCTGCCTCCCGGCGCGGGCGATTTCCGCCTCATCGACCGCAAGGGCGTCGAGGTGCTGCGGACGCTCGGCGAGAAGGCTCGCTTCTCGAAGGGCCTCTATGCCTGGATCGGCTTCAAGGGCATGGGCGTGCCCTTCGTGGTGGAGGAGCGCCGCTTCGGCAGCACGAAATGGAGCTTCCGCAGGCTCTTCCGCTTCGCCTTCGACGGCATCGCGGCCTTCTCGACGGCTCCCTTGCGGGTCTGGACCTACCTGGGCTTCCTGATCTCGTTCCTGTCGATCGCGACCGCCGTCTACTTCCTGGTCCGCACCCTCCTGTTCGGCACCGACCTCCCCGGCTTCCCGAGCCTCATCGTGTCCGTCATGTTCTTCTCCGGCATCCAGCTCATGTCCCTCGGCATCATCGGCGAATATGTCGGCCGTATCTTCGCCGAGGTGAAGCGGCGCCCGCTCTACGTGGTGGCGGAACGGATCGGCGGCGCGGCGGAGGCCGGTGCAAGCCTCGTTCCGGACGACGTGCGCTACCGCCGGGCCTGATCCATGTTCGGAAAGATCCTCTCCGTCGGCGGCTGGACCCTCGTCTCCCGCCTCACCGGCTTCATCCGCGACGTGGTGATCGCCGCCGTGATGGGTGTCGGCATGTTGGCGGACGCCTTCCTGGTGGCGCTGCGCATCCCCAATCATTTCCGCGCCATCTTCAGCGAGGGCGCCTTCAACAGCGCGTTCCTGCCCACTTACGCGCAGGTGCTGGAGAAGGAGGGCCAGGGCCCGGCGCGCTCGTTCTCAAGCCGCATCACCACCCTGATGCTGGTCGTGCAGATCGCGGTGCTGATCGCAGCCTTCGTCGGCATGCCCGTGGTCGTGACCCTGCTGGCGCCCGGCTTCTCGGACGATCCGGCGAAGTTCGACCTCGCCGTGACCCTGACGCGGATCACCTTCCCGTATCTTCTGTTCATCACCCTCGTGACGATTCTTTCCGGCATCCTCAATGCCCACGAAAGGTTCGCCGCCGCGGCCGCCGCGCCGGTCCTGCTCAACGTCGCCATCGTGGCGGCGCTGGGCCTGACCTTCCTATTCCCGAGCGCGGGACACGCGGCTGCCTGGGGCGTCGCAGCTGCGGGCGTGCTGGAGCTGGCGCTGGTCTGGTTCGCCGCGCGGCGCATCAAGGCGACCCCGGGTATCGCAGCGCCGCGGCTCGACCCGGCGATGCGGCGCTTCTTCAAGACCCTCGGGCCCGCGGTGATCGGCTCGGCGGGCGTGCAGCTCGCCATGTTCGCCGACACCATCATCGCGTCCTTCCTGCCGACCGGCGCGGTCGCGTCGCTCTACTATGCCGACCGGCTCTACCAGCTGCCGTTGGGTGTCATCGGCATCGCGGCCGGCACGGTGGTGCTGCCCGAGATGAGCCGGCGCATCGCGTCGGGCGACGTGGCCGGGGCGTATGCGGCCCAGAACCGGGCCATGGGCATGACCGTGGCGCTTGCAGCGCCCTTCCTGGTCGCCTTCCTGACTTTGCCCGAACTTATCATGGCGGCCCTGTTCCAGCGCGGCGCCTTCGACGCCACGGCGGCGGCCCGCTCCGGCGCGGTGCTGGCGGCTTATGCGCTGGCGTTGCCGCCGGCCGTGCTGATCCGCTCCGCGGTGGCGAGCTTCTATGCCCGCTCCGACACGATGACGCCGCTTATCGCCTCCCTGTCGGCGGTGGCCGTCAACATCCTCACCAAGATCCTGCTCATGGACCGCTTCGGCGTGGTCGGCCTGGCGCTGGGCACCGCCGTCGGCATCTGGGTCAATTTCGGGCTTCTCGTGCTGCTCGCCTGGCGCCGGGACTGGATGGCGCCGAACCGCGCCCTCGCCCGCACCCTCGCGGCGGTGGTCGTCGCGAGCCTGCTGCTGGCGGCCTTCGCGGTTCTCGCACCGGCGCCTCTCTCTGCCTGGACCGGGACGCTCCCGGCATGGCACAGCGAGATCCTGCTCGGCCTCCTCGGCATCGGCGGCGCGCTGGTCTACGGCGCCACGCTCCTCGTCGGCCTCAGGCTGCTGGGGGTTCGGCTCTCGCGTCGGTGAAGGATTCTAGCGTGAACAGCTCCCGCTTCCGGGCGATGCCGCGCAGGCGGTGATGGCCGAGGGAGCGGATCGGCACGGAGCACACGGAGGCGACGGGTCCGGACATCACGAGGGGGCAGTCGAGCTCCTGGCAGAGCGCCTCCATGCGGCTCGCCTCGTTCACGATCGGACCGATCACCGTGAAGTCGAGCCGGCCCGCCGCGCCGATGTTGCCGTAGAACACCTTGCCGTAGTGAAGGGCGATGTCGAGGCTGAGCGCCTCGCCCCCGTAGCGCCGGTTCACCGCCTCGTTGCGCTGGAGCGCCGTGCAGGCGGCGCGTAGCGCAGCCGCGCAGGCCGCCTCCTGCGGCCTTTCCTTGGTGATGGGGAACGCGGCGAGTACCCCGTCGCCCATGAATTTCAGCACCTCGCCGTCCTCCTCCGCCACCGGATCGGCCATGGCTTCGAGGTGCTCGTCGAGGCGCGCGATGATCGAGGCGTCGGCTTTGTCGACCATGGCCGTGAAACCGCGAAGATCGGCGAAGAAAAGGGCGGCCGTCAGGGTCGCGCCCGACCCGCGCCGGATCTCGCCGCTGAGCACGCGGCGGCCCGCGGAGAGGCCCACATAGGTGTCGAGCATCGCGACCGTGAGGTCGAGCAGGGTCATGCGGTAGGCGGCGAGCGCCAGGAGCGGCAGGAGCGCATCGATCCGCTCAATCTCCTTCGGGACGAATCCCCCTTCCCGGTCCGCCGAGAAGGCGGCCGCGATGCCGCGCAGATCCGGGGCGGTGGCGTTCTCGAAGCGGATCAGGCGGGCGAGATAATCCTTGCCGCCCGCGCGCCGCACGTCCTCGAACACCGCGAAGGCCCCCGCTTCCGGCCCATCGAAGCGCCAGTGCCGCTCCGTCGTCCCGTCGCGCAGCATGAACCCGAAGGGACTGACCTCGAAGGCGTCCGTGTTGCGCTCGTGGGATACGCCCTCGACCATGATCCCGCCGGTGCGCGTCCAGACATGGTTGAACACCCGTACCGTCGGGTTGACGGTCGGCAGGGCGATGTAGGACCGCGCCAGCGGGACCCCCTCGGCCACCAGCCGCTCGGAGAATCCCGAAAGAAGGGACGCCACGTCGGACCCGCAGAGCCCCTGATCGATGATCCAGTCTTCGAGATTCGCCATGGGCGCAGCTTACCACCTGGCAGAGGAATATGCGCCCATCGTGTGTGGGAGGCCGGGAACCTAGTGGCTCGCCTGGCGCAATGCTCCACCCGTGCCGGCGATTTCCGTCAGGAGCTTGCGCCGTGCCGCCACCGCGAAGGGCCGCGTCTCGTCGGCGATCTCCACGAAGGAGCCGGGGCCGCCGATGACGTTCTGGCCGTAGTAGTCCTCCAGCGACATGCCGCCGGGCCCGCCCGGGCGGCCGCTGCCAGGGCGGCGGATGGCGAGCGCGTTGATGGTGAAGCCCTTCGCGAGGGCCTCGGCCCTCACGGCCTCCAGCGAGCGCCCGTTCATGTTGGGCCCGTCGCCCGACACGTCGATGACCTTGCGGGTGCCGTCATGGGCGTTGTTCTCGACGAGCCGCACGGAGAAGTCGATGGCGTTGGAGATCGAATTGTAGCCGTAGGCGCCCCGTGGCGCGCCCAGGAGCCTGTCTGCGAAGACCCTTGCGCTCGCCTCGTCGCGGATCACGTGCCAGTCCACGATGAGCACCTGCGAACTCGGCCCGCCCCATTCCATGAAGGCGACCGCGATGGCCCCGACGGGCCCGCCCCTGATGGCGTCGAGCACGTCCTTGCTGGTGAGCGCGTCAGCCCAGCCCTGGCGCTGGAGGCGCAGCTCCTCGTCGTCGATGGAGCCGGACCCGTCGGATGCGAAGACGAGCTCGAGATCGACCGGCTCGGCCCGCACGGCGGCCGTCATGAGACAGAGGGCGAGAAGGCTTCGCAGGACAAGGCGCATCGGGGTCTCCATCGCAGGTCCGGGCGTCGGACGCACGATGGAGCCATCTAGGGCGTCCCGCGGGAGAAGCGTCGCCGGAACGCGATCACAACTTCGTTGAGGCGGCAGCCTACCTCTCCCTGGCAGGGAGAGGTGCAGGGAATGCATCGGCGATCTCACGCCGCCTTGCTGACGCCCTTGCCGTGAGCGAAGGCCCAATAGAGCTCGCGGGCGCGGCGGTAGAACGGGCCGGGCTGGAGGTCGCGGGAATCGATGCGCAGCACCGGCATCACCTTGGAATAGTTGCCCGAGATGAAGATCTCGTCGGCGGCCGCGAAATCCTCGTAGCGCAGGGTCGCCTCGACCACCTGCACGCCATCGTCGCGCAGGAGCTGGATCACGCGCTGGCGGGTGATGCCGTTGAGGAACGTGCCGTTCGGATACGGCGTATAGACGACCCCGTCCTTGGCCATGAACACGTTCGAGGTGCCGGTCTCGGCCACGTTGCCGAGAGCGTCGCAGACCAGGGCGTTGTCGAAGCCCTTCGCCTTCGCCTCGCGCAGCACGCGGGCATTGTTGGGGTAGAGGGCGCCGGCCTTGGAATCGGTCGGCATGGATTCCAGCGTCGGGCGGCGGAAGCTCGACTTCATGACCGAGAGGCCGCCCGGCACCGGCATCGGCGCCTCGAACAGGGACAGGCAGAACTGGGTCGAATCCGGATCCGGCGAGATGGTGGCGATGCCCTCGGCCTCGCCCCAGTACATGGGCTTCACGTAGAGGGCCGTGCCCGGCGCGAACTTCTTCACGCCCTCGCGCACCAGCTCGACGATGGCATCGGGGGACATGGTCGGCTCGAGGCCGATGGTCCTGGCCGAGCGGTTCACGCGGGCGCAGTGCAGGTCCATGTCGGGCATGACGCCCTCGAACACGCGCGCGCCGTCGAAGACGGAGGAGCCGAGCCAGGAGGCGTGCGAGCGCGGGCCGATGAGCGGCGGGTTGCCCTCATGCCACGCGCCGTTGAACCAATTCCAGGTCTGCGAATACCAAGCCACTTTGTCTGTTCCTTGCGGTACGGGGTTCGATCCTATCGAATCCCTTGGGCGCCCTTCCGTCAATCACCTGCCCGGCCAGGGCATATGAAGACTTGTGATGGAACGGATGAGGGAGGCTGATCGGTTGCCACGGGCGCCGCGCGGTGCAAAGCTCGTCTCCATGCCCCAGACGCCCATCATCCCGGCCTCCACCAAGGCCATCGTCTTCGACGCTTACGGTACCCTGTTCGACGTCCATTCGGCCGTGGCCCGCCACGCGGCGCGGGTCGGCCCCGATGCGGCGCGGCTCTCCGAGGTTTGGCGGGCGAAGCAGCTCGAATATTCCTGGGTCCTGTCGCTTGCCGGCTGCTACGAGCCGTTCTGGCGCCTGACCGAGAAGGCGCTCGACTACGCGCTCGCCCGCCATCCGGAGGTGGACCGCTCCCTGCGCCCGCTCCTGCTCGACGCCTATCGCAGCCTCGACGCCTACCGAGAGGTCCGGGCAACCCTGGAGGCCCTGCACGCACGGGGCCTGCGTACCGGCATCCTTTCGAACGGCGACCCGGAGATGCTGGGCGCCGCGGTCGCCTCGGCCGGGCTCGGCACCCTCCTCGACCCTGTGCTGTCGGTGGATGGGGCGGGAATCTTCAAGACGAGCCCTCGCGCCTACCAGCTGGTGCTCGACGCGCTCTCCGTCACGGCCGCGGAGGTGGTGTTCGTCTCCTCGAACCGCTGGGACATCGCCGGCGCCGCCGCCTTCGGCTTCGCGCCGGTCTGGATCAACCGCCTCGGCCTGCCGGACGAATATACTGACCTCCCGCCTCGCGCGGTGGTGTCGTCGCTCGACGGGTTGGTTTCAATTCAGTCCTGACCAGTCCCGTCAAGGCGGGCCCTGTGCCGGCCATCCATGGCTTCTCCATCCTCATCCTGAGGAGCGGCGCAGCCGCATCTCGACGAATGCTTCCAGTGCGTTCTGGAGACGCCCTCGCGCTTCGAGACGCTACGCTCGTCAGCATGAGGGCTGAGGGCGCTCGCTGTTGGTGTGAGCACCAATCTTCCCTCACTTCGCCAGAGCCGCGAGGATCCGCGCCCAGGAGCGCGTGCCTTTGTGGAAGCTCTTGAGGTCGTATTTCTCGTTCGGCGAATGGATGCGGTCGTCGTCGAGGCCGAAGCCGACGAAGAGGGTGTCGAGGCCGAGCGTGCGCTTGAAGTCGCCGCCCACGGGGATCGAGCCGCCCATGCCGATGACGATCGGATCCTTCTTCCACTCGTCGTGCAAAGCGGCCTTCGCGGCGGTGAGTGCCGGGAAATCGTGCGGCAGCGCCAGGGCGCGGGAGCCCTTGTGCTTGATGAACTCCACCGAGCAGTCCGCCGGGATGCGTGCGCGCACGAAGGCCTGGAAGTTCGCGGAGATCTTCTCCGGATCCTGATCGCCTACGAGGCGGAACGACACCTTGGCCCGCGCCCCCGAGGCGATCACGGTCTTGGTGCCCTCGCCCGTATAGCCGCCGATGATGCCGTTCACGTCGCAGGTCGGGCGCGACTGGATCTGCTCGATCAGCATGCGGCCCTTCTCGCCCGCCGAGTGCTTGAGGCCGACCTGGCCCAGGAACTCCTCTTCGGTGAGGTTGAGCTTCTTCCACTGCTCCAGCACCTGGGTCGGCGTCTCGTGCACGCCCTCGTAGAAGTCCGGGATCGTGATTCGGCCGTTCTCGTCGTGGATCGCCGCGATGATCTTCGACAACACGTGGATGGGGTTCTGCGCCGCGCCGCCGAACATGCCCGAATGGAGATCGCGGTCGGCGCACCGTACGACGATCTCCTCGTAGACCATGCCGCGCAGGGAGGAGGTGATCGCAGGCGTGTCCTGGTCCCACATGCCGGTGTCGCACACGAGGGCCACGTCGGCCTTCAGTTCGTCCTTGTTGGCCTCGATGAACTCAGGCAGGAACTTGGAGCCGTCCTCCTCCGCGCCCTCCACCAGGAAGGTGACGTCGATGGGCAGCGAGCCGGTGACGGCCTTCCAGGCCCGGCAGGCTTCCACGAAGGTGAGGACCTGCCCCTTGTCGTCGGAGGCGCCGCGGGCGCTGATGACCTTGCGGCCGTCGGGCAGCTCCGCCATCCGGGGCTCGAAGGGCGGCGTTTCCCACAGCTCCAGCGGGTCGACCGGTTGCACGTCATAGTGGCCGTAGAACAGCACATGGGGCTTGCCCTGCCCGTCCTTGGCATGGCCGACCACGGCCGGATGCCCGCCGGTCTCCCGGAGCGACGCATCAACACCGATCCCTTTCAGCTCGTCCACCAGCCACTGGCCGGCGGTGCGGCAATGCTCCTTGTAGGCGGGATCCGTGGAGATCGACGGAACCTTCAGCCACTGGAACAGGCGCTCCAGGGAGCTGTCGAGGTCGGCGTCGATCTTGGCGAGGACTTGGTCGAGTTGGGACATGGCTTGCCGTCTGTTCGTGAAAAGCAGGCGGATTCCATGCGCCCGATCCAGCAGCTTGGCAAGATGCCTGGGCGGCGAGTGGTTGCGAGGCTATCGCAACGCCCCACTTCGCGGCAGAATGGGACCGGTCCCCACAGGCGGTTCGGTCATGCCAGTTGTCATCATCGCGGCCCTGATCCTGCTCGGAGGAGCCCTCTCCTTCGGGATGCCCGGCCGGAAGCTGCGCCGCCGCAAGCGCAGGCGCAAGGACTGAGGAGGGCGCCCGCTGCCCTATCGCCGCAGCAGGCCGCCCAGGGTTCCGCGCACGATCGCGCGGCCGATGGAGCTGCCCTGACGGCCGCCGATGGACTTGCCGATTTCGGCCGCGAGGTTGCCGACCGTCTGGTTGACGATGGTGCGCGTCACCTCCCGGGTCACCCGCTGGGTCACCGTCATGGTGCCCTTGCGCTGCGGACCGCCGGTGCCGAACAAATTGCCGATTATGTCGAGGATGCCGCCGCTGCCCTCCTCGGCGGCTTTCGCGTCCGCGGCCGCCTGCTCGGCGCGCTTCGCCAGCATCTCGTAGGCGGACTCCGTGTCGACGGGCTGGTCGTACTTGCCGCGCAAGGCGCTCGCCGCCACGATCTGCCGGCGCTCCTCCCCGTCGAGGGGGCCGACCTGCGCCATGGGCGGCGCGATCAGCGTGCGTTCCACCATGGAGGGCGAGCCCTTGCCTTCCAGCGTCGACACCAGGGCCTCGCCGACGCCGAGTTCTGTGATTGCCTTCTCGGTATCGAAGGCCGGGTTCTGGCGGAAGGTCTGCGCGGCGGCGCGGATCGCCTTCTGCTCGCGCGGCGTGTAGGCGCGCAGCGCATGCTGCACCCGATTGCCGAGCTGCGCCAGCACGCTCTCGGGAATGTCGGCCGGGTTCTGGGTGATGAAGTAGACGCCCACGCCCTTGGAGCGGATGAGGCGCACCACCCGCTCCACCGTGTCGACGAGCGCTTTCGGCGCGTCGTCGAAGAGGAGATGCGCCTCGTCGAAGAAGAACACGAGCTTGGGCCGGTCGAGATCGCCCACCTCCGGCAGCTCCTCGAACAGCTCCGACATCAGCCACAGCAGGAAGGTGGCGTATAGACGCGGGTTGTTCATGAGCCTGTCGGCGGCCAGGATGTTAACGATGCCGCGCCCGTCCCGGTCCTGGCGCATCAGGTCCCGGATATCGAGAGCCGGCTCCCCGAGGAACTCCTCGCCCTGCTGGTTCTCGAGCACGAGGAGCTGGCGCTGGATCGTCCCGATTGTCGCCTTCGACACGTTGCCGTAGGCGGTGGTCAGCTCCTTGGCGTTGTCGGCGACGAGCTGCAGCAGGGAGCGCAGGTCCTTCAGGTCGAGGAGCAGAAGCCCCTGCTCGTCGGCGATGCGGAACGCGATGTTGAGCACGCCCTCCTGCGTCTCGTTGAGGTCGAGCAGGCGCGAGAGCAGGAGCGGCCCCATCTCGGACACGGTCGCCCGCACCCGATGCCCCTGCTCGCCGAAGAGATCCCAGAACACCACGGGGAAACGGTCGGGCACATACTCGATGCCGATCTCCTGCGCCCGCTTGACCAAGGGCTCCTTGCCGTTGCCGGGAGCCGCGATGCCGGAGAGGTCTCCCTTGATGTCGGCGGCGAAGACCGGAACGCCCGCGTTGGAAAAGCCCTCCGCCAGCACCTGCAGGGACACGGTCTTGCCCGTGCCCGTGGCGCCGGTGATCAGGCCGTGCCGGTTGGCCAGGCGCAGATCGAGATATTCCGGCTTGGTGCTCCTGCCGATGAAGATTTTTCCGTCCTCGAGCATCATGTCTCTCCAGAATCCTGCGAGGATCTTAGACGGCCTTTCGCCAGTTTCCACTCCAGGGTTTTGCGGTTTGACAGTTTAGATGTAAACCATCGTCCACCCAGTTGAGGAGAATCATATGGAAGAGCTCATCGCTCGCGTGACGCAGCAGACGGGACTGGAGGCCTCCGTGGCCCGCAAGGCCATTGGCATCATCCTGGTCTACCTTCAGAAGGAAGGTCCGCAGAACGAGGTGAACCAGCTCATCGCGGCCCTGCCGGGCGCCGAGGAGGCCATCGCCAATGCCCAGGGCACGAGCAGCGGCGGCGGCATCATGGGCATGGTCGGCGCCATGGGCGGCGGCGTCATGGCCCTCGGCGGTCAGCTCATGGGCGCGGGCGTCTCCATGGGGCAGATGCAGCCCCTGGGCAAGGAGCTCTTCGCCTACGGCCGCGAGAAGGCCGGCGAGGACGTGATGGGCCCGATCGTCGGCTCGATTCCGGGGCTGTCGCAGTTCGTCTGAACAAGTTTATCAATCCATCCTTCTCGTCATGGCCGGGCTTGTCCCGGCCATGCACGTTTTCCCACACCGACGCGGAGCAAAGGCGCGGCTTCCCGAGCCGAGCCGGGGGATGACGGTGGCAACCATCGTAGCGTTTTCACAAGGCGCCTGACCCGGTATACCCTCCGCCGACATCACAAAGGCTGCTTCGGGCGAGGCTCTCCATGGACGATCTGAACTTTGCCGCCGATTTTCCGCAGGCGACCCGCGAGCGATGGCTCGAGCTGGTCGAGGGCGTGCTGAAGGGCGCGGATTTCCGGAAGAAGCTCGTCTCCCGCACCCATGGCGGCATCGAGATCGAGCCGCTCTATCCCAAGGCCGAAGGAGCCGCGCGGGTCGAGCGCAGCCAGCCGGGCCGCTGGCGCGTGTCGCAACGGCTCGACCATCCCGATCCGGCGGCCGCGAACGAACTGGCCCTTCTTGACCTCGAGGGCGGCGCGGACGCTCTCACCCTCGTCGCCCGCAAGGCACCCGCCGCCCGGGGCTTCGGCGTGAGGATTGACAGCATCGACGACCTCGACCGGGCGCTCTCCGGCGTCATGCTCGACCTCATCCACCTGCGCGTCGACGCAGGCGGTCACGGCCGACAGATGGCTGCGCTGGTGACGGCCCTGGCCGAGCGGCGCGGCCACGCGCTCTCCGCCCTCTCCCTCGATCTCGGCCTCGATCCCGTGGGCGCCATGGCCGGCATGGGCCGGATGTCGACCTCCTGGGAGACGATGTCTCATCGCATGGGCGACACCCTGACGGACCTTGCGGGCCGCGGCTTCGCCGGCCGGGCCTTCCTGGCGGACGGGCGAGCCTATCACGAGGCCGGGGCCAGCGAGGCGCAGGAGCTGGCGGCAGTGCTCGCCACGGGCCTCGCCTATCTGCGCGCCCTGGAGGCGCATGGTCATTCCCTCGATGCGGCCCGCAACGCACTCGCCTTCCTGCTGGTGGCGGACGCGGACGAGTTCCTCACCGTGGCCAAGCTCCGGGCCCTGCGCCGGCTCTGGGCGCGGGTCGAGCAGGCCTGCGGGCTTGAGCCGAAGCCGATCCGCCTCCATGCCGAGACCGCTTGGCGGATGACCACGCGGCGCGATCCCTGGGTCAACATGCTGCGCACCACGGTCGCGGCCTTCTCGGCTGGCATCGGCGGTGCGGACGCGATCACGGTGCTGCCCTTCACGGCCGCGCTCGGGCTGCCAGACGCCTTCGCGCGGCGAGTCGCTCGCAACACTCAATTGATCCTGCTCGACGAGTCCAACCTCTGGCGCGTGGCCGATCCCGCCGCCGGCGCGGGCGGCTTCGAGGCGCTCACCGATGCCCTGTGTGAGAAGGCCTGGGAGTTGTTACAGGAGGTCGAGCGCGAGGGCGGCATCCTGGAAAGCCTCAAGCGCGACGCCCTGCAGGAGCGTATCGCGGCGGTGCGGGCGCAGCGGGAGAAGGCGGTCGCCACGCGCCGGGAACCGATCACCGGTACGAGCGAATTCCCGAACATCAAGGAGGCGGACGTGGCGGTTCTGCTGCCGATGCCCGGCGCGAGGACGGACGAGGCTGCGTCCCAGCCGCCTCCTTCCGCCGCGCCGACGGAAACCTCCTTCGCCGACCTCGTGACGATGGCGGCGGAAGGCGCCGCCCTTTCCAGCCTCGCCGGCACGGCCTCCGGCCCGGCGCCGATCGCCGTCGGCCCGTTGCCGTCCATCCGCATAGCGGAGCCGTTCGAACGCCTGCGCGACCTCTCCGACGCCTATCTGGCCCGGACCGGATCGCGTCCGAAGATCTTCCTCGCCAATCTCGGGCCGATCTCCGCCTTCACGGCCCGCGCGACGTTCGCCAAGAACTTCTTCGAGGCCGGCGGAATAGAAGCCGTAACGAACGAAGGATATTCCGACGCCGACAAGCTTCGCCAAGCCTACATCGAAAGCAAGGCCAAGCTTTCGTGCATCTGCTCCTCAGATGAAATCTATGGAAGTCACGCGGAAGATGCCGCACAGACCTTGCGAGAGGCTGGATCCGGCCCCATCTATCTTGCAGGCCGACCGGGTGACCGCGAAGAAATCCTCGTCCGTTCAGGCATCACCACATTCATCTTTGCCGGGTGCGATACCCTCAAGGTTCTGGGCGAGGCTCTCGAAGCGGCCTGCGCCTGACCGGGGGCTACGTCCCGGCCTCCAACCGGGAGAGAGCACGGCATGAAGTTTGCAGCACGATCCGCCATGGCGCTGGGCCTCGGCACGATCCTGATCGGCAGCGCCTGGGCGGCCCCGGCCGCGCGGCACGACGGCACTTGGAGCGTCAGCATGGTGACGGATTCCGGCGTCTGCGACGCCAGCTACAACTATTCCATCGCCATCGAGAAAGGGAACGTCCGCTATCTGCAGGGTCCCGGCGACTCGCCCACCACCGTCTCCGGCCGGATCGGCCAGGACGGGAATGTGGACCTCGACATCCGCCGCAGCATCGCCAAGGTCGATGCCCAGGGGCGCCTGAACGGCAAGTTCGGTTCAGGCACCTGGACCCTCGGCATGCTCGGCTGCTCGGGACGCTGGAACGCGCAGAAGCGCGCCTGAGGCTCCCCAACCGACCAGGACCCGTAAAAAGCAACAACGCCCTTCAAAGCCGCCGCACCTTCGATGCGGCGGCTTTTTCGTGCTCACGCGGAACTGAAACGTCCGGCAGGAACCCACCCCGCGACCTCACGTTACTCCATCCCTTTCCAGTGACGGTCATGGAGAATTCAATGCGTCTGACTTCCTGCCTCGGCGCAGCTGCAATCGCCGGTTCCATCATCGCTTCCCCCGCCTTTGCGCAGACGAGCCGCTTCGACGGCACCTGGAGCGTCGAGGTGGTGACCGAGCAGGGCAACTGCGACCGGGCCTACCGCTACTCGGTGATCATCCAGAACGGCCGCGCCCGCTATGGCGGCCCGGAGCAGTTCGACATCAGCGGCCAAGTGCAGTCCAACGGCAGCGTCTCCGCCAGCATCTCCCGCGGACAGGACCGGGCGAACGTGAGGGGCCGCCTGTCGGGCAACCGCGGCACGGGAACCTGGTCCACCTCCGGCGGGCGCGCGTGCTCCGGCAACTGGAACGCGGAGAAGCGGGGGTGATGCGCGGCCGGACAAGGAGGCAATCTCATGCCTTCCTGTCGATCTCCCGCGTCCCGTTCACGGCCAAGACCATGGCGTAGGAGATGATGATCAGGAGATACCAGGAGCCGAGCTTTGCGAATGGCACCATGGACCAGCCCTTCAGCTGGTTGGGATAAAGCCAGGTGCCGGTGAAGGTGCCAATGTTTTCTGCGAACCAGATGAACAGCGTCACGAGGAAGAACGCGAGCAGAAGCGGCATCCGTCGATGGACGCGCCATACCTTGAAATGGATCGTCGTCCGCCTAAAGAGCAGCGCAGTCACGCCGAACAGCACATAGCGAAGATCGATTATGTAGTGATGCGCAAAGAAATTCACATAGATCGCTACGGACAGCACGACCGTCGCCCAGAAGGGCGGATGATGTGAAAAGCGGAAATCGAAGAGACGCCACGCCCTCGCGCCATAGGATCCAACCGCCGCATACATGAAGCCGGTAAAGAGGGGTACGCCTCCGAGGCGGAAGAAGCTCGGCTCCGGATAGATCCAGGAGCCGACCTTCGTCTTGAAAAGCTCCATGACGGTACCGACGACATGGAACAGAAAGATCGTCTTCGCCTCCTCAAGGGTCTCGAGCCTGAAGGCGAGCAAGGCGGCTTGGATCGTCAGGGCGGACAGGAACAGGAAGTCGTAGCGGGTGAGCGCGGCGTCCCGTGGATACCAGAGATATGTAGCGATCAGCAGACCGCACATCAGGCCGCCGAAGAGACAGGCCCAACCCTCCTTGATCCCGAACCGAAGGAACTCGTAAAGCCCCGCGACGAGACGCCCACGCGCCTCCGCCGCTCGTCCCAGCCGCTCCTCGACTTCGATGAAGCCTGCGATGGGGGGCCACTGGTGGGCGGCACTGTCGGGTTTGGGCGGAGGGCGGCGAAGGAGCATGATTTGGATAATTCGCTACATTGTGTCGGTCTTTGAGGTGTATAGGTGGAAGAGTCAAAGCCGCTAGACGGAGTAAAGCATAGTCCACGCGGGCATAGGCCTTTTACTGATGGCATCCCCCGACCTGAGGCCTTAAAATCCCGCCCAATCGATCAATTCGCCTGCGAAAGCATTGACCAAAAGCCATGACACGCATCCCGGACTTTTCCAGCGTCAGCTGGGCTGAAACCGCGCCTCCCGCGTCGGAAGCGCCGCCGAAGGCCGAGCCCTGGCTGACGCCGGAGGGGATCGCCGTGAAGGCAGCCTACGGCCCCGCGGACCGGGCCGGACTCGCCTTCGTGGACACTTATCCGGGCATCGCACCCTATCTGCGCGGGCCCTACCCGACCATGTACGTGAACCAACCCTGGACCGTGCGCCAGTACGCGGGCTTCTCCACGGCCGAGGATTCCAATGCCTTCTACCGGCGCAACCTCGCGGCCGGCCAGAAGGGCCTGTCGGTGGCCTTCGACCTCGCCACCCACCGCGGCTACGATTCCGACCATCCGCGCGTCGCGGGCGACGTGGGCATGGCGGGCGTCGCCATCGACTCGATCTACGACATGCGCACCCTCTTCGCCGGCATCCCGCTCGACCAGATGAGCGTCTCGATGACCATGAACGGCGCGGTGCTGCCGGTTCTCGCCCTCTACATCGTGGCCGCCGAGGAACAAGGCGTGCCGGCCCAGAAACTCTCGGGCACGATCCAGAACGACATCCTCAAAGAGTTCATGGTGCGCAACACCTACATCTATCCCCCCAAGGGATCGATGCGCATCATCTCGGACATCTTCGCCTACACCTCGGCGAACATGCCGAAATTCAACTCGATCTCGATCTCCGGCTACCACATGCAGGAGGCGGGCGCGACGCAGGACCTGGAGCTTGCCTACACGCTCGCGGACGGCGTCGAGTACATCCGCGCAGGTCTTGCAGCCGGACTCACCATCGACCAGTTCGCGCCGCGCCTGTCGTTCTTCTGGGCCATCGGCATGAACTTCTTCATGGAGGTTGCCAAGATGCGCGCGGCGCGCCTCATCTGGGCGAAGCTCGTGAAGGGGTTCAACCCGCAGAACGAGAAGTCGCTTCCCCTGCGCACGCACTCGCAGACGTCCGGATGGTCGCTCACCGCGCAGGACGTCTTCAACAACGTGGCGCGCACCTGCATCGAGGCCATGGCGGCAACGCAGGGGCACACGCAGTCGCTGCACACCAACGCCCTCGACGAGGCGCTGGCCCTGCCCACGGACTTCTCGGCCCGCATCGCACGCAACACCCAGCTCTTCCTGCAGCAGGAGAGCGGCACCACGCGCATCATCGACCCCTGGGGCGGCTCGTACTACGTGGAGCGCCTGACCCAGGAGCTGGCCGCGAAGGCCTGGGGCCATATACAGGAGGTGGAGAGCTTAGGCGGCATGGCGAAGGCCATCGAGGCCGGCATTCCGAAGCTCAAGATCGAGGAGGCGGCCGCCCGCACGCAGGCGCGCATCGACTCCGGCCACCAGAAGATCGTCGGCGTGAACTGCTTCAAGCCGACGGACGAGGCCTCCATCGAAATCCTCAAAGTGGACAACGCGGCGGTGCGCGCGAGCCAGATCGAGAAGCTGAAGAAGCTGCGCGCGGAACGCAACCAGCCGGACGTGGACGCAGCGCTCGATGCCCTGTCGAAGGGCGCGGCTTCCGGGGAGGGCAACCTGCTCGACTTGGCCGTGAAGGCCGCGCGGACGAAGGCCACGGTCGGCGAGATTTCTGACGCCCTGGAGAAGGTCTGGGGCCGCCACCGGGCCGAGATCAAGGCCATTTCGGGCGTGTACAAGCGGGAGGTCGGCATGGCGTCGCCAGCCGTGGAGAAGGTCCGGCAACTGGTCGAGGAGTTCGAGCGCAACGACGGGCGCCGCCCGCGCATCCTCGTGGCCAAGATGGGACAGGACGGGCACGACCGCGGCCAGAAGGTCATCGCTTCCGCCTTCGCGGATCTGGGCTTCGATGTGGACATCGGCCCGCTCTTCGCCACGCCCGCGGAGGCCGCCCGGCAGGCGATCGAGAACGATGTGCACATCGTCGGCGTTTCGTCGCTCGCGGCCGGTCACCTCACCCTGGTGCCGGAGTTGAAAGCCGAACTCGCCAAGTACGGCCGCGAGGACATCATGATCGTGGTCGGCGGCGTGATCCCGCCGCAGGACTTCGACGCCCTCACCAAGGCCGGCGCCTCGGCGATCTTCCCGCCCGGTACGGTGATCGCCGACGCGGCCGTGAACCTGATCGGCGAACTGAACGTCAGGCTCGGCTACGCGCCGAAGCAGGCGGCGGAGTAGGCGGCGATCTCACCCGACCGGCGGCTGCCGGTTGTAGACGTAGTCGCCCTTTTCCAGATAGGCCAGCTCGTCGGGCGTGGAGACGCGCCCGAGCGCGGCGTTCCGGTGCGGGAAGCGGCCGAAGCGGGCGATCACGTCCCGGTGGCCGCGGGCCTGGCTCAGCGAGAACGCGAACAGGGGCTTCAGATGAGCCGGCGCCTCCGCCAGCACCCGTTCCGAGAGGGTCACGAGCCGGTCCATCCGCTCCATGTGGTTCGGCCCCTCCGCATGGGAGGTCGGCAGGAGGAAGAAGAACCTCTCCCAGATTGTCTCGAGCGCATCGAAATGGCCGTTCGCCATCCCCTCCTCGGCCAGCCGCAGGGCCTCGCGGTCCGACGCGAAGGCCTCCGGCGTGCCGGCGAGCAGGCCGCGGGTGAACTGGTCGAGGACGATGATGAGCGAGAGCCGCCCGCGCGGCGTTTCCGCCCACCGGTTCAGGCGCCCGGCCCTCGCGGTTTCGAGCACCGGCGCAAATGGCGCCAGTTCCGCGCTCGCCCCGCCGCGCATCCACCACTGCATCATCCGCCAGTGGGTCGCCAGGTCCGCCCCCGTCAGGTCGAGCGGGAACCAGAAATCGTAGACCGCACGCCAGTCGTGGCCCTCATCCATGGCCGCCTCCATCCCGCCAGGGAAGATCAGACAGGATGATAGGGAAATTCCCGGCAGCGGGTGTTTGATTTGTCACAGATTAAAGCGAAACCGGGCAAGAAGAGGCATGATCCGCTGCAGTGGAAACATCGCCGGCTTGCTCGAAGCTCGGCAGCTCCCGCCGAATGACGGGATCCCCTTTCTTGCCCTACAGTGTTTTCGACCCCTTGTCGGTTACGCTCGGCCCCTTTTCGGACGAATGCCGGAACAATTTGCCCCGTCGGCAACGGTTGCGTCATCATTTAGCCGCAAAAATTCTTCCGGTTTGGCACAATTCCTCTTTGTTTCCAGGTTCCCGCGGGGTAAAAACTCCTTTAAGAGCAAGAAACGTTAACGTTCCGGAAATCACGGCACCTCAAAGTTTCACGAAGTCGGCTGGAGTTTTCTTGATGATCCCGATGTTGTTCTTTGGGATAGTGGGGGGTGTGTGTGCGGCAGCCCTTGCATGGCCCTACGGCTACTTGGCCGCCTTTCTAGCCTATGTGGCCGGAGGCAGCCTGTGCGCCCTCATTCCGGGACTGCTGCAGGCGCGGGCCGAGTACAAGCGCGAACGAGCCCTCGACTCCAGCAAGCCCTCGCCGGTCGCCGAGGAGCCGTGATCCTCGGGGATCAGGCCTGTCCGGCCCTCAGCCCGACCGTCGCGACGCCTGCGCCGATGAGCAGGCTGCCCCCGATCTTGTTGACCAGACCGATGGCCCGCGGGCTGCTCACCACCCTGCGCGCCCGCGAGGCCACGAGCGCATAGACGAAGGCGTTCGTGAACGCCAGCACCAGGAACGTGCCCGCGAAGATCGCGATCTGCGGCACGAACGGCGCCTTCGGGTCGATGAACTGCGGCAGGAAGGCGATGAAGAAGGTCAGTCCCTTGGGGTTGAGCGCCGTCACCAGCCAGGCATGCCCCAGCATCTTCAGGCCTGAGGCCGCGTCCGTGCGCGGTGCCGCATCGAGGGTCCCGCCCGTCCGCCAGAGCTTTACGCCGAGCCAGACCAGATAGGCGGCGCCCGCCCATTTGAGGGCCGTGAACACGGTCGCCGATGTGGCCAGGAGAGCGCCGAGCCCGAGGAGCGAGAACGTCATGGCCGTGAAGTCGCCGAGGGCCACGCCCACCGCCATCGGCAGGGCCGTGCGCCAGCCCTGCCCCAGGGCGTAGGACACCACGAGCAGGATCGTCGGACCCGGGATCACGATCAGAACGGTGGAGGCGGCCACGAAGGCGAGCCAGGTTTCGATGGTCATGACACGTCCTCCGCTTGCGGCGCCGTCACTCGAACTTGATGCCGGCGGTCTTGATGACCTGCTCCCACTTGGCGCCCTCGGCCCGTATGTAGGCGGCCATCTCCTCAGGCGTGCTCTGTAGCACATCGATGCCGGCGCCCACCAGCTTGTCGCGGATCTCCGGCTGGCTCACCACGCGCAGGTAAGTCTCGTTGAGCTTGGCGACGATGACCTGCGGCGTGCCTGCGGGCGCCACGATGCCCTGCCAGGCCCAGGCTTCGAAGCCGGGGGAGTCCGCAGCCACCGGCGGCACGCCCGGCAATCCTTGGAACGGACCCGGCGACGCGACCGCGATGGCCTTGATGGGCCCCGAGAGCTGCGAGCGCGCCGTCGCGAAATCGATGAACATCATGGCGATGTTGCCGGCCACCAGATCCTGCACGGCGGGAGCGGCCCCGCGATAGGGTACGTGGGTCATCCTGATGCCCGCCTGCTGGGAGAGCAGCTCGGTGGCGAGGTGGAACGGGCTTCCCAGGCCCGGGCTGCCGTAGTTGATGGAGCCTGGCGCCTTCCGGGCCTCCTCCACCAGCTCCTTGACGGACGACACCTTGAGCTTGTCGGTGTTGACGAGGAGCACGAGGGCGAACCGGCCGCTCAGCGAGATCGGGCTGAAGTCCTTGTAGGGATCGAAGTTCAGGTTCTTGTAGAGCGTGCGGTTGGTCGCGAAGGTCGAGGTGTCGCCCAGCAGCAGCGTGTAGCCGTCCGGCTCCGCCCGGGCCGCCGCCTCCGCCCCGAGATTGGTGCCGGCGCCGGCCTTGTTCTCGATCACGAACTGCTGGCCGAGCTGCTTGCCGAATTCGGCGAAGACGAGCCGGGCGAAGAAGTCCGTCCCGCCTCCGGCGGCGTAAGGAACGATGACCCGTACGGGCCGCGTCGGGTAGTCGGCCTGCGCGAGAGCGGGCCAGGGCGACAGGGCAGAGCCTGCGCAGGCGGCGATGCCGGCGAGAATGCTGCGACGGGTATGGGACATGGTTTCCTCTCGGGTGTTCTGGTTTTGAGAAGAACCTAGCTCCGCGCCCCGGCGGGGCAAGCTGGACTTATGTGGAAGATCGCTGGTGGCTCCGAGAAGGCTGGAATACGAGCACCGGATCCAGGCGCGATCTGCTCTCCTCCCCACAGATCTCGGGCAGGCCCGAGATCCGCATCCCCTTGCGCAAGTCGGGAATATCGGACTTGCAGTGGGGAGGGAGGAAGTGGAGGTGGTGTCGTAAAGCCGGAACGCTGCGTTCGCCAAAGAATTTGGGGAATGCGGCGCCCTACTTCGCCCGCTCGATGGCGCGCTTCACCACCTGCTGCACCTCAGGGTTCGACAGGAAGAGGTCGTGGTTGATGTTGATGAAGCTGCCGCCGAATTCGGAAGCGTCGGCGACGCGCACGCCCAGGGCTTCCAGCCGCTCGCGCTCCGCCGCGCCGGCGCGCACGATGCCGCCCGCGAGGCGGCTCGAGACCTGGAGCGCCCGGTCGTTGGTGGAGCTGATGACGGTGATCTTCTGTGCGTCCGGGCCGAGGCGCTCGAGGCCGCGGGCGAACAGGTCGATGTCGATGTCGGGGGCGGCCATCACCACCGCGCCGATGCGGTCCATCGCGTCCTGGCCGCCGGAGCCGCGCAGCATCCGCAGGGTCTCGAGAGTGAGCAGCGTGCCCATGCTGTGGGCCACGATGTGGATGCGGCCGCCGCTCGGGGTCTTGGCCATGGCGGTCAGGAGATCCTCCAGGGCGTCGCGAGACCACATGGCGCTTTCGCGGTCGCTCACGTAGCTGAACGTCGAGCCGGCGGACGGCCAGGTGAAGAGGCCGGTCGCGCCGCGGAACCCGATGCCCTTCGAGAGCTGCATCGTCGAGGTGGCGGCGGATTCGAAGCTCTCCCGATAGCCGTGGATGTAGAGCAGGAGATCGTGCCCGAGCGCCGCCTGCGCGAAGGCCTGGGCGGCGTTCTTGCGGGCGAGGCCGTCGACGGACGCGATGCTCCACCCCGAGGAGCCGAGGAGCCCGCCGCTCGGCGGCGTCAGGCGCGCCTCCGCGAAGACCATGTCCGGCGAGCGCTCGCCCGTGAACCAGGGTTCCCGCAGGGGCTCGCCCGCGGGCATGCGGGTGGTCGCGATGAGGAGCGTCGGCTCGCGGCTCAGGCTCGCATGAGACGCGCCCGGCGCTTCGGTCAGCGGGGATTCGCCTCCGAGGCAGCCGGACAGGGCGAGGCTCGCGAGGGCGGCGAGGGCAAGGCGGCGCGTGGGAAGGGTCATGGAGCTGGGAATCGGATCAGGGATCGGGGATGCTGTTTCGGCTTCGATGATGGCGGGCGCAAGGCAGCGGCCCAGGATCGCCACAAGCCTTGACCAGGATGGTAAACCCTTGGTGAACGCGGGCAGAAGCGGACCTTCCGAGGCTTGATGGCGCAGGAAGGGATGCATAATTTTGCAACCATGCTTCCCTTCCTGGCCCGAATCCTCGTCGTCATCGTCTGTCTTTTCCTCTTTCCTCTGGGGGCCCATGCCGTCTGGTGGTCCATGCGCGAGGACGTGGCGCCGAACTGGCGCGCTGCCGACTGGTCGAGCGCGAAGCTCCTGAAGCCCGCCCCCGAGACCCCGCAGGCCGTCGTGGCCGTCTATGCGGCGCGGGTCGGCCGCTGGCGCGGCATCTTCGCCCATCACACCTGGATCGTCGTGAAGGAGGCGGGCGCCCTGCAGTACACCCGCTACGACAAGGTTGGCTGGGGCAGCCCGGTGCGGACCAATGGCTGGGCGGCCGACGGGCGCTGGTTCGGCAACGCGCCGCAGCCCATCGTGCTGATCGAGGGCGAGCAGGCGGAACGCCTGATCCCGCAGATCAAGGCGGCGGTGGCGAGCTATCCCTACCGGTCCGCGGGGGACTACAACGCCTGGCCGGGGCCGAACTCCAACACCTTCGTGGCCCATGTGATGCGTCAGGTCCCGGAACTCGGGGCGGCGCTGCCGCCCACGGCCATCGGCAAGGACTGGCAGCCCCTCACGGACTTCGTCGGCCTGACCCCGAGCCGGACCGGCGTGCAGATCTCTTTCGGGGGCTATGCGGGCATCGCGGTCGGCTGGGTCGAGGGCATCGAGGTCGATTTCCTCGGCCTCGTGGCCGGCGTCGACTTCCGCCGCCCCGCCCTGAAGCTCCCCGGCTGGGGACGGATCGGCATGGATCCGGTTACTTGGTGAGAATCGCCCCGGAACGCGCTAAAGCGGTCTTATGACCGGGGGCTCACATCAGCGACGACCTGTGACGGCCGAGGCCGTGGCGCGCGGCGACCGCGCGGCGCTGGCGCGCGCGATCACGCTCATGGAGTCGCGCCGGGCCGATCATCGCGAGGCCGCCCTGGCGCTCCTGCAGGAGCTGATGCCCCGTACCGGCCGCGCGGTGCGGGTCGGCATTACCGGCGTTCCGGGTGTCGGCAAGTCGACCACTATCGACGCGCTGGGCTCCATGCTGACGGAGCAGGGCCACAGGGTCGCCGTGCTCGCGGTCGATCCCAGTTCCACCCGCACCGGCGGCGCAATCCTCGGCGACAAGACCCGCATGGCGCGCCTCGCGGCCGATCCCAACGCCTTCATCCGTCCCTCCCCGTCCTCCGGCACGCTCGGCGGCGTCGCGGCCAAGACCCGCGAGACCATGCTGCTCTGCGAGGCCGCCGGCTTCGACGTGATCCTGGTCGAGACGGTGGGCGTCGGACAGTCCGAGACGGCAGTCGCGGACCTGACGGACTTCTTCCTCGTGCTGATGCTGCCGGGCGCCGGCGACGAACTGCAGGGCATCAAGAAGGGCATCCTCGAACTCGCGGACATGATCGCCGTGAACAAGGCCGACGACGGGGGCGCCAAGGCGAAGGCGGCCGCGGCCGAATACAAGGCGGCGCTCCACATCCTCACGCCCGCCTCGTCGAGCTGGACGCCGCCGGTCCTGACGGTTTCCGGCCTCACCGGCCAAGGCCTCGACGAGCTCTGGACGAAGGTGCTCGATCACCGCAAGCGCATGGAGGCTACGGGCGAGCTCGCAGCGAAGCGTCAGGAGCAGGACAGGAAATGGATGTGGGCCCTCGTCCACGAGCGCCTGCACGACCGCCTCGCCCACGACCCCGCCCTGCGCAAGCGCGTGCCGGAGATCGAGCGCGCCATCGCGGACGGGTCGCTCTCGCCTAATGCGGGCGCGAGCGAGATCATAGATCTGCTGGGGCTGTGAAGACGGGCGTCCTGCCGCCATAGGCGCCCTCCACCGGCTGCGACAGCTCGAGATCGGCAGCGACGATCTCCGACGCAATCTTCGCGAAGGCGGGGCGCTCGCTCAGGCCTGCGAACCAGCCGGCGAGCGCCCGATGCCCGTCGAGAGGCGGGCCGCCGAGGCGCTGGGTGAAGAGCACCGCCATGAACACCGCGATGTCGGCGGCGCCGAACGCGCCGCAGAGATAGGGCCGGTCGCCGAGTGTCCGTTCGAGTTCGTCGAAATGCCGGGCGATCGCCGGCGCCGCTTCCGCCGCCCTGGCCTCGTATTCTTCCCATTTCTGCGGATCGGCGGGACGCGGACCTGTGCGGTGCATGAATGCGCGGATCGGCACGAGCATGATCTCGTCCGCGAACAGGTCGAGCAGGCGGCATTGCGCGCGCTGTGCCGCCGCTTCCGGATAGAGCGGCGGGTCCGGATAGGCATCCTCCAGGTACTCCAGGATCACGGTCGAATCGTAGAGGACCACGTCGCCATCGACGAGGACCGGCACCTGCCCCTTGGGGTTCAACGCCAGAACGTCCGGGTGCTTGGGGCTGTAGCCCCTGGTCTGCGTGAATTCGACCATGACGCGCTCGAAGGGCAGCCGCTTCTCGTGGAGAGCGATTTCCACCTTGCGGGAGAAGAGACTGAGAGGTCCCGAGTAAAGCTTCATCGACGTGATCCTTCCGTGCCCGGCAGTGTAGGCATTTCGTCCGGGCGCACCAGCCCGCACCCTATCCGGAATCGCACCTGATCCACGACCCGAAATCCGCTTCTATCGGGGCATGCGGATGCAGGCCGCAAGGAGCGGGACCGCCGTGATCGACTGGCTGCACGACCTGCCCATCGCGCTCGGCGCCGGCATCGTCTGCCTGGTCTTCCTCCTGCCGACCCTGATCGGATCCGTAGTTCTCCAGCCGACCGTCGCCCGCCTGCTGCGCGGCGAGAAGGACGCCAACACCCTCGTCGGGCTGCTCCTGAACGCCTACACGCTCTTCTACGGCGTGCTGCTCGCCCTCCTGTCCATCGCGGTCTACGAGAACTACGGCGCAGCGCAGAATGCGGTCGGTCGCGAGGCGTCGAGCCTCTTCGCCCTCTACCGAAACCTCCGCAACTATCCGGAGCCGATCCGCACCTCCCTGACGGACGGCCTGCGCCGCTACGTGGACGAGGAGGCCGGCCCCGGCTGGCTGGAGCAACGGCGGGACCGAGCCTCCGGACAGGGCATGCGGATCGTCAACCAGATCGGCGACCGGCTCGCGCAGTTCCGCCCCAATCGCGAGACCGGGGAGGACCTGCTGCATCAGGAGACGCTGCGGGCCTTCGACGAGTTCGTCGAGCGCCGCCGCGCCCGTATCCAGGCCGGGGGCACGACGATCCCGCGGATCCTCTGGTACGTGGTGCTCGTCGGGGCGATCCTGAACGTCTTCGTGCTGTGGCTGTTCGACCTCAAGCGGACGACGCACCTCATCTTCGGCGGCGTGCTGATGGCCTTCATCGGGCTCGTGATCTACATGGTCGCCGTGCTCGACCGCCCCTTCCGCGGCAGCCACGGCCTCAAGCCCGTCGATCTCGTCCATGCCCGTCAGCAGATGGACGAGTGAGGCCCCTCAGGCCTGCATGCCGTCAACCAGAAGCCGCACGGCGGTGGCCCACATCACGACGCCGATTCCGGTATCGAGGAACCGCCAGGTGACCGGGCGCGCGAACAGGGGTCGCAGCAGGCGCGCGCCATAGCCGAGGGAGAAGAAGAACGTGAACGAGGCCAGCATCGCCCCGAGGGCGAAGGCCCCGCGGTGATCGGCGAACTGGGTCGAGATCGAGCCGATCAGCACCACCGTGTCGAGATAGACATGCGGGTTGAGCCAGGTGAAGGCGAGGCAGGTGAGCAGCACTCGGCCGAGCCGGTCCGGTGTCTCGTTCGAGGGCTTCAACGTCTCCCCGGTCTGGAAGGCGGCCATGAAGCTGCGCGCCCCGTAGATCACGAGGAACGCCACGCCCGCGTAGCGCATGACCGTCTCGGCCCAGGGCAGCGCCGTGGCGACGCGGGCGAACCCCGCCACGCCGGCCAGGATCAGGACCGCGTCCGACACCGCGCAGGTGAGACAGACTGCGAAGACGTGCCGGCCGCGAAGCCCCAAGCGCAGCACGAAGGCATTCTGCGCCCCGATGGGGAGGATCAGGCTGAGGCCCAGCATGAAGCCGGAGATGAAGGGAACCATCATGTCGAACATCCTCGGAGGTCGACATCCGGTAGCCCGGGGCGCAGAATCAGAGAAGTTAAAGATACTTGACCAGAGTTAGAGCTTCTAATGCTTGACTATGCCCAGCTCGCCGCCCTCGCTGCCGTCGTCCGAACCGGCAGCTTCGAGCGCGCCGCCCAGCAGCTCAACGTGACACCCTCGGCGGTTTCGCAGCGGGTGAAGCTTCTGGAGGAGCGACTGGGGGTCGTCCTCGTGGTGCGGGGTCAGCCCTGCACGGCGACCCCAGCCGGGCAGCGCCTGTGCCAGCACGTGGAACAGGTGGCACTGCTGGAGGATTCCCTCCGCCAGGGCCTGCCGGGCTACCAGCCCGACGGCCGGCCCGTGACCCTGCGCATCGCCGTGAACGCGGACAGCCTCGCCACCTGGTTCGTCTCCGCCATGGCAAGGACGGAGGGCTATCTGTTCGACCTCGTGCTCGACGACCAGGACCACAGCGCCGAATGGCTGCGGCGGGGCGATGTGGTGGCGGCCGTGACCTCCCACGGCACGCCGATCCAGGGCTGCGACTGCCACCCTCTCGGGGCCCTGCGCTATGTGGCGACTGCGAGTCCCGGCTTCGTCTCGCGCTGGTTCGGCGACGGTTTCGACGAGCAGTCCGCCGCCCGCGCTCCGTGCCTGATCTTCAACCAAAAGGACCGGTTGCAGACCCTGTGGCTCCGCGAAGTCCTGGGCACCGACCCGCACCCTCCCGTCCACTGGCTGCCCTCGTCGCAGGCCTTCGTGGACGCGGCGCTCGCCGGGATCGGCTGGGGCATGAACCCGGAGGTGCTCGCCGCCGGGCATCTGCGCGCCGGGCGGCTGGTCGCCCTGCAGCCCGACCGCCCTCTCGACGTGCCCCTGTTCTGGCAGCAGAGCCGGATCGTGAACGCCCTGCTCCGCGACGTAACCCGCGCGGTGCTGCACGCGGCGCGCGAGGTTCTCGTGCCCTTTACCGCAGCAGCTCCGGCGCAACCCTGAAACGGCCGACCTCGATGCCGTTCCAGTTCTTCAGCACCGGCTCGGCCAGGGCCTCGACGGCGGTGCGTTCCTGGTCGTTCAGGGGCAGGAAGTGGAGGACGAGCGCCGCCATGGCAGCCGAGGCTGCCCGCGGGCCGCCGTCGTCCACCTTCAGGGCAACGCCGTAGCCGAGCTCGGGCAGGGCCGCGCAGTAGACACCCTCGGCGCCGGACTTCACGAAGACGCGCTCCCGCAGGGCCTCCATGAGCTTCGTGTCGAACCGGTCCGTGCCGGCGACCATGAAGGGATGCTGGGCCACGGCCTTGCGGATGCGCTTGGCGGCCGCCTGGGTCGAGCCGGTCAGGCCGGCGCCGGTGCCGAACTTGGCGAACCCGAAGGCGAGCGCCGGCAGCGGGATCGCGTAGGTCGGGATGGAGCAGCCATCGACAGCCGCCTCCTCGTCCGTATGGGAGGCGCCGGTCACGTCCTCGAGAGAGGCCCGTACCGCCTGCTGCACCGGGTGGGCGGCCTTCACGTAGCCCTTCGGATCCTGGTCCATGCCGCAGGCGAGGCAGATGAAGCCCGCATGCTTGCCCGAACAGTTGTTGTGGAGCGCCGTGGGCTGCTCCCCCTTCGCCGCCAGCAGCCGGGTGGCGGCCTCGCCCATGGGCCAGTGGACCCCGCATTCGAGGCAGGCCCGGTCCCTCCCGGCCTTGCGCAGCATGGAGGCCGCGACCTCCACGTGCTCCGGCTCGCCGGAATGGGACGAGCAGGCGAGCGCGATCTCCTCGTCGGTCAGCTCGTACTTGTCGGCGATCCCGCTCTCGACCAGCGGCAGGGCCTGGAGCGCCTTCACGGCGGAGCGCGGAAAGACGTGCCGCTCCACGTCGCCGAGGGACAGGACGGTGCCGCCGTCCGCATCGATGACGGACACGCTGCCCCGGTGGCGCGACTCGACCAGATTTCCGCGCAGAACCTCGACGAGGAAAGGATTATCCATGCAGGCCCCCTTCTTGGACGCGGTCTTTTGGCGGCGGTTCGGGCGGAAGTCAAAGCGGACGTTGTTACAGGAGGATATTTCGGAGCGCACCCCCGCCCCGGCTTGCCGCCGGGCACCTGGGCCCCTAAACCCTAGCTTCTGTGAATTTTGGAGATCCTGATGCGAATTGCGATGATCGGAGCGGGCTATGTTGGCCTGGTCTCCGGCGCCTGCTTTGCGGACTTCGGCCATTCGGTGTGCTGCGTCGACAAGGACCCGGCCAAGATCGCGGCCCTCGAACAGGGCAGGATCCCGATCTACGAGCCCGGCCTCGCCGACCTCGTGGCCAAGAACGTGCGCGAGGGCCGGCTCTCGTTTGCCACCGACCTGAAGGAGGCGGTCCAATCCGCCGAGGCGGTGTTCATCGCGGTCGGCACCCCCTCCCGGCGCGGCGACGGCCATGCCGACCTGTCCTACGTCTACCAGGCCGCCCGCGAGATCGCCGCCGCCATGGACGGCTACACGGTGGTGGTCACCAAGTCGACCGTGCCGGTCGGCACCGGCGACGAGGTCGAGCGCATCATCCGCGAAACGCGGCCCGAGGCCGAGTTCGCCGTGGTGTCGAACCCGGAATTCCTGCGCGAGGGCGCGGCGATCGCCGACTTCAAGCGGCCCGACCGCATCGTCATCGGCACCGAGGACGAGCGGGCGCTGGCGGTCATGAACGAGATCTACCGCCCGCTCTACCTCAACCAGGCGCCGATCCTGTCCATGTGCCGGCGGGCGGCGGAGCTGACCAAATACGCCGCCAACGCCTTTCTCGCCACCAAGATCACCTTCATCAACGAGATCGCCAACCTGTGCGAGCAGGTGGGCGCCGACGTGCAGGACGTGGCCCGCGGCATCGGGCTGGACAACCGCATCGGAACCAAGTTCCTGCACGCGGGCCCGGGCTATGGCGGCTCGTGCTTTCCCAAGGACACGCTCGCCCTGATCAAGACCGCGCAGGACTTCGAGGCGCCGATCCGCATCGTCGAGACGGTGGCGGCGGTCAACGACCAGCGCAAGCGCGCCATGGGCCGCAAGGTGATTGCCGCCTGCGGCGGCACGGTGCGGGGCAAGACCGTCGCGGTGCTGGGCCTGACCTTCAAGCCGAACACGGACGACATGCGCGAGGCGCCGGCGCTGGACATCATCCGCACCCTGCAGGACGCGGGCGCCAGGATCCGCGCCTACGATCCCGAGGGCATGGAGGCGGCACGAGCCCTGCTGACCGACGTGGACTACGCGACGGACGCCTATGCCTGCGCCGAGGGTGCGCACGTGCTCGCCATCGTGACCGAGTGGAACATGTTCCGGGCGCTCGATCTCGAGCGGCTCAAGAAGAGCATGGCCGAGCCGGTGATCGCGGACCTGCGCAACATCTACCGCCCCGAGGACGTCCGCCGCCGCGGCTTCACATACGTCAGCGTCGGAAGAGTCTGATCTTGAGGCCGGGGCCTGTTCAGGCCGGCCCCGGCCGTGTCATATCTCCCGCCACAGGATTCGAGCAGCCTCTGGAGCGCCCATGCAGACCTTCTTCGTCGAGATCAAGTGCAAGCTCGGGAAGACCTACGACGTGGCGAGCATGCTCGCCGACCGGGAGATCGCGTCCGAGATCTACTCGACGGCCGGCAACTACGACATCCTCGCCAAGTTCCACGTGGACGACGAGGTCGACATCGGCCACTTCGTGGCGCAGAACGTGCAGTCGATCCCCGAGATCGCCGACACCCGCACGATCATCACGTTCAAGGCGTTTTAGGCCTATAGCGGCAGGGGAAACCGCACGCGGGTGCGCGTGCCCTTCCCGGAAGGTTCCTGCTCGGCCCAGCCGTCGAGTTGGTTCGCCAAGGCCTCGATGAGTTTCAATCCGAGCCCGCCCTCGCGTGGCGGTCCCATGCCGCGACCGTCGTCCGCGACCACGAGGCAGGCTTCGCCGAGGTCGGGGCTGGTCGTGAAGGTCACGCGAATGACGCCACCGCTTTCGTCGAAGGCGTATTTGACCGAGTTGGTGACGAGTTCGTTCACGATCAGACCGGCCGGCACCGCACGATCGAGTGGAAGCAGCACGCCCGGCGTCGCTTCGACCTCGATGATCATCCTGTCCCGATGCGGGTCGATGTTGGCGCATAGCGCCCGCAGGTAATCGCCGAACTCTACATTGCTGGCTCCGGCCTCGAACGACAGCTGGTCCTGAGCCAGCGCGATGGCGTGGACTCGATCCATGACGGTCGCGAGACGGTTGCGCGCATCCGGCGTGTCCGCGTGACGCCGCTGCAGCGCCAGGAAGGAGATGATCGTCTGCAGGTTGTTCTTCACCCGGTGCTGAAACTCGCGCAGGACAATCTCGGCGAAGGACCTCTCCCGTGCGTGCTCCGCGGCCGCATCGGCCGCCTCCCGCTCCAGTTCCACGCGCAGCAATGCGCCGCCCAGAATGTTGGCGACCGTGCTCAGGAAGGTGACGTCGATCTCGTCGAAAGTCCGCGGCTCCTCGGAATCGACCTCCAGCACGCCCCACGTTCGCCCGTCGATCCGCACGGGAACATTCACCACCGAAATGATTCCGTGCTCGCGCAGGCTCTCCGACAGGCGAAATTCCGGATCCTTCGGCAGATCCTCAATGATGACAGGGGCGGCGGTCTGCACGGCCCGCCCGGGCGGCGATGCGCTGTCGAGGGCAAAGATCGCATTCCCGACGAGTCCGGGCTTCCATCCCACGCCTGCCACCATCAGGAGATCGCCATGATCCGGCCGGTAGCACATGACCTTGACGTGCCGGATGTGGGTGACGCGGGAGACCTGGGCGGTGGCGTAATGCAGCAGCCGTTCGGTCGGCAGGGGTTCGGACGCGACGCGGCTGAACGAGACCAGCGCACGCTGGTATTCGTGCAGACGCTTGAGTTCGGCTGCAGCTTCGTCGCTCTTCCTGGCCATCGAGCCTTCAACCGACTTTCCACGGCTCAGTTCCGTGGAAAGGGCCGGTGTCCTGCCGGGTACTGCTCCCGGCTCACCTCACGACGGCGTTCGCCTCCACGGCGCGCTCGGCCATGCCGTTGATCTCGGCGATGTACGGGCCGATGTCGTCGTAGCGGTCGAGGCGGCGGACGATCTTGGAATCGATCTTGTTGTAGAGTTCCGCGACGCTGACCGCGCGGCGCTTGCGGCCCTTGCCCTCCATGAAGAGCCCGGCATTGGCCTTGGCGGCCTTCGGGAAGAGCTTCGAGGCCTTCATGTTCGGGTCCTGGTCCAAGACCTCGAGGAAGCGCACGGCTGCCTTCGCGCCCAGGAAGTGGGCGAGGTAGAGCTCGGCCTCGGCCAGCTCGCGCTCTCCTTGCGCCTGGAGGGCGCGCTCCACGTCCTTGATCAGCTCGCCCGCCATGAGGGCGGAGAAATAGGGATCGGTGCGCAGGCCCATGATCCACTCCCGGTCCTTGGCGTCCACCGTGGCCTCGCCGTCCACGATCTTGATCGCCTGCGCGGCGGCCACGAAGCCGTAATCGGCCGCGTGGCTCCGGACGGTCTCGAGCCAGGTGCTGTCGATGAACTGGAACAGGCCCTGCGCCGAGGAGGTCGGCGCCTTGGCCTCGGGCGAGAGGCTCGATTCCACGTCCGCCAGGGTCATCATGTAGACCGGGTCGACGCCGGTCACGTGGGCGGCCTTGAGGATGGAGTGAACCAGCCAGCGCGGAACGTTGCGCCCGCTGAACGGAATGAGCTCGTCCGGGTCGCCGGCGGTCTCGACCGGGTAAGGCTCGTGCGCGGGCGTCTCCCGGGCAGGCTTGGCGCGGGCGAAGGCGCCCTCGATGATCTCCCGGAACAGGCCGGGATCCCTGCCCAGGGCAGGCACGAAGGCGGCCTTGGCCTCGGCCTTCGGCGCGGCGGTGACCGGGGCCACGGCAAAGGGCCGCGCCACCAGGGCGCTCGGCAGGGTCGCCACGGCGGCCGGGCCGGCCGTCAGGGCCTGGAACCCCGCGATCACACCACAAGCAAGGAAGAGGCGAAGCGATTGGGCCTTACGGTTCTTGCGCGGCTCCGGAGGCTGAGGAACGGCGCACAGCAGCGTTCTGGCGGTGGTCGGCATCACTTGTTTTTCCCGCTCGATCCGACCGGACGGCCGGACCTTCCCTTGTGTCGTTCTGGGACAAGGGTTGACGGGAAGATGTGTCGACAATCGGACAGCTTGGCCGTATCTCCCTCCTTTTTTGGAGGGGGACGGGATTTTTCCTCCGAAATTTCCCTGAAATTTCCCTTAAAAACAGGGAACTTTCCTAAAATGTTCACGAAGACTGCGCGACAAGTTGCGCATTCGTCCGCTCCAGGCGCTGCGCCAATTCGCGCATCACGGCCAGGGACATCTGCGGGAACTGGGCCAGCAATTCGAGAAAGACGCGCTTATCGATTCGCAGGGCCGTCGTCGGCTCCGCCGCCATGATCGTGGCTGAGCGGGGCGAGTCCGACAGGATGCCCATCTCCCCGACGAGGGCATTGTCCCCGAGTTCTGCCACCGTGATCTCGCCGCTGGGAGTGTTGAGGAGCACCTGCGCCCGCCCGTCGAGGATCACATAGGCCGCGTCGGAGACATCGCCCTGCGAGAAGAAGCGCTGCCCGCCCGCGAACTGGACCCGCTCGCTCGTGAAGGCGAGGAGTTTCAATCGGGCAGGGTCGATGTCCCGGAACATCGGCACCTGTCGCAGGGATTGCACCTCGGCCTCAAGGGTCATGCCACCTCTCCTTCCATTGGTTGGGCGGTCCCCGGCCCGGGCTCTCTCGCCCCCTGGGCCTGGTCGCCGGTCTTGTCTACCGTGATCTGCCCGTCACGGAACCGCATCCGAACATCGAAGGCATCCGCCTGTCGATCGTTCGGCAGCACCATGAACAGGCTTTGCTTTTCCATCAGCTCGACCAGCAGCCCGATCATCTGCTGGCTGCGTGCCTCGTCGAAGGGGGCGAGTGCCCCGTCGACCACGAGGATGTCAGGCCGCTTCACCAGGCAGCGGGCGAGGTTCACGCTGGCCCGCTCCTGGGGCGTCAGCAGGCGGCCGGCCGTCCCGACCTGCTGGTCAAGGCCGATCGTCTGGATGTCCTCCAGGAGTCCCAGCTCCTGGACCACGCTCGCGACCGCCTCCGCGACCCTGACCCGGGCGTTGGCGACCCGGTAGCTGACGCGGCCGAAGAGCAGGTTGTCCCGCAAGGGGGCGGCCGCGCAGATGCGCCCGGGATCGTAGAACTCCACCCCCTCGCTGCCGGCCTTCTCCAGGGTCTCGCGCACATAGGCGCGGGCCTGGACGAGCTTCTCCTTGAGCTTGTCGTCGAGCAGGCCGAGGCGGTGCCTGGCCTCCACATAGGCGAGCGGCAGGGAGATGAGCTTGGTCCGGTCGTCCCGGTTCGCGCCGCTCTGGACCTGCCTGTGGCGGCGCAGGATGGCTTCGAATTCCGGCAGCTCCTCCGCGCCCACGAAGGAGAACTGCTCGAACAGGGAATGCCCGGGCGGCAGGCCTTCGAAGATCTCCGTCATGGTCTTGGCGATCTGGAGGCCCATGTGGATCAGGTCGTCGGTCAGGCCCGCCCGGGCGATGGCGCTGCGGAACTCTTGGTTCTCCGCCAGGCTGCGCCCCAAGAATTCCGGCGATGTCGGGACGCCGAACAGAAGGTTCTCGGCAATGGTCGCCTGGTCGTTGTAGCGCTCCGGGTCGAAGGGCTCGACCAGATCGGCCATTCCATTGGCCTGGAATGCCTCGCGCAGGCGGGCGCGGGCCTCGACCACGCGCCCGGCGAGGGCCGGGTCCTTCTCCGGGTCGATTTGGCCCGCGAGGCCGAAGAGGTAGATCTCGTTGCCCATGCCGATGCGGTTGAGGAGCTTCACCAGAAGCCGGTCGAGTTCGTCCGCGTCCTTCACGCCGATCCACTCGTAGTCGATCCACTGGTCTGAGATGCTCTCGACCGGGTTCCCGGTCCTGACGGCTTCGGCGATCCGCCGCTCGGCCTCGCGGCGGTTCTCCTCCCGTGTGCCTAGGGGCTTGAAGCGCAGGCCGTAGACGAGGTTGTCCCGGATGGTGCCCGGGAACAGGATCGGATCGATGCCCGCATAGGCGATCCGGCGGCCGACGACGGACGGGGGCAGCTGCATCAGGTCCCGGTCGCCGATCCGGATCTGGCCGCCGAAGCCCGGCAGCCGCCGGGCGATCACCCGCGCCAGGACGCTCGCGGCCGGGTTGCCGGCCGCCACCAGGGCGACCCGCGCCGGCAGGTCGACCGTGAAGGAGGCGCCGTCGAGGATCATGCCGCCATGGGAGTCGCTGATACGCAGTTCCTCGGCCAGGAGGGGCCCGACGAGTGGCTTGTCCTGCGCCTCCTCCGCCGCGGCGGCGAGCATCATCGGCGCGAGGCGCTCCTCCGCGAAGTGCTGCGTGACCTGATCGTACTTCACCTGCACGTCCAGACGCTGCTGGTCCCAGTCGATCAGCTCCTTCAGGGGCGGCGGCAGTTCGCGATAGGCGCTGATGACGGCCACGAGCTGGCCGATGTCGAGGGTGCCGCGCAGGGCGAAGTAGCCGCCGATGGCATAGAAGAAGAACGGCGTCAGCTGGGACAGGAAGTTGTTGAGGAATTTGACCACGAATTTCCGATTGTAGATCTTCACCCGGATGTCGAAGAGCCTGTAGAGCCGGCTGCCGATCTCCGCTTTCTCCCAGTCGTAGGCATTGTGCACGTGCACGACCTCGATGCCGTCGAGGATTTCGCCGACCCGTCCGGCGAGCTCGCGGGAAGCCAGCTGGCGCTCCCTCCCCAGGCGGAGCAGCTCGCGCCGCAGGCGCGGGATGATGACGATCTGGATGGCTACGACACCGAGGGCCAGCAGCCCGAGCCAGACGTTCTGCACCATGATGAAGAACAGGGCCGTGGCCGCCTGCATGGTGAGGAAGACCGGCGTGATGAAGGCATCGCCGATGAAGCCGCCGATGGGCTCCACCTCGTCCTTGATGATTGTCGCCGTCTCGGAGGACTTCACCGTCCGCAGGGCTTCCGGCGTGAAGCGAAGAACCATGGAGAAGAGGTCGAAGCGCAGGCGCCGCAGCATGCGCTCCCCGAGGATGCCCTTGGCGACGTTGATCCAGTATTTGAAGCCGCCGTTGATGATGACGAAGAACAGGAACAGGCCAGAGAGGCCGAAGAGCAGCCCGACGCGGCTGAGCTGGAAGCCTTCGAAGATCTGGAAAGAGCCGCCGCCGAGCCAGGCCGGGAGACTGAAGCCGATGTCCAGGAACGGCGCCGTCGTGTTGCCGTCGCGGAAGGCCTCGCCCTGAATCGCCTCATTCACGATCTGGCGAGGCAGATCGAGGGACATGAAATAGAACGGTTGAGAAGCAAGAACGACGGCGCAGACGATGAGCTGGTCGCGCCTCGAATGCTTCCAAATGTAACGGAAGAGGCTCTTATCCATTGGGCGGACGATACCATCTCCGGGTCATCGCTGGATACCTCTTTCCGTTTTAAGGTTGCGCCATAGCTTCTTGGCCGAGAGCTATTGCAACGGTAGAGAGTAGTGTCCTAACGTCAACCGAAACCCTTCTACCAAGGGGCGCCTGCCCGGCGGACCTGGTCATGGATTTGAGCATGGTATCTCACCATACGAAGGCTCCGTCAGGGCGCGGCGTCGGCACGCGTGTTCTGATCTACAGCCACGACACCTTCGGCCTGGGCCATCTGCGCCGGTCGAGAGCCATTGCTAACGCCATCGTGGCGAATGAGCCCGACACCTCCGTGGTGATCATTTCCGGCTCGCCCGTAATCGGGAACTTCGAGTTCGGAAGCGGGGTGGACTACATCCGCATCCCGGGGGTGACCAAGCTTCCCGACGGCGACTATCGCTGCCTCAACCTCAATGTGAGCCTCGACGAGGCCGTGGGGCTGCGCCAATCCCTGATCCTTCAGGCGGCGAAATCCTTTCGGCCGGACGTGTTCATCGTCGACAAGGAGCCGACCGGCTTCCGCGGCGAGGTGCTGCCTGCCCTCGACTACCTCCAGGCCTCCGGCTGCCGCCTCGTGCTCGGTGTCCGCGACGTGATGGACGAGCCGGCGCTCCTGGTCCCCGAATGGGAGCGCAAGGACGCGCGGGAGGCCCTCATCCGCTACTATGACGAGGTCTGGGTCTACGGCCTGCGCGACGTCTATCAGCCGCTCGCCGCCCTGAAGCTTCCGCCCGAGGTGCAGGAGCGGATCACCTATACGGGCTACCTGCGCCGGGAGGTGCCTCCGACCCCGTCTCTGACCCGATATCCCAAGATCACGAAGCAGCCGTTCATCCTGGTCACCACCGGCGGCGGCGGTGATGGGGACGACCTGATCGACTGGGTCATCTCGGCCTACGAGGCCGATCCCGACATCGAGATGCCGGCGCTGGTTCTGTTCGGCCCCTTCATCGACCGGGACAAGCGCGCCTCCTTCGTGGAGCGTATCGCCCGGCAACCCAAGCTCGACGTGTTGTCCTTCGACACCAAGATCGAGCGCCTGATGCAGAAGGCCGAGGCCATCGTGGCGATGGGGGGCTACAACACCTTCTGCGAGGTGCTGTCCTTCGACAAGCGCACCCTCATCGTGCCGCGTACGCGGCCACGTCTCGAGCAGTATATCCGCGCCGTGGAGGCCGAGCGGCTCGGGCTCGTGCGCATGCTGAGCGACTACGAGGAGCCGCGGACGCCGGAGCGCATGGCGGCGGCCCTGAGGGGCCTGTCCTCGCAGCCGCGCCCGTCCGAGGTGGTGATCCCGGGCCTGCTCGACGGGCTTGACCGGGTGCAGGAGCGGCTTAAGGCTCTGACTGAGACCGCCAACGCTTTCGTTCCCGCCTACAACCAGGCGGCCGAGTAAGGAACAGGATGCTTCCTTCGCCTTATGCCCGACGGATCGCCGTCGCCGTCAAAGGCTATCCGCGCCTTTCCGAGACCTTCATCGCCCAGGAGATCCTCGCCCTCGAAGGGCGCGAGATCCCGCTCGAGATCTGGTCCCTGCGGCATCCGACGGAACGGGCCGTGCATCCCATGAACCGGCAGATCAAGGCGCGGGTGACGTACCTGCCCGAGTATCTCTACGAGGAGCCGGTCCGGGTGCTGCGCGGCGCGCTCTGGAGCCTTCGGCAGAAGGCTTTTCCGGCTCTCATGAAGGTCTTCTGGCGCGACCTGCGGCGGGACTTCACGGCCAACCGCGTCCGGCGCCTGGGCCAGGCCTTCGTCATGGCGCGGGAGCTGCCCGAGGAGGTGGGGCACCTGCACGTCCACTACCTCCATACGCCCGCATCCGTGGTGCGCTACGCGGCGCTCCTGACCGGCCGCCCCTGGAGCTTCTCGGCCCACGCCAAGGACATCTGGACCACGCCCGACTGGGAGAAGCGGGAGAAGCTCGCCGAGGCACGATGGGGCGTGACCTGCACGGCCCAAGGAGCCGAGCACCTGAGGGCCCTGAGCCCCTCGGTCGACCATGTCTCTCTGGTCTATCACGGGCTCGACCTCTCGCGCTTTCCCGCGCCGCCCGAGGCTCGTCCGCCCCGCGACGGGTCCGACCCTGCCGATCCGGTGCGGATCGTCTCGGTCGGACGGGCGGTCGCGAAGAAGGGCTTCGACGACCTGATCCAGGCCCTCGCGGCCCTGCCGCCCGACCTCCACTGGCGCTTGGCCCACGTGGGTGGCGGCGACCTGCTCAACAGCCTGAAAGCCAAGGCGCAGCAGAACGGCATCGCCGAGAAGGTTGCGTTCCTGGGCCCCAAGGCGCAGCCCGACGTGATCGCCCTGATGCAGCAGGCGGATCTCTTCGTCCTGCCGTCGAAGAAGGCGGCGTCCGGCGACCGGGACGGGTTGCCCAACGTCCTCATGGAGGCCGCGAGCCAGAAGCTCGCGATCCTGGCGACGGACTTCGCCGGTATCCCGGAATTCGTCCGTGACGGCCTAGAGGGCCAGCTCGTGCCGCCGGGCGATTGGGAGGCCCTGTCGAATGCCCTGAACCTCCTCGCCCGCGAGCCCGAGCGGCGGACGGCCATGGGAGACGCGGCCTACGAGCGGCTGCGGCGCGACTTCTCCATGGAGGGCGGCATCGACGATCTCGCGGCCCGTTTCAGGCCCTTGATCGAAAGCGGTTCGAAGGATCCGGTGACCGCGTGAGCCATCCGAAGTCCGTTGCGTTCTATGCTCCCCTCAAGAGCCCGGACCACCCCTCCCCGTCCGGCGACCGCACCATGGCGCGGCTCCTGATGAAGGCGCTCGAACGCGGCGGCTTCAAGCCCGCCCTGGCGAGTGATCTGCGCACCTTCGAAAAGACCGGCGACCTCGCCTCGCAGGAGCGGATCCGGCAGGATTCCCTCGCCGAGGCCGACCGCCTCGTCCGTCACTACGGCTCCCTCCCTCGGGAGGACCGCCCACTCCTGTGGTTCACCTACCACGTTTACTACAAGGCGCCCGACTGGATCGGCCCGCGCGTGGCCGATGCGCTCGGGATTCCTTACGCGGTGGCGGAGGGATCGCGTGCATCGAAGCGCGCTTCCGGGCCATGGGCGCTCGGCCACGAGGGCGCGGAAGCGGCCCTTGACCGCGCGGATGCGGTCTTCGTCATGACCGCGGCGGACCGGGAGGCGCTGGAGGCGCGAAAGCCCGACCGTCAGATGCTCGTCGACTTGCCGCCGTTCCTTGACGCAGCGGAATGGCCGGACGCGGCAGCCGCATGCGACAGCACCGGCGGGGATCTCCGGCTGCTCGCGGTCGCCATGATGCGCATGGGCGACAAGCTCGCCTCCTACCGCCTCCTCGCGGCGGCTCTGCAAAGAATTCCGCATCGGTCCTGGACCCTCGACATCGTCGGCGACGGCGAGGCGCGCGGCGAGGTCGAGGATCTGTTCCGGACCTTCGGGCGACGGGTGCGCTTCCACGGCCAAGTCGAGAGCAGGGCCGCGCTGCGGGCGCTCTATGCGGGCGCTGACCTCTTCGTCTGGCCCGCCGTCAACGAAGCCTACGGGATGGCCCTGCTGGAGGCACAGCTCTTCGGCTGTCCGGTCGTCGCGGGCGCCTATGGCGGCGTCGCGAGCGTGATCGAGGACGGAAGGACCGGGGTGCTGACGCTCCCCGGCGACGCCGGCGCCTTCGCGCAGGCCGTCGAGGCACTTCTGGCCGACGCCGGATGGCGGCGGCGCTGCGCTACTGCGGCGCGTCGTTTCGTGACGGAAGAAAGGGATCTCGACCGGGCCGCCGCGCGGCTGCACACTGCGCTCGCGGCTCTCGTGGCCGGCATCGGAGCATAGGGTCTTGCGCGTTCTGATCACCGTCACGCATCTGCTCGGCGCCGGACATCTGACCCGCGCGGCGGCGCTCGCCCGCGCCTTCGCGCGCACCGGGCACAGGACGGTGCTGGTCTCGGGCGGGACCCCGGTTCCCCTCGCCGATCTCGGCGACGTGGACCTCGTGCAGCTGCCGCCGGTGCGGACCGCCGGCACGGCCTTCAGGACCCTGCTCGACGAGCATGGGGCCCCGGTTGACGAGACGCGCCTTGCGCAACGCAAGGAGATTCTTGTCGAGACCCTGAGGCAGGTCAGGCCCGACATCCTCGTTACCGAGCTCTTCCCGTTCGGGCGCCGCGTCCTCGCAGGCGAATTCGTGGCCCTGCTGGAGAAAGCGCGGAGCATGCAGCCACGCCCGCTGGTCCTATGCTCCGTGCGCGACATCCTCGTGGCACCGTCGAAACAGGAACGCCTTGCGGAGGCGCACGAGCGGCTCGCGCGGTTCTACGACGCGGTGCTCGTCCACGGCGATCCGCAACTCGTCCCGCTCAATGCTTCGTGGCCGGTGGGCAAGCATCTTGCCCCCCTCTTGCGCTACACCGGATATGTGGACGAAGGCCCGGCCCCGCCGCCCGTCGCCCACCGCCGAGGCATCGTCGTGTCGGGAGGGTCCAGCGCGGCGAGCCTGCCGCTCTACGGGGCAGCAATCGAGGCGGCGCGCGCCTTTCCCGACAAGCCGTGGCGCATCCTGATCGGACGGGGCGTGCAGGAGGCCGATTTCCAGGCCCTGCAGGCTCAGGCTCCGGCCCATGCGAAGGTCGAACGGGCGCGGCCCGATTTCAGGACCCTGCTGGCGCAGGCGGAGGTCTCCGTCAGCCAGGCCGGCTACAACACCTTCGTGGATCTGCTGCGCACCGGCGTGCGCGCGGTGCTCGTTCCCTTCGAGGCCGGGAACGAGACCGAGCAGCGCCTGCGGGCGGAACAGCTCAGGGCCCGAGGCCTCGCGGAGATCGTGCCGGAGGCGGAGCTGTCGGCCGAGCGTCTCGTGGCGGCCGTTCGGCAGGCTCTCTCGCGCCCTGCCTCTCCGTTGCCCGCCCTCGCCCTCGACGGCGCCCGGCGGAGCGTCGTTATTGCGGAGGAGTTGGCTCTCGCAAGTCCGGCGCTGCATCGTGCCATCGACTGGTCGCCGCTGACGCGCGCCCTCGACCGGGCCGAGGATGCGGGCCAAGGCATCGGCTTCTGGTGGCGCGACGACGATGCTGTGGCGCATACGCCCGCGCTCGACCGGCTGCTCGACCTCGCGCGGCGCTACGGCGCCGGCATCGGCCTCGCGGCCATTCCTGCCGGGATCGAGCCTTCGCTCGCGGAACGCCTGCGGAAGGAGGAGCACGCCTTCGCGCTCGTGCACGGATGGAGCCACGCCAATCATGCGCCTGCCGGCGACAAGAAGGCCGAATTTGGCGGCCATCGCCCGGTGTCCGCCCTCGCAGCGGAGGCCGCGAAGGCGCTGGCGACGGCGCGGCGGCACCTGGGCGAAAGACTGCTGCCGGTCTTCGTCCCGCCCTGGAACCGGGTCGCGCCCGGGCTCGCGCCGGCCCTGCCGGAACTCGGCTACGCGGGCCTTTCGACCTTCCGGGACCGCGACCGTCATCACCCCGTCACGGGCCTCGTCCAGATCAACACGCATGTGGACCCTATCGACTGGCACGGTACGCGCAGCCTCGTCGAGCCGGAGCGGATCGTGGCAGGCCTCGCGGCCGCCATCGACCGGCGCATCGACGGGACCGCGGACCCCGACGAGCCCATCGGGCTCCTGACCCATCACCTCGTGCACGACGAAACCGTCTGGCGATTTTGCGAGCGGCTGCTGGAAACCCTTGCAGGCCGGGAGATCCGGTTCTTGCGGATAAATCGGTTATTTCGTAACGAAAACAGGATCGCGGTCGAGCAATGAAGCGTTATGCTCGAAAGTGCGTTTGGAGGAGCCTATGGATGCGCCGCTCCTGTCGGTCCGTCAGCTGACCGTCGACTTCAAGGCCGATTCCGGAGACTTCCGGGCGGTCGACGGCCTGACCTTCGACATTCCGAAGGGCAGGACGGTGGCGCTGGTCGGCGAGTCCGGCTCCGGCAAGTCGGTGACCGCCCAGGCCATCCTGCAGATCCTTCCCAAGAAGGCGCATCTTTCCGGCGGCGCCATCGTGTTCAACGATCCGGCCACCGGCAGGTCGGTCGACATCGCCGAGCTGGGCGCGGACGGCGACGCCGTGCGGGCCCTGCGCGGCGGGCGCATCGCCATGATCTTCCAGGAGCCGATGACGTCGCTCTCGCCGCTCCACACCATCGGCGACCAGATTTCGGAAGCGCTGATGATCCACGCCCGTGTCAGCCAGGAGGAGGCGGACGAGCGCACCATGGAGGTCTTGGCCCGGGTCGGCTTCCCGGATCCGAAGCGGGCGCTGCGCACCTATCCGTTCGAGCTCTCCGGCGGCCTGCGCCAGCGCGCCATGATCGCCATGGCGCTGATCACCCGCCCCGCCCTGCTCATCGCCGACGAGCCGACCACGGCCCTCGACGTGACCACGCAGGCCCAGATCCTCGACCTCATCAAGGAGCTGCAGGCGGAGACCGGCATGTCGGTGCTGCTCATCACCCACGATCTCGGCGTGGTGGCGAACGTGGCCGACGATGTGGTGGTGATGTATCGCGGCCGGGTGATGGAAGCAGGATCGCGGGAGGAGATCTTCCGCAATGCGCAGCATCCCTATCTCCAGGCGCTCATGCGCGCGGTCCCGCGCTTCGCCATGGGCGACGACGAGCGGCTGACGCCGATCCGCGAGGTGAAGAGCACGACGCTCGCGCGCATTCACGCGCCGGAGCGGCCGGAGCCCAAGGGGCCGATCCTCAAGGCCGAGGGCCTGACGAAATGCTTCACCCTGCGCGCCGGCTGGTTCTCTGGCAAGAAGCGCATCATCCGGGCCGTCAAGGACGTCAACCTCGCCCTTCCGGCCGGCAAGACCCTGGGGCTCGTGGGGGAATCCGGCTGCGGCAAGACCACCGTTTCCAAGATGATCATGCGCGCCCTGCAGCCCGATGCCGGGCGGGTGCTCTTCGACGACGGCACGGGGCCGCGGAACGTGTTCGAACTCGAAGGCGACGCGCTCACCGCCTATCGCCGCTCGGTGCAGTTCATCTTCCAGGATCCGTTCTCGTCCCTCAACCCGCGCATGACGGTTTACGAGATCCTGACCGAACCCTTACGCATCCATAACATCGGCACGCCGGACGAGCGCTACATGCGGGTCAAGCAGCTCCTCGACATGGTGGGCCTCGACCAGCGCTACTTGAGGCGCTATCCGCACTCGTTCTCCGGCGGCCAGCGCCAGCGGCTCGGCATCGCGCGGGCGCTCGCCCTCGAGCCGCGCGTGCTGCTGTGCGACGAGCCGGTCTCGGCGCTTGACGTGTCCGTGCAGGCGCAGGTGCTGAACCTGCTCAAGGACCTGCAATCGGCGCTGGGCCTCTCGTACCTCTTCGTGTCGCACAATCTCGCGGTGGTGGACTACATTGCCGACAGCATCGTGGTCATGTGCCGGGGCTACATCGTCGAGGAGGCCCCCAAGAGCTCGCTCTTCCGCAACCCGGCCCATCCCTACACGCAGGCCCTGCTCGCCGCCGTGCCGGATCCGGACATCGACCGGCCCCTCGACTTCGGCAAGCTGCGGGCGGGCCGCTTCTCCAACCCCTCGGACTGGCCCGAACCCTTCCGCCTCCACGAGGGCGAGCTGGGCGTGATGAAGGAAATCGAGCCGGGGCACAGGATTCGTGTGGGAAGCCACAGGATACGGGAGGCTGCGTGATGATCACCGGCACATGGACGACCAGGCTCCTCCTCGCCGCTGCGTTAGGCCTCATGGGCGTTCCGGCGCTGGCGCAGACCTACGCCGACCCGCCTTTCCTGGCTGAGAAGATCGCCAAGGGGGAACTCCCGCCCCTGGCCGAACGGCTGCCGCAGAACCCCATCGTGGTCAGTCCCAAGGGCGGGCAATACGGTGGCGACATCGTCACCCTGGTGCCTCGCCCCCGGGACATCCGCTACATCTCGACCTGGGCCTATACTCGCCTCGTCGGCTACGACAGGAACCTCAATCTCCAGCCCGATCTCCTCGAGAAGTACGAGAACATGGACGACCGGGTCTTCACCTTCACGATCCGGCCGGGGCACCGCTGGTCGGACGGCTCGCCCTTCACGGCGGAGGATTTCCGCTACTACTGGGAGGACATCGCTCAGAACCCCGACCTCTCCCCGGCCGGGCCGCCCGAGTTCATGATGGTGGAGGGAAAGCTCCCCCGCTTCGAGGTGCTGGACGAGCGGACGGTCCGCTACACCTGGGACAAGCCCAATCCCCGCTTCCTGCCGCAGCTCGCGGGTCCTCTCGATCCCGGCATCTACCGGGCCTCGAAATACCTGAAGCAGTTCCACGCCAAATATGCCGACGAGGCAGCGCTCGACGAGCAGGCCAAGAAGCAGAAGCTGAAATCCTGGGCCGCCCTGCACAACCGCCTCGACGACATGAAGGAGCAGACCAACCCGGACCTGCCCACCCTCCAGCCCTGGCGCATCACCAACACGGCGCCGGCGAGCCGCTTCGTCTTCGAGCGCAATCCCTACTATCACCGCGTCGACGACCAGGGGCAGCAGCTGCCTTACGTCGACCGGATCATCATGGACGTGTCGGCGAGCGGCCTCTTCGCCGCCAAGGCCAATGCGGGCGAGGTCGATCTCCTCTTCCGCGGCCTGTCCATGAACGACGTGCCGATCCTGAAGGAGGGCGAGAAGGCGAAGGGCTACAGGACCCTGCTCTGGCCCTACGCGCGCGGGACGGAGCTGGCGCTCTATCCCAACCTCAACACCATCGATCCGGTCTGGCGCAAGCTCAATCGGGACGTGCGCTTCCGCAGGGCCCTGTCGCTGGGCATCGACCGCCGGACCCTGAACAACGCGCTCCTCTTCGGGCTCGGGGTCGAGGGCAACAACACGGTCGTGTCGCAGAGCCCCCTGTTCTCGCCTGAGCTGCGCACCCTCAACGCCAGCTACGACCCGGCCGAGGCCTCGCGCCTCCTGGACGAGATCGGCCTGTCCGAGCGCAACGGCGCGGGCATCCGGCTCCTGCCCGACGGGCGGGAGCTTGAGATCATCGTCGAGACGGACGGCGAGAGCAGCCTCGTGGTCGACGGCCTGACCCTGATCGGCGAGTTCTGGCGTGAGATCGGCGTGAAGCTGTTCATCAAGCCGCAGGATCGCACGGTGCTGCGCAACCGTTCCTTCGCCGGGCTCACGGTGATGGTCGCCGCCCAAGGATTCGACAACGCCATCCCGACTGCCATCATGCCGCCGACGGAGTTCGCACCCATGCGGCAGGACAACTATTCCTGGCCGAAATGGGGGCAGTACGTGGAAACCAAGGGCAAGATGGGAGAGTCGGTGGACATTCCGGAGGCCAAGCGCCTGCTCGAGCTCTATTCCACCTGGATGAACACCGGGAACCGGGACGTGCAGCGGGAGGTCTGGCGCGAGATGCTGCGCAACCACGCCGAGAACCAGTGGGCCATCGGCACGGTGGCGGGCGCCCTGCAGCCCATCGTGCGGCGCAACGGCCTGAGCGGCCTGCCCGACAAGGCCCTCTACAGCTGGGAGCCCACCGCTATGATCGGCATCTACCGGCCGGATGAGATTCACTGGAACAAGGCCGCCGGCAAAGAGGCCCGTCGATGATCCGTTTCCTGCTGCGCCGCATCGTCACCATGGGGGTGACGCTGCTGATCATCTCGGCGCTGGTGTTCTTCATCATCAAGCTGCCGCCCGGCGACTTCCTGACCAACCAAATCGCGGAGCTTCGGGCGCAAGGGGAATCCGCCTCCGTCGCCAAGGCCGAGTTCCTGATCCGTCAATACGGGCTCGACAAGCCGGCCTGGCAGCAATACCTGGTCTGGATCGGCGTGATGCCCGGCCCCAACGGCTATTCCGGCCTGCTGCAGGGCGACTGGGGCTGGTCATTCGAGTTCGATCGCCCGGTGGTCGAGGTGGTGGGCGACGCCCTGTGGCTGACCCTCCTCGTCAATCTGGCGGTAGTGATCTTCATCCACGTGGTGTCGATCCCGATCGCAATCTACTCCGCAACGCGCCAGTATTCGGTCGGAGACTACGTTGCGACCTTCGTCGGCTATATCGGGCTGGCGACGCCCAGCTTCCTGCTCGCCCTGATCCTGCTCTACTACATGAACCGCTGGTTCGGCCTCTCCATCGGCGGACTGTACGATCCGCAATATGCGGACGAGCCCTGGACCTGGGACAAGGTGAAGTCCCTCCTGTCCCACCTGATCGTCCCAACCCTCGTGATCGGCCTGTCCGGTACCGCCGCCATGATCAGGCGCATGCGCGCGAACCTGCTCGACGAGCTCGGCAAGCAGTACTACGTGACCGCGAAGGCCAAGGGGCTGCCCTCCGGCAAGGCGCTGCTGAAATATCCGTTCCGCATGTCGCTGAACCCTTTCATCGCCGATATCGGCAACCTGCTGCCGCACCTGATCTCCGGCTCGGTCCTGGTGTCGCTGGTGCTCAGCCTGCCGACGGTCGGGCCGATCCTGCTCAGCGCCCTCAAGAGCCAGGACCAGTTCCTGGCCGGCTTCATCCTCATGTTCGTGGCCGTGCTGACGGTGATCGGGATGCTGATCTCCGATCTCCTGCTCGCCCTGCTCGACCCTCGCATCCGGATGGGAGGCGGCCGATGAACACCGTCGCTCCCGGCAAGCGCCACTACGTGGATCCCGCGCCCTTCGACCCCGGCGCGACGGAGCCGGTCGGCGCCGAGAACGAGAGCTTCTACCGCGCCTCGTCCTGGCGGCTCATGTGGTGGAAGTTCCGCCGCCACAAGGTGGCGGTGGCGGCGGCCTTCATCCTGCTGGTCTTCTACCTCATCGTCCCCTTCGTCGAGGTGATCGCGCCCTACAACCAGACAAAGCGAAACGGCGACTTCATCTATGCCCCGCCGCAGGGGCTTCACCTGATGCACGAGGGCCGGCTCATGCGCCCCTTCGTTTATCCCTATACGCAGAGCTTCGACCTGGAGTCGTTCCGTCGCGTCTACACGGTCGACGCCTCGGCTCCGCAGCCGATCCGCTTCTTCTGCCGCGGCGATGCTTACGAGTTCTGGGGATTGTGGACGATGGACTTCCATCTCGTCTGCCCTCCCCGGGACGGCACGATGTTCCTGCTCGGCACCGACCGGCTGGGCCGTGACCTGCTCTCGCGCATCATCTACGGCGCGCGCATCTCGCTCACCATCGGCATCGTGGGCATCGCCGTGTCCTTCACGCTCGGCCTCTTCTTCGGCGGCCTCGCCGGCTACCTCGGCGGCTGGGTCGACCACGTGATCCAGCGGATGATCGAGATCCTGCGCTCCCTGCCGGAGCTGCCCCTGTGGCTGGCCCTCTCGGCCGCTCTGCCGCCCAACTGGAGCCCGATCCTCGTCTTCTTCGGCATCACGATCATCTTGGGCCTTCTCGACTGGCCGGGCCTCGCGCGGGCGGTGCGCTCGAAGCTGCTTTCCTTACGCGAGGAGGATTTCGTGAAGGCTGCGGAGCTGATGGGCGCCTCCAAGAAGCGCATCATCGCGCGCCACCTCATCCCCAACTTCATGAGCCACCTGATCGCCTCGGCGACGCTGTCGATCCCGTCCATGATCCTCGGCGAGACCGCCCTCTCCTTCCTAGGCCTGGGCCTGCGCCCGCCGGTGACGAGCTGGGGCGTGCTGCTCAACGAGGCGCAGAACCTCGCGGCCGTGCAGCTTCACCCCTGGCTGCTCTTCCCGATCGTTCCCGTGATCGTGGTGGTGCTCGCCTTCAACTTCATGGGCGACGGCCTGCGCGACGCGGCGGATCCGTATCATTAGCGGGCGGCGCCCGAACGCGCGGCCATTACCTGCCGGGTAATTTCTTTCGCGCTGCCCGGCGGCCATCCTTCGCCCATGGAACAGCGAAGGAGAGCGCCATGAAACCGCATCCCGAACTCCGGAACCCCGGCGCAGCCGCCGGCACCAGCGTCACCTTCATCGTGACCGTCGCCGTCAAGCCCGGCTGCGAGGAGGAGTTCTTCGACCTGGTCACCCCGGTGCTCGACGCCATGCGGCACGAGCCGACCTTCATCAACGCGGTCATGCATCAGGATCCCGAGGACCCAGGCCGTTTCATGCTGTACGAGACGTGGGCCGATCTCGACGACGTGGTGCAGGTCCAGATCCATCGGGACTACCGCAAGGCCTATTGGGAGCGCCTGCCGGACCTCCTGCGCGAGCCCAGGCAGATCCAGACGTGGAAGCCCATGCGCCACGACTTCACCTTCTTCGCCTCGTGGTGAGGCTCGCCGAACCTATTGCCCTTGGGGCACGGGAATGCGACACATCCTAACCGTCATGCCGGCACGCATTGCGCCGGCCGCTCATGCGCAGAGGAAACCCGTGGCCGAACACCGCCTTGATGCCGCCCCCGACACCGTCCACTGGGGCTATTTCGACGCCGGCCTTGCGCCGCTGCTGACCGTCGAGCCCGGCGACACGGTCACGATCTCCACCGTGTCCGGCGGCCCCGAGGTGATGCCGAAGGCGCCCCTCGTGGTTCCGGACGCTCTCAAGGCGATCCAGGCGACGCAAAGGCCGAAGCTTCCGGGCCATATCTGCACCGGCCCTGTCGCCGTCAGGGGTGCGAAGGCTGGTCAGGTGCTCGAGGTCCGCATCAAGGCTATCGAACTGCATTACGACTGGGGCTTCACCTATGTGGCGCCGTTGAAAGGTGCGCTGCCCGACGATTTCGACGAGATGCACCTGATGCACATCCCGCTCGACAGGGGGCGGATGACCGGCCGTATGCCTTGGGGGCTGGAGCTGCCCCTGAAGCCGTTCTTCGGCGTGATGGCGGTGGCGCCGCCTCCGGCCTGGGGCGCGATCAGCACCCTGCCGCCGCGCCGCAACGGCGGCAATCTCGACAACAAGGAGCTGGTCGCCGGCACCACGCTGTATCTTCCGATCCACGTGGACGGGGCGCTGTTCTCCGTCGGCGACGGGCACGGCGTGCAGGGCGACGGCGAGGTCTGCGTCACGGCCATCGAGACGGGGCTCATCGGAACCTTCGAGCTGCATGTCCGCGACGACATGCGCCTCACCTGGCCCATGGCCGAGACGGACATGCACGTCATGACCATGGCTTTCGACCCGGACCTCGATCAGTGCGTGGTGATTGCCCTTCGCGACATGATCGACCTGATCGCCGCCCGCACCGGGATTACGAAGTCCGAGGCCTATGCCCTGTGCAGCCTCGCGGCGGACCTGCGCATCACGCAGGTCGTGAACGGCAACAAGGGTGTGCACGTGATGCTGGAGAAGAACCTGCTGCAGCCGGCACGACGTTGACGACGCAAGCGGGCACGCTTGGATTCAGCAGCAATCTGCACGTTCGGCGATCTTCTCCGGCCTCGTCCGGCTCTGCGCGTCGATGGGGCCGCATCCGCATCCGTTCTGTCCCTGGGTCTTGGCCTCCGCATCCGCGACGCAACAGGCGCCGACGGTCGCCGGAGCAGGGCCTCCGCAGCAGTCGGTTGATACCGCGGCACCATCCGAAGCGAGATTGGTCGAGCACACACCCGTCTCCGGCAGGATCAGGCGGACATCGTCAGCCGCCGCGATGTCCCCGGCGATGGCCGCCACCACCGATCGAACTTGCTCGTATCCGGTGAGCATGAGGAAGGTCGGGGCACGGCCGTAGCTCTTGATCCCAACGGTGTAGAATCCTGGCTCCGGGTGGGCGAGTTCGCGATGGCCGTGCGGCGGAACCGACCCGCAGGAATGGATGTTCGGGTCGATCAGAGGGCCGAGCGCCTTGGCGCTCTCCAGCCATGGATCCAGGTCGAGCCGGAGTTCGCGGGTAAGGCTCAGGTCCGGCCTCTGGCCCGTCGCCACGATGATCCGGTCGAGGGGGCCGATCTCCCGATGTCCGTCTGTCGTCTCGCCTTCGACGACGACCCGTTCGCCGACCGCACCGACCCGAATAGCGGAAAACCCGGCCACGAGGGTGATGCGCCCGCTGTCGATCAGGCGCTTCAGGCTGGAGCCGAGTTCGCCGCGAGCCGGAAGCTGGTCGGTGCGCCCGCCGCCATAGACCCGCATCAGATTGGTGCCGCGGGTTGCCCAAATGATGGAGGTCCGATGATCGCGCTGCTCCAGCCGCGCGAGATCGAGGAGCACGTTCGCGGCGGAGTGGCCGGCGCCGACCACGAGTGTCGTCTTGCCCTCATATGCGGCGCGGTCGCGTCCCAGCACATCTGGAATGCCGTAGGCGATATGGGTTGAAAGCTCGGTCTCGCCCTCGGCGGGAATCCCGCCGGCACCGAGCGGGTTCGGGGTCGTCCATGTTCCGGACGCGTCGATCACCGCCCGCGCAAGGTCACGCCGGATCGTCCCATTGCCATCCGAGATCGCGAGCACGAAGGGCTTGGTCTCGCGACCCTTGCTGAGCACCTTGTCGGCTCCGTGCCGGGTGATGGCTGTCACCATTGCGCCGGTCTCGATCGACGCCGCCATCTCGGGAATCCCGGCCAAAGGCTTCAGGTATCGTTCGTACAGATCGTTTCCCGTCGGCATCGCCTTTCCGGGCGGCTCCTGCCAACCGGTGGATTTCAACAGATCGCGCGCGGCCGCGTCGATGTTGTACTCCCACGGCGAGAACAGGCGGACATGGCCCCAGTCCCGAACGCTGGCCGCCACCGTCCTGTCGGCCTCGTAGACCTTCACCGGAATGCCTCGCCGGATGAGATGGGCAGCGGCCGCGAGGCCGACCGGGCCGGCGCCGACGATGGCGACAGGAAGGGATTCGAGCATGGTCATGACGTGGTTCCTTGGGTGCAGGACTCGGCAGGGAGTCAGGGTTGTCGCGATCTCCTCCATCGCTAATTCTAGAACTAGCGAAATAAGGCGCAAAATAATTAGGCGGCAGCGTCCCTTTGAGAACCGCATCCCGCATCGGCGCAGCACTCGTCGGCCAGGAAGCCGATGAGGCTGTTCATCGCCGGGTAGTTGGCCCGACAGATCAGGGTGGTGGCCTGCCGCTCCTGCGTCACCAGCCCCGTCAGCAGGAGACGTTGCAGGTGATGCGAGAGCGTCGAGGCCGGAATGCCCAAGCGCTCCTGGATCTGCCCGACGGAAAGGCCCGCCTCACCGGCCCGCACCAAGGTGCGGTAGACCTGAAGCCGTGTGGTGTTCCCAAGCGCTTCGAGCTGCTTCGCTGCTTGTTCGACATTCATGGAAATATACTGGCGCGCACTCGGACCTTCGTCAACTGGTAATTCCAGGATAATCGAAATAGTTCGTGGCAGACAGTGGCACGGTGCCAATCCGCCATTCAGGGAGGAGCGTCAGCGGGAGCCCGGACCGAGCATTCAGCCAAAAGAAAAGGCGCCCGAAGGCGCCTTTTTTCGTTCACTTCAGCGACCGCGCGGCGCCTTGCCGAGCCACGCAACCTGCATGCCGTCGCTGCGGCCCTCGGGCCGCCGCTGAGCCGGCTTCGGCGTGTGCTTGGCGGCGGCGGGCTTGCCCTGATGAGCCGCCTGCGGCTGACGGGCCTCGCCCGGCTGACCGCCTGCAGGCTTGCCGCCGCGACCGCGACGGCGCTTCGGGCCGCGCTCCGCGTTGGGATCGCTCGAGCGGGACTGGCCGTGGCCCTGATGGCCGCGGGCATGTGGCGCGGGACGGCCGCGCTGCGGCTGCTCGCGGCGCGGCTCAGGGGCCACCTCGCCGCCGACCGGACCGGCCGAGAAGCCTTCCGGCAGCGCCGCGACCGGCACCTTCAGGCGGGTCAGCTTCTCGATGTCCTTGAGATAGGCCCGCTCCTCGTCGTTGCAGAACGAGATCGCGAGGCCCGTCGCGCCGGCACGCGCCGTGCGGCCGATGCGGTGGACGTAGGACTCCGGCACGTTCGGCAGGTCGTAGTTGATGACGTGAGACACGCCCTCCACGTCGATGCCGCGCGCCGCGATGTCGGTCGCGACCAGCACCCGGCAGCTGCCGTCCCGGAACGCCGCGAGAGCACGCTCGCGCTGCGGCTGGGACTTGTTGCCGTGGATCGCTGCGCCCGCGATACCGGCCTTGTCGAGCCCGCGCACGACCTTATCGGCCCCGTGCTTGGTGCGGGTGAAGACGAGGACGCGGTCGATGCTCTCGTCCTTCAGGAGGATCTCGAGCAGGGCCTGCTTGCGGCCGGTCGACACGAACATGACGCTCTGCTCGACGCGCTCCGCGGTGGTCGCCACGGGGGTGACCGCCACCTTCGCCGGATCGCGCAGGAAGTCATCGGCGAGCGACGAGATGGTCTTCGGCATGGTGGCCGAGAAGAACAGGCTCTGGCGCTTGGCCGGCAGCAGCTTCACGATACGCTTGAGGGCATGGATGAAGCCGAGGTCGAGCATCTGGTCGGCCTCGTCGAGGACGAGGATCTCCACATCCCGCAGGGTCAGGGACTTGCGGTCGATGAGGTCGAGGAGGCGGCCCGGCGTGGCGACGAGGATGTCGACGCCGCCCGAAAGCTCACGCTCCTGCTTGCCGATGGCGACGCCGCCGAACACCACGGAGGTCGAAAGGCGCAGGTTGCGGCCATAGACGCGGAAGCTGTCGGCGATCTGGCCGGAGAGCTCGCGGGTCGGGCTCAGCACCAGCACCCGGCAGGTCTTCGGAGCCTTGGGACGCGGATTCTGGGAGAGGCGGTGAAGGATCGGCAGGGCGAAGGCCGCCGTCTTGCCGGTTCCCGTCTGGGCGATGCCGCACACGTCGCGGCCTTCGAGACCCAGGGGGATGGTCTGGGCCTGAATCGGCGTGGGCTTCTCATAGCCCTCGGCAGCCAGAGCCTTCAGGATCGGCTGGGCCAATCCGAAATCGGTGAAAAGAGTCAAAGGGGGTTTCTTTCGAACAGGTAGTGGCGAGCCCTAAAGGCTTTGTCTTCCAGGGAAACAGGCGTTTCCGGGCTCAAGGCGACAACCCGCGTGATGGGGCCGTCGTACGATTGGAGCGATTGAAGAAGGGGACCGGGCCTTCGCCTCATGGCGAATATCCGTCACGCAGTCCCGCTCAAGCGGCTCTGGAGAAGAGCGCTGACGCCGTGTTGTGCATATGAGGGCTGGAGGCCTGTTCGTCAAGCTCCGCCGGTGAGATAAGGCACAGATCGCCCTTCTCGGGGCGATGAACCGAAGGCTGCCATGTCCTCTCCCGCGCGCATGCCCTGGGGCCTCGTCTCGGCGCTCTCGACCGCCGTGCTGATCTCCTACGGGACGATCTTCTACGCCTTCGCGCTGGTGATCGAGCCCATGGAGCGGGAGCTCGGCTGGTCGAAGACCGCCCTGACGGCCGCCTTCTCCCTGGCCCTCGGCTCCTCCGCCCTCTTCTCGGTGCCGGTCGGGCGCCTCATCGACCTCGGCCACGGACGCGCCGTAATGACCGGCGGCTCGGTCCTGGCGGCCCTGCTCCTCGCTCTCTGGGCGCAGACGGACAATTACCTAGGCTTCCTGCTGATCTGGTTTGGGCTCGGCATCGCCATGAGCGCCGTGCTCTATGAGCCGGCCTTCGCGGTCCTGGCCGGGCATCTCGGCCTCCTGACCCGGCGCGGCATCACCATCATGACCCTGGTGGCGGGCTTCGCCAGCACGGTCTTCATCCCCCTCACCCACCTGCTGATCGAGTCTTTCGGCTGGCGCGGGGCGCTGCTCGTGCTGGCCGCCATGAATCTCGGGCTCTGCGCCGTGCTGGAGGGGCTGAGCATCCCCCGCGCCGCCGGCCCGGTCGAGCATTCGGGTGCCGCCCACGCGGCGGCTCCGCCCGTCTCCAACCCCAGGCGCGTCCTCTCCTCCGCGTCGTTCTGGTTCTTCGTGGTGACCTCGGTCCTGCAGGGCATGATCTCGACCGGCATCCCGGTCCATCTGATCCCGATGCTGGTCGAGCGCGGCTTCAGCCTCGACATGGGGGTCGTGGCCTACGCGGTGATCGGCCCGGCGCAGGTGGCGGCCCGGTTCCTGAGCGGGCTCGGCGAGCGGGCGCTGAGCCTGAAGGGGATTGGCGTGCTCACCATGGGGTTGAACGTGCTGGCCTTCGCGCTTCTCCCGTTCATCCCGGCCGGATCCTGGCTCGTCATGGTGTTCGTGGCGCTCTACGGCGCCTCGAACGGCATGATGACCATCGTGCGCGCCCTCCTGCCGCCGGAACTGTTCGGCCGGGAGGACTACGGCGCCATCCAGGGCATGATCGCCATGCCGGTCCGTATCGCCATGGCGGCCACTCCCTTCGCCTTCGGGGCGCTCTGGGCCTGGTGGGGCGATTACGATGCGGTCGTCGCCTCCTGCTTCGCCATGGCATTCGGCTCCTTCGCGGCTTTCATGCTAAACTTGGCCGTGGCCAGGAACGGTGGATCCCGCTAGAAAGACCTTGCCTTAGTCGGCTAAAGGAAACATGTGCAGGGGCCGGGATCCCGAGTGCGGGAATTGCCCGGTTTCAAGGAAAGACGCGTTTCGTGACGACAGTGACTGATCTTCTGATTGTGGGCGGTGGCATCAACGGCGCGGGCATCGCGCGCGATGCGGTCGGCCGGGGCCTCTCGGTGGTTCTCTGCGAGCAGGGAGATCTCGCCGGCTACACCTCCTCCGCCTCGACCAAGCTGATCCATGGCGGCCTGCGCTACCTGGAATACTACGAATTCCGGCTGGTGCGCGAGGCCCTGTTCGAGCGCGAGCGCCTGCTGAATTCCGCCCCGCACATCATCTGGCCCCTTCGCTTCATCCTGCCCCACGAGAAGGGCATCCGCCCGGCCTGGTTCGTGCGGCTCGGCCTGTTTCTCTACGACAACCTTGCTCCGCGCAAGAAGCTGCCCGGCACCGAGACCATCAAGCTCACGAAGCACCCGGCCGGCCAGGCCCTGAAGCCCGGCTTCGACACCGCCTTCGTGTATTCCGACTGCTGGGTCGAGGACAGCCGCATGGTTGCGCTCAACGCGCTGGACGCCTTCGAGAAGGGCGCCGACATCCGCGTGCGCACCAAGCTGACCGCCGCCCGCCGCGAGGGCGAGGTCTGGGTCGCGACGCTCCAGAACGTGGAGACCGGCGAGACGACCGAGGTGCGCGCCCGCGCGCTGGTCAACGCGGGCGGCCCCTTCGTGGCCGACGTGCTCAACTCCAAGCTCGGGCTCAACACGCAGAAGAACGTGCGCCTCGTGAAGGGCAGCCACATCGTGGTGCCGAAGCTCTTCGACACGAAGGAAGCCTTCATCCTGCAGAACACTGACAAGCGCATCGTGTTCGCCATTCCCTACCAGGAGAAGTTCACGCTCGTCGGCACCACCGACATTCCGGTGGAATCGATCCCGGACAAGAAGGTCGCCATCGACGACAACGAGATCCAGTATCTCTGCAACGTGGTGAACCACTTCTTCAGGCGGGAGGTGAAGCCCTCCGATGTGGTATGGACCTATTCGGGCGTGCGCCCCCTCTTCGACGACGGGTCCACCAACGCCTCCGCGGTGACCCGCGACTACGTGTTCGACCTCGACGGAGCGCCCGGTCAGGCGCCGGTGCTGTCGATCTTCGGCGGCAAGATCACCACCTTCCGCAAGCTCGCCGAACATGCGCTGGAGGAGCTGAAGCCCTATTTCCCGGCCATGAAGCCAGCCTGGACCGAGGCCGCAAAGATGCCGGGCGGCGACATGCCGGACGCGGATTTCGACCGCTTCTTCGCCACCGTCCGCGCCCGCTGGCCGTTCCTGCCGGAGGCCCTTGCCCACCGCCTCGCCCGCTCCTACGGCACCAGGATCGAGGAACTCATCGGCTCCGCCAAGTCTATGGCCGATCTCGGCGAGGACTTCGGGGCCGGCCTGACGGGCGCGGAGGTCGACTATCTCGTCAGCCGCGAATGGGCTCGCAGCGCCGAGGACATTCTCTGGCGCCGCTCCAAGCTCGGCCTCCACGTACCGCCAGGCGCGGCTCAAGCGATCGACGCCTACATCGCCAGGAAGTACGCGACGCCCGTCGCCGCGCAATAAGAACGCTTACGACAGTCTCGGGGAGGAATCATGGCTCATTACGTCGGCGCCATCGATCAGGGCACGACCAGTTCGCGCTTCATCGTGTTCGACCGGACCGGCCACATCGTGTCGGTCGCCCAGAAGGAGCACGAGCAGATCTATCCTAAGCCCGGCTACGTGGAGCATGACCCACTCGAGATCTGGCGCAACACGCAGGAAGTCATCGCCGAAGCCCTGGCCAAGAAGGGGCTGGCGCCGAAGGACCTCGCGGCGGTCGGCATCACCAACCAGCGCGAGACGACTCTGATCTGGGACCGGCATACGGGCAAGCCCCTGCACAACGCCCTCGTATGGCAGGACACGCGGGTCGACCCGATGGTGCAGGAATTCGCCCGCGACGGCGGCCCGGACCGCCTGCGGGGCAAGACCGGCCTGCCGCTGACGAGCTATTTTTCGGGCCTCAAGCTCCGCTGGCTCCTCGACAACGTGCCCGGTGCCCGCGAGAAGGCCGCGTCCGGCGACGTGCTGTTCGGCACCGTCGACAGCTGGCTGGTCTGGAACCTCACCGACCGCCGCTGCCATATCGTCGACGTGACCAACGCGAGCCGTACCCAGCTCATGAACCTGAAGAGCCTCGCCTGGGACGACGAGATCCTCGCCATGTTCGACATCCCGCGCGCCTGCCTGCCCACCATCGTGTCCTCAAGCGAGGTCTACGGTGAGGCGGTCGACCTGCTGGCGGGCGTGCCGATCGCCGGCATCCTTGGTGACCAGCAGGCGGCGCTGGTCGGGCAGGCCTGCTTTCAGCAGGGCGAGGCCAAGAACACCTACGGCACAGGCTGCTTCATGCTGATGAACACCGGCACCACGCCCTATCCGTCCAAGTGCGGACTGCTCACGACGATGGCCTACCGTTTCGGGGACGCTAAACCCGTCTACGCCCTGGAGGGCTCCATCGCCATCGCGGGCGCGCTGGTGCAGTGGCTGCGCGACAATCTCGGGCTGATCCAGGCTTCGACCGATATCGAGCCCCTGGCCCGCAGCGTCGGGGATAACGGTGGCGTCACCGTCGTGCCGGCCTTCTCAGGCCTCTACGCCCCGCACTGGAACGCCGGCGCCCGCGGGCTGATCGGCGGCCTGACCCGCTATGCCAACAAGGGTCACATCGCCCGCGCGGCCCTGGAGGCGACTGCCTTCCAGACCCGGGAGGTGCTGGAAGCCATGACCAAGGACACCGGCATCGCCGTGAAGGAGTTGCGCACCGACGGCGGCATGGTGGTCAACGAGCTGCTGATGCAGTTCCAGGCCGACATTCTCGACGTGCCGGTGGTGCGCCCGAAGGTGGTCGAGACCACGGCTCTCGGCGCCGCCTATGCGGCAGGCCTTGCGACGAGTTTCTGGTCCGGCACGGACGACCTCGTCCGGAACTGGGCGGTCGACAGGCGCTGGACGCCCTCCCTGGCGGAGGACAAGCGCACGGCACTCTACGCCCGCTGGTGCAAAGCGGTGGAGCGGTCGCTGGACTGGCAGTAAGGGGCGGTGTCGCGAGGGGAGGACGGTTCGCGAGGCGCAAGCTGTCGGAAATCCCCGCCGGCAGACGACGGGTAACGCCTACTGCCCCAAAGCCCTGCGGATCTTCTCGGCGAAGCCGGCGAGCTTGTCCTGGTCCTCCATCTGGCCGGTGTGGGGCTTCAGCGGGATGCCCTCGAAGCGTGGGATGACGTGGACGTGGATGTGGAACACCACCTGCCCGCCTGCGCTCTCGTTGAACTGTTGAATCGTGAGGCCGTCGGCGTTGAAGGCCTCCTTCACGCCTTTCGCGACCACCTGAACGGCCTTCGCCAGTTCGGCGAGATCATCAGGGGGGATGTCGAGGATGTTGCGCGCCTCCACCTTCGGGATCACGAGAACATGGCCGTCGCCGCGGGGCATGATGTCCATGAAGGCGAGCACCCGGTCGGTCTCGTAGACCTTATGACACGGGAGCTCTCCCTTGAGGATCTTCGCGAATACGTTGTTCTTATCGTACGCCATCGTGGAATCCGTTCGTTGCAGCCCGCTTCGGGTGAGCGCATCCATGGCGACGCCCGGCACCCGGCCGCACTATAGCGGCGGCGGATCAGGGGCGGAACCGTCCCTCCGGGTTTTCCGCAGGCGCGTCAGACGGATGGTAGCGCCATCTTCCGTTGGAGTGCGCAACCGACTCCCGGCTGTTTGAAAGAAAATAGTCCGCGAGTTTCCGCCTATTCCATGGTTTCACACTTGCGACAACTTCGCGCAGGCAGCGATTGCCTCTTTGTAGCTTTGGCGAGGCCAGGATCGTGCCGACGAGCGCCCGTTAAAAAACTCGAACTACTAAGCGGAACCATCGAAATTAAGTTTGGTTGTTCAAGGCAGTAAACCAATCACTTAGGAGGCATGTGATGGCAGGCAGTTCGACTTCCAAGCGCGGCTTCGCTTCGATGGACGGCGACCGGCAGCGCGAGATCGCGAGCAAGGGCGGCAAGAGCGTCCCGGCCGAGAAGCGGTCCTTCTCGCAGGATCGCGAACTCGCTTCCGAAGCCGGCCGCAAAGGCGGGCAGGCATCGGGCAGCACCCGCAACAATCAGGAATGAGTTTGTACGATCCGCGTAATTAAAGGGGCCGCCGAGCGGCCCCTTTAGTTTTGGGCGCAGCCTCCTTCTGGAGAGCAGGCCCGTTTCCTGTCGGCCGTCAGAAACGGAACCTCAGTTCCGACCGGTCCAGGCACACCTCCAGATCGTCCGTAAACAGGGCACGATCGCCGACGACGCCTCGGAACTCCTGGAGGCCCGGGGTGCCGAATGTCAGGCCGCCGAGGTCGATCTGCCGGACGAGGTCTGCCGCGAGCGACGTCATCAGGTCCAGGGACGCGATCCCAAGGACGGAGGCCGCCTCGAACGCTAGTTCCGAGTCCGGCCGCCGTGCGGCAGCGATCAGCGCCACGAGGCAGTACTCGTCGAGGCTTCCGTGGCGCGACTTCAGCGGCGCATAGTTCAGGGGCCGGCTCCGCTGCCGGTCCAGGGCGAAGGCAAGCAGCAGGGCATCGGACACGATTGCTTTCGCGGCCTCGGGGCGGGTCAGGCCCAAGAGAGCCTGTTCCGGTCCGTTGAGCAGGGCCAGATCGTACTGATCTTCGAAGCTGCCGATGCAGCGGAAGATGTCGACGACCGGGACCGTGCTCGGGTGGAACAGGACGGAAATCGGGCCCGGCTCGGGGGCGTGGGAACGGGTCTCTGTCATGAGGCGAAACGCACCTGCTCTCAAAAACTCACATCTGCCGCGACAGGCCGGCCGAGAAACCGTCCTGCCATGCGGGAATCACCAGGTGTCGCCGCAGCATGAGGGGGCACACCGCATCGTCCTGCTGCTCGCCGGCCGCCACGAGCCCGCTGAGCATGAAGGCCACGAACGGCTTCTCTCCAGGGGGAGAACTCGAGGCCAGACGACAGAATTCCTCAGGCAGTTCCTCCCGGCACAGGATGGCGTCCAGTTCGTTTGTTGCCGTCATGGTTTTCCTCCGCATCGCTCTTGCGTGGGCCAACGTGCCGGGACGGTCGCGGTTCCTCCTGCGGCAACTGGTCCGGAGCCGCAGGCGCCGCCGCCTGAAATTTTTTTCTCCACCCCTGGAACCTATTCCTGCCGACAGGGTTATGTCCCTGCTGGTTGAATGCCCCCTCGGCCGGCATCCTTGAGGCGCGGTCCCTTCGACCGCGCCTTTTGTTTTGCGCTTCCCAAACGGAGGAGCGGCGCCCGAATTCTCGGACGCCGCTCCGTCGATGCTCGTTGACCAAGGGTTATTGGCGGGGCGCCGTCGTACCGCCCGCGCCGGAGCCGGAAGCGCCGCTTCCGGTCGAGCCGCCCGAGCCGGACGTAGAGGCATTGGCATTCCGGTCAGTGTTGAACGCCGGAGCCGCCTGCAGCTCCGCCTTCGTCATCCGCAGGACCACGCGGTCCGGCCCATCGTTGTCATCTGAGTTGGCGCTGGCATTGTTGGTTCCGGCGGTGCCGGTATTGCCGCTCATGGCGCCGCCAGCGGCCGTCGAGCCCGTGGTGCCCGTGGCGGTCGAGCCCGTGGTCGAGACGTTGTTGCCGGCATTGCCGCCACTATTGTTGCCCATCGCGTTCGCCTGCTGACTGCTGGCGAATTCGAGGGAGTTGAACGGGATCGCCACGTCCTTCTCGCCGATGCCCAGGAAACCGCCCACGCCGACCACGGCCGCGACGGCCTGGCCGTTGCGGTCAACGATCACGTCATTGATGTCGCCAATGGACTCGTTGTTGGTGCTCACGACACGCGTACCGATGAGCTTCGAGGCCATGATCTGGCCCGGCTGCATCTGGGTCATGAACTGACCCTGCGCGGCGCCCTGGTTCATGCTCGACGAGTTCACGGAGGAAGAGCCGGAAGACGAGCCGGCAGCGCCAGGCTGCATCGCGGACGAGCCGGTCGCGGTCGAACCGGAGCCGGTCGCGGCCGGACGATCCGTCCCGCCGGAGGGATTCGTGGTCGAGGTCTGTGCGAGAGCGGGCGCAGCAGCGAACATAGTCGCCACGAGGCAAGCCGCCATATGCTTCTTCAGCATTGGGTCTTCTCCTGAAAGTACGTTGAATCGCATCTTGCGCCACATTGCGCGACAGGCCAACGCGGTGGGAATGTAATCGTTCCGCACCTCGTCCAATGTTTCATTCTTTTCCGCATAATATTTATTTGAACGGCAAAATGAATACTTGTTAATATTACCGCGCAATAAAGGAAATGTTCCATCGCCCACGCAGATAATGGCTGACAATCTGCCCTTGAAGACAGCATTCCCAGACCGGATCATCCCGGCAGTACTATGCTCATGCGGTCTCCGCTTCGACCGCCCCCTCCAATCGGCAAGGTCGTCAGGTCAGCGACTGGTCGAGCTGCGCAAGGCACAGGCTCGGCGAGCGGTCCGCGCTGGCGCGGGCCAGGGGACTCACGTCTCCCAGGCAGCCGACCGGGTTGCGCCGCTTCTTCGGGGTAACGGAGGGCGTCTCGTTGCCCTCCTGCCTGATCGTGGGATGCTGCTCCGCCGGAGCCTGCCTCTCCTCCTTGAGCGTCACGATCGGAAGATCGGTATTCTTCAGGAAGGTGGTAGCCCCGGACTGAGGATCCGACTTGTAGAGGACCTGCCCACTTTGATCACGCAGGATCACCGTGGCCTTGCTCACGCCCACGAGCTCGACAGTCGTGACCGTCTGGAGCTCCGCCGCCGGCATGGGCGCCGCCATCCGGTCCGCCTTTGCTCCCGCCACCTGCTGCTGTGCCGGCGGCGCAGAGCGCCAGTCGGACTGGGCGAGGGATGCGATGCTGAAGGCGTCGGGAGCGAAGCTCCCTGCCAGGAAGGCCGCGCCGGCCAGACCGACCATGAGTGCGGACGTGCGGAACATCCTCTTCTCCTGCTTTCCCAAGCTGCTCCGTTTGGAAAAACAACGCGACGGTATCTGTCCTGTTCCTGTGGAAAAAGATAGCAAAAACACTGGAAAATACTTGGAACCTTTGATCTCAGGGCCGCGTTCTTAAAGCACCGGCCTCCTGGTCCTCCCCGCATTCCCCTTGTGCATTGGCCGGCACCTTAAGACGGGCTTCATAGCCCGTCTTTTTTTATTTCCTTTAAGCTTGGCAGCAACGAAAAAGCCCGGCTCGAAAGCCGGGCGATTACTTTCTCAAACTTTTCAATATCTTCGCGTCAGGCGGTGGCCCGAACCTCGCGGCGGCGGGCGCTCTGCTGGAAGAACAGGGCTTGGCTGATGACGGCCGAAACGTTGGCCGGCTGGAACGGCTTGGCGATCAGGAAGGCCGGTTCCGGCCGCTCGCCGGTCAGGAAGCGCTCGGGATAGGCGGTGATGAAGATCACCGGAACCTCGAAGGATTTCAGGAGATCGTTCACCGCATCGAGGCCGGAGCTGCCGTCCGCCAGCTGGATGTCGGCCAGGATGAGGCCCGGCTGCTTGGCGGACGCGAGTTTGACGGCTTCGGTCCTGGTCCGGGCAACGCCCGTGACGTTGTGGCCGAGGCCTTCGACGAGCGCCTCGAGATCCATGGCGATCAGCGGCTCGTCTTCAATGATCAGGATGTCGGTTGCCATATCGGCTGCCAGTTCGCGCCCGGCTTCGTCGACCAGCTCACGCACCGTCTGCGTATCGACGCTCAGGATCTGGCCGACTTCCTCCTCCGCGAAGCCCTCGAGGCAGGAGAGAAGAAACGCCTGCCGCGGCAGCGGAGTGATCTGCCCGAGGCGGACTTCCGCCGGAAGGTCACGCTGGATCTGATCGCTGCGGCCGTTGACCGACAGGGAATTCCAGATGCGGGTGAAGACCTGGAACAGCTCGACCTTCACGTTGCCGGACGGCCCGATGGTCTCCGGCTCGCTCACCAGCGTCTCGAGAGTGGCCGCCACATAGGCGTCGCCAGCCATCTGGCTGCCCGTGAGGGCGCGGGCATAGCGTCGAAGATACGGTAAATGCTGGACGACAAGCTGAGCTGTCGACATTCGCTTCCCCTTATGTGCTTTTGGACTCGTTGTACCGATACGGTCCATTCAACTCGGCAGGCATCGGAAAGTTCCACTCTTTGGAACCCATTGCAAGGATGTGCGTTGTTGCTCAAAACGATTTGAGATACTGCCAAGGTTACTATCCCGGGCGAATCAGGGATAGCAAGGGGATGCCAATGACGGGTGAGAAGGGGATCAAGCTGGCGCGAGTCATTCCGGAAACCTCCCTCGACCAAAATCTCGTGGCCAATCCTAAACTCGACAGCACCAGCCAGAAGCGCATCGGCGATCAGCTGCGCGCCATGTATGACGAGTTGGTGCAGCAGCCCGTCCCGGACCGCTTCAAGAACCTGCTGGAGCAGCTCGAGAAGAAGGACCGGGAGACGTCCACATGACGACACCGGAGCCTGAACTCCGAGACGCTCTCCTTGCCGCCGTTCCCAGCCTCCGGGCTTTTGCCATTTCCCTCTCCGGCCAAGTCGACCGGGCGGACGACCTGGTCCAGGACACCCTGCTCCGCGCCCTCTCCAATCTCGATCGATTCGAGCGCGGCACCAACCTGAACGCTTGGCTCTTCACGATCCTGCGCAACCTGTTCCACTCCGAATACCGCAAGCGCCGCCGCGAGGTGGAGGATCCGGACGGCTCCTATGCCGGCCGTCTCAAGGTTCAGCCGGAGCAAGGCTCCCGTCTCGACTTCGAAGATTTTCGCGCCGCCCTCGCCAAGCTCCCGCACGACCAGAGGGAGGCCCTGCTCCTCGTCGGCGCCTCGGGCTTCTCCTACGAGGAGGCCGCCGGGATCTGCGGTTGCGCCGTCGGCACCATCAAGAGCCGCGTCAACCGGGCACGCTTCCGCCTCGCCACCCTCCTAAACGTCGACGATGTGGAGGATCTCGGCCCCGACAGCATGACCCGCGCGGCACTTCAGAACTCCGCCTGAGGACGGGCCAGGAACCGGCTGCCCTCGCCCTCATGCCGAGGTGCGAAGCACTGCCTCACCCCGAGAAGCGAAGCGTCTCGAAGGGCGAGACGTCTCCAGCGCTCTCTGGATCATCCTTCGAGACGGCGCTTGCGCGGCTCCTCAGGATGAGGCGAGAGTGTGCGGCAATGGTTTCGGGCCGGCCGGGAGAGCCCTCCCCCAAACGAAAACGCCGCCCTTCGGAGGCGGCGTTCACGTCTTCGTGTCTTCTCCCGACATCACATTGGGTTGCGCCCACGCATCAGGCCGACGACAGCCGAAATGGCGAAGAGGACAATGGCGACGAAGAAGATGAGCTTGGCGATCTCGACCGCGGTGCCGGCGATGCCGCCGAAGCCGAACAGCGCCGCGACGAGCGCGATGATCAGAAAAGTGACTGCCCAACCGAGCATGGTGTTACCTCATATACTATGGGATCGACCGAAGCCGATGACACCGAACCAACGACAAGCGCGACTGTAGGGTTCCGTGAAAATGACTCACTTCGACAGTTTTTAGGATCACCCAAAAAGTATTGAGGGAGCCAAGCTCAGGTATGGAACCGAGATCCCATCATCACGTTTCCCAGAACAATTGGGAGACAGATCCGATGAACAGGCCAGTTGCCCTTCGTGCGTTTTTTATTTTCACGATCCTTACGGCATTTGCTGCCATCACCGGGCTGGCGTCTCAGGTGCAGATTGCTGAAGTACTTTTTCTCATCGGCGGATCGCTATCCGCTCTGATGCTTTTCTTTGCGGTCTCGTCCTCGGCTCCTGCGCCTGTTCCGGTCCGCGTGCGGCGACGTCGGTAAACGGGTCATCCTTCAAGGCCTGACGACCAAGGGCGGCTCCTCCGGGAGCCGCCCTTTTCCGTTCAGGATTCCGTTGCGTCGCCGCCGTTCGGGTGCAGCACGGATCCGGTGATGTAGGATGAATCCTCGCAGGCCAGGAACAGGTAGCACGGCGCCACCTCGTTCGGCTGGCCCGGGCGCTTCATCGGCGTATTGGCGCCGAAAGACTTCACCTTGTCCTCCGGGAAGGTCGACGGGATCAGCGGCGTCCAGATCGGACCGGGCGCGACCCCGTTCACCCGGATGCCCTTCTCCGCGAGCTTCTGCGCCAGCGAACGCGTGAAGGCCACGATGGCGCCCTTGGTGGCGCTGTAGTCGAGCAGGTCGGAGCTGCCGCGATAGGCCGTGACCGACGTGGTGTTGATGATCGACGCTCCCTCCTTCAGATGCGGCATGGCCGCCTGGAGCATATGGAAGTAACCGAAGATGTTCGTGCGGAAGGTGCGCTCGATCTGCTCCGGCGTGATGTCGGCGATCTCCTTCTGCGGATGCTGCTCGGCCGCATTGTTGATCAGCACATCGAGCTTGCCGAATTCCTTGATCGTCCGATCCACCGCCTGCCGGCAGAAGTCCGGATCGCCCACGTCGCCGGCGATGGTGAGGCACCTGCCCCCCTCCCGCTCCACGAGGCGCTTCGTCTCCTGCGCGTCCTCGCCTTCGTTCAGGTACAGGATCGCGAGGTTTGCGCCCTCCCGGGCGAAGAGCACGGCGACGGCGCGGCCGATGCCGCTGTCGCCGCCGGTGACGAGCGCGACCTTGCCCTCAAGCCGGCCGCTCCCGGGATAGCGCGGCTCGTAATCCGGCCTCGGGTGCATCTCAGTTTCGCGACCGGGCTGCTGGTCCTGCGTCTGCGGCGGCAGGGTCTGGTTCTGCTCGGGGCTCATGGCGTCTCCATCGGAAAGGCTGCGATCGATTGATCGTGCATGGCGAACGAAGCCGGGCCCGAAAACACGAAGCCCGCGTCGAAAATCAACGCGGGCTCCGGAGGCGTGTTCCTGGACGGGGCAGGACTATTCGGCGGCGTGCGGACGCTCCGCAGCGGCAGCCGCCTGGCCCATGTTGAGGATGTGGTAGAGGATGATCGCCCCGAAGGTGGCGGTGCCGATGCCGTCGAGGGTGAAGCCGCCCACGTTCAGCTTGAAGTTGCCGGCACCGAGGACCAGGGCCACCGCCACGGTGATCAGGTTGCGCGGGTTGGAGAAGTCGACGCCGTTCTCGACCCAGATCCGTCCGGCGGTGGCGGCGATGAGGCCGAACACCACGATGGACAGGCCGCCGAGCACCGGGCCCGGGATCGTGCCGATGAAGGCGCCGAACTTCGGCGAGAGGCCGAGGATGAGTGCGATGGCGGCGGCGATCACGAAGATGAGCGTCGAGTAGATGCGGGTCACCGCCATGACGCCCATGTTCTCCGCGTAGGTCGTCATGCCCGTGCCGCCGGCGGCGCCCGACAGCATGGTGGCGAGGCCGTCGCCCATGAAGGCGCGGCCGAGATAGGGATCGAGGTTGCGGCCCGTCATGGCGCCGATGGCCTTGATGTGCCCGAGGTTCTCGGCCACCAGAATGATCGCCACGGGAGCGATCAGGCTGATCGCCGTCCCGCTGAAGACGGGGCCCTGGAAGGTCGGCAGGCCGAACCAGGCCGCCTGCCCCACCTTGGAGAAGTCGATGGGCTGGCCGAGACCCATCACGTTCGCGCAGATGAAATAGACCAGATACCCGATGGCACCGCCGGCCAGCACCGGCAGCCGGCGCCACATGCCCGGCGCGTAGACCGCAATGAGGCCGACCGCCACGACCGTCGTAAGGGCGATCCAGCGGGCGAAGGCCGTGCCGTTCTGGTTGTCGGGCGTGACGCCCGAGGCGCTGGAGATCGCAATGGGAGCGAGCACGAGGCCGATGGCCGCCACGATGGCGCCGGTCACCACCGGCGGCATGATCCGCTCGACCCAGCGATGGCCGGCGAGCTGGACCACGAGGCCGATGAGGAAATAGAGAGCGCCCGCCGCGACGATGCCTCCAAGCGCCAGGGGGATATTGGGATTGGGCTGCCCGACCGATGCACCTGTAGCGACCAGGACCGGCCCGATGAAGGCGAAGCTCGATCCGAGATAGCTCGGCACCCGTCCGCCGACGACGAAGAAGAAGATGATCGTCGCGATCCCTGAGAACAGGATCGAGACATTCGGATCGAAGCCCATCAGGAGCGGAGCCAGCACGGTCGCGCCGAACATGGCGACCACGTGCTGCAGCCCGAGGACGAACATCTGCCCGCCGGGCAGCCTCTCGTCGGGCATGATGACCCCTTCGGTCTTCAGGGTCCATCGTGGCAGGAAACTGTCGGACATGATTAATCCCCCAAGTCACGCCGGATGAGAAGGCGTTCGAGGCCTCACCGTACTGCCGGGACCCGTGGAATGGTAGGTGGGGTAAGGACTTATTAACCGGCGCAACTGCCCTGGTTATGGACAATTTCCTGCCCGGCGGTCACACCGGAGAAGCGACAGCTGACGAGGAAGACGATGCGCAAGGACTACGACTCGCCGGAAGGCGTCGTTCACACCCTCTGGATCGAGAGCGAATGCCTGAAGGGCAATCTGCTCGGCGACCCCTCCCGCCGCCGGATCGACGTCTACGTTCCATCGGGACACGACGGCAGCGGTCTCCCCCTTCTGGTCGATCTCGCCGGTTATACGGGAAGCGGCCTCGGCCATACCAACTGGAAGAACTATGGTGAGAACGTGCCCGAGCGGCTCGACCGGTTGATCGGGACCGGTGCGATGCCACCGGTCGTGGTGGCATTCCCCGACTGCTTCACCCGGCTCGGCGGCAACCAGTACATCGACAGCGCCGCCATGGGGCCCTGGGAAACGTTCCTGATCGACGAGATGCTGCCCTTCGTGGAGAGCCGCTTCGGCTGCGGCGGCCACGGACGCCGGGGCGTCTTCGGCAAGAGTTCGGGCGGCTACGGCACCCTCGTGCACGCCTTGCGCCACGGCGGCTCGGTCTGGGCGGCGGCCGCCTCCCATTCAGGCGACGTGGGCTTCGAGTTCCTTTACCACCTCGGCGAGTTCGCCGGTGCCCTTCGCCACCTCGCGGGCCACGGGATGTCCATCGAGGCCTTCATCCGCAAGTTCGAGGAGGGCCCCAAGGTCAAAGACGCCGACTGGCACACCATGATGATCCTGGCCCAGGCGGCGACCTTCGACCCGGACCCGGCCCAGTTCTGCGGTGTCCGCCTCCCGGTGGATCTCGAGACCTGCGAGATCATTGAGGAGCGCTGGGCCAACTGGCTGCGCTGGGACCCGTTGCGGATGGCGGATAAGCCGGAGCACCTGGCTTCCTTACGCAAGCTGAAGCTGCTCTTCATCGATTGCGGCGACATCGACCAGTACAACATGGTCTACGGCTCGCGCATCCTGCACCGGAAGCTGGAAGCCGCCCGCATCGCCCATACCTACGAGGAGTTCCACGACAACCACTCCTCAGTCGACTACCGCATGGACACGAGCCTTCCGCTCCTTGCGAAAGCGCTGGCATAGGAGCACGAGCCACGCGTTCGGAGAGCACTGGAACCATCTTCGAGACGGCGCTCCGCGCCTCCTCAGGGTCAGGGGCGAGAATAGGCATATGGGGAGCTCCCATCACGCTCCGCCGGGCTCGTCCTCTGTCGGCAGCTCGCAGCGGTTGTGGATGTGGGTGGCGGCGAGGGCTGCGTGCCCCATGCCGACCACGATCTGGTCGATGCCGCGGACGATGTCGCCCGCCGCGTAGAGCCCCTTCACGCTGGTCTGGCAGTGCCCGTCCACGACCAGGCTGCCCTTGGGGTCGTGCTCGGCCCCGAGTGACAAGGCGAGGTCGGAGCGGTATTTGAGACCGAGCGCCGAGTAGAGCACGTCGAAGCGGTATTCCTGGCCGTTCACGTTCATGGCAGCGATGCGGTCGCCGTCCATGTCGAGGGCCTCGACGGGAGCCTCGATGACCTTGATGCCGTGCTCGTCGAGCCTCGCCTGCTGTTCGGTATCGAGTTCGAGATGCTGGCCGAGGGTCAGAAGCGTCACGTCCCGGCAATAGGTGCGGGCGATGAACACCGCCTCGCCGATCCCATGGTCACCATAGGCGATGACTGCCACCTTCCGGTCCCGCGACTCGTAGCCGTCGCAGATCGGGCAGTAGCGCACGAGGCCGCGCTGCACCGCGTTGGGCAGGTTCGGCAGATCCGGCTCGATGTCGACGGCGCCGGTTGCCAGCAGGACGCGGCGGGCGGCGATCTGGCGGGTGCCCTCGCCCTGCCGCTCCACCACCACGATGAAGCGGTCGGGCTGCTTGCGCAGGCCGGTCACCGTTCCGGCCTCGATGCAGGGCCCATACTGCTCCAGGTTCTGCCGCGCCCGGGCAATGAGATCCCTGCCGGAGATGCCGTCGGCGAACATCGGGATATTGTGGCTCGTGGGAATCCACGCCGCCCGGGGGGACCCGCTGTCGACCACGAGGAAGCGGCGCTTGAACCGGGCGAGATAAAGCGCCGCCGTCAGGCCTGCCGGGCCGCCTCCGACGATCAGGCAATCGAGAATGTCGCCGTTGGATGCCATCAACCTTCGCTAACCTCCCGCTGCAACGCAGGAGTCACAACCCGCGAGAGCGAAAAAGGTCGCCACAACCCTGCGAAAAATCGAGCCCGACCGCTGGCCCGCTACGCCTTCGACCGCCGGAGCTTCTCGTAGCGCTTGATCACGCGCTCCCGCTTCAGGCGCGACAAACGGTCGATCCAGAAGATGCCGTCGAGTTGGTCGATCTCGTGCTGCAGGCACACGGCCATGAAGCCCTCGGCCTCCTCCTCGTGCGCGACGCCGTCGAGATCCCGGTAGGCGACCCGGACCCGCACGGCGCGCTCGATCTCCTCGGTGACGCCGGGCATCGAGACGCTGCCCTCCGTGTTCCGGCTCGTCTCGTCGGAGGCCCAGAGGACCTGCGGGTTGACGTAGGTCCTCGGCTCGCCGCCGGGATCGAGCTGGATCACGGCCACCCGCTGGAGCACGCCTACATGCGGCGCCGTGATCCCGACACCCGGCGCCGCCCTCATGGTGTCGAGCAGATCCGACGCGAGGGCGCGCAGGCCGTCGTCGAACGCGACGACCTCTTCTGCCTTTCGGCGCAGGCGGGGATCCGGGAAGTACACGAGCGGGCGCACGGCCAAGGGCGGTCTCCATCGGGACTGGGAAGCCTTGAACTACGAACCGGCGCGATCCGCAACGGGAACGTTGCCGGCGCCGACGCCCGACGCGCTCTTCTCCCGCTTCGGCTGGTCGTCCCGCTGCTCGACCGCCACCTCGATCAGTCGCCATGCCTCGTCGTTGCCGATCAGCCTGCGCGCATGCTCGCCCGAGACATGCGGCCGGTCCGGCGGCTCGATCACCGCACGCATGTAGCGCCCTGTCTCGCGAACCTGGATATTGACGTCCCCGTGCACCTCCTTGAGCTGCTCGACCAGCCTGTGGACCAGGGGATCCACGTCCGGCCCGTCGATCTTGCGCGGAGCGCCGTCGATGAGCTCGTAGATGGAGGATCGCATCGACTTGAGGCCATCGGCCAGGATCGACAGGGAGATGAAGCCCGCCGCGACCGCATCGGCCCACCACAGGCCGAAGGCGACGCCGAGGATTCCGAGAATGCCCGCAAGTCCGGTCTGCCAGTCGGCCGCGTTCATCAGGGCGTCGGTGTGCAGCACCTTGTCGGCGATCTTGGCGGCGACCGGCTTCTTGAGCCTGCCGAGCACGATGGGAGGGATCACCGAATAGACCAGCACGGCGATCATCAACCATCCCATCCAGATCTCGTGGCCGAACAGGTTGGCCGTGCCGATAGTCGGGTGCTCGCGCATGATCAGGGTGGACGCAGCCTCGTAGAGCAGCAGCGCTCCCATAGCCGTCAGCGCCGTGGCGGCGATGAGGAAGGCGAGGGAGTTCGCCCGATAGAAGCCGAACGGGAATTTCGCCGTCGCAGGCTTGCTCTCGAGCCGCAGGGCGATCAGGAACGCGATCGGCGGAAGGAGGCTCAGCATGTCCTCGATCCAGGCCGTCCGCATGGCCTGGCTGCCGCCCATGACGAGCGCCATGGCGGCGACGATCGAGATGAGGAAGCCGATGCTGATCCAAGCGAGCTTTCGGGCCCGCTGCATGGCCTCCGCGATCTCGGCCGGAAGATCCGGGCGCCGCTCGCTCATGACTGCTCTCCTCCGGCCCTCACCGCCTCGATGGCGCGGTTGACGCGCAGCAGGAACGCGTTCTCGCCGGCCCGGACCGCGAGCACGCGCTCCTCATCCTCGGAGGATCCGAGGAGCGGGCCTGCCGCCTTCGAGAACCCGGCGTCCTTGAACGGCGTGGATTTAGGGATGCCGCCGACAATCAGATGAAGCCGTCCCTGTTCTAGGCTCTTGAAGAGCACATGGGCATCGCCCTCCGTGTAGACGGGCTTCGCCTGAAGGCTGCGGGCAAGATGCTCGACGATGCGCCGGTCGTGATCGGCGCTCTCGCCCGCCTGCACCACGCCGACACGCAGTTCCTTGCCCTGGACGTTCTCCAGCGTGCCCTCTGGGTCTCGGGGAAGATCGCAGCCGGCGACGACTGTACCAAACAGGATGGCGGCCAGGACCCTGATACTCATTCTGATACTCACGAACCGCAAATGTCTTCGCCCTCTCTGCCAAGGTTAAACGAAGCATCGGGGGTTTGGTTCGTCCGGCGGTCGTCAGAGGCCCCAGTAGTAGCGGGCGCCGTAATAGTCATGGAGCGCGCGCTCGCGATCCCGCTGGAGGCGGTCCTCGCCCTCCTCCCCGTACAGGGTCGGTGCACCGCGCACCTGCTCCTCGGTGACGTCGGTCCGGTAGCCGCCGAGTTCCGTGTCGTAGCGGAGCGTCTCCCACGGGATGGGGTGCGTGTCCTCGCCCACGCCGAAGATACCGCCGAAGGCGAGCACCACATAGGCGACCTGCCCGCTCCTCTTCTCGATCATCACGCGTTTGACCGCCCCGATGGGCTTGCCGTTCGGATCGTAGACGGTCGTGCCCTCGACCCGATCGCTGGCGATCAGCGGATCCGAGGAGGCCTCTCGGCCCGCCTGCGGCGGCACGGCACGGGGAGCGTGTTCGCCCACCGCGGCGAGACGTGGCCCCTCGTCGAAGCGGGTCCAGCCCGCCGCACGATAGGCTTGCGCCCGCGCCGCCGGATCGACCGCATTGCTCTGCTTCAGGATGGCGTCGGCCGTCGGGTAGAGGCTGTCGTCCACGCGGACGGACACCAGGGCACCGCCCCGGCGCACCCCTTCCGCATAAACTTGGGCGTCCTCGTCGTTGAGCCCGGCCCCCGTGAGCGCCCCGATGACGCCGCCGGTGGCAGCGCCCGCCCCGGCACCAACCGCGGTGGCCGCGAGCCATCCGGCCGCCACCATGGGGCCGAGGCCGGGGATCGCCACCACGCCGAGACCCGCCAGCAGGCCGGCGCCGCCGCCGAGGAGCGTTCCGATGGTCGCGCCGGCACCGGCTCCCTCGGCGGCCGCGTCCGTAGTTCCGTGGGGGATCGTCTGCGGCTTGCCGCCCTTGCTGGCGATGAGGCTGATCTCGCTGTGCGGGACGCCAGCCTCCTCGAGCTTGCGCACCGCCTGCGCGGCGTCGTCGAAGCTGTCGAAGAGAGCCGTTACCGTGCGGGTCATGCGAAAAGCTCCTCTTCTGGAGGGTCGGGTCGCAAGGCTAGCCTTCCAGTCGAGCGAAATCGTGACGGCGTCCGGCCCCTGGTCCGGGCGGAACAGGACCCTATATGGCGCGCCATGCAATACGACCGCTATCAGATCGTGCATGCAGGCGATTGCTGGGCCGTCCTGCTGAACGCGAGCACCTCTCGCACCTTCACGAAGCGAAGGGATGCGATTAAAGGTGCCATCGAGGCCGTTCTCCTGGCGGGGGAAGAGGGCATCGCCGCAGAGGTCATTGCCCAGGGCCGGGGCGGCAAGCCCGTGCCTCTCTGGACGATCGGTCGGGACACCTGTTCCGAAGGCTTGTAGGTCCCGGGCCTCGCCAACACGAGAAGGAAGCGGATACCGGTTTGATGGACGATGAACTGCGTGATTTTCTCCGACACTCCCTGCGCTCCGTTTGGAATATCGAGCTTCTGCTGTGGCTCCAGCGACACCCGGGCCGCGGCTGGCCGGCGGCCGATCTCGTTCGGGAACTGCGTGCCAGCGACCTCGTCGTGAGCCAGGGCGTCGAGGGTCTTCAACAGGCCGGACTGATCGTCACGGATGCACCGGAGACCTACCGCTACGCGCCCGCATCCCCGCATCTCGACCGCCTCGTGCAACAGCTCGAACGGGTCTACCGGGAGCGCCCCTCGGCGGTCACGAGGGCCCTCTTCTCGTCGCAGGCCGATAAGCTCTCCACTTTCTCCGATGCCTTCCGTCTGAAGAAGGATTAGACCGCATGCCCGGCTTCCAAGCCATCATCTACATCCTCTGCCTTCTGGCGAGCGCCGGATGCGCATTTCTCCTCGTCCGAAGCTATTTGGAGACGCGGGCGAGGCTTCTGCTGTGGAGCGCCATCTGCTTCGTTCTGCTGGCGGTCAACAACTTCTTCGTCGTGCTCGACCTGCTGATCCTGCCGAGCATCGATCTCGTCCCCTACCGCCACCTGGCAGCTCTCGCGGCGGTCAGCGTGCTGCTGTTCGGGTTCATCTGGGAGACCGAGTAAGTGAGCGCCGCCACGTCCCAGTTCATTTCCGGCATGATCACCATGGGCTTCCTGGTCGCATGCCTTCTGTTCCTGCGCTTCTGGACCCGCACCCGGGACCGGCTCTTCGCCGCCTTCGCGGCCGCGTTCGCCCTCCTGGCCGTCAATCAGGCGCTCGTCGCCTTGATCGACGTGCCGCGTGAGGAACGCAGCTGGATCTATCTCCTGCGGGTCGCGGCCTTCGGACTCATCATTGCGGCGGTCGCCTGGAAGAATCGCAACGTCGTGGCGCTCTGGAAAGGGCGCTAATGAAGCGGAGCTCTCGTCAGGCTTTCGCTTCGCCGAGCGTGTCCGCCATGGCGGCACCGCGCGCCCCCATGGGCTGGTGAGCGCCCTCGGTGGTATCCTTGGCAGTCTGGTGCTCGATCTCGGCATTCAGTTCCGCGCCGAGCAGTACGACCATGGTGGAGATCCAGATCCAGGTCATGAAGCCGATCACGGCGCCGAGAGAGCCGTAGGTCTCGTTGTAGTTGCCGAAATTTGCCACGTACCAGGAGAACAGCACCGAGCCTCCGAGCCAGAGGACGGCGGCCAGAATTCCGCCCGGCGTGACCCACTTCCACTCGGCCTTGTCCCGGCTGGGGCCGTAGCGATAGATCACGGCCAGCCCAGTGACGACCACGAGCAGCAGCACCGGCCAGCGGGCGAGCGAGAGAAGCGTTTCCGCCGTTCCGCCGAGACCGATGAAGTTCAAGACGATGGGCAGGACCACGATCCCCGCGATGGCCAGGAGAAGGAAGAGGATCGCTCCGAGCGTGAAGGCGAGCGACTGGAGATTCAGCATGATGAAGCTGCGTTTCTCCTCCTCCTCGTAGACAATGTTCAGCGCGTCGATGATCGCCTTCATGCCGGCATTGGCGCTCCACAGGGAGACGCCGAGACCGAAGACGAACCCAAAGCCGAGCGCACCGCCGCCTTGTCCCGCGATCCTCGTCACCTGCTCGCCGACGATGTCCATCGCGCCGCCCGGCATCACGCCGGACATGGTGTTGAGATGGTCCTGGATGGTCATGGGATCGGCGAAGAGGCCGTAGATCGACACGAGGGCCGCGATGGCGGGGAAGAGCGCCAGCAGGGCGTAGAACGTGACGCCTGCAGAGACCGCCATGATCCGGTCGCTGTTGAACTCCTCGTAGGTCCGCCAGAGGATGTCTTTCCACCCGGGTGACGGGATGTCCGTCGGCGTCTGGGCATGGCGACCGCGCTCGCCCTCGCCGGCGGCGGACGGCGGGGCATGATTGTCCGATGGCGATGCGTCCTTTCGCGGACGATCATTGCCGCGGCGACCCGCCCGCTGTGGCGCGGAATGCGGTGCGGAGCGCCGTGACGCCGGCACATGGGGCTCCCGCACATGGAGCTCTCGCCGGGTGCCGCCGGCCACGAGCTTGAGGAGAGCCCAGCCGGCCACCATGGCCCACATGGTGGTTGCGGCGGACGGATAGTTGGGACGTCCTGGGGCTGTACCGTCTGCCATGGCTCGTTCAACATGCTCCTCATCCAGGCCGCATTGCCTGGCGTATGCGCTAACTCCCTCAGGGAACTGGCGGTTCCGGGCGTGCCCCGTCCTGACAAGCTGCCTCCTGCGAGCGGTCGGCTGGTCTCTGTGGCTCCAGGGGGCCACGAGTGGGATCGGACAATCGGAGCGCTTCTACGGAACGATCGGTGGAACGGCGAAAAGCGGACGGCCCGACCGCCGTCGCAGCCGAAGTCCGTGCCAGAACCGGTCGAGTGAGGATAAAAGAAGGAGCCCCGGCGGGGCTCCTTCGACGGCATGCGTGGGGTTTACTGGCCGTACTTGAATTCCGGCGCCTGCTGCAGCTGCTCCTTGGTGGCGTTCGCCAGGATGGCCCGCGCCGGACCGCTGTCGGAGTCGTTGTTGGCGCCAGCGGACTGGTTGCCGGCGGTGCCAGTGCCGGCTGTGCCGGCGCCACCGCCGCCCACCGTGCCGGTGGTGGCGGGCGAACCGGCGGTGCCAGAGGCAGATCCGCCAGCGCCCATGCCGGCGCCGCCCGCTCCGGTGGTGCCGGTGGTCGTGTTCGCGGCCGTATTCTGCTCCTGCATCTGCCACTGAAGGGCGTTGAACGGCACCGCCACACGGCGCTCGCCGATGCCCAGGAAGCCGCCGACGCCGATCACCACGGCCTCGATCCTGCCGCTCTTGTCGACGAGCACGTCATCGACTTCGCCGATGCGCTCGTTGTTCTGGTTGTAGACGTTCACCCCATCGAGCTGGGAGGCGCGCCACATGTCGGGGCGGCTCTGGGTGATGTACTGGATGTTGCCGCCGCCCTGCATCGCCGCGCCCGAGCCCTGGTTCATCTGCTGAGAACCCTGACCCATCGGCTGCGTGCTCTGGTTCATCTGCTGGCCTTGGGCCGGAGCGGTGGTGGACGGCGAGGTGCCGGTCTGGGCCAGGACGGGCGCAGACAAGAGGGTGCCCGCCAGCAGACCGATCGCGACGCGTGTAAGCATATTCTCCTCCTATTGATTGAGACCGGAGCGCTCGGAAGCGCACACGTGTGGAGAACGGCCTGACGGGAAATTGGTTTCCCTCGGGCTGACTGCAGTCCGCCAGATTGTGTCGCTCCGGGGACGCAGTTGCGGCCAAATTCTCGGAACCGATGGTTAGCATGCGGGTCCGCGCACGCGGTGGAAATCGACGCAAAGCAGTACAATTGTTTTCCAGCCCGGAAGAATCGGAGTTTTCTTCCAGTCAACGAACATCATCATCAGAATACCTGAAGCACCTCAAGCTTGTCAGGAAATCCCGCATTCATTTTAGGCATGATCTTCAATTTGCCCCCGAAGGCGATCGTGGAATGCGTTCGATCACGGTTTCGGCAACCGGCGCGGCCAGGCGCAGGATGTGCCGGTTCCCGACGAGGCAGGGCCCAACACCTGCCCTCCCCGGGCGACAGTACGGATCCATGCTCCCCGAGCCTCTGGCCTAGAGGATCCAGCTGTTCCGCGCTCGCGGGAAACCCTCCTGCTGCACTCCCCGCGCTCTTCCTCTCCGCCGTCCGCGTCGGATGAGGCACCAGCCTCCGCCTAAGTCAGTTGCAAATGACTTGCAATTGCACTATGAATGGGCGGCGGCTGCGGTTTGCAGACCGGCCGCTCCACCGGTTCCGCCGTTTCGAAGACCATTGAAGGAGACGACCATGAGGCTTGGTCCCCTGCTGCTCACTCTTGCTTCGCTTCTCCTCGGAGGAAGTGCCGGCGCGCAGACGGCGGAGGACAGGTTCAAGGTCGTCACGACCTTCACGGTGATCGCCGACATGGCCCAGAACGTCGCCGGCGAGGCCGCCGTCGTGGAGTCGATCACCAAGCCAGGCGCCGAGATCCACAACTACCAGCCGACCCCGGGCGACATCCTGAGGGCTCAGGGCGCGGACCTGGTCCTGTGGAACGGCCTGAATCTCGAGCTCTGGTTCGAAAAGTTCTTCCGCAACCTCAAGGAAGTTCCCAGCGCTGTCGTTACGGAGGGCATCGCGCCGATGGGGATCAAGGAAGGCCCCTATACCGGCAAGCCGAACCCCCATGCCTGGATGTCGCCGAGCGACGCGCTGATCTACGTCGACAACATCCGAGACGCGCTCGCCGAGCACGACCCGAAGAACGCCGAGACGTACAAGGCCAATGCGGAGGCCTACAAAACCCGGATCCAGGCGGCAGTCGCGCCCGTCCGGTCCGCCCTTGCGGCGATCCCAGAAGAGCGGCGCTGGCTGGTGACGAGCGAGGGCGCGTTCAGCTATCTCGCCCGCGACTTCGGCCTGAAGGAGCTCTATCTCTGGCCCATCAACGCGGACCAGCAGGGCACGCCGCGGCAGGTGCGCAAGGTCATCGACGCGGTCCGCGCCAACAAGATCCCGGTCATCTTCTCGGAGAGCACCATCTCGCCCGATCCCGCCCGACAGGTCGCGCGCGAGACCGGCATCAAGTACGGCGGCGTCCTCTATGTGGATTCGTTGAGCGATTCCTCCGGCCCGGTCCCGACCTATCTCGACCTCCTGCGCGTTACGTCCGAGACCATCGTCAAGGGATTGGCCGAATGAACGCCTACATGAATGCCCCTCCGGGCGGAACGGCTTCCGGCATCGCGGTCACGGGCGTGACGGCCACCTATCGCAACGGGCAGACGGCGCTGCGCAATGTGAGCTTCGGAATTCCGGCCGGTACGATCACCGCACTCGTGGGCGTCAACGGCAGCGGCAAGTCCACTCTGTTCAAGTCGATCATGGGTTTCGTGCCCGTCTCGACGGGCACGATCTCGATCCTGGGCCAACCCGTCGCCCGGGCACTCAAGGGCAATCTCGTCGCCTACGTGCCCCAGAGCGAAGAGGTCGACTGGAACTTCCCCGTGCTGGTCTACGACGTCGTGATGATGGGCCGCTACGGTCACATGAACATGCTGCGCATCCCCCGCCGCCGGGATCGGGAAGCAGTGGACGCAGCGCTCCAGCGCGTCGGCATGGCCGATTTCGGCAAGCGCCAGATCGGTGAGCTCTCGGGCGGCCAGAGGAAGCGCGTCTTCCTCGCGCGCGCCCTGGCACAGGAAGCTCGCGTCATTCTCCTGGACGAGCCGTTCACGGGCGTCGACGTCAGGACCGAGGAGGCGATCATCGCCCTTCTCAGGACCCTGCGCGACGAGGGCCGCGTGGTGCTGGTGTCCACCCACAACCTGGGCAGCGTGCCGGAGTTCTGCGACCGCACGGTGCTCCTGAACAGGACGGTTCTCGCCGCCGGCCCCACGGCGGAGGTCTTCACCCAGGCCAACCTGGAGCAGGCGTTCGGCGGGGTTCTCCGGCACCATGTCCTCTCTGCGGGGGCGCTCGGTCCCCAGCCTATCGGCATCCTGTCGGACGACGAGCGGCCCTTCGTCCTCTACGACCGGCACAGGGACGGGGAAGAGGCCAGGCCGGTCGTGCCGGACGTCGTTGAGGGGGAACGGCCATGACGGCGCTGCTCGCCGAGCCCTTCTCCTACCACTACATGATCACCGCCATGTGGGTGAGCGCGCTCGTGGGCGGGGTCTGCGCCTTCCTGTCGGCGTACCTCATGCTCAAGGGCTGGTCGCTCATCGGGGATGCCCTGTCGCATTCGGTCGTTCCCGGCGTGGCAGGCGCCTACATGCTCGGCCTCCCCTTCTCGGTCGGCGCGTTCATTTCAGGCGGGCTGGCGGCAGGCGCCATGCTGTTTCTGAACCAGCGGACCAAGTTGAAGGAAGATGCCATCATCGGCCTGATCTTCACCTCCTTCTTCGGCCTTGGCCTGTTCGTGGTGTCCATCTCGCCGACCTCCGTGGACATCCAGACCATCGTTCTCGGCAACGTGCTCGCCATTACGCCTGAGGACACCCTGCAGCTCGTGATCATCGCGGGCATCTCGCTCGCGATCCTGCTGCTGAAGTGGAAGGACCTTCTCGTCACCTTCTTCGACGAGAAGCACGCCCGCTCGGTCGGCCTCAATCCGAATGCCCTGAAGGCCCTGTTCTTCACCCTGCTCAGCGCCTGCACGGTGGCGGCGCTCCAGACCGTCGGGGCTTTTCTGGTGATCGCCATGGTGGTGACGCCAGGCGCCACGGCCTATCTGCTGACGGACCGCTTCCCGCGGCTCATCCTGATCAGCGTCGCGATCGGCACGCTCTCGAGCCTCGTCGGCGCCTATCTCAGCTACTTCCTCGACGGCGCCACGGGCGGCGTCATAATCGTGCTCCAGACCGCCGTTTTCCTGACCGCGTTCCTCTTCGCGCCCAAGCACGGGCTGCTCGCCGCCCGGCGACAGGCCCGGGAAGCCGCGGAGGCAAGTCCATGAGCGACCTCCTGGACCTGCTCCTCCAGCCCCTTACCCTGCCGTTCATGCGGGATGCCTTCGTCATCGCCTTCCTGGTGGCGGTGCCGACGGGCCTCCTTTCCTGCTTCCTGATCCTCAAGGGCTGGTCGCTCATGGGCGACGCGATCTCCCATGCGGTGCTGCCCGGCGTGGTTCTCGCCTATATCGCGGGCCTGCCGCTTGGGGTCGGCGCATTCGCATCCGGCATGTTCTGCGCCCTCGCGACTGGCTATCTGAAGGAGAACAGCCGCATCAAGGAGGACACCGTCATGGGCATCGTGTTCTCCGGCATGTTCGGGCTCGGGATCGTCCTCTACACCAAGATCGAGACCGAGGTGCATCTCGACCATATCCTCTTCGGCGACATGCTCGGCGTGGAATGGGCAGACCTTCTCCAGAGCGGGGTCATAGCGGCCTTCGTCGTGGCTGCCCTGTGCCTGAAGTGGCGGGATCTGCTCGCCCATGCCTTCGACGCCCAGCATGCGCGCGCCATCGGGCTGCCGGTCCGGCTGCTCCATTTCGGTTTCCTGAGCCTGCTGTCGCTCACCATCGTGGGAGCGCTGACGGCGACGGGCATCATCCTGACCATCGCCATGCTCATCATTCCCGGCGCGATCGCGTTCCTGCTGACGAAGAGCTTCGGCAGGATGCTGACCGCATCGGTGACGATCGCCGTCCTCGCGTCCCTGCTCGGCGTCTATCTCAGCTTCTACGTCGACAGCGCACCGGCACCGACGATCGTACTCCTCATGGCGGCATGCTTCGTGGCGATCTTCCTCGCCTCGCGGGCACATCGCCAGGACGTCCGCAGCGCGCTCTGAGCCTCGATCAGACGGGGAACACGAGCGCGACGCGGGTGCCGGCGTGGCTCGCGTCGAATTCGAGGGAGGACTGGAGGTTCGTCGCCATGGCCTGGATGATCTTCGTCCCAAGCCCCGTTCCCTGCGCGGCTCCGTTGCCGCGCCATCCGATGCCGTCGTCCTCGACCACGAGCGAGGCCCGGTCGTCCCGCGAGGCGAGGACGATGCGGATGTCGCCGGTGCGGCCCTCCGGATAGGCATACTTGAACGCGTTCGTGACGAGTTCGGTCACGATGACGCCGACCGAGACGGCCTTGTCGGTTGGGGCCCGCACCTGCTCGGCCTGCAGCACGATCCTGTGCTCGCGCCCGGCGGCCCGCATCATGCCTTCAAGCTCCTCCACGAGGCCGCTCAGGTAGGTGTCCATCTCGACGAACCGGACATCTTCCGAGGTGTAGAGGCGGCGGTGGATCTGGGCGATGGCCGTGATGCGCCCCTGCGTCTCCGTCAGGGCGTCCCACGCGGCCCGGTCCGACTTCATCGCCCGCTGCTGCATCGCCACGAAGGAGGCGACGAGCTGGAGGCTGTTCGCCACGCGATGGTTGACCTCGCGCAGCAACATCTCGGCCCGTTCCCGTGCCTCCTGCGTCCTGCGGTCGGCCTCCTCCTTCTCCCGCCGCAGACGCTTGGCCTGGATCGCCTGCTCGAGGGAGGTGCGCAGAAGGTCCAGGAAAGCGCCGCTCACGTCCTTGATCACGTAGTCCGACGCCCCAGCCTTGAGAGCCGCGACCGCGATGCGGCCCTCGTCGGCCCCGGTGACGTAGACGACCGGCGGCGGATCCGAGAGCCGCTGGATTTCCGCGAGAACCTCGAGGCCCTCCTTGCCGGGCATGAAGTGATCGAGCGCGACCGCATCGAACGCGCCCGACGAAAGGTGCCTCAGGCCCTCGTCTCCCGACTGGGCGTGGATGACGGCGAACCCGTAGCGCGTGAGGGTCCGTTCGACGAGCCGCCCCAGCGCTGCATCGTCATCGATGTACAGGATGCGCCTCGCCGACGGCTGAAAGGTCCCGCTCACGAGGCCTCGGGGATCTGGATGACCGACAGAAAGAGGCCGAGCTGCCGGATCGCCTGCGAGAAGGTCTCGTACTCGACCGGCTTCGTGATGTAGACATTGGCCCCGAGATCGTAGCAGCGCTGGATCTCGCGCTGATCGTCGGTGGTCGTCAGGACCACGACAGGGGCGAGGCGCAGCCTCTCGTCCTTCTTGAGCTTCGCCAGGATGTCGACGCCGCTCATGTCCGGGAGGTTCAGGTCGAGCAGAACCAGAAGCGGACCGTCATTCCTGATCGCAGGATCGAACAGATGGTCTAGGGCCGCTGTGCCGCTCAGGAAATGGCGGATCTCGTTGCAGACGCCGGCCCGCCGGATGTTCTTCTCGATCAGGCGGGCGTGCCCCTCGTCGTCCTCGACCATGATGATAGTGACTGACTGATGCTGGGGCATTAGGCGGCCTCTGACGAGTGATAGGGTTGCCTGGGCAGAAGGACCGTGAAGGTCGAGCCCTGCCCCGGCTGCGATGACACGCTTATAGTCCCTCCGAGCCGCCGCACAAGAGATCGCACATGCGCCAGGCCTATGCCTTCACCCGGCTGGTCCTGCGACCCCGCCCGCCGGAACAGGTCGAAGATGCGGTCGAAATCCTTCGGGTCGATCCCCCGGCCGTTGTCCTCGATCTCATAGCGGACGTAGGGGCCGGCCTCATGGCCCCGGACGACGATCCGGCCCGGGCGGGACGGATCGAGATACTTCGCGGCATTGTCGATGAGATTGCCGAAGATCTGCTCCAGGGCGAGCCGGTCGCTGACGATGTCCGGGGCGCTCTCCACGACGAACTCCGTGCCGCTCTCCTCCAGCTGATGCCCGAGGCTCTGCTGACACGCGGCCAGGAGATCGCGCATCGAGACCGGCTCCGGGGTCAGGACCCGCCGCCCCTCGCGGGAGAGCTTGAGGATGGCCCCGATGAGCCGGTCCATCTTAGCGGTGGACGTGCGGATGAAGGTGATCGCCTCCGGCAGATCCTCCTCAATGGCGATCCGGGCGTCCTGGGTGACGAGGTCGGGCGCGCGCTCCTGCACGGCCCGGTGGTAGCGCTCGATCGCCGTCTTGGTGGTGTCCAGCTCGCTCGTGAAGCCCATGATGTTGACCAAAGGGGCCCTGAGGTCGTGGCTCACGATGTAGGCGAAGCGCTGGATCTCGTCGTTCGCCGCCTGGAGGGCCGCCTCCACCTCCTTGATCTCGGTGATGTCCGTGCAGGTGCCGAACCAGCGTTCGATCTCCCCGGCCGCATTGCGGACCGGGAGAGCCCTGCCCAGGGTCCAGCGATACTGCCCGCTGCGGTGCCGGAGGCGGTATTCGACCTGATAGGGCTCGCCGGTCTCGAGCGAATGCCGCCAGAGCTTCCAAGCCCGCTCCCGGTCGTCCGGATGGAACATGTCGTTCCATCCCTCCCCGTGCGTCGAGCCCTCAGGCATGCCCGTGAATTCGTACCAGCGGGCGTTGAAATAGTCGTGGTATCCGTCCGGACGGGTCGACCACACCATCTGCGGCATCGCGTCGGCGAGGGTGCGGAACCGGCGCTCGCTCTCCTGCAGGGCCTGCTCGGCCAGGATGCGCTCCGTGATGTCGTGGCCCTGGACGAAGATACCCGACACGGCCCCATCCGCCCCCAGGATCGGCTGGTAGACGAGGTCGACGTAGTGGGTCTCGGGCGCCGCCCCGGGCGCCTGCTGCAGCGCCACCCGGAGCCCGCGGCCCACGAAGGGCTGCCCGGTCGCGTAGACGGTGTCGAGGAGTTTCAGGAAGCCCTGCTCCTCCACCTCGGGCAGGGCCTCGCGCACGGTCTTCCCGACCACGTCGCGGTGGCCGACGAGCTGCCCGTAGGCCGCATTGGCCAGCTCGAACCGGTGCTGGGGCCCTGCGAGGATGGCCATGAAGCCGGGCGCCTGCTCGAACAGGCGCCGGAGGTGGCGGCGCTCCGCGTCGAGGGTGAGGTTGGCCTCCTGGACGGCCTGGGCGCGGCGGAGGACGTCGCCCTCGACCTGGGCCTCCAAGCCCGCCGGCCCATGGGCCGACCGCGCCGCCAGCCGGAGCCGGTGCAACTCCGTCACGTCTACCGTGTGCTGGAGGATGTGGGACACCTCGCCCCTTTCGTCGAGCAGGGGCGTATGGGTCGCGCTCCAGAACCGCTCCTCGAATCCGTTCCCGTCCGGCCGGGGAATGTCATAGTGGATCAGGGCGAGGTGGTCGGGCTTGCGGGTGGCCAGGGCCCGCTCCAGGGAAGCACGCAGCATGTCGATGCTGGTTCCCTCCCCCGGGAACGCCTCAAACATGTTGCGTCCGGTGATGTCCTCCCGGGTCCGCATCGTCACCCGGAGGTAGGCCTCGTTCATGCCCAGGATGGTGAAATCAGGCGCCAGCAGCACGTAGGGATTCGGCGAGGAATCGAACAGGGCCTGATAATCGATGGGCGGGGCTGAAGGCCCCGTCGGTTGATGGGCTGACACGTCGCACCTTTTGCAGATGAACCCGCCGGGCGGCGGGTCTCCTGCTAAGATGGGGTTGTCCGGGATAAAACAAGGGTGTGGGAGGAGTGGACCAGGTGAACGTTCCACGGGCTCTCGGACAACCGAAAAGGCCACTGACGCGCGCAGGTCGGAACTATGGTGGGTTCGTTCTGCCAAAACCGAACTTTTCGCTCCACACGCCAAGTGAATCGACGGCCCACCAGCAAGGCTGACGTTGGCGCTCCAACTGTCAAGCTTATCTAAACGCTGGACGATAGGCTGCTGCTGTCCCGCGTTTGCACGACGGAACGTCTGCCCGGGATTTAGCCGGCACGGGCTGATCGCTTGGCGTAACGCCGCCATGCAGGCGCTCACTTGATGGGAGCACGAGTGCTCGGCCTGTGCCGTCCTCCCTGAGCCTGTCTTTCGGACGCAAGTTGGTTCGTTCCGCCAAATTTATTCTTCGCCTTCACAAGCCCTCATGGCCTGTTCTTCTAAGGCCATCAGAGCCTTGATGGCGGTGCGCCGGCGGGACAGAGCCTGGCGCTCATAGCGTTCAAGCTTCTCAAGCCGGGTCCAGCTCGCCCGGAGTTGCTGTGAGTGTTGTTTCACCCGTTGTTGAGCCATGCGATGCTCTTGTTGGATGTGCCGCACCTCAGCCTCGACTCGACAACGTTCGCGAAGCCATGCATTGCTAAGCGCGGTCACCGCGGCCCCTCCGCCTTGGTCGTAAGCGCGCGAGTTCTCGCTCTTCGATGGCGGACGCGGCAGCGATGGACGGGGCGGCATGCGTTTCGCGACCGGTGGCGGCGGCTGATCGAGAGCGCTTATGAGCTCCTCCAGAATCTGGAGGCGGGCCCTGCGAACCCGAAATACATCGATCGCCGCCTCGGCCACACGGGTTGCGGCCTCTTGGACAAGGTAGTTCTCACGCCCCTCGGCAAGCTGCTTGGCCAACTGCGCCACCTCTTGGGCAAACCCGGGCAGGGCCGAAACTGGAACCGAAAGAGCGTGCTTGGTGGCGTTGCGGCGCGACGATGCTTTGCCCGCGGCTGAGCGCGGGCCAGTGCTGCGTTGCGCGTTGGCGCGGTTGGCGGCAATTTTTCGCGGCGAAGTCATCGGTGCATAGCCTTGGTCCAAAAGACGCAATGTCACCTTCCGGAGGTGCCATAGCGGATGCGAAGGCGGCGTGCGTCTGCTTCGCGACGACGATCGATGTCCCGGAGAAGCCTGCTGTGACGACCATCCGCGGCTGCAATCATCCGTTCGATCGGGCCAATCTCATCAAGCTTGTTGACCATGGCCTCGGCCAGGATCGCATCCAAGTCCTTGCCCCGGCGAACCAAAACCTTCTCGACTGCGGCTATCGCTTTCTCATCGCGATCAACGAAGCCTTGCAACAACTCCGGCACGGTAAGCACGCGACCGCCCTTGCTCGGCCCAGTGTCTTCGATCTGCAACAGACGCGACAAAGCCGACTTGGCCGCCGTCATCAGGATGCTGGCCTGGATGCGCCTGAGGCGCATGATTTCCCATCGCAGCTCGACAATGTCCTTGACCAACAGTGTCTCAATGGCGTCGCCGGGCCTCACGGCAGCCGACACGCTCACCAAGAGGTTGTCGTAGTCCTGCTCACTCTCGCCGAGAGCCAGCGGACGCTTGGTAAACAGCATCCCGAGCTTGTTCAGGGTGACCAAAATCTCGTGGCCGGACGGCGGACGCTTGATGCGCTCGTCTTCCAGTGCGGGTTGCTGTGGGCCGGTTGGGAGATGGGAATTCATCACGAAGATCCTCTGTCGCTGTGCGGCCGAGAACGGCTGCGGGTTGGTTAGCATCCGCGCATTCAAGATCGATCACCGCCGTGAGAGGCGGAGACGCCATGGCTGTCGGATCTAAGCTGCGGCCAGGATCGTCAGGATCGGTGGCCGGACCAGCGGACAGAGTTGTGCGTTCGTGCGTGCTCCAAGAGATTTCGGACGACGTACTTTTGGCATAGTTCGGGATAGTGCGCAACTGTGCCGAGGGCCCCCTTAACCGAGACGGTGACGTGAACTCCCTAGTAGGGATGGTTGCACCCTGAAGGTGACAGATGGTTGCAGGGTGCAACCATCTGTCACCATCTGTCACCTTCTGTATCCTCTGCCCTGCCCTCGACCGGAGAGTGTCCAACCTATTCGACGACTTGCGTCATATCTGAGTCGAGATTACTGTATTGTTATTTTATGACATAAGCTTGCTAGAATTGACTGGGCGTGCGATTGGCCTACCGAATTCGAAATCGCCTTGACCTCAGAGGCTGGGGCCATAGGGTCGCGACAGACCGTCCTTCGGGAGTCGATCAAGGTAGCAACGTTGTCTCGCATCCGCCGTACGGTTCCAGCTCCAGATATCGTTGACCGTCTCAAGGCGGCCGCCGAGCATGATGGCGGCATCCCTGCGGCGGAGGCTCAAGCGCTGTTCATCGAGGCTGCAGACGCGATTGAATTGCTGCGATCCCTGTTAGAGCCTGCAACGGAAGACGGGTTGGAGGATATGAAACCCGAGAGCCGTGGCTAAGGTGGCGCGGGTACGGTTTGCCGAGCATCCGGCCATATTGACCGAGACTGAAACTGGCGGCTGCGGCGATGTCCCATGGTCGAGGACAGTGCGCGCATTGCAAGAGGGTTGAGAGGGTCTGGATCGGTGGCGCGGTGTTCACCCCAGGCGATGAGCTGGCCCCAATCCTAGAGATCGGCGATTTGTCGTTACCGTGGCGCTGGCGATGCCAACCCTGGTTTGGTAGACAAATGACCCTCATAGCCGTCCGTACCCGTGGACCATGTTGAGGGACGACGTCGCTGCATTGCGATGCCATAAACCGGCCACTCTTAGCGGAAAAGGAAGACTGCTCGCCTCGGTGGCGGTCTCATCGCGCGCAATCGTACGATATAACACATGAGACTAGTTAGGTATCGTCTCGAGTGCTATAGGGGCTAGTGTATGAAAGCGGGTAGAAACGCAATAACGGCCAACAAAGGAATCGGTGGTGCACTGGGGGCAATCGCGCTGATCGGATGGGGTTTGTACGGCTATTCGGCTGTTTCGGCGGGGTCGCAGGAAGACGCCATCCATGCTGAACTTGCTCAACTTCGTCGCCAGCTCGAACAGGTCAGCGCTGAGCGCAGTCAGCTTGCGGCCGAGCGAAACCAGCTGGTTCAAAGCGCCGGCGACCTACAGCAGCTTCAAAGGCAGATTGCCTCAGACAGGGAGCAACTTAAGACCCTGGAACAGGCCCGGGCGCAACTCATGGAGACGATTGCACAAGTGCGATCGCAGCTAGCGGCGTTGACGAATCCATCAACAGGCAATGAAGCGGTTTCCGAAGCCGGATCAAACCGTCCGCTGTCGGGGCAGAAGGCGCAAGTGAGTGCCATCCAGGAGGCCCTGACGAAGCTCGGTGTTGCCGAGCTGAAGGCGGATGGCGTGCTCGGTCCCAACACCCGTCAAGCCATCGAAGCGTTCGAGCGTTCCAATGGGCTGCCGGTGACGGGAAAGCTCGACACACGAACCATACAGGCGATCGGAGCAGCGGCGGGCGTTTCGATCCAGTGACCGCAGAATCTGCGATTGAACTTTCTTCGGCTCTGCCGACATCATCGCCCAATCGATGGATGCACTCCGGGGAGCGGCGTCTAAACGACGGCCAGGGCGTGCATCGTGCAAGGTGCGGCCCCGTTGTAGCATTCAGATCGGATCGGTCCGTGCTCTCCGTGGCGAGCCCAAGGCCAGGATAGGCACCCAAGGCATGGACCGAGGGTGCACTGGTCCGAGAGGTCATGGTTCGGGCAACGGGCCGATGGCGCAAAGCGCCAATTGGCGAAGGATTCGGACGGGCAGGACGACATCATCGAGGAGCAGCCAACCGACGTTCAGGAGCACGTCGGAGCACCGGCAGCCCTGGTTCCATTGCGGATCTCGTTCCCACTTATGGGGGCTACGATCGTGGCAGAGGCAACGCCGTCAATGGATGGCTGGAATCGGCACTGCCCGGGGCAGCCGTAGATGCAAAGACAGAAGGATTCTGATGGCGCCGCTCGCTCCAGCCTGCAGGTTCGTGACACTCAACTAACGCCCGGGGGGCTGTTCGTGAATGGATGGAGGTAGGCCGCCAAGTAGTTGCACGCGACCTACGGCGCATTACCGCGCTAAAATGCATACAAAATTTATCAAGTATTACAGAGCCATAAGACACCAGAATTATTGACATTCAACGAAAATTTCCTATAATAAATACTATACTTTGCAGCGAAAACCAGATCATGCTCTTCACGCCGGACGAGCGGCCATGGCTTATTACTTCGACTGTATTGTTGCCGCCATGTGCTGGGCGAACTTTGGTTCGCTCAGGCCCGCTTCTCAATCGAGTTCGCTGACGGGGCAGATATCAACTCGGAGGCCATGCAATGAACAAAGCACGTTCTGATCGTTGTCCTCGGCGACAAGCGGATGTTCTCAGCGTCCGGGCGGCTGAACCGCCCGCAACGGTCGCTTCCCTCGGGGTCCAGGCGCATTTGGTTGCGGCGGATCCAGAACGCGAGCGTCAGCTGTCAGACCTGATTGCCGCCTGTGAAGCCCAGCGTGCCCAATGGGAATGTCTGTTTCAGCGAATTCTTGCCCATCTCAAAGACGAAGGGCGTTGGGGTGACGATGACAATCGCTCCTCCCCACGAGCCGCTCTGTGACGGAGGCACGCCATGGCGTTCGTCGAAGTTGAGTACTTGGGGACCACACGCCGGCGAAAGCTCACGCCACATCGACGGCTTCAGGTCTGGGAGAGGACCGCAGGCGTGTGTGTGATCTGTCGCCGAAAAATTGACGGAGTGCGCGAACGCTGGATCGCCGAGCACATTCGGGCGCTCGAACTCGGTGGTGCAGACGAGTTGGAAAACTTGGGACCGGCCCACGAGATCTGTGCGTCCACCAAAACCCAGGATGATCATCGGCGAGCCGCGAAAGCCAAGCGACAGAAGATCTTGTATATTGGGGCGCAGGCTCCGCGACGGCCCCTCCCCTTCGGGAAAGCGAGCCCCTGGAAGCGAACGCTGTCAGGTCACATCATTCCTCGATAGGAACGACCGGTGGCTCTATTGATCTGCGATGCGCAGAAGATACTGTCCATAACTGCTCTTTGCGAGCTCGCGCCCGAGTTGGACCAGTTGCTCCCGGTCGATCCAGCCCAGGTTGAAGGCGATCTCCTCCGGGCAGGCGATGCGGAAGCCCTGACGCTTCTCCAGCGCCCGCACGAACTCGGCCGCCTCCACGAGGCTGTCGGGCGTGCCCGTGTCGAGCCAAACATAGCCGCGTCCCATGCGCTGGACGTGCAGCTGGCCCCGTTCGAGGTAGGCGCGGTTCACATCCGTGATCTCCAATTCTCCTCGGGCGGAAGGTTTGAGACCGGCGGCAATCTCCACCACCTGCTCGTCATAGAAGTAGAGTCCGGTCACCGCCCAGTTCGATTTGGGCTTTGTGGGCTTCTCCTCGATCGAGACGGCGCGGCCGTCGGAGCCGAACTCGACCACACCGTAGCGCTCGGGATCGGCGACATGATAGGCGAAGACCGTTGCGCCCAGATCCTGCTGACGAGCTGCCTTCATGAGATCAGGCAGTCCGTGGCCGAAATAGACATTGTCGCCGAGGATCAGGACCGATGGTCCTCCGGCCACGAACTCGGCACCGATGACATAGGCCTGCGCCAAGCCCTCCGGTTTCGGCTGCTCCGCATAGGATAGTCGAATACCCCAGCGCTCGCCGCTCCCCAACAACTGCTTGAACTTCGGCAGGTCGTCAGGCGTCGAAATGATCAGGATATCCCGCACCCCCGCCAGCATCAGCGTGGTGAGCGGGTAGTAGATCATCGGCTTGTCGTAGATCGGCAAGAGCTGCTTCGACGTGACGTAGGTCATCGGATGCAGCCGCGTCCCCGAACCGCCGGCCAGGACGATACCCTTCATTGATGAGCCTCCCGGGTTTTGGTCTCGTCGATGAGACGCCTGACGCATGGTTCAAGGGAAACGCGCCAGTCAGGAAGCACCACCCCATGCACAGCTGCCAACTTTGCGCAGTCGAGCCTTGAGTTGGCGGGCCTCTTCGCCAACGTGGGATAGTCCGCCGTGGCGACCCGGCGGACTCGGGCGGTTGGGCCGCCATAGCGGTCCGCCTGCCGAAAGATTTCTGACGCGAACTCGGCCCAGCTGGTGAAGCCTGATCCAGTCATGTGGAAGACTCCGCGCAGGCGGGCATCATCCCGTTTCGTCAGGAGATTGCGGCCGACCGCGATGACCCCATCGGCGATGTCGAGAGCACTCGTCGGCGACCCGTGCTGATCGGCGACCACGGCGACTTCATCCCGCTCCGTAGCCAACCGGAGCATGGTCTTGACGAAGTTCCGGCCGAAGGGGCTGTAAATCCAGGCGGTCCGCAGGATCACGTGATCCGGCGCCTCTGACGCGACCGCCTGCTCGCCCAGGAGCTTGGAGGCTCCGTAGGCGCCGAGAGGGCGCGGCTCGTCGTCCTCCCGATAAGGACGGCTTGCCGCGCCGTCGAAGACGTAGTCGGTCGAGAGATGGATGACCGGCACCCCCATGGAGGCTGCCGCACCCGCGACCACCCCCGCGCCGATGCCGTTGATGGCCTCCGTCAGCTCAGCCTCGGCCTCCGCCTGATCCACGGCCGTGTAGGCCGCCGTGTTCACGACGAGATCGCCCCCTGTCTCGACCAGGATGTCCTCGATGCCGGAAGGGTCGGCGAGATCGAGTTGGGGCCGCCCCAGGAAAACCGGCTCCACGCCGTGGGCAGGCGCGCGCTCGGCGAGGGCGCGGGCGACCTGACCTTCCTTGCCAATGACGGTCATGCGCATGGAACAAGACCATCAAGGAAAAAAAGCCGGCAGATCGGCCAGACGCGGATTCCTGGTGTCTTTCTCGGACAGGATCGCTTGGCCCGGCTCCACGGGCCAATCTATGCCGAGGGCCGGATCGTCCCAGGCCACTCCACGATCATGCGCCGCCGAGTAATGCGCGGTAACCTTGTAGGAAACCTCTGTATTCGGCTCGAGAGTGCAGAAGCCATGTGCGAAACCAATCGGCACCAGAAGCTGCAATCCGTCTTCGCCGCTCAACTCGATGGCGACATGCCGGCCGTAGGTCCGGGATGAGCGGCGCAGGTCGACCGCGATATCGAGAATGCGGCCATGCCCCACCCGCACAAGCTTGGTTTGAGCGAACGGCGCGATCTGAAAGTGCAGACCGCGTATCGTACCGGCCTGGGTGGATACGGAGAGATTGTCCTGGACGAACTCGTCGGCGATGCCTGCCGCGGCGAAAGCCTGCCGGTTGTAGGTTTCGACGAAGTAGCCGCGCGAATCTGTAAATGCCCTCGTGCGTATGAGTTTCACGTCCGGCAGGATTGTCGGCTCGACAGTCACCATTTTACAACTCTTAAGCTCCAGAACATTGCCGGTTCAAAGGACGCGAGACACCTCGGATTAGACGACGACGCCAAGGCGTTCGCCCCAGTACACGCCCGAGCGCACCCGCTCCCACCAATCGCGATTGGTCAGGTACCACTCCACGGTTTTGCGGAGACCCGTCTCAACCGTTTCCACTGGACGCCAGCCGAGATCTCGCTCGATCTTGGAGGCATCGATGGCGTAGCGCAGGTCGTGCCCGGGCCGATCCGCTACGTATGTAATCAGTCCCTCGCGAGGACCGATGGCCGCATTCGGCGCCAGTTCGTCGACAAGTGCGCAGATCGCGCGGACGACATCGATGTTCCGGCGTTCGTTGTGTCCGCCGATGGCGTAGGTCTCGCCTGGGCGCCCCCGCTCCGCCGCCAGGATCAGAGCCCTGGCATGGTCATCCACATAGAGCCAGTCCCGGACATTCTCTCCCTTGCCGTAGACGGGGAGAGGCTTCCCCTCAAGCGCATTGAGAATGGTCAGCGGGATGAGCTTCTCGGGGAAGTGATAGGGGCCATAATTGTTGGAGCAGTTCGTGACGAGCGCCGGCAGTCCATAGGTGTGATGCCAGGCGCGCACGAAATGGTCCGAGGCGGCCTTCGAGGCGGAATAGGGGGAGTTTGGCCGGTAGGGATAGTCCTCGTGGAAGAATCCTTCCCTGCCGAGAGATCCGAACACCTCGTCGGTCGAGACGTGGTGGAAACGAAATGCACTCTGGCGCTCGGGCGAAAGTCCCCGCCAGTAAGCCAAGGCGGCTTGAAGCAGGGCAAAGGTGCCGACCACATTCGTCTGCACGAACTCGCCCGGCCCGTCGATGGAACGATCCACGTGGCTCTCGGCCGCCAGATGCATGATGACGTCGGGCTGGTAGGACTGGATGATGGAACCCATCCGCTCAAGATCCGCCACGTCGGCGCGCTCGAACCCGTAGCGGGGATTGTTGGCGACAGGTTTCAGGGAATCCAGATTACCCGCATAGGTGAGCTTGTCGACCACCAGCACCTGATGCGGCGTGTCGCGGATGAGCATCCGGACAACCGCCGAGCCGATGAACCCGGCACCCCCGGTCACAAGAAACCGCTTCATGATGCCTCGTGCTTAGTGACAGTTTCCCGACAAGCGACGTTCCTGGCCGCTCGAAGCGAACTGCTTATCCCATGCCTGAGCCATCTCTTCAATGCGCTGTCGAACCCAAGCCTCTCAGATGGGGCTCCGGTACGATCCGATACCGCCCGGAAATGCCGCAAATGCATTGTCCGAGTCCTTGCGCATGACGAACTGCCCTTTCTATGACTTGAACGGCTCGGGCGCCTCTCCCGACCAAACGGGTGACCGTCCGCTTCCATCTTGAACGGAGCCGCCCCAGCCGCCAAAGTGGCGCTCCCGGCAACAAAGAACCCGTATCCCGTGTCAATCACCCTCACCAGTCCCCACCTCGAAGCCCAGATCTCGCCATTCGGCGCGGAACTCGTCCGCCTCCGCGATGAGGTGGGGCATGACCTCCTGTGGGATGGCGATCCGGCATTTTGGACGGGACGGTCACCGCTTCTGTTCCCGATCGTCGGGCGCCTGAAAGGTGACCGGGTTCTCATCGGCGGAACAGAATACAGCCTAAAGCAGCATGGATTTGCCAGAAACTCGCAATTCGAAGTTGTGGAGACGGGTCAGACGAGCTGCTGCCTAAGGCTCCGCGCGAGCCCGTTGACACGGCAGCAGTATCCGTTTGATTTCGAACTGGAGGTCACATATCGGATCGACGGGTCCAGACTAACAATTGAAGCCTCTATCCGAAACACCGGCCCGCAGGTCATGCCAGTCTCTTTCGGGTTCCATCCGGCGTTCCGCTGGCCGCTGCCTTATGGCGGCGGTCGGGAGGAGCACGAGATCCGCTTTGAACGGGCCGAAACCGAACCGTTGCGCCCGCTCGTGGACGGTCTCCTCGGCCTGGGTACCCGCCAGACGCCTGTCAGGGGCGACACCCTGAGGTTGCAGGACGAGCTGTTCGATGAGGGTGCGCTGGTCTTCGACCGCGTTTCAAGCCGGGCCGTCGAATACGGCGTTCCGGGCCAGCGTTCGCTCAAGATCACCTTCCCTAACATGCCGCATCTGGGCATCTGGACGAAGCCTGGCGCAGGTTTCATCTGTATCGAACCCTGGCAGGGCTATGCCAGTCCGGTCGACTTCGAAGGGGAACTGGCCGACAAGCCAGGTATCGTGCTCGTAGACCCTGGAAACACGCGGCGGCTCTCCATGGAAATTTCGGTTTTGGGACCGTATGAACTCTGCCGAGAGGGCTGCTTGCACACCTGAACGTAGGCAAGTGCATTTCAACGAGGTTTAGCCTGCTCGATCACCAGCCCAAAGTGGTACATCCATCATGTTCAGGGGGTACAAGCATGGCCTACTGACTTGCTGGTGGGACTTAGGCGCGGACGAGCTTACGACCGTCAAGCGCCTGGCTCACTCCCGCACCGCTCTGGCCCAGAGGGTACAACGGGCCCAAATCATCTGACGTGCCAGTTGCGGCGAGAGCGCCTCGGCGATGAGGCCGGGTCGGTCCCGATGGCGGGACTGTGCATAGGCGCACCCACCGCTTCAATGCCGAGGGGCTTGGAAGCGCTCAAGGATTGGCACCGCTTGGGCGGACCGCTCTCCTATTCGGCCGACCAGATGGCCATCGTGATCGTCACCGCATTGCTCGACCCCCCTGGACCCTCGACCGGCTGTGGCCGCCTACCTACATGAGGCGAAGGCCATCGCTATGCAGCGCAGCCGCATCGACGAGATCCTGCTCAACGTGCTCCAGGCAGTCCACCCATTGTGCGGCGCCGCGACCAGGGCAAGGATGGGTGAAGGCCTCGCCGGTTGCGGGGCAGAACGCCCCGAAGATGTAACCCTCGGCGCGGCGACCGTAGTCGATCTCCTGCTTCGCGCTCGGCCGGTCGCGTCTTTGTCTGCACCAACACACGACCCGCGTAGTTCCGGGTGCTCATCAGCCCCATCTCGTCAGATCACACCACTGCCCGCAGGCGGTGCGGTGTAGAGCGTCTCAATCCGCCCCATTTACGGCGCCGGTCGGGTCGATACGCTCGCCAAACCAGGTCTCGTGCTTGCGCCAGCCTAAACCCTCGTTGGATCCCGGGTTCGACCAAGCGGGGTACGCGATCCTGGACAATCTGAGTGATTGTGTGCGTCAAGTTCTGCAAAGCGGGGCGGCCGAGCAGGTTGGCTAAGCGGCTTCGCGAAGAGTGGGTTTTCTTGTGCTCCTTGAGATCCTCCATATTGAGGTAGCGGTGAGCTTCAAGCCAGTTCTCATGCGTCTCGACCGCCAGCGCCCGCACCAGCCGGCCGCATGAGGCCGCATTGGGGAAGATCCGCACCACATACGTGCGTGTCCTGATCTCCTCGTTGAGGCGCTCGAGCATGTTGGTCGAGCATGTTGGTAACCGGTATGAGACACACGGTGCCAATATTCCTGCTGTGGTCTCGATCATGGCGTATGCTGCGAGCATCCGGGACAGAGGCACTGGGAGCATGAAGGTGCGGGCAGGCCGTTCGTATAAGCATGAGCTTCGAGCTCGCGTTAGTAGCTGGCCGCCTCTGCGACTCGCCCGGTTGCGCTGAGAGCGCGGATCCGTAGGTGTCGTGTCGCCCCACCGCTTCCATCGACTTGGATGACAGTGGAGGCTGGAATGCGACGCGTGATTGGCATC
>DASQMJ010000067.1:0-12564 GCA_035645535.1 Microvirga sp. | reverse complement strand
GGCAAGGATGAATCCGGGATGGCTGTAGCGATCATACTCGTTTTGGTGGCCCTCGGCTCGGTGCTGTTCCACCTCGTGAGCCCCTGGTGGTGGACCCCGATCGCATCCAACTGGCGCTATATCGACGACACGATCATCATCACCTTCTGGATCACGGGCTTCGTCTTCGTCGCCGTGGTCCTGTTCATGGCCTATTGCATCTTCCGCTTCCGACACGAGCGAGGAAGGACGGCCGCCTACGAGCCGGAGAACAAGCGCCTCGAATGGTGGCTCACCTGGGTGACGGCGGCAGGCGTCGCCGCCATGCTGGCGCCGGGATTGTTCGTCTGGAACCAGTTCATCACCGTTCCGGAGGATGCCACCGATATCGAGATCGTCGGCCAGCAATGGCAGTGGAGCTACCGCCTCCCGGGAGCGGACGGCAAGCTGGGCACCTCCGACACCCGCAACGTGAGCGCCGAGAATCCGCTCGGCCTCAACAAGGAGGATCCTGCCGGGCAGGACGACGTCATCGTGGAGGGAGGCGAGTTGCGCCTGCCGGTCGACAAGCCCGTGAAGGCGCTGCTGCGCTCCATTGACGTGCTGCACAATTTCTATGTGCCGGAGTTCCGGGCCAAGATGGACCTGGTGCCGGGCCAAGTCTCCTACTTCTGGCTCACGCCCACCCGGACCGGAACCTTCGAGATCCTCTGCGCCGAGCTGTGCGGCGTGGGGCATCCGCACATGCGCGGCACGGTCGTGGTGCAGACGGAGGCTGAATACCAGGCCTGGCTGAAGGAACAGTCCGAACGGACGTTCGCACGGCTGTCGCAGCCGGCCAATTGAACGACCGCAGCGGGGCAGGGGAAACGTCAGGAAGCCCGTGGGACCGGCATGACGCCGGCCCCGTTGGCAGGCAGCGAGGGGAGCAGGGTAATGGTCGATGTCCCGCTTGGTCCCGCCGACGTCGGTGCGCCGGCAGAAACCGAGGATATGGAGCTCTATCACCCGCACAGCTGGGTGACGAAATATGTCTTCAGCCAGGACGCCAAGGTCATCGCGATCCAATATTCCGTGACCGCCCTGGCGGTGGGACTGATCGCGCTCGTGCTGTCGTGGCTGATGCGCCTGCAGCTGGGGTTCCCGGGCGTCTTCTCCTTCATCGATGCGGGCGCCTATTACCAGTTCATCACCATGCACGGCATGATGATGGTGGTCTATGTGCTCACGGCGCTCTTCCTCGGCGGCTTCGGCAACTACCTCATCCCGCTGATGATCGGGGCTCGGGACATGGTGTTCCCCTATGTCAACATGCTGAGCTTCTGGATCTACCTGCTGGCGGTGCTGGTGCTGGTGGCGAGCTTCTTCGCGCCGGGCGGTCCCACCGGCGCGGGCTGGACGCTTTATCCTCCGCAGGCGATCCTTTCGGGCACGCCCGGCGGTCAGGACTGGGGCATCATCCTCATGCTCGTGTCGCTGATGATCTTCATCGTCGGCTTCACGATGGGCGGCCTCAACTACGTGGTGACGGTCCTGCAGGCCCGCACCCGAGGCATGACGCTGATGCGCATGCCGCTCACCGTGTGGGGCATCTTTACCGCGAGCTTCATGGCGCTCCTCGCATTTCCGGCCCTCTTCGTCGGCGCCGTCATGATGCTGTTCGACCGGGTTCTGGGCACCAGCTTCTTCATGCCGGCCATCGTCGAGATGGGGCAGCCGCTGGAGCGCAACGGCGGCTCGCCGCTCCTGTTCCAGCACCTGTTCTGGTTCTTCGGTCATCCCGAGGTCTACATCGTGGCACTGCCGGCCTTCGGCATCGTGTCGGACCTCATCAGCACCCATGCGCGCCGGAACATCTTCGGCTACCGGATGATGGTGTGGGCGCTCCTCGCCATCGGGGCCCTGAGCTTCATCGTATGGGCGCACCACATGTATGTGAGCGGCATGAACCCGTATTTCGGGTTCTTCTTCGCCACCACCACGCTCATCATCGCCGTTCCGACCGCCATCAAGGTCTACAACTGGATCCTGACCCTGTGGCGCGGCGACATCCATCTCACCGTGCCGATGCTGTTCGCGCTTGCATTCATCGTCACCTTCGTGAACGGCGGCCTCACGGGGCTATTCCTCGGCAACGTGGTGGTGGACGTGCCGCTCTCCGACACCATGTTCGTGGTCGCCCATTTCCACATGGTGATGGGCGTGGCGCCGATCCTCGTCATCTTCGGGGCGATCTACCACTGGTATCCGAAGGTGACGGGCAGGATGCTGAACGACACCCTCGGAAAGCTGCATTTCTGGGTCACGTTCCTGGGCGCCTACCTGATCTTCTTTCCCATGCACTACCTGGGCCTGATGGGGGTGCCGCGGCGCTACCACGAGACGGCCGACCTCGCCTTCGTGCCGGCCTCCGCCAACAGCTTGAACGTCTTCATCACGGTCACGGCCCTCGTGGTCGGGGCGGTGCAACTCGTCTTCGTCTTCAATCTCGTCTGGAGCCTCTACCGGGGCAGGAAGGCGGACGGAAACCCATGGCGGGCGACCACGCTCGAATGGCAGACTCCCGAGACCCCGCCGCCGCACGGGAACTGGGGCAAGGAGCAGCCCGTGGTCTATCGCTGGGCCTACGACTACAGCGTACCGGGCGCCGAGCAGGACTTCGTGCCGCAGAACCAGCCCACGGTCGCCCGGGCCGCGCCGGAGCCGGCCTCATGACCAGCATCGTCGTCTTCCTGATGGGGCTCATCGGCTTTGCAGCGTGGTGGCTGGCGAAGCAGCGGCTCACCGCTAAGCCCTGGCTGGAGGAGGGGCTGGCCGGCGAGTTCCCGGGGGGCGGCGCCCTGGGCCTGCCGGCCGCGAAGGTCGGCCTCGGAGTCTTTCTCGCTGTCGTCGGTGCGCTCTTCGCCCTGTTCGTCAGCGCCTATTCCATGCGGATGGGCATGAGCGACTGGCGCTCGATCCCAACCCCGCGGCTGCTCTGGCCGAACACCGGCATGCTGATCATGAGCAGCGTAGCGCTGCAATGGGCCGTCGTCTCCGCCAGACGGGGCGAAGCGGACGTGGTCAGGACCTGCCTGCTGGCGGGCGGTGCCTTCGCGGTCGCGTTCATCGTCGGGCAACTCGTCGTGTGGCGGCAGCTCGAGGAGGCCGGATATCTCCTGACGTCGAACCCGGCGAATTCCTTTTTCTATCTCATCACCGGGCTGCACGGCCTGCACATGCTCGGCGGCCTAGTCGGTCTCGGCCGGACCGTCGACAGGGCGTGGCGCAGCGAGGATGCCGACCGCATCCGGCTGAGCGTGGAGCTGTGCGCCTTCTACTGGCATTTCCTGCTCCTGGTGTGGCTCGTCCTCATGAACCTGCTCACCGGCTGGGCGGACGAGTTCGTGGACATCTGTCGCGCGTTGCTGACCTGAGGGAGGGACGGCCCATGGCGGAAGCCGCACTGCCGAGAACCACCGCGGAGGCCTATGCGCCCCAACCCGGCCTGAAAGGCGTCGCGGCCGATTTCGCCTCCGACCAGCGGGCGTTCAAGAACGTCTCCTGGGGCAAGGCGATGATGTGGATCTTCCTCCTCAGCGACACCTTCGTGTTCAGCTGTTTCCTCATCGCCTACATGACGGCGCGCATGTCGACGACGGTGCCGTGGCCCAACGCGAGCGAGGTCTTCGCCCTCACCATCGGCGGCGTCACGCTACCGTTGATCCTGATCGCCATCATGACCTTCGTGCTGATTTCCAGCAGTGGCACCATGGCGATGGCGGTGAACTTCGGCTACCGGCGCGACCGGAAGAAGACCGCAACCCTCATGTTGGTGACGGCGCTTCTGGGCGCCACCTTCGTGGGGATGCAGGCCTTCGAGTGGACCAAGCTCATCCACGAGGGCGTCCGGCCCTGGTCCAATCCTTGGGGCGCCGCCCAGTTCGGCTCGTCCTTCTTCATGATCACGGGCTTCCACGGCACCCACGTGACCTTCGGGGTCATCTTCCTGCTGATCATCGCCCGCAAGGTCTGGCGGGGCGACTTCGATACGCAGCGGCGAGGCTTCTTCACCAGCCGGAAGGGTCGCTACGAGGCCGTGGAGATCATGGGCCTCTATTGGCACTTCGTCGATCTGGTGTGGGTGTTCATCTTCGCGTTCTTCTATCTGTGGTGAGGACGGCCATGGCACAGGCAACGGCACACGGCACGGCGCATGCGCAGGGCCACGACCAGGGGCAGCAACATCCGATCCGGCTCTACCTCGTGGTCTGGGGGTGGCTCTTCGTCCTCAGTGCCTTCTCGTATCTCGTCGACTACTTCCAGCTGGAGGGCGGGCTGCGCTACTCGCTCATCCTGCTGTTCATGATGCTGAAGGCAGGCCTGATCGTGGCCGTGTTCATGCACATGGCGTGGGAGCGGCTGGCGCTCGTCTACGCCATCCTCGTTCCCGTCTCGGCCGTGCTGGTCTTCGTCGCCATCATGGCGCTGGAGGCGGATTACACCCTTCTGTCGCGGATGCTGTTCTTCCAGCCTGGGGCGTGATCCCGTACATCCCCAGGCCTCCTCCTATGCTTTGACCGTCAGGGCTGCGCCTGCATCCGCTCGGTGCCGAGCACTTCGCGCGGCGGCGGGGGCTCCACGACCCGACGGTAGAGGTGCCACGTGGCGTGGCCCAGAACCGGCATGACGATGGCGAGGCCGACGAAGACCGGCAGGGAGCCGAGCACGAGGCCGCCCGCCACGATCAGGCCCCACAGGGCCATGGTGAGCGGATTGGTCGCGACCGCCCGGATCGAGGTCTGAACGGCGACCGCTGCGCCCACGTCCCGGTCGAGGAGCAACGGGAACGAGATCACGCTGATGCTCAGGACCACCACTGCGAAGACGAGTCCGAGCAGGTTGCCGAGGACGATCAGCTGTAGCCCCTGCGAGGTGGTGAGGACCTCGTTGACGAAGCGCGTGTAGGATTCTGGCGCCGCGTAGCCGAAGAGGGCCTCGTAGAGCATGCGGGCGGTGCCGATCCAGGCGAGGAAGATCACCAGCAGCAGCACGCCGAGCGCGATGATGGAGGGGATGGAGGGCGAGCGCAGCACCGCAAAGGCATCCTGCCAGGTGGGCTCCAGTCCCATCTCCCGCCGCCGGCTGATCTCGTAGAGGCCGATCGCCGCCAGGGGGCCGAGCAGGGCAAAGCCCGATGCCAGCGGATAGAGCAGGGGAAGGGCGTTGTTGGTGAAGGTCAAGGCCGCGAGGCAGGCGCCCGCGATGGGGTAGATAAGAGCGAGAAAGAGGAGATGGGACGGCATCGCCCAGAAGTCGTCGAAGCCTCGCGACAGGGCTTCCTTCAGGTCCCTGGGGCCGATCTTGCGCACGACAGGATGGGCCGGGATCTCGTCAGCGCCGGCGATCACATGGAACTGAGCCATACCATTCCTCCGTAACCGGGTTTGGAGCGGTCACAGGTCACGGAAGGCCGTGCCGAGGCGAAAGGTCGGCACACGCGACCTGCACTCTGAAAAACAGTATAGGGCGCTTCCGCGGAAAAGTCGCCCCTGCGGAGGTACCGAAGGACGTAACGATGCCGGCAGGGCGCGGAATTCGATGTTCATTTGTCGGTGGAGCGGCGGGGATGCGCCCTGCTAGGATCCCCTCATGACGATATCCCAGCTCCCTCCTAGATCCGAAATGGTCCGCGCCATGCTGACCTGCGACGCCGCCTTCGACGGCGTCTTCTATACCGCCGTGAAGACGACCGGCATCTTCTGCCGCCCGACCTGCACGGCCCGGAAGCCGAAGCCGGAGAACGTGGTCTTCCACCGCACGGCGGAGGATGCGCTGACGGCAGGCTTCCGTCCCTGCAAGCGCTGCCGGCCGCTGGAACCCAAAGGCGCTGCGCCCGACTGGGTCGCCGTCCTCCTGCGCGAGGTCGAGGCCGCGCCCGCGCGACGCTGGACGGACGAGGACCTCGCCGCCCGGGCCATCGAGCCGGTGCGCCTGCGGCGCTGGTTCAAGGAAAATTTCGGTATGACCTTCCATGCCTATGTGCGCGCGCGGCGCCTCGGGCTGGCGCTCGGCAGCATCGGGGCCGGAGAGAGCATCGACGGAGCCGCCTACGACCATGGCTATGAGTCCCTCAGCGGCTTCCGGGACGCCTTCCGCCAGACCCTCGGCACGACCCCTGGCCGGGGCCGGGAAATGACGCTGATGCAATATGCCCGGATCCTCACCCCGCTCGGCCCCATGATCGCGATGGCGGAGGAGCGTGGGCTCTCGCTGCTGGAATTCACCGACAGGCCTGCTCTGCCGGCAGAGATCGAGGAACTCAAGGAGCGCTACGGCTACGCGGTCGCGCCGGGACGCAACCGGCATCTCGACCGGATCGAGCAGGAGCTCGGAGAATATTTCGCCGGACGGCTGACCCGGTTCGGGACGCCGCTCTGGCTGCCCGGCACCGAGTTCCAGCAGGAGGTCTGGTCGGCGCTCCAGCGCGTGCCGTTCGGCGAGACGCGCTCCTACGGCGAACTGGCCAGGATCGTCGGCCGTCCCGGCGCGAGCCGCGCAGTCGGGCGCGCCAACGGGCAGAACCGGGTTGCCATCGTGGTGCCGTGCCATCGCATCGTCGGGGCGGACGGGTCCCTCACCGGATATGGCGGCGGGCAGCCGCGCAAGGACTTCCTGCTGAAGCTGGAGCGCAGGATCCGGTCCGCAGAGGCCGATCCTTCAGGGGCTCGGCCACAAGAGGTGCAGGCGAGCCTGTTTTGACGGCATCGCTTAAGGGGCATGCGGGCCATGTCCTAGGCGCCGTTTACGCTGCGCGGGCAATGGCGCAGCATGATCTTCGTCGATTCCGCCCGATGGAGACCAGAATTGAGCGCGCAAACCTCGTCGTACCGAGACAGCCGGGAGCCTGCCGACCTCGCCGATTGGACGGCCTCCGCCCTGCTCGAGGGCTATGCCCGCCGGCACGTTTCGCCGGTGGAGGTCGTGGAGGCGGTGATCGCGCGCATCGAAGACTACGAACCGAAGCTCCAAGCCCTCTACGCCTTCGATCCCGAAGGTGCGCTGCGGGCCGCAAGAGAGTCGGAGGCGCGCTGGATGCGCGGCGAGGCGAGGGCGCTCGACGGGGTTCCGGCGACCATCAAGGAGAACATCGCCACCAAGGGCACGCCGGTGCCCCTCGGCACCGCGGCGCGCGATCTCACGCCGGCCGCGGAGGATGCGCCGCCCGCCGCGCGCCTGCGCGAGGACGGGGTGGTCATTCTCGCCAAGACCACCATGCCGGATTACGGCATGCTCTCCTCGGGCCTGTCGAGCTTCCATCCGCTCGCCCGCAATCCGTGGGACCTGTCGAAGAACCCAGGTGGCAGCTCCGCAGGGGCGGGCGCTGCCGCGGCCGCGGGCTATGGGCCGTTTCATGTCGGCACCGACATCGGCGGTTCGATCCGCCTGCCGGCCGGCTGGTGCGGCGTCTTCGGGTTGAAGCCGAGCTTTGGCCGCATCCCCATCGATCCGGCCTATTACGGCCGCGTGGCGGGGCCGATGACGCGTACCGTCCAGGACGCGGCGCTGATGATGCGCAGTCTCTCGCGCCCAGACGTGCGCGACGCCATGAGCCTGCCCTACCAGGACCTTCCGTGGCTCGACCTCGGCATCGACATCAAGGACCTCAAGATCGGCGTGATGATGGAGGCCGGCGTCGGCATGCCCTTGGACCCGGAGGTGCGTGCCTGCATCGAGACCGCGGTGAAGCTGTTCGCCGACGCCGGAGCCGCGATCGAGGAGGTCCCGCCCTTCGTGACCCGCAAGATGCTCGACGGGCTCGACGATTTCTGGCGCCAGCGTGCCTGGACGGACATCGGAGCGCTCGAAGAGGAGGAGCGGTCGCGGGTGCTGCCCTATATCCGTCAATGGGCCGAGGGCGGAAAGGCGCTCAGTGGGGCGCGGGTCTACGAGGGCATGAATCAGATGCTGGTCATGCGCAACGCGGCCATCGCGGCGACGCACTGGTTCGACTTCGTGCTCTCGCCGGTCGCGCCGATCCCGGCCTATGCGGCGGAACTCGCGTCACCGATCCACAATCCGGAGGAGCCGTTCGAGCACATCGGCTACACGGTCGCCTTCAACATGTCGGACCAGCCCTCCGCCTCCGTCAATGCGGGCTTCACCGCATCCGGCCTGCCCATCGGCTTACAGATCACCGGGCGCCGCTTCGACGACGTGGGCGTGCTGCGGCTGAGCCGCGCCTGGGAGGAGATGTGCCCGTCGAAGCGGCCCTGGCCGAAGCTTTGACGCACGGCAATGAGAGCATCAGATCGAGCCCGAAAGTGCAAATCCACTTTCGGGTCCGATGCTTCAGCGCGAAGGCGTCGCCCTTGAGACGGTGGAGCCGGTCGTCTCCACGGATACCGCCTTGCGCAACTGCTTGACGAAGGCGTTCAGGCTCTCGGCATCCTCCGGATCGGCTTCGAGCTTCGCCAGCGTGCCGCTGTCGAACGGCTCCTCGTGAATCGAGCCGTCCGTCATGACGGTGGTCTTGATGCCGGAGCCCACATCGAACGACACGGACTTGATCGTCGAAGGGACGGCCCCCCCCGTGGCGGCAGGCTTAGTCACGGCGGCATCCGCCTGCTGGACCGGTGAGGGGGCCTGTTCCTCGGCGGCCGAACGAACCGGAGGCTCCGCCTCCGGAGGCTTTGGGTTCGTCTCGGGAGCCGGTGCCGTGGACTCCGCTGCCACACTCTCGACGGCTGCGGGTTCGGGGGCCTGCGCTTCGGCCTGTTTCCTGCGTTCCTCCTCCCGGGCGGCCGCCTGGGCGGCCCTGCGGCGCTTGAGGGCTGCGTCGGCTGCCGCCTGCTCGGTGAGGACCTGCTGGAGGCGCGCCTGGGCCTCGGCGGCTTCCCGTTGCGCCTGCGACCCGAAGGTCGCCGCGAGAGGATTGCGGGCGCGCTCCGCGTCGGCCTTGGCCTTTGCGGCATCCGCGGCGTTGGCAGCCTCGATCCGCTTACGGGCGGAGGCGACCTGCTCCGGATCGTTGGTGTCGTAGGTGAACCGCTGCCCGTTGATCTCGTAGGACACCTTCCGGGCTTCTGCTCCCCCGATCATGACCCCGAGCACGAGCGTCGAGGCTGCAATCATCCTGAGTGTCTTGTTCATTGTCGTGTTCAAGTCTCCTGGCCTATTAAGAGTCATTTAATGAATATGGCGGTCCTATGACGTAACGCTGTTATGGGAATAACTTGAAGAAGGAAGGTATTGTTGCTTGGGTATTTGCGACGGAAGTGAGCCAAACTGTGCGGGAATACTAAAAGCGGTCTTCGTCTGTGTGTCCGACGGCCTCTCCTGCGTCGAAGCGCTATGTCGCGGCGCCATGCGGGTTTTCCGGCGGCGGGCCTGCTGCTAAAGCACAGGGATGACCTGCAAAGTTGCCGCCTTCTACCAGTTCATCCCGCTGCCCGATTTTCGCGAGATCCGCGAGCCGCTCCGCCGGCTCTGCGACGGTCTCGGGCTCAAAGGAACGCTGCTTCTGGCCCATGAGGGAATCAACGGCACCGTCGCCGGGCGCCCAGAGGCCATCGATTCCCTTGTGGACGAATTGCGGACCGGCCCCTTGTTCGGCGGGCGCCTCGACAATCTGGAGCTCAAGTTCTCCACCGCGGCCGAGATGCCGTTCCGGCGCATGAAGGTGCGGCTCAAGAAAGAGATCGTCACACTCGGGAGCCCCGAGGGCGACCCGACCCGGAGGGTGGGCGCCTACGTGTCGGCGAAGGAGTGGAACGCGCTCCTCGACCGGTCGGATATCGTGCTCCTCGACACCCGCAACGACTTCGAGGTGGCGATGGGCACCTTCGACGGTGCCGTCGACCCGCGGATCAGGCGCTTCAGCGAGTTCCGGGACTTCGTCGCAAACGAGCTCGATCCGGCGAAGCACAGACGGATCGCCATGTTCTGCACCGGCGGAATCCGGTGCGAGAAAGCGAGCTCCTACATGCTCTCGAAGGGCTTCGAGGAGGTCTACCACCTCAAGGGCGGGATCCTGAAATATCTCGAGGACGTGCCGGAGGCGGAAAGCCGCTGGAAGGGCGAGTGCTTTGTGTTCGACGAGCGCGTCGCCCTCGGCCACGGGCTGGTCGAACGTCCGGCCTCGGCGAAGCGAGAGGAGGATGCTTCATCCCATGAGTGACGAAGAGGCTCTCGGGGCGCGCATCGACGCGCTCGAAATCCGCATTGCCTACCAGGACGAGATCATCGAGGACCTGAACAAGACCGTCGTTGCCCAGTGGAAGCAGATCGACACGCTTACCCGGCAGGTCGCGAATCTGCTCGATCGCGTGCAGGAAGCGGAGCACAAAGCGGGTGCGCCCTCGACACCCGAACCGCCGCCGCCACACTATTGATCCCACAGGGACGTCAATCGCAGACAGGAAAGCATCGATGCGCCGCAGCCTTCACATCGGAATGGCCGTCTTGGCCTCCACCCTTGCAGCACCGGCGCTGGCCCAGCCGAAACCTGCGGCCACGATGCAGGTGCAGCCGCTCAAGTCGTTCAAGGACTGGAGCGTCGGCTGCGACAACATCCGCAACTGCACGGCCCTCGGCCTCTCGCCCGACGAGGGAATGTTCGGCCCCTACGTGAAGATCACGCGGACGGGGGCGGCGGATGCCGCCCCGGAGATCGCATTCGCGATGATCCTAGACGACGGCGTCAAGGTCGACGGTTCCGCGGGCCTGAAGCTCACCCTCGACGGCAAGGACATCCCGGGACTCCCGGCACAGCCCCTGACGGCGAGCGTAGACGAGGACATCGTCCGCGCCCGCCTGCCTGCCGGCAGCGTCGCCGCCTTCGTGGCGGCCCTTCGCAATGGCACCAGCCTGAAGGTCCAGCTCCTCGACGGATCGAGGGAGGCGGCGGTCGGCACGATCTCCCTGGCAGGTTCCGCCGCTGCGCTCCTCTACATGGACGACCAGCAGAAGCGGGTCGGCACCGTCACGGCACTCGCCCGCAGGGGCGATGCGCCTGCCACCGCGATTCCGCCCGTTCCCGATCTGCCGGTCGTCGCTGCCAAGCGGATGACCGACGTCTCCCAGTCGAAGCCGCCGCTGCCGGCCGGCATCGCCCGCCCTCGCGAGGAATCCTGCAGGGACTACCCGGACATGGTAGTCCGGCTCTCGCCGTCGATGACCCTGTGGGGGCTGTGCTCCAGTCCGGCCGCCTACAATTTCGACTACAAGTTCTTCGTTGCCGGGCAGGGGAAGCCGAAGCTCGCCGCCTTCACGGCGCCCGGTCTGATTTCGGAACGGGACCCTGGCGTGCTGACCTCGCCGGGCCTCTCCGATGACGGCATGACGATCTATGCGTTCGCCAAGGGCAGAGGATTGGGCGATTGCGGCGTCTCGGCCGATTGGGCCTGGGATGGGACCGGTTTCAGGTTGATGCGCCTGAGCATGATGGATTCGTGCCGGGGAGTCCTCTCCGACGATTGGCCGATGCTCTTCCAGGCTAAGGGCGGATAGGCGCTATTGCAGCCGGTACTCCCCATCGATGGTCCGCATCTCGGCCGGCCGGATGAGCCGCGCATGGGCCACGGTCACCGAGTGGAGCGGCCCATCCAGCTTCTCCTCCCAGAAGGTGAGGAACTTCGTCAGGGCGGGAAATTTCGGGAAGATGTCGTAGTCCTGCCAGACGTATTCCTGCACGAGCGAGCGATGGTCCGGGATCCGGTAGAAGATATGGGCCGTGGTGAGCCCATAGCCCTGGAGCTGACGGACGAAATCCGGCGACACCTGCATAAGGGCGCTCCCTTTCTGTATCGACCGAGGAATTGGACCAGAAGTGCGCCCTACGGGCAAGGTTACTTGGATAAAACTTTAGTAAAGTCAATGTGTTAGCAGCAGATCCCGGTGGCTGCTGACAGCCAAGGTGGCACTCTCTGGTCGAGAGTGCTAAAAATTTTTCGGAACCCCCTTGAACGGTGAAGCTTGTCCGCCCAAATTATCGCCGCGCGGGGGCCAAAGGGGACCCGCGTCGCTGGTTAACCTACTGAAATCTTTGGAGGAAGCTTCATGAAGTTCCGTCCTTTGCATGATCGCGTCGTGGTCAAGCGGATCGATGCGGAAGAGAAGACGGCGGGCGGGATCATCATTCCCGACACGGCGAAGGAGAAGCCCCAGCAGGGCGAGGTCATCGCGGTCGGTCCCGGCGCCCGGAACGAAGCTGGCCAGGTCGTCGCCCTGGACGTCGCGGTGGGCGATATCGTGCTGTTCGGCAAGTGGTCCGGCACCGAGGTGAAGATCGACGGCGAAGATCTCCTGATCATGAAGGAATCCGACATCATGGGCGTGGTCGAGAAGAGCGCCGCCCAGAAGAAGGCCGCTTAAGACCCATTACCATCCATCGAGAGTCGCACATCGTTACGTCTCAAGGAGTGACGAAGCATGGCTGCTAAAGAAGTTAAGTTTTCCACCGACGCGCGCGAGAAGATGCTGCGCGGCGTCGACATTCTCGCCGACGCGGTGAAGGTCACCCTGGGCCCGAAGGGCCGCAACGTGGTGATCGAGAAGTCGTTCGGCGCGCCCCGCATCACCAAGGACGGCGTCACCGTCGCGAAA
>DASQMJ010000066.1:0-95725 GCA_035645535.1 Microvirga sp. | reverse complement strand
GCGAGGGCGGCCAGGAACGCGCCGGGGACGCTGCCCATGCCGCCCACCACCGTGACCACGAAGCTCTCCGCGATGATCGACAGGTCCATGCCCGTATTGGCGGCGACGCGGGGGATCTGCAGCGCCCCGCCGAGCCCCGCCAGAAAAGCTCCGAGGAAAAGGGTTCCGGTGAAGAGCACTGCCTGGTTCACCCCGAGCGACGCGACCATCTCCCGGTCCTGCGTTGCGGCGCGCACCAGCACGCCGAAACGGGTCTTGCGCAGGAGAAGCCAGACGAGGCCGAGGACGACGGGCCCCGCGGCGATCAGGACGAGTTCGTAGGATGGGAACCGCCGTCCGAGGATCTCGACCGGCGCCCGCAATCCCGGCGCGCGGGGGCCGAGAATGTCCTGCGGCCCGAAGACCTGCACCACCAGATCCTGGATCACCAGCACCACCCCGAAGGTGGCGAGCAGCTGGAACAGTTCCGGCGCCCCATAGATGCGCCGCAGGAGCAGGACCTCGAGCAGGACGCCGATGAGGCCCACGACCAGCGCCGAGGCGAGGATGCCGGCCCAGAACGTCACTGGGCCGAAATAGAGCTGGAGCAGCCAGGGCACCAGCGTCGCGGCCGTGTAGGCCCCGATCATGTAGAGGGAGCCGTGCGCGAAGTTGACGATCCGCGTGACGCCGAAGACCAAGGTCAGGCCGCAGGCCGTGATGAAGAGCGAGGAGGCGCTGGCAAGCCCGTTGAGAGCCTGAATGACGATGAAGGAGGGATCCATCGCTCGCTCCTATCCTCCCCGCGCAGGAAGGATGATCCCGTGCCCGGCCCTCAACCCGTCAGTCCTTCCGCACGGCCTTGACCTCGGCCTCGGTCGGCAGGAATGCAGTACCGTCCTTGTACGTCCAGTCGGTCATGCCGCCGGTGGCGCCTTTCAGCACCAGCTTGCCGACCCATGCGCCCATGGTCGCCTGATGGTCGATGCCGCGCATGGTGACGGGTCCGATGACCGTGTCGAACTTTGCGTCCCTGAAGGCCTGGACGATGGCGTCCGACTCGACGGAGCCGGCCCGCTCGATCGTGTCCCGGATCATGTGGAGCACCATGTAGCCGAGAAGCGAGCCGAGGCGCGGCGTCTCGTTGAACCGGGCCCGGTAGGCGTCCACGAAGGCCTTGTGCTTCGGATCCTTGATCTCGTCCCACGGGTAGCCTGTCACGGTCCAGCCTTCGGGCACCTCGTCCTTAAGCGGCAGGAGCCATTCGGGCTCGCCGGTGAGGAGAGAAAGCACCGTCTTGTCCTCGAAGAGCCCGCGGGTGTTGCCCTCGCGGACGAACTGGGTGAGGTCGGGGCCGAAGAGCACGTTGAAGATGCCGTCGGGATTGGCCTGTTCGAGGGCCGATGCGGTCGCGCCCGCCTCGATCTTGCCGAGGGCGGGATACTGCTCGGCGACGATCTCGGCGCCGGGCACGCGCTCCTTGATCAGGCGCTTGAAGACTTCCGCAGCCGACTGGCCGTATTCGTAGTTCGGCGCCACGATGGCCCAGCGCTTGGCGCCGGAGGCCTTCGCCTCCTCCACCAGCATACCGACCTGCATATAGTTGCTGGGACGGACGCGGAACGTGTACCGGTTGCCCTGCGCCATGGTGATGGCGTCGGTCAGCGGTTCGGCGGCCACGTAGACGATCTTCTTCTGGTTTGCGTAGTCCGCCATGGCGACGCCGACATTCGACAGGAACGAGCCGAACAGCAGCGAGACGCCCTCGCGGGTCACCAGCTCGTCGGCGACGCGGGTCGCGTCGCCGGTCGTGGCGCCGTCCTCGCGGGAGACGACCTCGATCTTGCGACCGAGCACGCCGCCCTTGGCGTTGATCTCGTCGAGGGCGAGCTGCCAGCCGTTGCGGTAAGGTACGGTGAAGGCGGCCCAGCGGGCGTAGGAGTTGAGTTCGCCCAGCTTGATGGGGGGCTGCTGCGCCTGAGCGACGGGGGCTCCCAGCGCGAGCGCCAATCCAAGAGCCAGCCAGCGGATCGTCGATTCCTTCGCCATCACTCATACCCTTCATGGGAGACTTGCGAGGATTTAGGGCCAATCACGACCCGAAGGAAGCCCAATTGCGGAGCAGGTGCGGATTTCCCGCCTTGCTGCCCCCCATAGGGGATGACAAAGTGCGGTCCCTTCCTTCCTTTCGATGACCTGGATCCCATGCTGCTCGATGCCGACCCCGCCCGCGCCTTCATGCCTTATCCGGCCGTTCCGGTCACCCATGCCAATCAGGGACCGCTCTCGGGCCTGACCTTCGCGGCCAAGGATCTGTTCGACGTGGCCGGCTATCCGACGAGCAACGGATCGCCCCACATGCTCGCCATGTCGGGAATCAAGACCCGGACCGCCCCCACGGTGCAGCGATTGCTCGACGCAGGCGCCCGCTTCGTGGGCAAGACGATTACGGACGAACTCGCCTTCTCGCTCAGCGGAAAGAACGCTCATTTCGGCACGCCGGTGAACGGCGGAGCGCCGGACCGGATCCCGGGCGGCTCCTCCTCGGGCTCGGCCTCCGCCGTATCAAATCGCCTGTGCGACTTCGCCCTTGGGACCGACACGGGCGGCTCCGTCAGGGGTCCGGCGAGCCACTGCGGCCTCTTCGGCATCCGCCCGACCCATGGCCGCGTGAGCCTGGAGGGCTGCCACGATCTCGCCCCCTCCTTCGACACCGGCGGGTACTTCGCCCGCGACGGCGCCACCTTCGCGCAGGTGGGCGAGGTCCTGCTGGGCGAAGATCCGGCTCCGCTGCCGCAGAGGCCGAGGGCAGTTCTGGCGAAGGATGCCTTCGGGCTGCTCGACGGTCCGGCGCTCGACGCCCTTGCGCCAGCCCTGCTGCGGATCGAGGCCGTGCTGGGACCAGCGGAGGAGAAGAAGGTAGCCGAGGACGGCTTCGCGACCCTTTACTGGGCCATGCGCTACATCCAGGGCCGGGAGGCTTGGATCACGGACGGGCCGATGATCGAGCGCTATCGTCCGCCCCTCGGCCCGGGCGTCGCCGATCGGTTCCAGTTCTCGAGCGAGGTCACCGACCGGCAGGTTACGGAATCGCTTGCCATCAGGAGCGTGTTCCGCGAGCGCCTGAGGGCGCTGCTCGGTGCGGACGGGGTGCTGGTGCTGCCGACCATGCCGGACGTCGCGCCGCTGCTGACGGAGAGCGAGGAGGCGCTGAACGACTACCGCAACAACGCCCTGAACCTGCTCTGCCTTTCGGTCCTGTCCGGCTTCCCGCAGGTGTCCATTCCGCTCGCCTCCCGGCTTGGGGCACCGCTCGGGATCTCTCTCATGGGGCCGGCCGGATCGGACCTGAGCCTCGTCACCCTCGCGACCCGGATCGCCCGGGAGGCGCAGTCCGATTGAACCGGATCCCCTTGGCCGAGTTACCGCATGGCTGAACCGATCAGAGGGACATCAATGGGGGCAGGACATGACCCATCCGGCCGTTCATCCGAAAACACCGCACGTGGCGGTCCCCAGCGGCTGCATGGTCGGCGAAGGAGCTCTCTGGGATCATCGCACCGACACCCTGTACTGGGTCGACATCAAGAACCCGGGGATCTGGCGCTTTCATCCGGAAAGCGGCGATCATGGCCGGATCGATGTGCCCGAACGGGTGGGCTTCGTGGCCCTGACCCCCGACACCGACGTTCTCGTCGCCGGGTTCAAGTCGGGCCTCGTCCGCTTCCACCTGCGCGACGGCCGGGCGGAGCCGCTCGTCTCGCCCGAGCCCAACAATCCCGGCAACCGGATCAACGACGGCCACGTGGGCCCGGACGGTGCCCTCTATTTCGGCACCATGCACGACGACGAGGAGCATCCGACCGGCTCGTTCTGGCGCTGGGACGGCAAGGAGCTGACCCGGTTTCTCGAGAGCTTCATCGTCACAAATGGTCCGGCGATCAGCCCCGACGGACAGGTCCTGTATGCGACCGACACCAGCGGCGGCACGATCTACGCCCTCGACCTGGACGACGGCCGCTTGGGCGAGCCGCGCCGCTTCGTGCAGTTCGACAAGGGCTGGGGTCATCCGGACGGCATGGCCGTGGACGCGGAGGGGTACGTCTGGGTCTGCCATTGGGGCGGATCTCGCATCAGCCGCTTCGCGCCCGACGGCTCCATCGAGAGGGTGGTCCCCGTGCCGACCGCGCAGGTGACCAAATGCGCCTTCGGCGGTCCGGACCTCGCGACCCTCTACATCACCACCGCGGCCATCGGCCACGACCCGCATGTGGATCCGATGGCGGGTCATCTCTTCGTGGTCGAAGCCGAGACGCGCGGCATGAGGGCTAACATCTTCGAAGGATAGGCGATGACCATCGAGCGGTTCGGATCAGTCGACGGAGCGGACGTCCTGGAGGTCACGCTCTCCGGTCCCGGCGGGATCGAGATGCGCGTGCTGACCTGGGGGGCGGTGATTCGCGATCTCGCCATCCCCACGTCCCGAGGTCGCCAGCACGTGGTGCTGGGGCTCAACTCCATCGAGGATTACGTCGCCCATTCGCCCTATTTCGGCGCCATCGTCGGCCGCTACGCCAACCGCATCTGCCACGCGCGCTTCGCCCTGGACGGCCACACCTTCAAGCTCGACGCCAACGAGGGACGCAACCAGCTCCATGGTGGTTCCAGGGGCTTCGGAACGCGCCACTGGAGCATCGTCGACCACAAGCCCTCCAGCCTGACCCTCGCCCTGGTGTCGGATGACGGGGACATGGGCTATCCCGGCCGGCTGATTGCCACCTGCACCTATACGCTGGTCGAGGATGCCACGGTGCGCATCGACCTCCAGGCCACCTGCGACCGCCCGACGCCGGTCAACCTGACCACGCACGGCTACTTCAACCTGGACGGAAGCCCCGACATCTCGTCGCATCATCTGATGATCCAGGCCGACTTCATCACGCCGACCGCGCCGGATCTCATCCCGACCGGGGAGATCAAGCGGGTGGAGAATACCGACTACGACTTCACGACCCTGCGCCCGATCGGTGCGGCGCAGCTCATGCAGAACAGGATTTCCTACGACATCAACTACGTGCTCCGGCGGGAGGGGGACGGGTTGGCGCACGCGGCGCTCCTGACATCCCTCCGGAGCGGGCTTTCCATGGAGCTCTGGACGACCGAGCCCGGCGTGCAGTTCTACGACGGGCACATGCTGTCGATTCCCGTGCCGGGTCTGGGCGGCGCGCATTATGGTCCCCATGCGGGCCTCTGCCTCGAGCCGCAGCGCTTTCCCGACGGCCCTAATAAGGCCCACTTCCCGGCGTGTATCTTGGAGCCTGGTGCGGTGTCCCGGCAGATCAGCGAATTGCGATTCGCGTTTCGCTGACGGAACCCCGCAGCCAGCTTGACCGTTACCCTTGCCCGCGTGGCGTAGCGACTCGAAGAAGAACACGTACCAAAAGAGGGAAATCCGCCATGCCGGTGCTCGATGCGAAGGCCCTGAAGAAGGACCCGAAGGGAGCGGCCTTCCTGCTGAGCGTTCTCCGTCGCAGCCCGACCCCTCCACCAGAGGAGCAGGCTCGGCTGCCCGCGCCGCAGATTCGCCTGGGCAAGCGCCGCGACGAGATCTTCCAGGGCACTCCTACGGGAGCGTGAGCCGGCGCCTCAAGCCGCCGGCGTCGTCGTCAGGCCACGCTTGGCGAGAAGCGCATCCGGCGTCGGCAGGCGGCCGCGAAAAGCCGTATAGGCTTCGGCAGGATCACGAAGATTGCCGGCCGAGTAGATGAAGCGCTTCAGCTTGTCGGCCATGTCCTTGTCGAAGGCATCGCCCGTCTCCTCGAAGGCCGTGAACGCGTCTGCGTCCAGCACCTCGGACCAGAGATAACTGTAATAGCCCGAGGAATATCCGTCGCCTGCGAATACATGGGTGAAGTGCGGAGTGCGGTGCCGCATGATGATCTCGCGCGGCATGCCGATGCGGTCCAGGGATTCCTTCTCGAAGGCAGCCGCGTCCAGGTTGCGCGGATCGGCGAGGCGGTGCAGGTCGATGTCGACGAAGGCCGACGCCAGATACTCGACCGTCGCGAACCCCTGGTTGAAATTCCGCGCCGCCATCAGGCGCTGCAGCAGCTCTTCCGGAATCGGCTCGCCGGTCCGGTAGTGGGTCGCGTAGCGGCGCAGGATCTCCGGTCGCGACAGCCAGTGCTCGTAAAGCTGCGACGGGAGCTCCACGAAGTCGGTCGGGACGCTCGTTCCCGCAAGCAGCGGATAGGTCACGTTCGACAGGAGGCCGTGCAGCGCATGACCGAATTCGTGGAAGAGCGTGCGCGCGTCGTCGAAGCTGAGGAGCGAGGGCTCGCCGGGACCACCCTTCGAGAAATTCATCACATTGACGATAATGGGGCGGATCTCGCCGTTGAGCCTCTCCTGTGAGCGGAAGGCGCTCATCCAGGCTCCGCTGCGCTTCGATGAGCGCGCGAAGTAGTCGCCGATGAAGATGCCGATCGGAGCACCCTCCGGGCCGGTGACCTGCCATGCCCGGATGTCCGGATGATAGCGGGGGAATTCCTTGAGTTCCTCGAAGCTCAGGCCGAAGAGGCGATGCGCCGTGTCGAAGGCGGCCTCGATGATCCGGTCGAGCTGGAAGTAGGGCTTGATCGTGGCTTCGTCGAGATTGTGTCGGGCGAGCCGCACCTGCTCGGCGTAGTAGCGCCAGTCCCAGGGTTCGATCTCGATGTTGTCGCCTTGCGCCTGTGCCTGCGCCTGCAGGTCGTCCCGCTCCTGCTGCGCCCTGCTGCGCGCCGGGGTCCAGACCCTGTTCAGAAGCTCGAGCACCGCCTCGGGCGTCTTCGCCATGGTGTCCGCGAGCTTGAAGTCGGCGAAGGTCTCGTAGCCCAGGAGCTTCGCCCGCTCGGCCCGCAGGGCCACCATCTCAGCGATGATGGCCTTGTTGTCCGTCGCGTTGTTTCCGTCGCCGCGCGCCGCCCAGGCTTTGAACGCCTGCTCGCGCAGATCGCGCCGGCTGGAGAACTGCAGGAAGGGCTCGATGCTGGAGCGGGAGAGCGTGATGACGTGCTTGCCCTTCAGGCCCGCATCCTCCGCCGCCTGCGCGGCGGCCTCGCGCAGGAAGGGCGGAAGCCCGGCGAGGTCGGATTCCCCCTCAAGGACGAGCCTGTAGGCTTTCTCGTCCGCCAGGACGTTCTGCGCGAATTGCGTGCCGAGGGAGGCCAGCCGTTCGGTGATGGCGGCGAGGCGCTTCTTCTCCTCCGGGCCCAGTCGGGCGCCGGCGCGGACGAAGATCGTATGATAGCGGTCGAGGACGCGGGCCTGCTCGGCATCGAGGTCGAGGCTCTCGCGATTGCTGTGGAGTTCGTCGACGCGACGGAACAGCTTCTCGTTCATGAAGATGCTGTTGCGGTGCTTGGCCAGGATGGGCGCCATCTCGCGCTCGATGGCCTGGATGGCATCGTTGGTATGCGATCCCGCGAGGTTGAAGAACACCGCGCCGACACGCTTGAGCGCGAGGCCGCTCCGCTCCAGGGCCTCGATGGTGTTGGCGAAGGTGGGAGCCTCCGCGCTTTCGGCGATGGCCTCGATCTCCGCCTGCTGTTCCGCCAGGGCCGTATCGAAGGCCGGCCTGAAATGCTCTGGTGTGATGCTCTCGAAGGGTGGAAGGCCGTGAGGGTCGGTCCAGGGACGAAGGAGAGGATTGTCCGAATGGGCGGAGGCAGATGCGGTCATGTGTTCTTCGCCTTGTCGTTTACGAGGCCGATACTTAGCGGCCTCATCCGTTCATCGGAAGGGGCGATGGCCCTGTTGCGGCGCCAGGGGACAGATATCTCTGGAGAAACGCGAGGGAGCGCCGAGTCGCATCCCGCTCGGCTTCGCCCCGGAAGCCGTGGGCCTGCTCGGGATAGATCTTGACCTCGTGCGGCACCGCCTGCTGCCGCAGGAGAGCCTCGATGGCATAGGCGTTGGAGACCGGCACGATGGGGTCCATGGCACCGTGCAGGACCAGGGTCGGCGGCAGGCGGGCGTCGCGGGCGATGGCGCCCTGCGGAAGGGGGCCGAAATAGTTCACCAGAGCCTTGATGCGCGGATCCGCGCTGGCGACGGCAAGGCCAAGGGCCGCACCGAGGGAAATGCCTACGATCCCGATCCGGTTCGGGTCCGCGCTCGCATGGCCCGACACCCACGCGAGGGCGTCATGGACCGTGTCCATCCAGGGCTGGAAGTTCTGGAAAAGGGTCCCGAACGAGGCTCGCCGCTCGCCCGTCCGATCGAGGTAATGGACCAGGTGGACTTGGTATCCTGCGCTTGCGATGCCGCGGGCGCCCTCCCGGTACTGACCATGGCCCTGCAGCCCGTCGGCCCCGTGCAGCATCAGCACGGCCGGACGAGGCGAAGGCCCGCCGGCCTGAAAGGTGTCGACGGCGATGATCCTGCCGCCGCTCCTGAAGGTCTGGCGAAGTTCCGTCACCGGCATCGAGCTTGGCTTTCCGTTCTGGGCATGGGCGGCTGGGGAGGCAGCAAGGGCTGCGCCGATCAGAAGTGTTCGTCGGGTGATCGACATTTGAGGCGGAGAATCGCGAAATCGGGCGATGGACGAAACATAGGAACGTAAGTTCGCGTTCCCAGATGGCAAAAGGTCCCAGCGCGGGGGCTCGGTCCCGCCAGGAAACGGCCAAGGATCGATCCGAGCCTCCGGGCGTTGTCGTGCAGCCGACCTGTGCCTCGGCCAAAAGAGAGAGACATCCATAGATGCGTGTCGTCAAAGCGCCCCTGCCCCCGCCGGAGACGGAGATCGAGCCTCCTGGCGTTCCCGGCATTTCGGGCCTGATGACCCTAGCCGTGGGGGTCGTGGTCCTGGCGGCTCTCTATGTGGGCCAGGATGTCTTCCTGCCGGTGGTGATCGCGATCCTGCTGGCCTTCGTGCTGGCGCCCTTCGTCGATCTGATGCGCCGGTGGCGTCTGGGCCGGGTGCCATCCGTGGTCATCGCGGTCCTCTTCGCCCTCGGGGTCGTCGTGGCGCTCGGTACCGTCATCGGCTATCAGGTCGCGGGCCTCGCGACCGATCTGCCCAGATATCAGACCACCATCAAGGAGAAGGTCGGCGCCCTGCGGGCGGGCACCATCGGGCGCCTGCCTTCCCTGGTGAGGGAATTCAACAGCGCCGTGAAGGAAGAGCCGAAGGACGCGCAGCCACCCCCGTCGGCGGCGGCCGCTCCCGCGGCGAGCCCTACGGCGCCCGAACCCGGGCCGCTTCCGGTCGAGGTGCACGAGCGCGAGCCGACACCCCTCGAGATCGCCCAGAGCATCGCGGTGCCGCTGCTGCATCCGCTTGCAATGACGGGCATCGTCTTCGTGGTCCTGATCTTCATCCTGCTTCAGCGGGAAGATCTGCGCGACCGCATGATCCGGCTCTTCGGCTCGACGGATCTCCATCGCACGACCGCCGCCATGGACGACGCGGCCCGGCGTCTCAGTCGCTATTTCCTGACCCAGCTCGCCCTCAACTCCGCCTTCGGGGTGTTCATCGGCGTCGGCCTGTGGCTGATTGGCGTACCGAGCCCGGTTCTCTGGGGCGTCTTCACCACCCTCATGCGGTTCGTGCCCTATATCGGGTCCTTCCTGGCGGCGGCCTTTCCGGTGCTGCTTGCCGCCGCGGTCGATCCGGGCTGGTCCATGGTGCTCATGACCATAGCCCTCTTCCTGATCAGCGAACCCCTCATGGGGCACGTCATCGAGCCTCTGGTCTACGGGCAGAGCACCGGCCTCTCGCCCTTCGCGGTCGTGATCTCCGCGATCTTCTGGACCTGGCTCTGGGGTCCGGTCGGGCTGCTCATCGCCACGCCCCTGACGCTCTGCCTCGTCGTGCTCGGGCGCCATGTGGAGAGGCTGGAATTCCTCGATGTGCTGCTGGGCGATCGACCCGCCCTCACGCCGGCGGAGAACCTCTACCAGCGTATGCTGGCGGGCGATCCGGACGAGGCGCTGGAATCGGCGGAGGTTCTGCTGAAGGAGCGCTCCCTGACCTCCTATTACGACGAGGTGGCCCTGAAAGGGCTTCAGCTGGCGGCGAACGATGCCAATCGCGGGGTCCTGACCGGCCGTCAGCTCGAGCAGGTGAAGAACGTCGCGCAGGCGCTGGTGCACGATCTCGACGGCCACGACGATGTCGAGCCGGAGCCGGAGGAAACCGAAGACGAGCCGGTCGCCTCGCCGGTGAGCGAGAAGCCGGCCGTCAAGGAGCCCGCAGTCGAGGTGCCTCCGCCCGAGCACCTGATCGGTCAGGAATGGAAGGTCGACGGCGCCATCATGTGCGTTGCCGGCCGTGGCCTGCTCGACGATGCGGCCGCCGACATGCTGGCCCAGCTCCTCGGCAAACACGGCCTCGGGACGCGGACCGTCTCCCATGCGGAGGTCTCGCGCGCGGCGATCTTCAATCTCGACGTCACGGGCGTGCGCATGGTGTGCGTGTGCTACCTGGAAATCGGCGGCACGCCGGCTCACCTGCGCTATCTGCTGAAGCGCCTGCGGAAGAAGATTCCCGACGTGCCGATCCTCGTCGGCCTCTGGCCCGCCGATGACACGGTGCTGCGGGACGAGAGCCTGCGCTCGATGGTCGGGGCCGACTACTACGTGTCATCCCTGCGCGACGGTGTGGTCTGCTGCCTGAAGGTGGCAACCGGCGAGGCCGAAGCGAAGCCCGCAGGCTCCGCCGCGCCCCCGAAGCAGGAGACGGGACAGGTCGAGCGCCTGCCCCTGCCGGCATGATGAGGACGCCTCAGGCAGCGTCCTTCAGGAAGTTCTCGGCGTAGTGGCAGGCGACATAGCGCCCGTCGAGCAGGCGCGGCTGCGGGCGCTCCACCTTGCAGCGTTCCGTCACAAAGGGGCAGCGGGTCGAGAACACGCAGCCTTTCGGCGGGTTGAGCGGCGAGGGCAACTCTCCCTTCAGCACGATGCGCTTGCGCCGCACGCCGGTGATGCCGGGCGTGGAGGACAGAAGCGCCTGCGTATAAGGATGCAGCGGACGCGCGTAGATGCGCTCCTTCGGTCCCTGCTCGACCACATGGCCGAGATACATCACGAGCACATCGTGGGCGATGTGCCGGACGACGCCGAGATCGTGGGAGATGAAGAGATACGCGAGCCCCATCTCGGCCTGCAGATCCTGCAGGAGATTGAGCACCTGCGCCTGGATCGAGACGTCGAGGGCCGAGACCGGCTCGTCCGCGACCACAAGCTTCGGCGACAGCATCAGGGCACGCGCGATGGCGATGCGCTGGCGCTGGCCGCCGGAGAACATGTGAGGGTAGCGGTTGTAGTGCTCGGGCCGCAGGCCCACCTTCGCCATCATGGCCCGCGCCCGCTCCGTCCGCTCCGACGACGACAGACTGGTGTTGATGGCGAGCGGCTCCTCCAGGATAGTCCCGACCTTCTTGCGCGGATTGAGCGAGCCGTAGGGGTTCTGGAACACCAGCTGCACCATGCGGCGCAGATCCTTCGCCCGGTTGGAGGGCGGATTGACCGCATCGATGCCGTCGAGGGTCAGGGACCCTTCCGTCGGCTTCTCGATCAGCGTCACCATGCGGGCGAGGGTCGACTTGCCGCAGCCGGACTCGCCCACGACCGCAAGAGTCTTCCCCGGCTCGACCGAGAAGGACACGCCGCCCACCGCCTGCAGATGCCCCGGCGGCTTGAACAGGCCCTGCTTCACCTCATAGACGCGTTTCAGGCCTCTTGCTTCAACGACAGGGGCGCTCACGATGCGGCCTCCGCTCCGACAGGATGGTCAGCTTGAATTTCGGCGCTCCGGTTCGGATCGCCGAGCGGGTAGTGGCAACGGATCTTTCCGCCGGCCCAGGGCCGCAGGTCGGGACGCACGTTGCGGGAATGCTCCGTCGCATAGGCGCAGCGCGGACTGAACAGGCATCCCTTCGGCCGGTCGTAGAGTCCCGGCACTACGCCCGGAATGGTGGCGAGGCGCGTTGCGCCTTCGCTGCGCTCCGGCAGGGCCGCGAGCAGCGCCGCCGTGTAAGGGTGCTGCGGCGAGGCGAAGAGATCAGTGGCGGAACGCTCCTCCATGATCTGCCCCGCATACATCACCATGACGCGCTTCGCCGTCTCGGCCACCACGCCCATGTTGTGGGTGATCATGACGAGCGCCATGTTGCGCTCCTTCTGCAGGTCCATCAGGAGATCGAGGATCTGGGCCTGGATCGTCACGTCGAGAGCTGTCGTCGGCTCGTCGGCGATGAGGAGCTTCGGATTGCAGGCGATTGCCATGGCGATCATCACGCGCTGGTTCATGCCGCCCGAGAGCTGGTGCGGGAACGCCGACAGGCGGCTTTCCGCCGACGGGATGCCGACCTGCTCCAGAAGCTCGATGGCGCGGCGGCGGGCCGCCTTGCGGTCCATGCCTTCGTGCAGGCGCAGCGTCTCGGTGAGCTGGAACCCGATGGTGAAGCAGGGGTTCAGGCTCGTGGTCGGCTCCTGGAAGATCATCGCCACGTCCTTGCCGGTGAGCTGACGCCGCTCCTTCTCCGACATGGTCAGGAGGTCGCGCCCGTTGAAGGCGAGGCGGTCGGCCCTGATCCGTCCGGGGAACGGGATCAGGCCCATGACGGCCAGCATCGTGACGCTCTTGCCGGAACCGGACTCGCCGACGACGCCGAGAACCTCGCCCTCGTCGAGGGTCAGGCTCACGCCGTCGACGGCACGCATGATGCCGCCCTGGGTCGGGAATTCGACCGTGAGGTTTTCGATTTCGAGAAGGGCCATGATGTCAGCGCTTCAGTTTGGGATCGAGGGCGTCGCGAAGACCGTCCCCGAGAAGATTGAAGGCAAGCACCGTGACGAGGATCGCCAACCCGGGGAAGGTCACGACCCACCAGGCACGGAGCACGAATTCACGGGCGTCCGCCAGCATGGTACCCCATTCGGGCGCCGGAGGCTGCGCGCCGAGGCCGAGGAAGCCGAGCGCCGCCGCATCCAGGATGGCGGTGGAAATGCCGAGCGAGGCCTGAACGATGAGGGGAGCCGTGCAGTTCGGCAGAACCTCCTTGAACATCAGCCGCGCCGTGCCGGCGCCGCTGACGCGGGCCGCCGTCACGTAATCCTTGGAGGTCTCGGTGATGACGGCCGCGCGTGCAAGGCGCACGTAATGCGGCAGAATCACCAGGGCGACCGCGAGCATGGAGTTCATGAGGCCGGGACCCAGCACCGCGACGATCACGATGGCGAGCAGGAGGCTCGGCAGCGTGAGGATGATGTCCATCAGTCGCATGATGAAGATCTCGGTCAGGCCTCGGAAGAAGCCTGCCACGAGGCCGAGCACCGTGCCGCTCACGATGGAGATCGTCACCACCATGATGCCGATGAGCAGGGACAGCCGCGCGCCGTAGATCAGGCGCGAGAGGATATCGCGACCGATGGGATCCGTGCCCAGCGGATAGGCGAGGGATCCGCCCTCCTGCCAGAACGGGGGTTTCAGCGCGATGGACGTGTCGGTGACATAGGGCGAGTGGGGCGCCAGGACGTCGGCGAGCAGCGCGACGAGCACGACGCCGATGATCACCACGAGGCCAGCGACCGCGCCGTGGTTGGCGCTGAAATAGCCCCAGAACTCGCGCAGGGGATGGGGAGGAGTGGCCGTCGGCGCAGCGACGGCGGGTGCTTCCATGGTTTCAGCGGTCATCGATGGTGCCTGATGCGCGGATTGATGAGGCCATAGGTGAGATCGACGAGCAGGTTCACGCTCATGACGACGATGCCGAGAAGGAGGGCGCCGCCCTGCAACACGGGATAGTCGCGCCGGAAGATGGCGTCGATAAGCCACTTGCCGACCCCTGGCCAGGAAAAGATCGTCTCAGTCAGGATCGCGCCGGTGAAGAGCACGCCCACCTGCAGACCGATGACCGTCACGACGGGGATCAGCGCGTTGCGCAGGGCATGCATGGCGATGATGCGGAACCGGGACAGGCCCTTGGCCTTGGCGGTGCGGATGTAATCCTCGCCGAGCACTTCCAGCATGGCCGAGCGGGTCATGCGGGCGATCACCGCGAGCGGCACGGTGCCGAGCACGATGGTGGGCAGGATGAGGTGTCGGACGGCCGACCAGAAGGCGCCTTCGTCGTCGGACAGGAGCGTGTCGATCAGGAGAAAGCCCGTGATGGGCTCGATGTAGTACAGGACGTCGATGCGCCCGGAAACCGGCGTCAGGTCCAGCTGGACCGAGAAGACCAGGATGAGGATCAGGCCCCACCAGAAGATCGGCATGGAATAGCCGGTGAGGGAGATCCCCATGACGCCATGGTCGAAGATCGAATTTCGTCGGATCGCCGCCAGGATGCCGGCAGGCAGCCCGATCAGAAGGGCGAAGAGGATGGCGCAGAGCGCCAGCTCGATGGTGGCCGGGAACAGGGCCGAGAATTCGTTCAGGACCGGCTCCTGCGTGATCATGGACTTGCCGAGATCACCCTGGAGGACGCGCGACAGATAGATCCCGTACTGTACGATGATCGGCTTGTCGAAGCCGTATTCCTTGCGCAGTTGCTCGTGGCGGGCGGGATCGATGCCGCGCTCGCCGGCAAGCGTTTCGATAGGGTCGCCCGGAACCAGGCGGATGAGGAAAAAGGCGAGCAGCGTGATCCCGATGAAGGTGGGGATGACTAGGCTGACGCGGGTGAGAATGAAGCGGAGCATCGTCTCAATGTAAAAAGGCGGAGCGGCAGAAATGCCGCTCCGCCATAGGTGGGATGTGACGGCTTACTTGCCCTTGATGTCCACGCCGTAGAAGGTGTGGCGCCCGAAGGGCGAGAGCTTGAAGTCGACGACTTCCTTGCGGACAGGCTTCAGCTGAACCGCGTGAGCCACGGTGAACCAGGGAGCCTGCTCCTTGAAGATCACCTGGGCCTGCTGGTAGAGCTTCGTGCGCTCGGCCTGATCGGTCGTGACCTTCGCCTTCGTGACGAGGTCGTCGAAGGGCTTGTGGCACCACTTGGCGATGTTCGAGCCCGACGCGGACTGGGCCGAGGCGCAGCCGAGCAGGGTGTGCAGGAAGTTGTCCGGATCGCCGTTGTCGCCCGTCCAGCCGAGCTGCGCCATCTGGTGCTCACCGGCCTGGGCCCGCTTGCGGTACTCGCCCCACTCGAAGCTCTTGATCTCGGCCTTCACGCCGATCTTGGCGAGGTCGGCCTGCATGAGCTCGGCGATGCGGCGCGCATTCGGGTTGTAGGGACGCTGGACCGGCATGGCCCAGAGATCGGTCTCGAGGCCGTTCGGGTAGCCGGCTTCCGCCAGAAGCTTCTTGGCGGCTTCGGGGTTGTACTCGTCTTCCTTCACGGAGTCGTTGTACGACCACATGGACGGCGGGATCGGGTTCTTGGCCGGAACGCCGGAGCCGAGGAACACGGCGTCGACGATGGCCTTCTTGTTGATGGCCATGTTGAAGGCCTTACGGACGCGCACGTCGTCGAAGGGCTTCTTCGTGGTCTGGTAGGCGAGATAGCCGATGTTCAGGCCGGGCTGCTCGAGGATCTGGACGTTCGGGTCCTTCTTCATCGCCTCGAGGTCAGCCGGGTTCGGATACGGCATGACGTGGCACTCGCCCTTCTGGAGCTTCGCCCAGCGCACGGAGGCGTCCGGGGTGATCGAGAAGACGAGGTCGTCGATCTTCGCCTTGCCGGCCCAGTACTCGGGGAAGGCCTTGTAGCGGATGATGGCGTCCTTCTGGTACTGCACCAGATAGAACGGGCCCGTGCCGATCGGCTCCTGGTCGATCTTCTCGGGAGTGCCGGCCTTGAGCATGGCATCGGCGTATTCTTTCGACTGGACGCTCGCCCACATCATGGCGAGGTTGGCCAGGAACGGAGCCTCAGGACGGTTGAGGGTGATGCGGACGGTGTAGTCGTCCACCTTTTCCACCGACTTCAGCAGGGCGGGCATGCCCATATCGCTGAAATAGGAGTGGTTCGGGCTGGTGACCTTGAAGTAAGGATTCTCTTCCTTCCACTGGCGCTCGAACATGAAGACGACGTCGTCCGCATTCATGTCGCGGGTCGGCTTGAAGTTCTTGTTAGAGTGCCACTTCACGCCCTTGCGGAGGTGGAAGGTGTAGACCGTGCCGTCGGCGGAGACGTCCCACTTCTCGGCAAGGCTCGGGTTGACTTTGGTGCCGCCGCGCTCGAACTCGACGATGCGATTGTAGATCTGCTCGCTGGCATCGAACGACGTACCCGTGGTGTTGACGCCCGGGTAGAAGTTCTCCGGGCTGCCCTCGGAGCAGTAAACGAGGGTTTTGGCCGCGAGCGGGGCCGCTGCCAGGAAAGCCGGAACGCAGATCGCTGCGAAAAGGGCTGATTTCTTCATCTAAAGGTCCTCTGAGACGGCTACTCGTGGCCGTTCTGTGACGGAGTTAAGGTGCGAAGACGCAATAATGTCAATCTGTCCCGACGACGTTCCCTGAATTTTCGAAAAAATGTACCATTTCGTCCTTGCGGGGCGCAGGGGCCCAGAATCCCAGAACCATAACGTTTCCGCGATTATGGTGACGTCTTGAGCGCCTCTGCGGCGGCCATTGCGCTGACCTTAGGTGAGATCGGCCCGCTGCGTCTTTCGGGCCGTCTCGGTCACCTTCGAACCGAGTTCCGCACGGGTGAAGGGCTTGTGCAGGACGGTATAGCCCTCCGGCATCCTCTCCGGGTCCGCATATCCGGTCACGAGGAGGATCCCAAGATCCGGCTGCAGCTTCTGCGCACTCTCGGCCAGATCGAGGCCGGTCATGCCGGGCATTGCGAAGTCGGCGATCAGGAGGTCGAAATGCTTGTCGGCCCTGACGATGTCGAGGGCGGATGCCCCATCGGCAGCTTCCACGACCCGGTGCCCCATCTCGCTCAGATAGGCGGCCGTGACGGTCCTGACCTCCGCATCGTCGTCGACGAGCAGGATTCTCACCTTGTCCGTGGCCGGAACCGTTGCGATCTCCTCCGATGCCTGCCTGGATCGATCCTCCGCGGCTCGCGACAGGTAGAGCTCCACCGTCGTGCCGACGCCGACCGTGCTATGGATCGTGACGGTGCCGCCGGACTGCTGGGCGAGGCCGTAAACCATGGACAGGCCGAGGCCGGTGCCCTTGCCGACCTCCTTCGTGGTGAAGAACGGCTCGAGAACCCGGCTCAGGATTTCGGGCGGCATGCCGGTGCCGGTATCGGCGACGGAAATCACCACGTAGTCGCCGCCTCCCAGATCCGTGACCTGTCCCTCCCCGACGGTCTCGTTCCGGGTCGAAATCGTCAGCACGCCGTTCTCGCTCATCGCGTCGCGGGCGTTGATGCACAGGTTGAGAACCGCCAGTTCGAGCTGATCGGGATCGACCGTCGCCATCCACAGGCGGTCCGCCAGCTCCCGTTCGATCCGGATGAAGCCGCCCAGAGTGCGCGTCAGAAGGTCGTTCATGTCGAGAATGACCTGGTTGACGTCCACCGATTGGAGCCTGAGGTCGCGTTGCCGGCTGAAGCTCAGGAGCCTCTGCGTCAGGGATGCGCCCCGCTCGGCCGCATAGGTCGCGTTCTGCAGGAGCCGTGTCAGGCGCGGATCGTCCGGCGCGCGGCGCGACGCGAGATCCAGGCTCCCGAGAACGGCCATCAGCAGGTTGTTGAAGTCATGCGCGACGCCGCCCGCCAGCGTGCCGAGGGCCTGCATCTTGTCGGCCTGCCGCAGGCGCAGCTCCATGATCTTGCGCTCCGTCACATCGCGCTCGATGGTGGCGATGTTCGTGACGGCGCCGGCCTCGTTCAGGATCGGAATCTGGTTGACGAGGAACCACTGTGTGGTGCCATCTACGAGGCGTCGCTCCTCGGTGCGCTCGGTCGGCCTGCGCTCGGAGATGGTCTGCCGCTCCGCCTCCTGGATGGACTTCGCCCTTTCCGGGGGCACGAGGTCGCTTTCCCTACGTCCCAGGCATGCCTCCGGCGAAAGGCCGAGGCTGCGCGCCTTGCTGGCGTTCAGGCGGACGAAGCGTCCCTCGGGATCTTTGAACGATATCTGATCGCCCGTGCTCTCCATCAGGCCGCGCAGGAGCGCACGTTCCGTGTCCAGCTCCCGGGCCAGCATCCGCCGCTCGTAGGCCGAGGCGACCATGCTCGAAAGGGCGGCCGGGTCCCAGGGCTTGGGGGCATAGGCCATGATCCGGCCCTTGTTCACCGCCCCGATCACCGCCTTGAGGTCCGCATAGCCCGTGAGGAGGATCGCCTCCGCGTCGCTCCGGCGGCGCGCCCTGGCTAGGAATTCGTCGCCCGGCATCTCCGGCATGCGCTGATCGGAGATGATGATCGCGATGTCCGGCTCGTTCTCGATGATGTCGAGCGCCTTCAGGGGAGACGTGGTCGAGAGCACGCGGTAGTCGTTCTCGAAGAGATCCTCGAGCGCGACGAGGATGTCCGGCTCGTCGTCGACGACCAGGATCGTCCCGTTTCTCGAGGTGGTGTCGCTCGACAAGGTCATTCGGTGTTCTGCCTTGGGATCGTAATGGTGAAGCTCGTGCCTCCCGAAGGGCTTGAATCCACGGTGATCGCGCCTTTGTGCGCCTGGACTACGCTATAGGCGATTGCGAGCCCGAGTCCAGTTCCGGACCCGACCGGCTTGGTCGTGAAGAAGGGTTCGAAGATGCGCTCCCTCAGCTCCGGCGGAATACCAGGGCCTGTGTCGCTGATCCGGATGGTATAGGTTGTCTCGTCGTTGAATGTTTCAATATCGATGGCGCCTGTTCCGGTGATCGCGTCGGCCGCGTTGCCGATGATGTTCATGACCACCTGATTGAGCAGGGCCGGAGAGCAGTAGAGGTCTGGCACCGCGTGATAGTGCCTGCGGATGTCGATGCGCGCGCCGAGCCGGTGGCCCAAGAGCGCCAGTACGGTTTCGATCGATTCCCGGACATTGACCGTCTGAAAGTCGCCTTCGTCGAGGCGGGAGAAGCGCCGCAGGTTCAGGACCAGCTCCTGAATGCGGCCGAGCCCCAGCTTCATGGCTTTCACCCGCTCGACGCTCTTGGCAAGAGGCCGTTCGAGGCCCGAATCCGCGGGAAGCTTGACCGCCACGTCGGTCAGGAGCCTCTCGACCGTTCCCTGATGGGCCAGGATGAAGGCAAGGGGATTGTTGATCTCATGGGCGATGCCGGCGACGAGCTCGCCGAGGGAGGCCATCTTGGCGGCCTGGACGAGCTTGGCCTGGGTGTCCTTGAGACGGCGGTTGGCCTCCTCAAGCTCCCTGTTGGCCTTGGCCAGGGCCTCGGCGGAGGCCGCCTCCGCCCTCGCGCGCTCGAACGCGAGCTCCCGCTCCCGCAGTTCCGCCTCGATGCGCCAGTTCTCGTCCTGCAGGAGCTTGCGGCGGACGAGGGCCCGCACGCGGATCCGGATGACGTCCGCGTCGGCGGTGGTGGGCACGATGTCGTCGGCGCCCGCCGCGAAGGCCTTGGCCAAGGCGTCGCCGCCATCCTCGTTGCCGAGGCCGACGATGGAGAAGCTCGAGACCTCCATGCCGGGCAGGGGGGCGAGGCCGCGATAGGTGTTCAGTTGGCGGCAGAGCTCCAGTCCGTCGAAGGTCGGGCTGAGGATGTTGACCAGAACGCAGTCCCAGGCCTTGTTCTGCGCGCTGATCAGCCGGAGAGCCTCGGCCGGGTCGGGCGCCAGCGTCACCGCGTAGCCCTCCCGGGAGAGAAGATCCTGCAGATAGGTCCGTCGGGTGGGGCTGTCGTCGACGATGAGGATGCAGGCCCTGCGGAACGTGCTGAAGCTCGGGGCCTCATGGCCCTCCTTCGTCTCGCCCACCGGGGTCGAGCGCCTGCGGAGCAGGGCTCGGATCCGGAGGATGATGAGCTCCTGCTCGGCGGATTTCGAGATATAGGCGTCCGCGCCGCTCTCCAGGCCCTGCCGCTCGACCGCGCGCTCCCTCGCCTCCGTCAGCATGATGACCGGAATGGCCCGGGTCCGCACGTTGAGCCGCATCTGCCGCGTGAGCTCGTCGCCGTTCATGCCCGGCAGGTGGAAATCGGCGATGACGAGATCGGGCAGCTTCACGTTCAGGCTGTCCAGGGCCGCTTCGGCGGTCGGCATCCAACTGACAGCGAAGCCGTTCGCTTCCAGCATGTGCCGGAGCTGAAGGGCCTGTGTTTCGGAATCTTCCACCAGGAGGATCTGGGCGGCCTGCGTTCCGGGACCGCTGCTCATTCGCCATCCCCCCGCGTCAGACGCAGGAGCCTGGGCGCGATCAGGTCGAGGGGCAGGCTCGTGCTGACGCCGCCCATGCGTTGGGCAGCGGCCGGCATCCCGTAGACGACCGCGGTGCTTTCATCCTCCGCCACCGTGTAGCCGCCGGCCTGGCGCAGCTCGAGGAGACCCTGGGCACCGTCCTCGCCCATCCCGGTCAGCACGACCCCCAGACCTCGGGATCCTGCGTTCTTGGCCATGGACCGGAACAGCAGGGTCGCCGAGGGCCTCTGGCTCCCGACCGCGGGAGCGGCGCTGATCTGCAGGGTGCCGGCGGGAGAGAGGAGAAGGTGCCGGTCGCCCGGCGCGACATAGACCTTCCCGGAGACCGGGATCTCCTGGTCCCGGGCTATCCGGACATCGAGAGGCAGGAGGCCGTCCAGCCAGGACGCGAAACCTTCCATGAAGGGCGCGCCCATGTGCTGGACGAGCAGAATCGGAATCGGGAAGTTCGCCGGCAGGGCGCTCAGCACCTTGGCAAGGGCCGGGGGACCGCCAGTCGAGGCAGCGATGCCCATGATCGACGGACGCGACGGGCTTCTCTCCCAATCAGTCTTGAGCGGGGAGACCGCAGCCTTGGGGCGCCACGCAAAGGAGCGCTGCCTGACGACCGGCACTTGGCTCATGATGTAGAGCTGCGTGCGGATGGTCTCGGCGATCTCGTCGAAGCCGGCGCTCGTCAGTCCGACCGGCTTCTCCACCACCGTCAGGGCGCCGGCCCGTAGCGCGTTCATGGAGATCTTGAGGGATTCGTCCTCGACGCTGCCGGCGATCACCACGATGGGGGTCGGATGCTCCGCCATGATTCGGCGCGTCGCCTCCAGGCCGTCCATCCCAGGGAGGCGGATGTCCATGGAGATCACGTCGGGCTGCACGCGCCCGATTTCGCGCAGGGCCTCCTCCGCCGAGCCGACGGCCGCCGCCACGACGAGACGCGGATCGCGGGCGATGATGTGGACGAGGAGCTGGCGGACGACAAGGGAGTCTTCCACCACCATCACCCGGACGGGCGTGTGCGGCACCGTCGTCATAGGAGCTGCCCGATGGTCGCCAGCAATTCGCGCTGGTCGAATTTCTGCTTGGTAATATAGGCGCTGGCGCCGAGATCGAGGCCTCTGCGCACGTCCTCGGGATCTGCGCGCGAGGTCATCAGGATCACGGGCGTGGAAGAGAGCCGCGGGTCGGCCTTGATCGCCTGGAGAAGACCAAATCCGTCCATGCGTGGCATCTCCACGTCGGCGATCACGAGGTCGACCATCGCGTCGCCGGAGCGCAGGACGTTCAGGGCGTCGATCCCGTCCACGCTGAGGAGGACCTGATAGCCTTGGGCTTCGAGGATGCTCTTCTCGAGGGTTCGGGTGGTGATCGAATCGTCCACCACGAGGACCGTCGTGGCATGTCGCTCCTGTTCAGGAGCCCAGGCCGACAGGCCGAGCCCCCCGGCGGCCAGCCGACTCTCGTTCCTGACCCAGTGCTCGATCAGGAGCTCCGGGCTCAGGACCAGGGCCGGCATCTCGTCCTCCAGGAGGACGGTGCCGGAAACCATCTCGTTCAGTCCGATGGTGCGGGCGTCGCTGACCAGCATGGTGCGAACGTCGTGAAAGGCATTGACGGCGAGGGCGCAATGACGCGCTCCGTGCCGGACGAGAACGGCTTTCAAGTTCCCGGCCTCGATGGGCAGCTGGGCATTAGGGGATCCTGTCAGGGCAGCCATGGCGATAACAGGAACAACAACGTCCTGCCCCCTCAACTCGATCCGTGCGGCCGGACGTCCTTCGACGCTTTCGAGGGCCTCGACGGGTAGGCGCAGGAGGCGTTCGACCGAATGGGACGGGAGGGCATACATGCGGCCCTCGGCCTCGGCCAGCAGGAGCGATTGCCGGGCCGCCGTGAACGGCACGTTCAGCAGGACCTCGGTTCCCCACGGGTAGCGGGGCCGCATGAGGACAGATCCATGCAGCTTCCGGGCCGCCTCCGCCACCACGGAGAGCCCCATCCCGCGGCCCGACAGGCGGTCGACTTCGCCTGCTGTCGAGAAGCCCGGGCTGAACACAAGGGGCAAGAGCTGATCCATCAGGGGCGGCGTCGAACCTTCGGCCCTGGGGGGCAACAGGCCACGTTCGACGGCAACCTGCTCGATGCGTTCGAGATCGGGGCCGCGGCCGTCGTCCCGAATGCTGATCACCAGCCGCCCGCCGCGGGAGGCCAGCTCGAGGACGATCTCGCCGCGCTCCGGCTTGCCCTTGGCGGCCCGCTCCGACGCAGGCTCGACCCCGTGGCTGACCGCGTTGCGCAGAACGTGCATGACCGGATCCTTCAGCGCCTGGAGAACCCGGCGGTCGACCTGAAGGTCGAGGCCGATGCTGCGCACCTGCACGTCCCGGCCTTCCTCACGGGCGATCTCGCGAACCATGTGACCGAAGACGCCGAAGACCGTTTCGGCCGACACGAGGGAGATCCGATCGATGTCGTCGCGAAGTTGGCGGGCTGCCTGGTCAATGGACCAAGCCACCTGCTTCCGGCTTCGGGAGAGGGCCGAGAGCTTGCGGAACAAGGCCTTCAGGTCCTGGTCGAAATCCCGCAGGCGGGAAACTGCGCTGCTTCGCGTCGATCCCCGTTCGGAAGGGCTGGCCCGCACTCGGGCCGCGGAGCCGGAAACGAGCTGGGAATGGAGGGCATCCCAGCTGCGCCTCAGACCGCGGACATCGATTTCCACCTGCCGCAGCGCCTCGTTCAGGCTGTCGCTGAGCTGAAGCTCGCCCATGAGCTGATGCATGGAGCTGGAGAGCTGCTCTACCTGCTCGGCCGCAACCCGCAGGTAGGCGCTTGGTCCCGTGTCCGCCGGGGAGGGGGTCTCGGCCCTTGCAGCCTGCCTGTCGCGCCCCTCCGCCGTCTGCGGCTCGGTCGTCCGCGCCGGTTGGGTGGATTGAGGATCCGCAGCCAGCAGCGCTGGCCGGACGGAAGCGCCGGACGGCGCGGATGATTCGGCTACGAGATCCTCGATCGTGTCCAGGCTGTGGCGGACCGCCGCGACCGTGGGTTCGTCCAGCTGCTGCTGCCCCTCGAGAACCCGCGAGAAGAGCGCCTCCAGCTGATGGGCGACCTCCTCCACGGCCGGGAGGTCGACCGCGCGGGCCGCGCCCTTGAGGCTGTGGGCGCGGCGGAACACGTCGGTCATGTCGATCGCGCCCCGATCCGCCCCGTCGAGGGCGGCCCGGATCGCCTCGAGATGCTCCCGGTGCTCGACCTCGAAGGCTGCCAGCAGTTGGGTGCGGATATCCGTCACGATGCGCCGTTCTCCGTCATGGGCGGACTACACCCGGTAGCGTTCGGCGAGACCGAGAAGCTGCTGGGAGAGATCGGAGAGATTGGCCGCCGCCATGTCGAGCTGCCGCGTGCCCGCAGCCGTCTGCTGGCTCGCTTGGCGGATGTTCTGGAGCGCGCCCATGACCTGCTCGATGCCGAGCTGCTGCTGGTTCGTGGAGGCCACGATCTGCTGGAACGTCTGAACGCTTTCCTGCACGCGGCTCGAGATTTCGGTGATCGTCTGCTGGGTCGTGTCCGTGCGTTCCTTGCCGGCCGCCACGCGCTTCACCGCCTCCTCGGTCAGCATGACGGAGGCGTTGATGCCGCGCTGGATGTCGCCGAGGATCGACCGAACCTGAGTGGTCGCGTCCTTGGCCTGATCGGCCAGCGCCTTCATCTCGGACGCCACCACCGCGAAACTGCGACCGTTCTCGCCGGCGGCCGCCGCCTCGATGGCGGCGTTGAGCGCCAGGAGGTGGGTGCGCTCGGAGATATCGTTCACCGTGGCGATGATCTCGCCGACGGCCTGCGTCTTCTCGCTGAGGGCGACGATGTTTTCCGCCACCGTCTCGGCCTGCTCGCGAATGGCGTCCATGGCCCGGGCCGTCTCGTCCACCGCCTGCAGCCCCGCGAGGCTGGTCTGCGCCGTCGCCTGCGCGGAGGCGATGACCTCCTGGGCGCGCTTGCCGATCTGGGCACCCGCGTGGGTGATCTCGTCGACGGTGGCAGCCGTCTCCTGAACGGCGGCGAGCTGCTCCTCGACGCTCGCGGCCTGCTCCTGGGTGGAGGCGCGGATCTCCGCCGCTGCCGCATTGAGGTTCTCCGTGGCCTCGCGGCTCTGGCGCGCCAGCTGCCTCAGGCCGTCCACCATGCCGTTCAGGGTGCTGCCCAGGCGTCCGATCTCGTCGTTGCCGGCCGCCGCGGTCTGACCGGCCAGGTCGCCGCGTCCGACCCGCTCCACGAAATCCATGAATGCGCCCAAGGGCCGAGATATCGACGCGCGAAGCGCATAGGTGATCAGAAGGCTCAGCAGGGCGACGCCGGCGAGCGCCAGGATGATAGAGATCCGGCTCTGCGAGTACACCTCTCCGACGCGGCGCTGCCCTGCGGAAATCGCCTCATTGAAAAGGGTGCGCGTCTCGTCCAGTCTTCTGTTCCATGCGCTCCGGCTGGCGCTCAGGGCGCTCTGGGCCGCCAGGACCGTGGCGAGATCGTTGTTCTGGATCGCTGCAAACTGCCGCTCGGTCGCGGCGCGGATCTGGCGTAGCTCCTCGCCGGCCGACCGGAGGAGATCGGCCGTGCGGCGCCAGGCTTCCGCCCGGTCGCCGCTCACGGAGCTGTTCGCGAACGAGCTCGTTGCCGCGATGGTCTGGGCCAGGGACGATTCCGCCGCAGCGGCCAGCCTCCCCCATTCGCTGATCAACTCGTCGGAGGAGTTCTGCTGTTGCCCCAGCGACCGCAGGAGATATCGGGCCATCGCCTCCTCCCGCACGGCTCTCATCCGATTCTGCTGCTCGCCGACCATGTCGATCTGCCGCATCGTGGAGAGGTCGCGCGAGACGATCGTCTCGTTGATTGCGCGGACATCTTCGAGCTGACCGATGGTGTAGAGGCCGAGCCCGACCATCAGGACGACAATGACGGCGAAGCCGAGGAGGATGCGATTCGCAATCGAGATCGTCACGTTAAACTCCGGGAACTGGGGAGGAGGGCAGGAACTGTTGAAGAAGACGGTCGATGCCGAGCAGAGATAGGACCCTTTCCTGGTCGGCAATGGGCTCGGCCTTGGCATAGCCGACCACGGCCTCGGTCCGGAAAGCCCTGGTCTCGTCGGCCGCGAGCGGAGTCACGTCCTCGACGCCGAGGGCGCGGTCCACGCAGAGGGCTGCGCGAGGCTGTTCCCGGCGGAGGAGGACCAGATGCCGGCTCTCGCCATTCTGGGGCGCGGGAGCGTGCCCGAGAGCCTGTCCGAGATCTATCGCGCTGACGAGATGGCCGCCATGGCCGAACAATCCTAGGAGGGCCGCCGGTCCGTCGGGCACCGGAACGAGGGGCTGGAACGGCAGAACCTCGGCGACCACGTCGAGCGAAACCCCGTATAGCTCGCTGCCCACGCTACAGAGCAGGACGCGGATCCTATTGGTCTCCGTCTCCCGTTGCGACCTTGCGGCAAGGCGTTCGGTCCGTTCATCCAGGAGAAGCCTGGCCCTTTCCTCGGACGAAAGATGCCTCGCCTTGCCGATCTGCCTGAGCCTGTGACGGAGGGATCCTCGCATGGTCAGCCTCGCCGTTCGGACGGAGCCAAAGCCCTGAGGTGGGCGCGGACGAGATTACTCAGTTCCCCGGCCGTCAATCCATCTGCCTGGAACAGCACATGGTTTTCCGGCAGTGCTCCGGCGATACGTGCTGCATTGGTCATGGCGCGCCGTCCGGGTCCGGGGCGCCCGTCCGTCAGGAGTAGGAGGCCAAGGTGGTAGTGAGCCATGGCAAAGCTCTTATCGAGATAGATGCACCGACGGAAGGCCTTCTCGGCCTCGGCGGGGCGTTTCAGGGCCTGAGAAATCAATCCTTGGTAAAAATGGAGGGCGACGTTCAGGGGCTCCTGGGTCAGGGCTTTCCGGCATAGGGCGTCCGCGGTGATCAGGTTTCCGGCATCAGCTTCGCTCCTGACCTCGGCCAGAAGCACGTCGGCCTCAGGAACCGGACGAGGCGGGGCCTGGGGCGCCTCCGTCCGTACCGGAGCAGGTCTCAAGTGTGGTCGCGGCAGGGAGCGAGGTGCGGCGCCCTGGGGTGGAATCCTCGGCTGCCAGACCGGCGGCTCCCTGACGATGAGGCTTTCGGGCGGAGCGGCGAGAACCTGATGGCTGCCCGAGCGGCGTCGATAGGCGACAGTTCCCGGCAGGCTTATGGCCTGCATCATGGTCGAGAACGAGGGATTGGGCTCCGCGTGGCCGACGAGCATCCAGGCGTCGTCGAGCAGACAGTCGCGCAGCGCGCCCACGATTCGGTTCACGGTCTCAGGGTGAAAGTAGATCAGCACGTTCCGGCACAGGATCAGGTCGAACTCGGTGAACTGAAGTGGCGAGGTTCCGTCGAGGAGGCTGAGCAGGTTGTGCTTCTCGAAGCGCACCAGAGATCGGAACTCCGGCCGGAGCTGCCATTGCTCCCCTTCCGGCGGCAGGAAGTAGCTGACCTTCTCCTCGAGGGAGAGCGAACGGAGCGCCCATTTCCCGAAGCGGGCCTGCCGGGCGAGCGCGAGGAAGTTCTCGTTGATGTCCGTTCCGACGATGCCGACGCGCCACGTCTCCAGCTCCTCGCCGAGGAGTTCCCGCACCAGGATGGCGAGCGAGTAGGGCTCGGCGCCCGTTGCGCAGCCGGCGCTCCAGATGCGCAGGCGCCGCTCATGACGCTTCCGCTCGATGATCTCCGGCAGGATCGTCTGCCTCAAGGCGGCGAACTGTTCCCCGTAGCGAAAGAAGAATGTCTCGCCGATGGTGATCTCGGCCTCGAGGCGCGCCCATTCCTTCGGTCCTGAATCGGGCTCTTTCAGCAGGTCGAGATACTGCGAGCAGTCGCGGGCGCCGGACGCGTGCAGGCGCCGACGGACCCTCTCCCAGAGCAGGTCGTCCTTGTCCTGATAATAGAAATGCCCGGTCCGCTCGATGACAAGGCTCTTCAGCAGGGAAAAGCCCGGATCGACGTTGGGGGAGAGGGCTTGTCTTGGGGCCATCAGGCCGGGACCGCCCACTCGCTCAGCCGGCTTTGTGCATGGCGCCCAAGATCGGCGAGCACCTGTTTCTCCTCTGCAAAGAGGATGCGCCCCAAAGACAGCAGGTGGACGAGGCGTCCGCCGTAGTCGATCTCGGCCTCGACACAGCCGTTTAGGGTGTTTTCCGGGCGTACGGCGGAGAGTTGCGCTCCGCCGGCATGCGCCAGATCGAGAACCCGATCCACCAGCAGCGCGCACGGGCCGCTACCGGTAAGGCCGTCTACCAGAATCAGGTGCCGGTAGAGCTCGGCCTCAGACGTCTCCCCGCGGCGCTCGAGCCCGAACAGGACCTCGAGCCTCACCACCGGGACGGCTGCGCCGCCCAGGTTGAAGAAGCCTGCCACCGGCCGCGGCATGGAAGGCGGACGCCAGAGGCGAGGCAGCGGCAGAAGCTCCCGCACCTCCTGCCTGCGCAGGGCGCAGGCGATGCCGCACACATCGAAGAGTATGATCTGCACGCCGGCCATCGCTCACGTTCTGATCGAAACACGGGGAGGAGGGCTCGCGCCCGTGGCGCCTATATTGGGCGGCAAAGCCTGGCCTGCAATATCCCTCGCGGGGGCAGGTCTTCCAAAGGTCACTGCCCGCCGAGGGACGGACGGGTCACTTCCCGGACGGCGTTCAGTCCCACATCCGCATCGACCGAGTACCCTGTCCGTTGGACGGCCCGGAAAACCTGTTCGGCCTCAGAATACCGACCGAGCTTGAAGTAGGACCAGCCCTTGATCAGCATCAGGTCGGTCTGTGCCGGAACGATCCTTTCGCGCTCGCCCAGAGCCAGGAGAGCCTCCACGAAGCGCCCGTCGCGGTAGGCCGCGAGGGCCCGCTGCGCCAAGATCGTTGCCTGAAGTTCCGTCCGCCGCTCGGCGGTCTGGGGGGCCTCGGCTGCCGCGATGGCCGCCTGTGCGGTGAGATCCTTGCGTAGGAACGCGAGGCTCTTGCCGTAGGCGGCTTCCTCGCGAGTGCGTGCGCTGCCGTTATTGATCGCTTGGTCGAAAGCGGCCACTGCCTCGAGGGGACGGTTGATTTCCATCAGGCACCATCCGAGTGCCAGCGCGGCATCCGCCGACAGGTTGCTCGGATTGCGAGTCATGGTGCAGTTGCGCCGGTTCGCCGTACGCGTCCGAATGCTGCCCGTCTGCCGAACCACCCGCCGGTACACGGCCGAGGATGCGTCACTGACGGCCATGGAGACGGCGCGGGAACGGGCGGGGGGCTCCTCCTCCCGGGTTTCGGTCGTGACCTGCTGGGCCGGCGCGGCAGGCTCCGGCACGATGGGCGACGCCTCGGAGGTTCTGCGCCTCGGCGTCCGTCCGGCCGCAAGATCGGCGATGCGCTGGGAGCGGCCGCGCCATTGGGCCACGATGACGTTGAGCGCGGCGCGGTCTCCCAGGCGCTGGGAGGTGACGGCAATGCCGTAGGCCGCAGGCTCCTCGTCCGGCTTCCAGCCGAGGGCCGTCCTGAACCACTGCCGGGCGGTCGCCACCTGGCCCGTATTGTACGAGTACCAGCCGAGGGCCTGGGCGGCGCCGGCGGAACGCTGCCCGGAGACGACGGGGACCACTCGGGTCACGACCGCCGCCTCGAGGCGCGGCGGCGGGTCCTGGCTCAGCAGGGCCGTCGCGATGTCGAGATAGGCCTTCATGTTTTCCGCGGCCCTGTCCCGCCATTCATACGCGAAGGCTTCCGCTTCCCCGAGACGCTTGAGGGACTGGAGCGTCAGGGCGTAGCCTTCCGCCGCCTTGGGACCGGCATTGCGGTCGAGGGCCCTCTTGAACCATTCGAGAGCCCTCTCGGGGCTGGCGTGGTGGTAGTGATACCAGCCCAGCAGGAGGGCGTTCCCGGTATCGTTCGGGTTCTCCGCCAGCCGCGCCACGACGGCGAGATCTTCGGCCGTCGCGGTCTTCTTGCTGTCTGCGGAAACGCGCTCGACCCGGCGGCGGGCAAGTTCGTCGCGAACCGGACCGAAATCGTCCGGGTTCTCCGGTCCCCTGCGTTCGAAGCGCAGCAAGTCCGCCACCTGGTCCTCCGGCAGCAGGGACAGGGCCTTCTGCAGGGTGCCGAGGCGTTCGGCGGGGTCGGTGCAGTTCGTCAGGAGATAGGTGTAGACGTCCCTCGTCCGGTTCTGCTGGTCGGTCTTGGCGAACGCCTCGGCGACGCGCCAGAGAATGTCGACATTGGCGCAGGTCAGAAGGGCGGGCATCTCCGTCGCGACGGTCAGGACGGTGCGCCACTGCCCGCTGTCGGAGGCGTTGACCAGCCGCCGACGCGCTTCGGCGGTCTCCAGGGAGGTCATCAGGTCTTGCGGCGGCTTCCATTGAGGGTCGGATGCCTGACGCTCGGCGATGGCTGCCCGCATTTCGGCGAGGCGGCCTTCCGTATAGAGGTTCCAGAGCCGGTCCAGCAGCGGGTCGCGGACGACGACGGGCCCTGCCGACAACTGCGAGAGATCGCTGGGCGGCGTCCAGGTGGGATAAAGGGCCCGTAGGCGCGCGATCTCGGCGTCGACGCGCCGCGTATCGCCCTGAGATGCGAAATAGCGCAGGGCCGATTCGTCCACCTGAGGCTGGGCACCCGCGGGCGGGCCTGCCCGCGGCCCGGGAGGGGCCCCAGCAGGCGGGGTGGCGGGCGTGGGAGGCGGAGCAGCGGGTGCCGGGGTCGGCGGTGCGGGAGACGCCTGAGCCTCCGGCGCGGGAGCGGCGGCGTCGGGCGTCTGGCGATTCTCGGTTCCGAACTGCTGAGCGAGGGCCGCAAAGCCTAGTCCGACGACCGTAATCGCTATGGCGCCACGTGCTAGAGACATTGCGGATACTTTTCACCGATCAGCGACATCGACAACAGGTACAGGGTCGACGGATAATAGAGCTTCGGCTCGAACGTCCTAAGCGCATCCGGAACCCGCGTCCCGTCGAGAGCGCAGGCCAGGACCGCCGACAGGGCGGCATATCCCGGGTCCGTCAACCGCTCCCTGGCCAAGCCGGTCAGAACGTTGACAACGGCCACGCCCCGGTCGTGCACGGTCCACCGCTGGTTGAGGGTTCGCAGCCACTCCACATTCGTCATCCCCGCTCTCAACAGGTAAAGCGGTATCCTTAACGAGTTGTAACCAAATTCGGGAGGAAATTCCTGTGCAGGGCGAACCTGCAGCCTGTCGCGGATGGAAATCCAGTCCGCCGGAAGGTTGGTCCTGCCGGAGGTCGCCTGTCGCAGCAGCGCGAGTCCCGTTCGGCCGACGCCGGTCCAGTCGTATTCCGGCGCCAGGGCGGCGAGGGTCGGGAATGCCTCGAAGATCCAGTAGGACAGGTTGACGATCGGGCCGTCGGCCTTGTCGTCGGCGCCGAAGCCCTTGGTGGCGGGAAGCAGAAAGATCGTATCGTCCCTGCGGCCTATCGTGTTGCGACCGATGGCCCGGGCGAGTTTCTGCGCCGCCGTCGTGTAGCGGGGTTCGTTCCAGTAGGCGCCTGCTTTCGCGAGGGCATAGGCGATCAGGATATCGCCGTCGGTCGCGTTGTTCGGGTCCGAGACCCTGGGCCTTGCGGACGGATCCCACTTCCAGACAGCCAGTCCGTCATCCCGGATCAGGAACTCCGTGAGCGTGAAGGCCCAGATCTTCTCGAAGGTTCGCCTGTCGCCCGCCGCATAGGCCAGGAGCAGCCCGTAGCCCTGGCCCTCGCTGTGGCTGATGTTCCCGTTCGCATTGTCGATCACGCGCCCGCTGTCATCGACGAAACGGGAGCGGTAGCTCTCCCAGTCCGACGAAGAGATGGTCCCGACGATCCTCAGGGGTTCGATGGCCGCACTCCGAGCGGGCTGTATGGCCGCGATCAGCATGAGGAGCGAGGCGGTCGCCCAGGCGAGACCGCGGAGGGGATTGGGACCGCGCCTCCTCATGAGCGGCGTCCGAGACGGTTGAGAAGCACATAGGTCGCGGTGCCCAGCAGCGTGCAGCCCGCGAGGATCAGAAGGGCGTACTGGAGGATGTTGATGGACATCCAGTTCGCCGCCACGAGACGCAAATTCTGGAACGACAAAGGCACGGTCTGAACGAAGGCGTGGTCGCCGACCGGCTCGATCGCGACTCGGGCCTCGCTCGGTTCCAGTGCCACGGCGCGACCTCCGATCTGGGACCAGACGAGCGGAGCTGTAAGGCGCGCCACTTCGTGCGCCAGCGTCTCCTCGGTGCGTGCAGTCAGGAGGGTCCAGGTGCCGCCGCCCTCCGTCCGGCTTTGGGCCAGGAGCAGGGTTGAACGAGGGGGCGGCTCGTAAGCCGTGTTCCGCATGTCGTCCAGATGCAGCGACGCGAGGGACAGATTGAAGGTTCTTTCCATCCAGTCCCTGAAGGAGGAAAGCACCTGCTGGATGATCCCGCGCTGCTGGATGCTCTCCGCCCATCTCTTGCGGACCTCGTCCGTCGAGCTGAGATCCGCCTGTTCGAGAACCATGCGGCCGATGGAGGGTCCCTGTTCCCGGCTCGCGACCTGCAGGCTGGCGCCGTCCTGACGTTCCTCCGCCGCGCCGACCAGAGCCGAACGGCTCGGGGCCGGGGTCGATTGCCAGATCATCCTCAGATTGTCCGACACGTTGACCCGAGCGAGAAGGCCCTGCGGCAACTGGTCGATGGCGCCGACGAAGATGACGGAGCGGTCTGCCGCCGATGCGGCGTTGGCGAACTGCGCCCGCACGGGTGCGCCCGCATCCTGCGCCATGCGGGCCAGAAGGGTTCCGGATGCCGAATAATTCAGCGGGTCGGGGCGAGCCAGGACCATCGTGGCGGTGAGATTGCCGTAGGGATAGCCGCCCGAGCCGAAGGCTGCGAGATCCGGCTCGCGGCCGATGCGGCCGAAATCCGGCATGTTGAACGACGTGCTGTCGAAGACGACGAAGCGGTTGATCTCCGAGAGGGTCTCTCCCGGGGCGCAGCGGTCGTCCGCGTCCGTCAGGAGGATGGCTTCCAGCAAGATGTGATTGATCCCCGCCTCGAAACTGCGCATCGGGACCCGGATCTCGTGCCGTCGGAACGTGCTTCCGCGGGACGTGATGGTCATCGTCGTGGCGATCTTGCCGTTCACGTAGACGTCGAAGTGACTGCCCGGCTTGACCGCTGCCGTATAGGCCGCGTCCAAGGACAGCGTGGCCTCGCCGTAGTCGGTTGCATAGAAGTCCGGCGGGAGATTGACGGCGAACCGGGCCCGGAAACGCCTGCCTGAGAATTCCTGGGTTGGGACGCCGAGCTCCGAGAAGCGCATGGAGCGCCGGCCGAGCGCCGTGGGAACCTCGGGCCAGTGCCACGAAGCGGTATCGATCGTGCTGCGCTCCACCCCTTGCGAGTTGAGTGCGGGCGCTCCGACAATGTTGATGGCCGTGTCGAGATCGCTCCAACTCGGCCCGGTGACGAGGAGGGATGGCAGATTGGACGTGCCGTCCTGCATCATGATCGCAAGCGGCTGCGTCGCGGCCGCATCCGGCAGGGCAGGAACGATGCCGCGCAGCTCGCTCTCGAGACCCATGTAGACCTTGATCGTTCCGACCGGGGAGGGGCCCGGGTCGGTCTCGTACACGCGGATGACGGGGTGGGCATAACGCCCGCGCAGGGCGGTCATCTGGACGAGGCGCAGAAGTCGGTCGCGGATCTCGGGCCGGTAGATCTTGGGAGCGACGATGCGGATCGTCGTGGTGCCGGTGCTGTCTATCCCGACAGCGGGCAGGTCCTCCAGCGTGCGGAGGATCTTGGATGCGCCGTCGCCGAGGATGAGCTTCGTGGACTTGGCATCCACATCGGTCCAGAGTTCGTAGGTCGCATTGACGGTGCAGTCGGTGCGGTGGCGCTGGTTGGCCTCCACGCGCACGATGTTCTGTCCGCCGCGGAGGAGGCCCGCGCGGATCGGCACGACCACCTGACGGATGCCGCTCGGGGACGCGATCGGAATGTTGAGAACGCTTTCGTCGTTGATGACGACCCTCAGGCGCGAGGCCTCCGGCATCACCACCACGGCGTTCTGGTAGCCGATCGAGATTCTGGCGCTGCTTGCCGCCTCGTCGGGCGTCAGGTGAAACGCCCAGGTTCGGCTGTCGGTCTCGCCGTCGAGGCGGACCATCTCGAACGGCAGGAGGGGACGCTCGAGGCGCGACGCGCCACGCATTGGGGATGTTTGCGCCGACGTGGTTTGATCCGGCCTGGGAGGTTGCAAGGCCGGTGAGGGTGGCGCGGTACCGGCGCGAGGCTGGGTCGTGGAACGGGTTCCCTGAGGCGCCATCTCGAAGGGTGTGGCTGGTGCTCGCGGATCGGGAGCCGGAGCAGGCGGCTGCGGTGCGGGCGCGGGCGCTTGCTGGATGGGAAATGGGGGCGCGCCGGGTGCGCCGCCTCCCGTGGGCGAAGGGGCCGCAGCCGGTGCATTCGGCTGGGTCGGCGTCATGTTGAAGGGCGCGGGCTGCGGTTGGGCGGACGCGGTCCCAAGGAGCCCAAGCGCGAGGAAAAGCGGGAGCAGAAGCACGCGCATGGCCGCCTACCTGCTCGCCTGGACGGCCGGGGCCGGTGGGGCCGGCGGGATAGAGGCGCCGAAGCGCTGCAGTCCCGACAAATAGGCGAGGCCTCGCCCGGTCTGGTAGATCGCCACCGTCAGGAACCAGAGTGTTCCACGGAGGATGCCGATGTCCTGGTGTCGGCGGGTCTGGAAGTGGCTCCACTGATCCGCATTCGCAAAGGCGAGGTCGGCGATCAGCCGATGATGCTCCGGCGTCTCGGTCAGGAAGCGACAGCCGACGATGATGCCCTTCTCATCAAGGGTCATCTTCCGGATCTCCATCGGAAGCTGATTGACCGGCAGGTCGGACAGAGGCGTGAATTCGAGTGTACCGAACGCGCCACGCTTCGCACCCGGAAAGGAGGACTGCGTCAGCCTGATGCTGGCCCCGCCGATCGAAACATCCTTGACGATGCCCTCGACGACCTTGTCGCCCATCAAGAACCGGCAGGGACGGTCGACGACGACCCGATGGCTGTGGCGTCGCGTGGCTCGCTCCGACACCACACCGAGGGCGCAGCCAGCGATGATGAGATTGACGAGGTTCCAGCCGCCGACCGCCAGCGTGATATCCATCTTGTAGGGTTCGGCCCAAACTCGCACGACGGTGGCGACGACGCCGAGCAGCAGGATCCCGAACACGACGAAGTAGGGAGCGCCCAGCTCCGAGACGCGGTTCTGGTCCATGACCTCCGTCTTCGCCGTGACCTTGAAGGTCGGCTTGCGGGGATTGGCCATCACGGACAAGAGGGCCGGAAGCAGATAGAGCGTCTGGATGTACTCGTACAGATCCGAAATCCACGGCCAGCGGTAGCGGCCGTAGAGATAGTTCTGCATCATGAAGTTCACCATCATGTAGGTGGACGTGTACGCCAGGAACTCGCCCCCCGAGGCCATGAAGATCTCCAGCGAGAAGAACAGATAGCAGAGGGGGGAAACCAGGAAGCAGAATCGGGTGAAGGGAAAGAACCAGAACAGCGTGCTCGACATGTAGCAGAGCCGCTGCGAGAGGCTTAGACCGCGCTTGAGCGGCGGAAAGCTGTAGCGCATGATCTGCATCATGCCCTGTGCCCACCGGGAACGCTGGCCGATGAAGCTGGCGAAGCTCTCGGGCTGCAGGCCGGCGATCAGCGGCTTGTCCACATAGATGCTCCTCCAGCCGCGGGAATGGAGCTCAAGCGCCGTTTCGCAATCCTCCGTGATGCTGAGACCGCTGAAACCGTTGGTCTCCTGCAGCGCCTCCCGCTTGAGAAGGGCTGCCGAGCCGCAGAAGAAGGCTGCGTTCCACTTGTCCAGGCCGCGCTGGATGACACCGTAGAACATCTCGTTCTCGGAGGGCATCGTCTGGAACGTTCCGAGATTTCGCTCCAGCGGGTCGGGATTGATGAAGAAGTGGGGCGTCTGAACCAGGAACAGGTCCTTTTCGGTCCGGAAGTATCCGACGGTCTCCTCCAGGAAGTTCCGCGCCGGCGCATGGTCGGCGTCGAAGACCGCGATCAGGTCCCCGGACGAGTGATCGAGGCCGTTGTTGAGGTTGCCGGCCTTGGCGTGCTCATTTCGTGCTCTCGTCAGGTAATTGACGCCGAGCGCGGCACAGAGGGCCTGAAGCTGGGCGCGCCTCTCGCGGGCCTCGCGGGCGGCCGCCGGATTGGGCGATTCGCATTTCTGGTCAGTGCCGCCGTCGTCCAGAAGCCAGACAGTCAGCTTGTCCGCCGGGTAGGCCATGCCCTTTGCGGCGGAGAGCGTCGTCGCGAGGAGGTGGGGGTCTTCGTTGTAGCTCGGGACGAAAACGTCCACAGTGGGCAGGTCCTCGGGGTCGAGCGGCGGTGCCTTGCGGGAACCCAAAGGGCTCGAGACCACGAACAGGCTGAGGAACAACATCAGGACGCTGTACATCTCGGCCAGGTAGAGCAGGATAGCCGGGATATAGTTCATCAGTTCCGAGAGTGGCGGGAGCGTATTGGTGGTGCGCCAGTACACGTAGCGCAGCACGATAGCCGTGCCGAGCGACAGCGCGATCATCCGCCAGATGCCCTGCGCGCGGAAGAACTTGAGCACGATCATGCTGGCGACGACCAGGAGCCCAGCGATGAGATGGGTCTGGAGGCTGATAGGAAGCGCCACGAGCAGGAGAACCAGTGCAGCCGCCACGGCCCAAAGGGCTAGGATTAAACCTTTCTGCATCGGTTCCAATTCTCGTTCAGTACGTCTTTAGGGCATGCGTCTCGCATAAAGCAGGACATTTCCAGGATCTATTACTATCTCCCGGAGGCTTCTGCTTCCAATTTACGCAGCTATAGTGAACGAAAGGCGCGTTTTTCGATACTTTATATCGTAATTGTCACTGCTCGGTCGGCGGCGGGGGCACGACGGGATAGCCGGCGGGCGGCGCCGAGGGAACATCGGGCACCGCAGGCTCGGCGGGTTGGGCGGGCTCGGCTGGAACGGTGTCCTTGTCGATCACCCGGTCCCGCGTGACGCTTTCCTCGACCTCGATGCGCCGCGAGCGGGTGAGGCCCCGCGGGCCAGGGCCTGCGATGCCTTCGCCGGAGCCGAGCGGGTTGATGGGGGCATTCATCTGCCCCAGGAAGGCGGGAGGCGGCAGGGGAGAGCCGTAGGGAGTCCAACCGCCGGAGTCCATGTAGGCGGAGATCGTGAACCCGTACATGGTCCGCAGGAGCTGCGCTTCCGTAGCGTCCGCGTCGCACAGGCGCAGGCGGACCGAGATCGCCCCGTGGGGCACGAAGAGTGCGGGCTGGTCGGGTTCGATCTGCTGCCAGGCATAGAGGCAGAGATCGCCCGTCCCCGAGCGTCCCGTGGCGAAGCCGAAGGGGCCGTACTTGTTCTGGGCGTAAAGGAGCGAGGTGCGCATGTCGATGCCCGGCAGGCGCTCCTCCATCTCGGACTGGATCCGCTCCGGGTTCGGAGGCCGCAGCCTCAGGACGTCGCCGTTCTCCGAGACCGCCTCCGGGTTGTTGATGAATCCGACATAAAAGGCATTCTGACCCAGGGTGGACGCGGCCGTCGAGAGGGCGATCTCCTGGGAGACGCCATTCTGATACTTCCGCTGGAGAACGGCGATCACGGCTGGGCCGCCCGGAGGCGGAACGACGATTGCCTCGGTCACCGGGACCTGGGCCGTGAGGCTCAGGAAGCCCAGATCGGGGCGCATCGTGCAACCCGCCGCCGCCAGCACGAAGGCGGCGAGCGGAACTGCCTTCCTGAGCGGGGCAAGGCGTGAGCCCCGGCGAATGCCGACCGAGAAGGCCGCGGCCTCGCGCCGTGGAGCGACGGAGCCTTTCCTATCCCGTGGCAGTGACTGGAGCATGAGACGAACTGCGTTTGCGGCCGAAGGATCAGCCGGCGATGGCTTCGCGCAGGGAAGGACCGCAATGTTCCCTCGTCCGGCCGGCCAGCACGCAGCTGTGTGCTTAACCAGAGATGGGCAAACATGGTTAATGAACCGTAAGCGCCGCCGGAACAGCCGGATCATTGTCCCGTCAGGCGTGCATTTCTGGTGAAAACGCTGGGGCAGCGCGGGGTGCTCAGGGTTTCCCCGGCGCCGGATGCCAACCTATCTCATCGAGGCGACGATCTCGGCCAGGGCATCGACGACGATTCGCGTGATGATTCGGCCTTTTTCCGGCGAGGCGAGGCTGGGATCGCCGACCACCCCGCTGCCGCCGGAGATCTCCTTCATGGTACGGAAGAGGGAGCCCCTGCCGCCGCGGAGAAGATCGCTGTTGGCCCAGTCGTGGGTCATCACATGGCTAGGCCCCGGAAGCAGGTCGCGCCGGACGCTCGTCTCGTCGATCAGCAGCATGAGCGACGTCTCGAACTCGCAGGCGTGGCCGACGCTGCCGAAGCCGCCCTCCTGGACCTTCAAGAGGGCGTCGGCGGCGATGCGCCACCAGGTCAGCATCGCCACCCGGCAGTCGCGATGGCGGGAGCCGAAGGATTCCAGGATCACCTGACCGATCGCCTGGTTGCCGCCGTGGCTGTTGAACAGTACGATGTTGCGAAAGCCATGGGCCACGACCGCGTCGAGGATGTCGGTCACGTATGCGAGCAGCGTCGCGTGCCGCACAGTGAGCGTCCCGGGGAAGTCCATGTGATGCTCTGACGCGCAGACCACTACCGGCGGCAGGATGAGCACGCTGCCCGAATCTCTGTCATCGAGTTCGTTCAGGAAATGGGCGCCGATGCGCGCGTCCGTATCTAATGGCAGGTGCGGCCCATGCTGCTCGATGGCTGCGATGTTCAGGACGACTGGGATCGAGCGGTCGAGGGCGCCGATCTCCCGGCTCGTGAGCTTCTCCCACTTCATGGCTTCACCGCCCACAGCTCGACCTCGACCACGAAGTCCCGCAGGAGCCTCGTCTCGACGGCCGTCCTGACCGGAAGCGGCGCGGGCATCATCTCCGCATAGACCTCGTTGAAGGCGGGCCAGTCGTTGAGGTCGGTCATGTAGACGTTGACCTTGAACACGTCCGCGAGGCTGCACCCCGCATTTCGCAGCTGCATGGCGCAGTTCTCAATGGTGACGCGCGCCTGCGTGCGGATGTCGGACCCGATGGTCCTCCCGTCCGGACCCACGGCTGCCTGTCCGGAGATGACGACAATCTTGCCGGGGGTGACTTCGAGCACAGGCGAGTAGGGGCCCGAGCCCGGAGCCTGCGTGGCCGGCGGGGCGTGCTTCGCGGGCGCCGCCACGGTGCGGCTGCCCATCGGGTTCGGCAGGTAGCCGAGGAAGCCCGCGATGCGCCAGCGTTCCTCCACGCGGCGGCAGAAATACTGGGTCTGCCAGCGAAGGGTGACGCTGCCTCCGTCATTGAGGGGAATGGCGCCGTCGAACTTCTTTCGCGCGAGGGCGAAGTCACCCATGATCTCGATGTCGCGCAGGGTGGTGAGCGCGAAGATCGCCCGTCGCAGGTCGGCGTCGTCGATGCGGCCCTTCAGCTCCCTGGCGCCGGCCAGCCACGAGTCACGGTAGCGGGCGATGTCCGCGTAGGTGACGCGCCAGCTATCCGGGTTGTCGGAGAAGCGCGCGTCGATGCCGAAGAAGAGGTCGGGCGCGAAATCCCTGAAATGCGCATCCCAGTCACCGGCCACGAAGGCCTCGATGTCGCGGCGGACGAGCATCTCCCAGATCGCATGGCGCGCCTCGTCGGCGGGCGGAAACGGATTGGTTTCTGGCATGGCATCTCCTCAACGGATCGTGCGTTCGGAAACCTTGAACCGCCGGACGGCATCCTCGTCGAGCTCGACACCGAGCCCGGGACCCTCCGGCACGCGGATATACGGCGGCTCGACGGTGAGCGGCGTCTTGAGCAGATCGTGGGAACGTATCATGCGGCCGAAGATGTCGCTCGGCCAGACGCAGCTCGCCGCAGCGGCCGCCTGATGAACGTACATGGCCTCGAGGATGCCGAGATCGACCTCCGACCCGTGCCAGCAATAGAGCCCTGCCATGGACGCGAGATCGGCTAGCGCCTTGAACTTGGCGAGTCCGCCGTTGAAGTTGAAGCCGTCGACCGCGCCATGGGCGATGGCGTTCACCGCCTCGTATGGACGCTGCCCCTGGAACACGTAGGGCAGGGAGACGTGCAGCACGATGGGGATCGAGGAGAACTGCCGTAGGCTGGCGTAGTCCTGGATCATCCAGCGCTGGATCGGGTCCTCCAGCAGCAGGACGTTACCGACCTCTTCGAGCCCTCTGATGATCGGTCGTGCGCTGCCGGAATTCTCCCAGCGCTGGTTCGGATCGAAGATCACCTTCATGCCGGGGGCATATTCCTTGATTTTCCGGCACCAGGCGACGACGTCGTCGTCGAGGTCGCATTTGAACTTGATGCAGTCGAAACCCTGCCGATGGTACTGCTGCACCCAGGGGCCGATCTCGTCGATCGTGCGGTGGCTCGACCACGCGCTGATCTTCACATGATTGCGGACCGCCCCGCCGAGAAGCCGATGCAGGGGCACCCCGAGAGATTTCGCATAGGCGTCCCAGATCGCGCATTCGAAACCGTCATATTCGCGGCACAGGGCAATGGGCAGATCCTGCAGCGGCATCTCGGCGATGCTCTGTCCGAGAAGCAGGTTCGAGATGCCCTCGATGGTCGCCCAGTTGTGATCGCGGTAGAACTCGGAGATGCCGACCGTGCCGTCCTTCAGGGTCATGCGCATGATGAGCTTCGGCAGCTCGTCGAACTGCACCGACCAGGCCTGCTTCCCGCCGACGGGGAGCATGTGGAGCGGCTTGGCGAGGCTCGCCGAGTTGATGACGCCGGGATGGGCGGGAACGATCACCTCTTCGAAATCGAGGCGGACGATGGTCTTGTCTCTGGAATCCATGAGGCTCACCGATGCTAGGCGGCGAAGAGACTAGGAGCAAAAACGTAGTTTAACAACGCGCCGCCCAGGGAGAATCTAGTTCCAATCGCAGGAAAATTCCATCAAGCTACATTTTGCCGGTCAGAGACAGCAGGAAGGGATCATGGAACAGACCATCATCGTCACCGGAGGAGCCGGGGATATCGGACAGGCTCTCTGCCGCCGCTTTCTGGCCGACGGCCACCGGGTTGCGATGCTGGACCGTGATTCCAGCGCCCTCGACAAAGCTGCCGCGAGCTTCGAGACGGACGCCCTCCAGACCGTGCAGGCGGACGTGACGGATCTGGAATCGGTACGCCAGGCTGTGGCCCGGGTGGAGGCGCGCTTCAGCGGCATCGACGTGCTGGTCAACAATGCGGGCGGGGTCGTGAGCCCGACCCTCGGCACGACGCAGGAGGCCGAATGGCTCGCAGATATCGAGCTAAACCTCAACGGCGCCTGGCGCTGCTTTCGCGCGGTGCAGGAAGGCATGGTGGAGCGCCGCCGCGGCATCGTGGTCAACATCGCGTCGGTGAACGGGTCAGGGATCTACGGATATCCCGCCTACAGCGCCGCCAAGGCGGGTCTGATGCAGCTGACTCGGTTCATCGCCGTCGAGTTTGGCCAGTACGGCATCCGCGCCAATGCCGTCGCGCCCGGCAGCGTCAAGACCCAGGCCTGGAAGGCGCGGGTCGCGAAGAACCCGGAAATCTTCGAGCGCCTGAAGCGCTGGTATCCCCTTGGCGACATCTGCGTACCCGAGGACGTGGCCGGCGTCGCGGCCTTCCTCATCGGGCCCGACGCCCGAATGATCACGGGTGCGGTTCTGCCGGTCGACGGCGGCCTGTCGGTCGGCTCGACCACCATGGCGCGCGAGTTCTGCGGAGCGGAGTTTTAGAACGTCCGTCTGGGACGGAAGCCGCTTGCGTCGCTCAATCCCCGATCGGCTGCGCCTCGGTGTGGCCGTGCAGCGCGAGCAGGGTCGTTCTGATCCGATGGAGCCTGCGCGCCGCGCCGGGCTGCCGCATGGCGCCCACGAGCGCCGACAGGCAGTCGACGATGAGGAGCTGGCCATACCGGGTCCGGTTCGGGAAGTTGAAATGCACCTCGTCACCCGGAATGTCGAGGGGCAGTAGGACGCCGGCACGAGCTGCAAGCGGGCTCTGCGGCGCCGTGATGGCGACGACCCCGGCACCCCGGCCGGCGGCAATCTCGGCCGCGTCGACGAGGGAGCGCGGCTTGCCGGTCACCGAGAACAGGACGAATGCGTCGTCCTTGTCGGCGATGGCGGCCAGCATGCTCTGCTTGTAGGCGTCGGCCGAGGCGGTCACGGAGAGCCCGAACCTGAAGAGGCGATTTTCCATCTCCTGGGCCATGATGGCGGAACTGCCGCCGACGCCGAGGCAGACGACCCTGCCGGCCTTGGCGATCATCGCCGCCGCCGCCGCCAGGGCCTGCTCGTCGAGCGCCGCGAACGCCGTGGCCAGGGCATCGACGCCGGACTGGTAGACGCGCTGCGCGGTGCTCTCCACGTCTCCGGACTGAACCTTGCGCTCTGCCTCGATATACATGCGTCCGACGGCGAAGTCCTGGGCGAGACGGAGCTTGAAGTCGCTGAAGCCGTCGCAGCCGAGCCGGCGGGCGAAGCGCATCACCGTCGGTTCGCTGACCTGCGCCTGCGCCGCGAAGGACTTGATGCTGATCCGCGTCGTGCCTTCGATGTCCTGCAGAACCATCTCGGCCACCCGCCTTTCAGCCTTCTTGAGGCTGGGCGCGATCTGCTCGATTGCTTCTATGAGACTGGCGGGGCGGTTCATGTTGGCCTCCTTGCCGGCGGCCTTCAGAAGCGGATGCCGAGATAGGTCCGGTCATCGGCCCAGGTGGAGCCGATCGAGCCCTTGGGGGAAGGATACAGGACGACCTTGGCGGGGTCCTCGCGCTCGACCTCCGCGAAGGCTTTCTCCCAGGCGGCGACGCCGAACCCGTCTCCAGGCTTGAAATAGCCGTCCGAGAAGATCTCGATCGTCTCCACCTCCTTGCGAGGGAGGCGCTCGATCCGGATCAGGCTCTCCGGCACCGCGAAGCCGTCGAGGCAGGGATAGCCCAGGACCGTGGAGGCGTCGTTCTGGTACCCGCCTTGAGCGTTCACGATGCCGCCCCGGACGAGGTTCTCGATGTCCTTGAGCGGCACGTGGGGCAGGGCAGCCGCGTTGACGGCGACCGCCCGCTGCTCGACCCGCATCATGTCGTCCGCCGTGAAGGCGCCCGCGAGGGCGTCCAGGGGCTGGCGCGTGCCATGCCAGGTGATGCGGCGGGACATCTGCTCGCGCTCGACGGGATCGGGGGTCCTCTCGCCGATAACCGGCCAGGCCTCGCGGCGCAGGGTCGCGGTGATCAGGTCGAGATCCTTCTCCATCTGCAGGATGCGCCTGCCATCGATGCGGACCCCGCTGTCGCCGACCAGGACGACGTCGAGGGTTTCGTCCTGCACCAGCACGAGCGCGAGAGCCGCCGAGAGGCGCACGTTCCAGTCGGACTGCACCTTCTCGAACATGCCGTGGGCCCGATAGGCGTCTTCGATCCGTGCCGTGAGGGCTCGGACGATGGCGCGTCCGTCCCGGGAGGCGTCGGGCGCGCTGAGCATGTGCTCCAGCGCGCCTTGGACGATGACGGCATATTGGCCGGACAGCATCCCGTCAAAGCGGGTGCCCAGCCGGTCGGTGACGCCGTCGATGACCGCGTAGGCGCGGCCCGGCAGGATCACGAGGCGGTCCTCGTTGGCGTGAGGCGCGGACGGGTCCTTCGCCTCGGAGAATGCCTCGATCTGCATGGCGGTGTTTCTGGCCTCAGCGGTTCTGCAGGGCCTTCTTCCACTTCGCGATCCACTCGTCGCGGTTCTGGGCCACCTTCTTGATGTCGTACTCGACGAGCTTGACCTCGCTGATCGGCTTCAGGCCCGTGCCGGTCACGTCCTTGCGGACCGAGCGGCGGCCGATCTCGCTGACGAGCTGCTCCTGGACGGGCTTCGAGAGGAGCCAGTCGATGAAGACCTTGCCGTTCTCCGCATGGGGAGCGCCCTTCACGAGGGCGACGCCGTCCGCGACCGTCGAGGAGCCGTCTTCCGGGTAGACGATGGCGATGTTACCGCCGCCCTTCACGTAATCCAGGGCATTGTCCTCAAGGGTCAGGCCGACGAGGGCTTCGCCGTCGTTGACGTAGCGCGGAACCGCGCCGGACGAGTCGGACAGGTTCATGTTGGCGAGGATCTTGTTGTAGACGTCCCAACCCTTGTCGCCGTGGCCGATGAGCACTGTGGCGAGCTGCTGGAAGGACGAGCCCGAGCTGTCGGCGCGGGCGGAGGAGATCTTGCCCTTCCACTTGGGGTCGCCCAGCTCGGCCCAGGTCTTCGGATACTCCTCGGGCTTCAGCTCCTTCTTGTTGACCGCCATGACGAGCAGGATGCCCGTATAGGGAATCCACTCCGGGCTGACCTTGTAGTTCGGCAGGATGGCGGCGTCCTCCTTGGGCGTGTAGGTCGCGAGCAGGTCCTTGTTGTCCTCCAGCTGCTCGCCGCCGATGCTCCAGATCACGTCCGCCTTGGGCGAGGACGATTCCGCCTTGACGCGCTTGATGATGTCGCCGGAGCCGGCCTTCACCACGTCGACCTTGATGCCCGTTTCCTTCTCGAACTTGGGAACCAGCGCATCGACGATGGATGCCTTGTGGGCCGTGTAGACGACGACCGACTTGTCCTGCGCCATGGCGGCGACGCTCAACGACGCGAGCAGCACGCCCGCCGTGAGACCGACCTTCAACATTCCATCCTCCCGGGGATTAGGTAGCAAAGCTACGGCATGTTGATGAACCCTATAGGTTTTGTAAAGTCTGCGCCGTATAAGGCGTAGTTATGCAACGAAGGAGTGCGGCGTGGCGGGGTTGAAGATCCAGGGGCTGGCCAAAAGCTACAAGGACGTCAGGGTGCTCGAGAACATCGATCTCGACATCGCGTCCGGCGAGTTCTTCACCCTTCTCGGCCCCAGCGGCTGCGGTAAGACGACCCTGCTGCGGACCATCGCCGGCTTTCAGCACCAGGATCGCGGCGAGATTATCGTCAATGGCGAGCGCATCGACCACAAGCCCGCGCACAAGCGGGACATCGGCATGGTGTTCCAGGATTACGCGATCTTCCCGCACCTGACCGTCGCAGAGAACGTCGCCTTCGGGCTGAAGGCGCGTTCGCTGCCCAAATCCGAGATCGAGGCGCGGGTGGCCGAGAGCCTCGCGATGGTGCGGCTCGACGGCTACCAGAACCGCTTGCCGGCCGAGATGTCCGGCGGTCAGCAGCAGCGCATCGGCCTGGCCCGCGCCATGGCGATCCGCCCGACCCTCCTCCTCATGGACGAGCCGCTGTCGAACTTGGACGCCAAGCTGCGCATCGAGCTGCGCGAGGACATCCGCGACATCCAGAGGAGGCTCGGGATCACGACGATCTATGTCACCCACGATCAGGAGGAGGCCCTGGCCGTGTCCGACCGGATCTGCGTGATGAACAAGGGCCACGTGGAGCAGATCGGCACCCCGTTCGAGATCTACCGCAAGCCCCTGCGCCGCTTCGCGGCCGCCTTCGTCGGCACCATGAACTTCCTGCCGGGCCATATCCAGGGCGGCCAGCTGACGGTCGCGGGCCATACGAGCCCCTTTCCGTACGGCACCGGGACAGGCTCGGTGGAGGTCGCCATCCGGCCGGAGAACGTCCTGCTCGCCGGCCAGCACGAGGGCGAGGCCATCGCCCTGAAGGGCGAGGTCCGCAAGGTCACGTTCCTCGGCCGCGAGGCCCACTACACCCTTAGGACCGAGGTGGGTGAGATCGTGGCCCAGGTCGCCGATCCAGACCGGGACTTCATCGAGATGGAGGGAAGACCCGTCGAAGTGAAACTGCCCCTGAGCAAGGTCGCCCTGTTCCAGCCGAACGGCGACGTCGTCCGCGTGGGGCGGGCATGATGACCGGCGCGGCAAGGCGGTTTCGCTTCGATCTCTGGACCTTCGTCCTCATCGGGGCCTGGTCCATCATTCTCATCCTGCTGGTCTGGCCCCTGTCCTCGATCCTGCGCGCGAGCCTGCTCGACAACGAGACGGGAGCATTCTCCCTCGTCCACTATGCCGAGATCTTTACCACCAGGGCCTATCAGCGCGCCATCGGCAACACGCTGGTTGCGGGCTTCGGCGGCATGACCGGCGCGCTGATCCTCGGCGTGACGCTGGCCTTCGTGACCACGCGGTTCCACATCTGGGGCCGCGCACTCATCCAGACGCTGGCGGTGGTCGCCCTGGTATCCCCTCCGTTCATCGGGGCCTATGCCTGGATCGTCCTGTTCGGGGCGAGCGGCGTCGTGCGCAAGGGACTCGAAACCATCGGCATCTCGATCCCGCCGCTCTACGGCGTAGTCGGGGTGATCATGGTGTTCAGCTTCAAGTTCTTCCCGCACGTGTTCCTGATCACGTCGGGAGCACTGGCGGCCATCAACCGCTCCGTCGAAGAGGCCGCTGAGAGCCTGGGCGTCTCGCCGACGAGGCGCCTCTTCACCGTCACTTTTCCGCTCATCCTGCCGGCGATTTCGGCCAGCGCGCTCCTTACCTTCGTCCTGTCGATCGCGGATTTCGGCACGCCCCGGATCATCGGGCGCGATTTCAACGTGCTGGCGACGGAAGCCTTCAACCTCTATGGCGGCGAGGTCGGCGGCAATCCCGGCATGGCATCGGCGCTCAGCATCGTACTCATCATCCTGTCGATGATCATCGTGTTCGGACAGCGCTGGGTGCTGCGCAAGAACGTCTATCACAGTAACCTGATCAAGAAGCCGGAGCGCCAGCATGTGACCGGCCTCAAGGCTCTCGGCCTGCATGTCCTGGCCTATGCCATCGTCCTGATCGGCGCCCTGCCGGCCATCATCGTGGTGCTGTTCTCGTTCCGCCGCACCAGCGGCCCCGTGTTCCAGCCGGGCGTGAGCCTGCAGAGCTATGAAAAGGTCATCTCGACGGTGTCGGCGCCGATCTGGAACACCCTCATCTTCTCGTCCGTGGCGGTCGTGGCCATCGTGATCACGGGAACGCTCATCGGCTATCTCATCTCTCGGCGGCCCAGCATCGCCACGGGAGCGCTCGACGCGACCCTCATGGTTCCTTACGTGGTTCCGGGCATCGTGATGGGCATCGCCTTCATTACGCGCTTCAACGAGCCGCCCTTCGCGCTCACCGGCACGGGCCTCATCATCATTATCGCCGTCTACATCCGGCGCCTGCCCTATTCGGCCCGTTCGGTGGCGGCCGCCTTGAAGCAGGTGGGGCCAAACCTCGAGGACGCGGCCGTGAGCCTGGGTTACTCTCCCGGCCGGGCCTTCATGAAGGTGACGGTGCCATTGATCGTTCCCGGCATCCTGGCCGGCGCGCTGATGAGCTTCGTGACCGCCATGAACGAGCTCTCGTCCTCGCTCGTGCTCTATGTCGGCAGCACGATCACCATGCCGGTGCGCATCTATCTCTCGGTCATGGACGGGGAATACGGAACGGCCTCCGCCCTTTCCACGATCCTCCTGACCATGACGGTGCTCGCGGTCTATGCCGCCTTCCACCTGTCGGGGCGCAAGGAAAGCGCGCTGCTCTGACGCCCGGAAGGCTCTGGCGCGGGTGGGGCCGCCGGCTGGCCGCGCCTGCGTTCGTCCATTCCGGCTTGACCCTGACGCCACCGGGTCTAAAAGCATGGCCTGCAACCTCCTTGCAGTTGCCGGCGCCCCATAGGGATGCCTTTTCCGCGTTGCTCCTTCTCCCGCATTTCCCGGGAGCGGGGCCGTTCCCAATCCCCGGTTCCCGCGGGGCCACGGAAGTCTCGTTCCATGAAGTCCGCTTTCCTGCGCAATGCGCTCGTGCTGGGGATGCTCTCCGCCATCGGGCCTTTCGCCATCGACACCTACCTGCCGGCCTTTCCGGCCATCGCGCGCGATCTGAGGGTCGATGTCAGCGCCGTGCAGATGAGCCTGATGAGCTTCTTCGCGGCGGTGGCCCTGTGCCAGGTCGTCTACGGGCCGATCTCGGACCGGGTGGGGCGCAAGCCGCCGCTCTATTTCGGCCTGGGGCTGTTCATCATCGGCGCCGTAGGGTGCAGCTTCGCCAGGAGCGCCGAGGCGCTGATCGCATTCCGGTTCCTGCAGGGGGTGGGCGCCTGCGCCAGCATGGTCATTCCCCGGGCCATCATCCGCGACCTGCACACGGGGGTCGAGGCGGCGCGGCTGATGGCCACCAGCATGCTGGTCTTCAGCGTCTCGCCCATCCTGGCTCCGCTCGCGGGCAGCGCCCTGTCCGAGCTCTTCGGCTGGCGGGTGATCTTTTGGGCCATCGCCGGCATCGGCATGGGCGGGCTCCTGGTCGTGACTTTCCTGCTGCCGGAGACGCGGGCGGCCGAACCCGGCGCAGGCAGCAGCACCCACGTGCTCGGCACCTACCGGAGCCTGCTCCGGGACCGCCACTTTCTCGGATTGGTCTTTATCGGCGGCTTGAGCCAGGCGAGTTTCTTCTCGTACCTGGCGGGCTCCTCCGTGGTGTTCATCGAACATTTCGGCCTGACCCCGTCCGGCTACAGCGTGGTCTTCGCCTCCAATGCCATCGCGTTCATTGGCAGCGCCCAGTTCAACAGCACCTTCATGCGCCGTTTCGGGGCCGAGAGGGTGGTTCGCACCGCCATCGCGGGCTTTGCCGTCCTGACGTCCCTTCTGTTTCTGCTGACGCTGGCAGGCGTCGATAGTGCGGTCGTTCTCTGGGGATTGCTCTTCGTGTCCTTCGGCTGCCTCGGCTTCGTGATTCCCTCCACGGCCGTGCTGGCGCTCGAGAACCACGGGCCCGTCGCCGGAACCGCCTCGGCCCTCATGGGCACGCTGCAGCTCAGCACGGGCGCGATCATGATCGTCCTGGTGAGTGCCTTCTTCGACGGCACCAGCCTGTCGATGGTGAGCGCCATCATGGCCAGCGGCCTGACGGCATTCGCCCTGAGCCGACAGACCCTGAGGCCGGCGCGGGTCTACCCTTGAGCCGTCCGGGCGAGGATCCAGTCGCGGAAGGAGCGCACGAGGGCGGCTTCCGCCTTCGGCTCCGGATAGACAAGATAATAGGCCCCGCCGCTCAAGAGACTTTGAGGAAAGAGGATTTCGAGACGCCCGGAGGCCAGCTCGTCGGCGATGAGAAACTGCGGGATGAGGGCTGCGCCCAAGTCGGCCGCGGCCGCCTGCGCCACCATGGCGAACTGCTCGAAGCGCGGTCCGCGCAGGGGATTGCCGACCTGCACGCCGACGGTCGCGAACCACTCGGCCCAAGCGGTCGGGCGGGTGCTCTGCTGGAGCAGCGTGGCGCGGGTCAGGTCCCGCGGCGAGCGGATCTGCTCCCTTTCCCGATAGGCCGGGCTGCACACGGGGACGGCCTCCTCGTCCATGAGGTGCTCGCAGACTGCCCCAGGCCAGTGGGGCTGCCCGAAGTGGATCGCCGCGTCGAACGGCTCGGCCGCGAAGTCGAAGGGCACCAGACGTACGCCGAAGTTCACCGTCACATCCGGATGGAGAGCGAAGAATTCCGGGATGCGCGGAATGAGCCAGCGCGTGCCGAAGGTCGGCAGGACCGCGAGATTGAGAACGCCACGGGTTCCGGACAGCGCGATGGCCTGATGGGTGGCGTCGGAGAGTTCCGCCAAGGTGCTGCGCACGTTCGCCGCATACATGCGCCCCACGTCAGTCAGCACGACCCGCTGCCGCGACCGCCGGAATAGGGACACGCCGAGGGATTCTTCCAGATGCTGGATCTGGCGCGAAACGGCGCTCTGGGTCAGATTGAGTTCCTCGGCGGCTCGGGAGACGCTGCCATGGCGGGCGGTGGCCTCGAAGGCGAGAAGATTGCCCATGTTGGGAAGAAAGCCGCGGCGGAGCAAAGTTCATTCCGATTTAGAATAACCTACTTCGAAGATGTCGCTTTACTTAGGGCGTGTCCAGCGCGATTTTGCCGCCCAAATTCAACAGGTTCCGCCGGCAGTGCCGGGGCCCGGAAACGACGCATGAGAAGGACATTCATCATGGCTGGCGCTCAAGATCTCGCAAGACTCCAGTGGGACGATCCGCTTCTCCTCGACGATCTCCTGACCGACGACGAGCGCATGATCCGCGACACGGCGCGTTCCTATGCCCAGGAGAAGCTGCTGCCGCGGGTCATCGAGGCCTATCGGGAAGAGCGCACGGACCGCGCCATCTTCAACGAGATGGGCGAGCTGGGTCTCCTCGGCGTCACGTTGCCGGAGGAATACGGCTGCGCCGGCGCCTCCTACGTGGCCTATGGCCTTGTGGCCCGCGAGGTCGAGCGGGTCGATTCCGGCTACCGGTCCATGATGAGCGTGCAGTCCTCGCTGGTGATGTACCCGATCTACGCCTACGGCTCCGAGGAGCAGCGCCGGAAGTACCTGCCCAAGCTCGCCTCCGGCGAATTCGTGGGCTGCTTCGGCCTGACCGAGCCGGATGCCGGCTCCGATCCGGGCGGCATGAAGACCCGCGCCGAGAAGATCGACGGCGGCTACCGCCTGACCGGCACCAAGATGTGGATCTCGAACTCGCCCATCGCGGACGTGTTCGTGGTCTGGGCGAAGTCAGCCGCGCACGACAACCAGATCCGCGGCTTCGTGCTGGAGAAGGGCCTGAAGGGCCTCTCCGCGCCGAAGATCGGCGGCAAGCTCTCCCTGCGCGCCTCCATCACCGGCGAGATCGTCATGGACGGGGTCGAGGTGGGCGAGGATGCGCTCCTGCCGAACGTGTCGGGCCTGAAAGGTCCCTTCGGCTGCCTCAACCGGGCCCGCTACGGCATTTCCTGGGGCGCCCTGGGCGCCGCCGAGGATTGTTGGCACCGGGCGCGGCAGTACGCCCTCGACCGCAAGCAGTTCGGCCGGCCCCTCGCGGCCACGCAGCTGGTCCAGAAGAAGCTCGCCGACATGATGACGGAAATCACCCTCGGCCTCCATGCCTCCCTGCGGGTCGGCCGCCTCTTCGACGAGGGCCGCATCGCGCCGGAGATGATCTCGCTGGTGAAGCGCAACAATTGCGGCAAGGCCCTGGAGATTGCGCGCATCGCCCGCGACATGCACGGGGGCAACGGCATCCAGGAGGAATACCACGTCATGCGCCACGCGCAGAACCTGGAGACGGTGAACACCTACGAGGGCACCCACGACGTGCACGCCCTCATCCTGGGCCGCGCCCAGACTGGCCTGCAGGCGTTCTTCTAGGAGCGGGCCGATTCAATGACGAAGCCGCTTGAGGGGCTGAAGGTCCTGGAGCTGGCCCGGATCCTCGCCGGGCCTTGGGTCGGCCAGCTCCTGGCCGATCTCGGCGCAGACGTGGTGAAGGTGGAGCGTCCGGGCGCAGGCGACGACACTCGCGGCTGGGGCCCGCCTTTCATCGAGGGTGCCGACGGCGGCGACCTCTCGGCGGCCTACTTCCATTCCTGCAACCGGGGCAAGCGCTCCATCGCGGCGGATTTCGAGACGGCCGAGGGACAGGAGCTGGTGCGCAGGCTCGCGGCTCATGCCGATGTAGTGATCGAGAACTTCAAGGTCGGCGGCCTGAAGAAGTACGGCCTGGACTACGAGAGCCTGAAAAGGGTCAACCCGCGCCTCGTCTATTGCTCGATCACCGGCTTCGGCCAGAACGGTCCTTATGCGGCCCGCGCCGGCTACGACTTCATGATCCAGGGCATGGGCGGGATCATGGACCTCACCGGCAATCCTGAGGGCGAGCCGCAGAAGATCGGCGTCGCCTATGTGGACATCTTCACCGGGGTCTATTCCGTGGTGGGGATCCTGGCGGCCCTGCGCCGCCGCGACCTGACGGGGGAGGGGGCCCATCTCGACATGGCGCTCCTCGACGTACAGACCAGTGTGCTCGCCAACCAGGCGATGAACTATCTCGCGTCCGGCAAATCCCCCCGGCGGATGGGCAATGCCCATCCCAACATCGTGCCGTACCAGGTCTTCCCAGTCTCTGACGGGCACGTGATCGTGGCCGTGGGCAATGACGGGCAATTCGCCCGCTTCGCCGCCGTGCTCGGGCAGCCTGAGCTGGCGCAGGACGAGCGCTTCCAGACCAATGCCGGACGGGTGCGCCATCGTCCGGAGCTGGTGCCAATCCTGACGGGACTGACCCTCAAGACTACCCGCGACGCCCTGCTCGCGGCGCTCGAGGAGCAGGGGGTCCCGGCGGGACCGATCAACACCGTGGCCGATGTCTTCGCTGATCCTCACGTCATTGCCCGGGGCATGAAGATCGATCTTCCCGCCCCTGCGGCGAAGGGCGGCGCGATCCCGTCCGTACGCTCGCCCATCGTTCTCGACGGCGAGCCCATGGCGGCGGGCCGGCCGTCGCCCCGGCTGGGTGAGCATACGGACGAGATTCTGAGCGATCCGTCCTGGATCGCCTGAGGCGCCTATTCGGCGATTCCTTTGGCTACAAGGCGCTGGATCGCCTGGGCGATCCGCTCCTGATCGGTCTCGGAGAACGGGCTGATATTGTGCATCTCCAGGCTGCTCAGCCCTTCTACGGCCAGCCATCCCAGCAACGCCGCATCCAGATCGTCCGAGGTCGCCTTCAGCTTCTCGAAGGTTTCCGCGATCACCTGACGGACCGGCTCCAGCAGGCGCGGGTTTTCGGCCGAAGCCGCCATGAGGCCACTTGCCATGTCCTTCATGGCGCCGCAGCGCATCTTGAGAAGGGCGGCTGTGCATAACCGCGCCTCAAGATTGCGGCCGGGCTCCGCTTGCCTTCGAAGCGCCTCTTTTTCTGCTACGACTTCGTCGATAAGGCGCTGGATCATGCCCTGCAGCAACGCTTCCTTAGTGGGAAAGTTGTAGAGGAGGCCTCCCTTGCTGAGGCCAGCCCGTTCGGCAACTGCGTCGAGCGTCAGGCGTCCAGAACCGATTTCGCTGACGAGTTCCGCGGCCGCATCGAGAATTTTTTCACGTGAACTCTTGCGGCCTCGGGCGCATATGAACATTTTCTTCCCTTGTACTGAACCGTCTAGACGGTATATAAAAGGTTCCGCCGCCTTGGCGTCAAGGGTACTTTGGGCTAAGGGGCAGCCTCCACGTATATAGAGCGATCCGGTCCGGCCGGACTTCGGAACATCGGAAAAGCCCCATGAAACGGCGCATTGTAGTCTTCTTTGTCTTCATCCTCGCGGTTGGACTCTGCGCCGGCTTGATCTGGTTCAACTTCTTCCGCGACAAGATGATCCAGAACTTCTTCGCCAACATGCAGCAGCCGCCGCAGGTGGTGTCCGCCGCCAAGGTTGAGGCGAAGACCTGGACGCCGGGCATCCGGGCCATCGGAACCGCCAAGGCCGCGAGCGGCGTCGAACTCGCCGTCCAGGCCGGCGGCTTGGTCAAGCAGATCAACTTCAAGCCGAATCAACGGGTCAACCAGGGCGACCTCCTGGTCCAGATCGACGATGCGGTGGACCGCGCCGACCTTGCGAACGCCCAGGCGACCGTCAAGCTGAGCGAGGCGAACTTCGAACGCTCGAAGACCCTGGCCTCTCGCGGCTACGCGGCCGAGGCGACGTTCGACCAGACCACCGCTCAGCTTGCCTCGGCGCGGGCCCAGGAGGCGCGGGCCAAGGCCATCATCGATCAGAAGGCCCTCAAGGCGCCGTTCACCGGCGTGGTCGGCATTCCGCGCATCGATATCGGCCAGTATGTGCAGCCCGGCACGGTGGTGGCGAGTTTCCAGGACTTGTCTTCCATGAAGGTCGACTTCACGGTTCCCGAGCAGCACGCGGACAGCGTCAAGCTCGGTCAGGAGGTCCGCATCGGAATGACCGAAGGCGATCTTCGCTTCACCGGCAAGATCATCGGCAAGGATCCGCGGGTCGATCCCAAGACCCGGCTCGTGTCCGTTCAGGCGCTCATCGCGGACAACAAGGACGGCACGATCCTTCCGGGCCAGTTCCTCCATGTGGAGGTGGTCCTGCCGCCGGAGCCGAATGTCGTTACGGTGCCACAGACGGCCGTCATCACCAGCCTCTACGGGGACTATGTCTATACGATCGAGCAGGAGGAAAAGGCGGGCCAGCAGGTGCAGGTGGTCAAGCAGGTCTTCGTGAAGGCCGGCCGCCGGCGCGAGGGCTCCCTTGAGATCCTGTCGGGCATCACGCCCGGCCAGCAGGTCGTCGCCTCGGGGCAGAACAAGCTCCAGGCGGGCTCGACCGTCAAGATCGACAATTCCATCGACGTGACGAAGTTCGACGCGACCAAGCTCGCGAACGGACAGTAGGCGCAAGGCCATGAGTTTTACAGAGCTGTTCATACGCCGCCCCGTCCTCTCGATGGTGGTGAGCCTCCTGATCCTGCTGCTTGGTGCGCAGGGTCTGATGAATCTCCAGGTGCGCCAGTACCCGGAGGTCGAGGAAACGACGATCACGATCACGACCACCTACACGGGTGCGAGCGCGGATCTGATGCAGGGCTTCATCAGCACGCCCATTGCCAAGTCCGTGTCGAGCGCCGAGGGCGTGGACTACGTGACATCTCAAAGCCGTCTCGGCCTGAGCACGGTTTCCGTGCGCATGCGCCTGAACACCGACCCGAATGCCGCCCTGACGGAGGTGACGGCGAAGGTGCAGCAGGTGAGGGCGCAGCTGCCCGCGGACGCCGAGGATCCGGTCATCGTCAAGGGGACGGGCCAGACCTTCGCGCTCATGTACATTACCTTCGCCAGCACCGAGATGAACCCGGAGCAGGTGTCGGAATTCCTCACCCGCGTGGTGCAGCCGCGCTTCGCCACCCTCGAAGGCGTCGGCAACGCTGAGATCCTTGGCGGCCGTGACTTCTCCATGCGCGTGTGGATCGACCCGGTCCGGCTCGCAGCCCGCGGAGTCACCGCCGGCGACGTGGTCGCGGCCATCCGGGCCAGCAACTTCCTCGCGGCGCCCGGCAAGACCAAGAACGAGTACGTGGCCTACGCGCTTGAGATGCAGACCACGTTCCAGACACCGGAGACCTTCGCGACCCTGCCGATCCGCTCGAACGGCGATCAGATCGTGCGCCTGCGCGACGTGGCCGACGTGGAGCTGGGGCCCGAGAGCACCGACGTGAAGGTCAGCTTCAACGGCAAGGAAGGTACGTTCATCGGCATTACGCCGACGCCGTCCGCCAATCCGCTGACCGTGGCCGAGGAGGTCACCAAGGCCATCGACGCGATCCGCCCGACCCTGCCGAAAGGCATGACGGTCGAGATCGTGTACGACGCGTCCAACTTCATCTCGGCGTCCATCGAGGAGGTGTTCAAGACCATCGGCGAGGCGGCCCTCATCGTCATCGTCGTCATCCTGCTCTTCCTCGGATCCTTCCGCTCGGTGCTGATCCCGATCGTGACGATCCCGCTGTCGCTCGTCGGCGTCTGCTTCGTTCTCTACGCGCTCGGCTACTCGATCAACCTGCTCACCCTGCTCGCCATGGTGCTGGCCATCGGCCTCGTGGTCGACGATGCCATCGTCGTGCTGGAGAATATCCACCGGCACATCGAGGAGGGCCTGAAGCCGGTGGATGCGGCCATCGTCGGCATGAAGGAGATCTTCCTGCCGATCGTGTCGATGACGATCACTCTCGCTGCGGTCTATGCGCCGATCGGCTTCACCCAGGGCCTCACCGGCACACTGTTCCGCGAATTCGCCTTCACCCTCGCCGGGTCGGTGATCATCTCGGGCATCATCGCCGTGACGCTCTCGCCCATGATGTCGTCGAAGCTCCTGAAGGCCCACGGACATGGCGGGCAGCGCGGCTTCGCGGGCTTCGTCGACCGCACGTTCACCCGGGTCGAGAACTGGTATTCGCGGCGCCTGAAGGGCTCGTTGGACTACCGGCCTGTGACGCTGCTGATCGTTGCCGTGCTGATGGGAACGACGGCGTTCATGTTCATGAAGACCCCCTTCGAGCTCGCTCCGGAGGAGGATCAGGGCGCCTATCTGGGCATCGTGAACGTGCCGCAATACGCCACGCCCGAATACACCCAGACGTTTGCGAGCCAGTTCACGAACGCGGCCGAGAAGATCCCTGAGATCGACGACAACTTCCTCATCGTCGGCATCGATGGCGGCGGCGGCGGCTTCGTGGGCTTCAAGCTCAAGGAGTGGAGCGAGCGCACCAAGAAGGGCGCCGAGACCAAGCAGGAGATCCAGAATCTCCTGAACGAGAACGCCGGTGTCCAGGCCTTTGTGTTTGCGCCTCCGTCTCTCCCGGGCGCGGGCGGTGGCCTGCCGATCCAGTATGTCCTGCGCACCATCAGCGACCCGGCGCAGGCCTACGAGGTGGCCGAGCAGGTCAAGCAGCGGGCCATGAAGTCCGGCAAGTTCATCGTGGTTCAGAACTCGGTAACCTACGAGACGCCCCGCGCGCGCATCATCATTGATCGCGACCGGGCGGCGGCGCTCGGTGTCCCGGTGAGCGAGATCGGCAACACCCTCGGGGCCCTTGTCGGCGGGGCGCCGATATCGAAGTTCGACCGCGACAACCGGAGCTATGACGTCATCAGCCAAGTGCGTCAGATGGATCGCCTCAACCCGGAGCGTCTCGGCGAGTACTATGTGCGCGCGGCGGACGGCTCAATGGTGCCGATCTCGGCCTTAGTCCGGATCGAGACCGATGCGGCGCCGGCTTCCATCGAGCAGTTCAACCAGCTCAACGCCGCGACGCTCTCGGCGCTTCCTCTTCCGGGCGTGACGACGTCGGAAGGTCTCCAGGTCCTCCGCTCCATCGCGCACGAGGTCATGCCGCAAGGCTTCTATGAGGACTATGCCGGCCAGTCGCGCCTCGAAATCCAGGAGGGAAGCTCAATCCTGCTCGCCTTCGGGCTCGCCATCATCGTGATCTACCTGGTGCTGGCGGCGCAGTTCGAGAGCTTCCGGGATCCGTTCATCATCATGATGTCGGTGCCGCTCTCCATGTTCGGCGCCATGATCTTCCTCAATCTCGGACTGGCGACCCTGAACATCTACACCGAAGTCGGACTGATCACCCTCGTGGGCCTGATCACGAAGCACGGCATTCTGATGGTGGAGTTCGCCAACGACCTGAAGGAGAAGCGCGGCCTCGGCAAGCGCCAGGCCATTGAGGAGGCCGCCAAGGTGCGGTTGCGCCCGATCCTCATGACAACCGCCGCCATGGTGCTCGGCGTGGCTCCGCTGCTCTACGCCAGCGGAGCAGGCGCGGCCGCTCGGTTCTCCATGGGCCTCGTGATCGCTGCCGGCATGTCGATCGGAACGATCTTCACCCTCTTCGTGGTACCGATGTTCTACACCTACATCTCGCGCGAGACGAAGCGGGTGGAGCATGCGGAGGAGGCGCATCTCCGACACCGCCCCCTTGCGGCAGAATGAGAAAAGGCCGGGCAAACGCCCGGCCTTTTCATTGGATCTTCTGAAAGGGCAGGTGCCTCGACGGCGTCTGCCCTTTTTCGGTCAGCGGGAGATCTCGCCTTCGACCTCGATGAAGGGCGACAGGTTCTTGAAGCCCGCCTGCTCGGCCGCCTTCCTGATGGCTTCTGCCACTTCGGTGGAGTGCACCTCGACAGTCTCGCCCGTCTTCGTGCAAACGAACATCACCTTGACGGCGTTCACATCGGGCTGGCCGTGGGAGACGATGTAGGAGTTCTGCGTCGCCAGCCGATGGACCAGCCCGGCATCCCGGAGGAAGTCCAGGGCCCGGTAGATCGTCACCGGGGCGAGGCGCTTCTTGTCGCTGCTCAGGCGGTCGACGAGGTCATAGGCGCCGACCGGTCCCCCGCTCTGCACGAGTTCGCGATAAACGCGTTCCCGGATGGGTGTAAGCCGCAGATTGTTCTCACGGCACAAATCGTCGGCACGGCGGAGGAGATTCTCCTCTTCCTCTTTCTTGAGGGCTCGGGCGCTCATCAACCTAGCTCCTGTAACTACGAAACCTACATGTTCATATAGGTAAAGCTTGGCTTGCACAATGTGGTATCGTTGCAATTTCTACTTGCATTTTTGCAGACATGTACAGCCTTGCGTGCCGCTACGGGATGGGCGCAAGACGGGAGCCTATGCTCCTAAGTTGTTTAAGTAACGAGAAATTCCGGAGTAGATAACAGGATCTACTTTGCGCAACTTTCGCAAAGACCTCTGACTTCCACGGTCACTTTCTTTGGGGAAAACGCATGGGCTTCGCTCCATTGCGACAGGCGCTCACTGATTTGTGAATCCGTGAACTCCCGCACGGCCCCGCAAGCCTCGCAGATAGCGAAGGCCGCCATGTCGTGGTGGTGGGGATGGCGGCAGGTGACATAGGCGTTGAGGCTTTCCAGCCGGTGCGCCAATCCCTTCTCGATCAGCTTGTCGAGCGAGCGATAGACCGTCGGCGGCGTGACCGCCCCCTTGGCCCGCATTTTGTCCAGAACCTCATAGGCCGAGAGCGGATTCTGAGCCGCGACCAGGATCCGGTAGACCCGCTTCTGGGTCTCGTTCAGGTCGTCAAGGGCGTGGTTGTGATGTGTCGGGGCCATCGGAGGATCACCAGTCATGCTCGGTATATAGGCTCTGATGCGCCGCTTTTGAATGAGAAACCGAAGCGGTGACCTGGCGCTGCCGAGCCGGCAAGAGGCGGACCCGCTAGGCCGCCCGCCGGCAGGCCCTCACACGTCGACCCAGGCGGCCTTCCGCTGCGACGAGCGAACCGCGGCATCGATGAAGCGGACGCCACGGACGCCGTGTTCGACGGTCGGAGCCTGGAGCGAGAGCGGATCGGGATCCCGTCCCTCCAGCCGCGCCGTGATTTGCTCCGCCACGTCCGTGTAGATCTGCGCAAAGCCCTCGAGATATCCCTCCGGATGCCCGCCCGGAATGCGGGAGGCCGCACGTGAGACGTCATTGGCTCCGGCACCGTTGCGGCGGATGAGCCGCGGGGGCTCGCCCAGCGGCGAGAACAAGAGGAGGTTCGGGTTCTCCTGGTTCCATTCGATGCCACCCCTGTCGCCATAGACCCGGATCCGGAGCCCGTTTTCCTGACCTGCCGCGACCTGGCTGCACCAGAGCATGCCGCGCGCGCCGGAGGCGAAGCGCAGCATCATATGGGCATTGTCGTCGAGCCGCCGCCCCTCGACGAAGGTATGCAACTCGGCTGAAAGGGACATGACCTCGTCGCCGGTGACGAACTCCGCCAGATTGAAGGCGTGGGTGCCGATATCGCCGACGGCGCCGGCGGGTCCCGAACGGGCGGGGTCCGTCCGCCATTCGGCCTGTTTGTTGCCGGTCTCCTCCGTGCGGGTCGCAAGCCAGTCCTGGGCATATTCCACGTTCACCACCCGGATCTGGCCGAGCTCTCCGGCCTTCACCATGGAACGCGCCTGCCGAACCAGCGGATATCCCGTGTAGTTGTGCGTGACGGCGAAGATCAGGCCCGATTCGTGGGCGAGCTTGGCGAGCTGCTCGGCCTCCCGCTTTGTGGTCGTGAGGGGCTTGTCGCAGATCACGTGGATGCCGGCCTTGAGGAAGGCGCGCGCGGCCGCCGCGTGGGCATGGTTCGGGGTCACGATGGCGACGGCGTCGATCCCGTCCTTCCGCCGCTTCTCGCGGCGGGCCATCTCCTCGAAATCGCCATAGGTCCGTTCGGGGCTCAGGAGGAGATCCTCGCCCGAGAGCCGAGACCGTTCCGGATCGGACGAAAGCGCTCCGGCGACGAATTCCCAGCGGTCGTCCAGGCGAGCCGCAATCCGGTGCACGGCGCCGATGAAGGCCCCGCGGCCGCCGCCGACCATGCCGAGCCGGAGACGACGGCCCAGTTTCCTGTCCTGTGATGCGTTGATGCTCATGCTCTCACTCCGCCGCCGCCCGCATCGTCTTGATGCCCAGCATCCGCCGATTGGCGGCCTCGTCGGTCCCGCCGGCGGCAAAATCGTCGAAGGCTTTCTCGGTCACGCGGATGATGTGGTTCCGGATGAACTCGGCGCCTTCGCGCGCGCCATCCTCCGGATGCTTGAGGCAGCATTCCCATTCCAGAACTGCCCAGGAATCGTAGTCGTACTGCGCCAGCTTGGAGAAGACGGCGTTGAAATCCACCTGTCCGTCGCCGAGGGAGCGGAACCGTCCGGCACGGTTGATCCAGCTCTCGTAGCCGCCGTAGACGCCGATGCGCCCGGTCGGGTTGAACTCCGCGTCCTTGGCGTGGAATGCCTTGATGCGATCATGGTAGAGGTCGATGAAAGCCACGTAGTCGAGCTGCTGCAGCAGGAAATGGCTCGGGTCGTAGTTGATGCAGGCGCGCGAATGGCCGCCGACCGCATCGACGAAGCGCTCGAAGGTCGCGCCGTCGTGGATGTCCTCGCCGGGATGGATCTCGTAGGCCACGTCGCAGCCGGCCTCGTCATAGGCATCCAGAATGGGCCGCCAGCGCCGCCCGAGCTCCTCGAAGGCCGTCTCGATCAGGCCGGCCGGGCGCTGCGGCCAAGGGTAAACGAACGGCCATGCGAGCGCGCCCGAGAAGGTCACGCTCACTGTGAGGCCGAGGCGCTTGGAGGCCTTCGCGGCCATGAGCATCTGGTCCACCGCCCATGCCTGCCTGGCCTTGGGATTTCCCCGCACCTCGGGCGCCGCGAAGCCCTCGAAGGCTTCGTCAAAGGCCGGATGGACGGCGACGAGCTGCCCCTGCAGGTGGGTGGAGAGTTCCGTGATGTCGAGGCCGTGACTGCGGACGATGCCTTGCACCTCGTCGCAATAGGTGTCGGATTCCGCCGCCTTCCTCAGGTCGAAGAGGCGAGCGTCCCAGGTCGGGATCTGCACGCCCTTGTAGCCCAGAGCGGCCGCCCAGCGGCAGATGGAATCGAGCGAGTTGAACGGTGCCTCGTCGCCTGCGAACTGGGCGAGGAAGAGGCCGGGACCCTTCATGGTTTTCATGGGCGAACTCCCAGGTGGGTGGCAATGGAAGCCAAGGACAAGGGAAAGCCGCACCGATCGGATACGGCTTGCCGCTGTCCTCGCCCCTCTCATGCGAGAAGGGCGAGGGGTACGCGCTTAGAAGGGCGAGTCCGGGTAGTAGAAGTTCTTGGCGTTGTCCTTCGTGATCAGCTCGGCATTGATCACGTAGGTGCCGCGCATCGGCGCATTGGCATAGAACTGGCCGGCCGTCACGTACATGGCGGTCGAGATCATCGACGGCGGGTAGGAGACGTTGGCCGGGACCATCTTGTCGCCGTCCATGACGCGCTTGACCATATCCTTCATGCCGGCGCCGCCGAGAACGAACTTGATGTCGTCGCGCTTGGCTTGACGGATCGCTTCCATGACGCCGAGCGCCATGTCATCGTCGGACGCCCAGACCGCATCGATCTTGGGATGCTTGGCGAGGTAGTCCTGCATCACCCGGAAGGCGTCGTCCCGGTTCCAGTTGGCGTATTGCTTGTCGATCACCTTCACGCCGGAGCCTTCGAGAGCCTTCTCGAAGTTCGTGACGCGCTCCTCGTCGATCACCGTCGGGATGCCGCGCAGGACCACCACGTTGCCCTGTTTCAGGTTGTTGACGAAGTACTTGCCGGCCACGCGGCCGAATTCCGGATTGTTGCCGGCCACGTAGATGTCCTGAATCGACGGGTCCTTCAGACCGCGGTCCACCACCGTGATGAAGGTGCCGCGCTTCTTCACCTCGTTGACGGGGTTGGTCAGCTCGTCCGAATTGAACGGCAGGACCACGAGGGCGTCGATCTTCTGCGCCGTCAGGTCATCGAGGGCATTGGCCTGGGAGGCGCCGTCGGGGGAGGTCTTCACCACCACCTTCAGGCCCGGATAGGTTTTCTCGAGCTGCTTGGCGGTTTCTTGGGCGTGGTAGACGACGCCACCGGTCCAGCCGTGTGTCGCGGCCGGGATCGATACGCCGATGGTGACGTTCTTCTGCTGCGCGAAGGCGCCCGTCGCGAGCCCCGTGAAGAGGGCCGCCGTGGCTGCCAGTTTCAGTGCCGTTCCTCTCATGTCTTTCCTCCCTGAAGGTTGGCTGGGCCCTTGTCGTTTCCGGCGGACCCGCACCGGCTTCATCGCCCGCGCTGCAGAGAGCGCTGCACGAGCATGGCGATAATGATGATGGCACCCTGAACTGCGCCCACCAGGAACTCGGAGACGAAGTTCGACAGCACCATGATGTTGGCGACGAGTTCCAGGATGATGGCGCCGACCACCGTGCCCCAGACGCGGCCGATCCCGCCCCGCAGGGCCGTGCCGCCGATCACCACCGCCGTGATGGCCTGGAGTTCCCAGAGCAGCCCGGTCGTGGGCGTGGCCGATCCGAGGCGGGGCACGTAGACCAGCACCGCGATGCCGACGCAGATGCCCTGGATGACGTAGGTCAGGGTGCGCACGCGCCAGATCGGCACGCCCGAGTAGCGGGCCACGTCCTCGTTCGATCCGAGGGCAATGACGTGGCGGCCGAACGAGGTCTTGTAGAGGATGAGCGCCCCGATGGCCGCGACCGCCAGGAACGCGATGATCGGCACGGGAATGCCGGCGATGTCGCCGAAATAGACCGGTCGGTAGAGCTCGCGCAGATCGGAATTGCGCATCGTGATGGTGCCGCCGGCCGCGAGCCAGATGACGAGGGATCGGAAGATGCCCATCGTGCCGAGCGTCACGATGAAGGGCTCGATGCGCCCGAACGTGACGATGAGGCCATTGGCGAGGCCGCATCCGGCTCCGAGGGCAAGGGCAACCAGCATCCCGAGCGCGAGCGTGCTCACGTCGCCGGTGCCGAGGTTGTTGAGGGTCAGGATCATGACGCCCGCCACAAGGGCCGCCATGGAGCCGACCGAGAGGTCGAGGCCGCCCCCCGCGATGACGAAGGTTGCGCCGACGGCGATGATCGCGATGAAGGCCGAGCGCGTCACCACGTTGAGAAGGTTGGAGGCGGTCAGGAAGTCCGGATTGATCAGCGCCCCCGCGATCACGAGGACGATCAGCGCGATGAAGGGCGAGAGTGCCCGCATGTCGACATTGATCCTGCGCCTTTCGGGGCTGCTGCGAAGCACGGTTTCGGTCATGCATGGCCTGCGGCGATCTCCGCCGCCCTTTCCTCGTGAACGCCGGTTGCGAGATAGACGATGGCATCCTCCGATAGGTCGGCCTGCGCGACCTCGCCGGCGATGCGCCCGTTGCGCATGACGACGACGCGGTGGCAGAGGCCGATCAGCTCCTGCATCTCGGAGGAGATGACGACGACGGAACGACCCTGCTCGGTCAGGGTCGCGATGAAGCGGTAGATCTGCTCCTTGGTGCCGATATCGACGCCGCGGGTCGGCTCGTCGATGATGACGATGCGCGGGTCTGCCAGCATCATCTTGGCAAGGAGCAGCTTCTGCTGGTTCCCGCCCGAGAGCTGCCCGGCCAGAAGGTCCCGGCGCCGGGTGCGGATGTCGAAATCCCTGATGGCGTCATCGAGCGCCTGCTCCTCGGCCGGCACGTCGATGAAGGGGCCGCGGCCGAACTTTTCCAGCGCCGCGAGGGTCAGGTTCACGCGCAGGTCCTGCCGCAGCAGGAGGCCTTTGCCCTTCCGGTCCTCGGACAGATACACGACGCCGGCCGCCATGGCTTCCCGTGCATCCCGGAAATGCACGTGGCGGCCGCCCAGGACGACGGTGCCGTGGCTCGGGCGCAGCCCGACCAGACCCTCGAACAGCTCCGTGCGCCCGGCTCCGATGAGGCCGCCGAACCCTAGGATCTCCCCGCGGCGCAGGCCGAACGAGGCTCTTTCCACATAGCCCGGAACGGCCATGTTCTGCACCGAAAGAACAATTTCGTCCGAGGCGGTCGCCGGCTTCTCAGGATAAAGCTTGGACATGTCGCGCCCCACCATCAGGCGCGCCATCTCGATGGGCTCGAGCCCATCGATGTCGCGGGTGGTGACGAGGCGGCCGTCCCGAAGCACGGTGACCCGGTCGGCAATGGCCTTCACCTCGTTGAGGCGGTGGGAGATGTACAGAACCGCCACGCCCTGAGAACGCAGGCGCCGGATGATCTGGAAAAGGCTTTCGGCCTCGACCGGCGTCAGGACGGCCGTTGGCTCGTCGAACGCCACCACCTTGTGCGGCACGAGAAGGGCCCGCGCGATCTGGACGAGCTGCCGGTCGGCGATGGAGAGGCGCCGCACCTCCCGGTCCGGGTCGATGGAGGTCCCGAGTTCCGCCAGGATGGCGCGGGCCCGCTCGCGCATGGCACGGTCGTCGACGAAGCCGAGGCGCCGGATTTCCCGCCCCAGAAACAGATTCTGGGCCACGGTCAGATCTTCGGCCAAAAGGATTTCCTGATGGACGAGGACGATGCCTCGGCCTTCGGCGTCGACCGGCCCGGAAAACGGGACCGCCGTGCCGTCGAGATGGAGGCCGCCTTTGCTCGGCTGCAGGTGGCCCGACAGGATGCGCATCAGGGTCGATTTGCCCGCGCCGTTCTCGCCGATGACGGCATGGACCTCGCCCGCACGCAGATCGAGCGAAATGTCGCTCAGAACCTCGATGGGTCCGAAGGATTTCGAAATGTTTTCTGCGCGTAGAACGGAAACCATCTGCTGCTCCGGACCGTCGTCAACGGCATCGGCCGCCTCCGGTCGCCCGGAAGCGCGAGAGGGGTGGGTGCACCCGATTCGGATCAGCTGGTCAGGACAAGGGCCGGCATTTCGTTTCCTCCAGATTTTAATCTTCGGTTCTCTAGCGGAACCTTTGCATGGCGGCGGCGTGGCAAAGTTTGACAACACCCCGATGTAATCGATTACATTCACTTTACCGCAATGGCCGCCTCTGTCAAACAGGCGTGCCGTGGGGGACGAAATGGACGGGACTGAGCGCAAGGGAAGATCTCGATCAGACGGCACGCCTGTCCGCGCCACCCGCATCCAGGATGTCGCCCGCCTGGCCGAGGTCTCCACGGCCACAGTCAGCCGGGCGCTGGCGTCCCCCGACCGGGTCTCGCCCGAGGCCCGCGCCCGCGTGCTGGAGGCCATCGCCAGAACCGGCTACGTGCCCAATCCGGCCGCGCGCTCCCTGCGGTCTCAGAAGACCTTCATGGTCCTCGTGGTCCTGCCGGACCTCGCCAACACCTTTTTCTCCAAGATCCTGCGGGGTATCGAGGAGACCCTCTTCGAAGCCGGCTATGGCATGATCATCGGCGACCTCGACGGATCGCCCGAGAAGGAGGCCCATTTCGCCGCCTTTACGGCAGCCGGGCGTGTCGATGGTGCCATCCTGCTCAATGGGCATCTCTTCGGGCAGAACCGGGCCGGAAAGGGTACGCCCGCTAAGGTCAACATTCCCCTGGTCGCCCTCTGCGAGGCGATTCCCGGCGCCGACATTCCCCAGATCGAGGTCGACAACCGGGACGCGGCGCGGCGCATGACGCAGCATCTCGCTTCGCTCGGGCACCGGCGCATCGCCTATGTGAGCGGCCCCGCCGACAACGTGCTTGAGCACGAGCGCTTCCGAGGCTATCGCGAAGGTCTAGCGGCGGAAGGTCTTTCGTTCGATCCGTCCCTTGTCGTGCCTGGCGACTACACGCTCGAATCGGGCGTCAAGGCCGGCGAGACGCTGGTCTCGCGGCACGAGCGGCCGACGGCCGTTTTTTGCACCAGCGACGAGATGGCGATCGGGCTCGTGCGCACCCTGCATTCGGCCGGCATGAGCGTTCCCGAGGACATGTCCGTTGCAGGATTCGACAATATCGAGTTCGCAGCGGCGGCCCAGCCGGCCCTGACGACGATCCATCAGCCGCGGCGCGAATTGGGGCAGGCCGCCGCCTCGGTGCTCGTCGATCTCCTGCAGGGTCGCGAGGCGCCCAAGCGCATTCGCCTCAAGACAGAGCTGGTGATCCGGGACAGCGTCGCCGCACCACACTGACGTGCAACGACCAGGACGTGGGAGCCGTCGGCAGGCTCGCGAACCTGCTGACAGGCAGCTTCAGGCTGTCTGCTTGGCAGCGACAGGCGCGACCGTGTCTTCCGACGCGGGCCTGCTCCGGCGCCGCTGCAGCCACCAGATCAGGCCAGCGAACGCGAGCGCCGGGACATAGACCCACACCGTCGACGGTCGGCCCGGTGCCGGCTGCATGACCCCGACGATCTGGTAGCCCGGCTCCAGCCCGATCCGCTTGGCATAGGACCCGAAGGCGACGTTGCTGATGGTGAGCTGGTCGCCGAGTCCGGCGACCGTGAGCCCGGCGGCCCGCAGGCGCTCCTGCGGGGTCGGCTTGAGGTCGCCAAGGTTGAGGCTCACCGTCTTGCGAACGTCCTCACCTTCGATGGTCGTGCCCTCTACCACGAAGGCGAGACGCTGATCCGCCGGAGCGGCGGCGACCTTGGTCATGAATTCCTGTGCCGGCAGCTCCACCGTCGCCGGGTAGAACTGGTTGAGCCACCAGTCGGGCCGGAACAGGGCGAAGCAGACGACGAGGAGAACCGCGCTTTCCCACAGGCGGCTTGGTGTCGCGAAGTAGTTCATCGTGGCTGCCGAGAAGAGAAGTACCGCAGCCATGTTGGCCGCAATCACGATGATCGTGTCGGTCCAGGTCTCCACGCCAATGAGCAGGATGACCGGATTGAAGATGAACACGAACGGCAGCACAGCCGTGCGAAGGGCATAGAACGCGCCCTGGAAGCCGGTGGCGATGGGATCCTCTCGCGAGATCGCGGCCGCCGCGAAGGAAGCGAGCCCCACCGGCGGCGTGATGTCGGCCATGATGCCGAAATAGAACACGAACAGGTGAACGGCGATCAGCGGGATCGCAAGACCTGCCTGTGCGCCGAGTTCCACCACTACCGGCGCCATGAGCGTCGCAACCAGGATATAGTTCGCCGTGGTCGGGATACCCATGCCGAGGATCAGGCTGATGACCGCGATGAGGCACAGCATGATGATGACGTTGCCGCCGGAGATGAACTCGACCACCTCCGTCATCATCAGGCCGAGGCCCGTCAGGGTGACGGTGCCGACGACGATGCCTGCGGTGGCCGTCGCGATGGCGATTCCGATCATATTGCGGGCGCCGAGCGCCAGTCCGTCGATGAGATCCGCCACGGCGGCCTTGGCGGCCTGCCCGACGGACTGGCGGCGGAACAGGGCGAGCAGGGGGCGACGGGTGGCCACGATGCCGATGATCGACGCGGTGGCCCAGAAGGCGGACAGGCCGGGTGACATCTCCTCGACCATCAGGCACCACAGCAGGACCACGATGGGAATGAGGAAGTCGAGGCCGGTGCGCGTCACATCCCAAGCCCTCGGGAGCGAGAGGATCGGCGCGTTCGGATCGTCGAGCTCAAGGTCGGGATAGCGCGCCGAGAAGGCCACGGACGCGACATAGACAGTGAGCCCAGCAAGGGCGAGAATCCAGGGTGCGCGGGCACCGAATGCCGCCTGTGCGCCAAGAACGCCATAGTAGAGAAGGCAGAGGACCACGATGGAACCGGTGAGGCCGAGGCCGGTGCGAAGCAGCCGCTGCTTCGCCGGCATGGCCTCGCGCGGGATCGGCTTGGCGCCGATCTTCAGCGCCTCCAGGTGCACGATGTAGAGCAGCGCCACATAGGACGCGATCGCCGGCAGGAACGCATGCTTGACGATCTCCGCATACGGGATGCCGACATACTCCACCATCAGGAAGGCGGCGGCTCCCATGACGGGTGGCATGATCTGTCCGTTGATCGAGGATGCGGCCTCGATGGCGCCGGCCTTCACGCCGGAAAGCCCGGTCCGCCTCATGAGCGGGATCGTGAAGATGCCGCCCGATACCACGTTCGAGACCGACGAACCCGATACGACGCCGTTGAGCGCGGACGAGACGACAGCGACCTTGGCCGGACCGCCGCGCAGATGGCCGAGAAGCGCGATAGAGATCTGCATCATCCAGTTGCCGGCGCCGGCCTTGTCGAGAAGCGTGCCGAACAGGACGAAGAGGAACACGAAGCTGGTGGACACGCCGAGAGCGATGCCGAACACGCCTTCCGTCGTCAGCCATTGATGCTGCAGGAACTTCGAGATCGATGCGCCCTTGTGCAGCATCACGTCCGGCATGTACGGACCGGCGAAGGTGTAGAAGATGAATGCCGAGGCGACGATCACCATCGGCAGGCCGAGGGAGCGGCGGGTCGCCTCCAGCAGCAGGAGGATGCCGACACCTGCTGTGACGAGATCCATGGTGATGGGCTCGCCCGGTCGGGTGGCGAGCTCACGATAGAAAAGGAACAGGTAAGCGCCTGCGAAGGCGCCCACGCAGGCGAGCACCCAGTCCGCCGCCGGCACGTACCGGCGTGGCGACGACTTGAAGGCCGGGTAAGCCGTGAAGGCAAGGAAGAGTCCAAGGCCGAGATGGATCGCCCGCGCCTCGGTGTCGTTCAGGATGCCGAACCCGAGCGTAAAGGGCAGCGGAGACGCGTACCAGATCTGGAAGAGCGACCAAGCAATGGCAACTACCGTGATGACGGTCGCGGCAGGTCCGGTCGGCTTGCGGCCGCCGGTATCTGCCTCGGCGACCAGCTGCTCCAGTTCCGCGGAGGGGGCGAGCGCGGGCTTCTCGGCTGTCGACATGGTTCTCTTCCTTCGTCCCCAATAAAGGTAGGGGCGGCTTTCGCCACCCCCATGTTACGCAAGTTGTACGTTATAGCCAGCTTACTTCAGCCAGCCCTTTTCCTTGTAGTACTTGACCGCGCCCGGGTGCAGGGGGGCGGAGAGGCCGTCCTTGACCATCTTGGCCGGATCGAGATTGGCGAAGGCCGGGTGGAGCGACTTGAACTCGTTGAAGTTCTCGAACACCGCCTTGGTCACCTGATACACTGTCTCCTCCGGCACCTTGGCCGAGGTCACCATCGTGGCGAGCACGCCATAGGTTTCCGTCGGCTGCGGGTTGTTGGCATAGAGGCCGCCCGGGATCGTCGCCTTGGCGTAGTACGGCTTGTCGGCCAGGAGCTTGTCGACCGCGGGTCCCGTGATCGACACGAGCTTCGCCCCGCAGGTGGTGGTCGGATCCTGAATGTTCGCCGAGGGATGGCCGACGCCGTAGAAGAAGGCATCGATCTTGTTGTCGCAAAGCGCCGGGCCGTGCTCGTCCGCCTTGAGCTCGGACGCGAGGGAGAAGTCGGACAGCTTCCAGCCGAGCGCCCCGAGCAGCTCCTCCATGGAGGCGCGGGTGCCGGAGCCCGGGTTGCCCACGTTCACGCGCTTGCCCTTGAGGTCCTCGAACTTGGTGGCGTTGGCCTCCTTACGGGCCAGGACCGTGAATGGCTCCGGATGGACCGAGAAGACCGCCCGCAGATCCTCAAAGGCACCGCCGTCCTTGAAGCCCCCGAGGCCCTTTAGGGAGTTGTACTGGACGTCGGACTGGGTGAGGCCGAAATCGAGCTCGCCGGCCTTGATGGTGTTCACGTTGTAGGCCGATCCGCCGGTGGACTCGACCGAGCAGCGGATGCCGTGCGACTTGCGGTCCTTGTTGACCAAACGGCACACGGCGCCGCCGACGGCGTAATAGACGCCGGTGACGCCACCGGTTCCGATGGTGGCGAATTTCTGCTGCGCCTGGGCCGGAACGGCCGTGAAGGTGACGGCCGCAGCGGCGGCGCCCATCAGGGATTTCATCAATACGTGCATTCTCTTTCCCTCTGTTCGAGGCCTGTCGGAGACCGGATTTCCCGGCGCTTCAAGCGGCCTTCAGTTTAACGCCTGCGAGAGCCGCATCCACGGCGTCTCCCAAGCGGTCCACAATGGCGTCGACGATCGGCTCATCGACGATGAATGGCGGGGCCAGCAGCACATGGTCGCCCCGTGCCCCATCGATGGTTCCGCCCATGGGATAGACCATGAGGCCTCGCGCCATCGCCTCACGCTTGATGCGTGCGTGAAGCTTCTCTTTAGGATCAAAGGTCGCTTTGGTCGAGCGGTCCTCCACCAGTTCGACGGCCATGAAGAGGCCACGACCCCGGATATCCCCAACATGGGGGTGGTTGCCGAACCTTTCCCCGAGGCGACGTGAGAGATAGGCGCCCATCGTCCTGACATTCTCGAGGAGGCCTTCGCGCCGGATCACGTCCTGGACCGCGAGACCTGCCGCACAGGCCATCGGGTGCCCCAGATAGGTATGGCCGTGCTGGAAGAAGCCCGAGCCGTTCGCGAAGGCATCGAAGATGTGGCGCCCGAGCAGGACCGCCCCGATCGGCTGGTAGCCGCCGCCCAGCCCCTTGGCGATGGTCATGATGTCGGGCGTGATCCCATCCTGCTCGCAGGCGTGGAGCGTTCCGGTGCGCCCCATGCCGCACATGACCTCGTCCAGGATGAGGAGGACGCCGTAGCGGTCGCAGATGGCACGGATGCGCTTGAAGTAGTCCGCAACCGGCGGAACGGCCCCGGCCGTGGCGCCGACGACCGTCTCGGCCACGAAGGCCATGACCGTCTCCGGGCCGAGTGCGAGGATCTTGTCCTCCAGCGCCTGGGCGGCGCGGGCCGCATAAGCCTCGTCGCTCTCTCCCGGTTGCCGATGGCGGTAGGCGAAGCAGGGATCGATGTGGTGGGTCTCGACCAGAAGCGGACGGAACTGCGCCCTGCGCCACTCGTTTCCGCCGGTGGCGAGCGCCCCGAGGGTGTTGCCGTGATAGCTCTGCCGGCGGGCGATGACGTTGCGTCGCTCCGGCTTGCCGAGTTCGACGAAGTACTGCCGCGCCATCTTGAGCGACGCCTCGACCGCCTCTGATCCGCCGGACACGAAATAGACGTGGGACATGCCCGCCGGCGCGTCCTCGATGAGCCGGTCGGCGAGGGTTTCGGCCGGTTCGGTGGTGAAGAAGCTGGTGTGGGCATAGGCGAGCTTGTCGGCCTGGGCGTGGAGGGCGGCCACCACATCCGGGTGGCCGTGGCCGAGGCAGGAGACGGCTGCGCCGCCGGAGGCGTCGATGTAGGACCGCCCCTCCGCGTCGAAGAGCTCGACGCCCTTTCCGCCGACGGCGACCGGCAGCTTCGTATGGATCTGGCGGTGAAGAATGCGGCTCATCAGGTTCTCCTGCCGTCCTGCGGCGACCAATGGATGTTGAAGGCGGTGAGCTGGTCTTCCGTGCGCCTGAGGGCCTCCAGCGATGCATCGCCGCCGCTGCCGGCCACGAGCGCCGCCAGAATCTCGCCGACCGCGAAGGCCGGGGTCATGGCGTGGAAAAAGGAAGGGCCGTCCGTCGGGACGAGAACCGCGACCTGCGCCACCAGCGCCAGAGGCGAGACGGCGCTGTCGGTGATCGCCACGATCGGGATGCCGCGCGAATGGGCGTAATGGGCCACTTCGACGGCTGCACGGGTATAGGGAGCGACGCTGACGGCGAACAGGACGTCCCGGTCCGTGGCGGCGCGGATCGGATCCGTGCCCACTCCGGCCATGGAATCGAGCAGGATCGCCTTCTCGCCCAGGAGCGAAAGCACATAGGCCATGTGCCATGCGACCGTGTGGGACGAGCGCAGTCCGAGGCAGTAGATCCGGTGGGCGGAGGCGAGGAGCGCGGCCGCCTGCGTCAGGCGCTCCAGCGCATTGGGCTCCGCAAGGCGCGAGATCTGGGCCGTCAGGGATGCCGCCATCTCGGACGCGAGGGCCCGCTCCCCCCGGGCCTTCTGGTTGGCGACGTGGATGCCGGCCCTGCCGGCGAAGCTCAGGCCGCCTTCGCGGATCGCCTGGGCGTAGAGCTCCCGGACCGCGTCATAGCCGTCGAAGCCCAGCTTTTTGGCAAGACGGGTCATGGTGGCGGGTTGCACCCCCGCCTGACGGGCCTGCTCGCGCATGGACAGGAGGGCGACGTCGCCCGGCCGTTCCAGGACATATCGGGCGGCGGCCTGGAGCTGCCCCGGCATCTCCGGAAAGGCTTCGATGATCCTCGCTGTCAGGGGCGCGGTGTCCATGGCTCGAGCATAGAATCGGCTTGCAGGTTATGCAACATATGTTCTGATATGCCGACTGTTTGAAACAAATGGATTGAAAGGGAGAGCGCAAATGCAGCAGGGGACAGCGCCGGCGCAGGTTGCCATTGCGGTCGCGCCGAACGGCGGGCGCCGGACGAAAGCCGATCACCCGGCTCTGCCGATGACACCCGACGAACTGGCCCGGACGGCGTCGGAATGCCTCGAGGCAGGCGCCTGCATGATCCACGTGCATGTGCGGGACCGGGAGGGCCGGCATCTTCTCGACCCCGGTGCCTATGCGGCTGCGGAGATGGCGATCCGCCGGAGCGTCGGGGATCGCCTCGTGGTCCAGATCACCAGCGAGACGCTCGGCCGCTACCATCCGGAGGAGCAGATGGCGGCTGTGCGCGCCACCCGACCGGAGGCCGTCTCGCTGGCCCTCCGCGAGCTGGTCGCCGACACCGCGTCCGAGCCTGCCTTTGCGGAATTCATGGGCTGGGTCAGCCAGGAGCGGATTGCGCCGCAGTTCATCCTCTACGCCCCGGAGGAGGCCGTGCGGCTCGCCGACCTGATGAAGCGGGGCGTGGTGCCGTTCGAGGATGTTCCGGTTCTCTACGCCCTCGGGCGTTACACTGCCGGGCAGACGTCCCAGCCGTCCGATCTGCTCCCCTACCTCGCCCCCGGCATGCCCGTCTTCTCCCACTGGATGGTCTGCGCCTTCGGCCGGCGCGAGGCGGGCTGCGTCACGGCGGCCGGGCTGCTGGGCGGCCATGTGCGCGTCGGCTTCGAGAACAATCTCGATCTGCCGGACGGCACCCGGGCGAATTCGAATGCCGACCTCGTGGACCGGGCGGCTCTTGCCCTAAAGACCTGCGGCACGAGCCTCGCGGATGCCGACGACCTCAGGCGGGCCTGGGCAGGGTATCTCCGCTGACGCAATCCTTGGGGCTGCGCCAAACCTTGGGTGCATTTCTTCCGCAATACGGCTGCGGAAGCGTACTCGCCGGCGCCGCCGGGTCGAGATTCGATCCCACCCGGTCCGAAACGTCGCCGGCTGGGCATTAGCCCATGGTAGTGGTCTTGGGCTGCCGGTGGGGCCTTGTCGTTCCTTATCCGTCGATACAGAATGCCGCCAACGATGCTCGATAACGAGCCCCTGCCGGGGAACCGGCAGGTTGCGTAGAGAACTACGCGCCAGAGGAAACAGCCGCATCGCATGCTCTTCGGGGCTGCGAGGCTCCAGGAGGTGACGTCGGTGACGACGGCAGCAGGCTCGCGCGACGATACATTCCCCAAGCTGCTCGCGCGAAATGCGCGTGTGCGCCCCAACAGGACAGCCTTCCGCCACAAGGATCTCGGTATCTGGCAGTCGTGGACCTGGGCCGAGGTCCACGAGATCGTTCGGACATATGGGTCGGGCCTGCAGGCCTTGGGTCTCAAGCGTGGCGGAAAGATCGCCATCATCGGCTACAATCGTCCCTATCTCTATTGGACCATGCTGGCCGCCCAGTGGATCGGAGCCATTCCGGTGCCGGTCTATGCCGATTCTGTCGCCGACGAGATGGCCTATGTGCTCGCCCATGCGGAGGTGACGCACGCAGCCGTGCAGGATCAGGAGCAGGTCGATAAACTCCTCTCCGTCGCGGAGCAGATGCCCGCCCTGAGCCACATTCTCTACGACGAGGACCGAGGCCTTCGGGATTACGACCACTCTCGGCTGCATTCCATCCAGTCGGTCGTGGAGGAGGGCAGGGCGCGCCTTGCCGACGCGCCCGAGCAGGAGCGCCTGAGGAACGAACTGGAAACCGGAACCGGCTCGGATCTCGCCATCATTCTCTACACGTCGGGCACGACGGGGCGGCCCAAGGGCGTCATGCTCACCTTCGAGAGCGTCATCGCGGCAGCCGAGATCGGCTGCGACTTCGACAGGCTCGACGAGAGTGACGAGATCATCGCGTATCTGCCCATTGCATGGGTCGGCGATCACATCTTTTCGTATGCGCAGGCCATCCTGTCGGGCCTTTGCGTCAATTGCCCGGAAAGCCCGGAAACCATTGCCGAGGATCGCCGGGAGGTCGGCGCGACCTATGTGTTCGCTCCTCCGCGCATCTTCGAGAGCATGCTCACCCTGACCATGGTCCGCATGGAGGATGCAGGCGCGCTGAAGCGGCGCATGTTCAAGTTCTTCATCGACCACGCCAACAAGGTCGGCGAGCGGATCCTGAACCGGCAGCCGGGGGTCGGCGCGTGGGACCGCCTCCTCTGGCACGTGGGCAACGTGCTCGTCTATGCGCCGCTCCGCAGCCGCTACGGCATGACGCGCGTCAAGGTCGGCTACACGGCCGGCGAAGCCATCGGTCCGGAGATCTTCCGGTTCTACCGGTCCATCGGCGTCAACCTGAAGCAGCTCTACGGCCAGACCGAAGCCTCCGTCTACATTACCATGCAGCCGAACGGCGAGATCCGTGCCGACACGGTGGGACGACCGGCGCCGCGGGTGGAGATCCGCATCGATGAGAACGGCGAGGTGCTCTACCGTTCGCCCGGCGTGTTCCTCGGCTACTACAAGGACGAGGCGAAGACGGCTGAAACCAAGACGCCAGACGGTTTCGTGCGATCCGGCGACGCCGGCTTCTTCGACGAGACCGGCCACCTCAAGATCATCGACCGCGCGAAGGATGTGGGGAAGATGCGGGACGGCTCCCTGTTCCCGCCGAAATATATCGAGAACAAACTCAAGTTCTACCCGAACATCAAGGAAGCGGTGTGCTTCGGAGACGGGCGCGACTTCGTCGGCTGCTTCATCAACATCGACCTTGTGGCCGTCAGCAACTGGGCCGAACGCAACGGCGTGACCTATGCGTCCTACCAGGAACTGGCGGGCCATCCGCTGGTCTACGACATGATCGAGAAGCACGTGGACGAGGTCAACCGCACACTCGCGTCCGAGCCGCGCATGGGCGGGGCCCAGATCAAGCGGTTCCTGATCCTCCACAAGGAACTGGATGCGGATGACGGCGAGCTGACCCGCACCCAGAAGGTGCGGCGCGGCTTCATCGCGGAGCGCTACGATCCCCTGATCGAGGCGCTCTACAACGGATCGACGGAGGCGGACATCTCCACGGAAGTGACGTTCGAGGACGGCCGCAAGGGCGTGATCGCCGCCCGGGTCAGGATCAGGGACATGAAGCTTTATCCAGTCGAGCGGACATCCCTGCCGGAGGCTGCAGAATGAGGGCGCCCGACAATCCCGTCATGGTCAAGGGCGACGTGCTCCTCGCCGTCGAGAACGTGTCGCTCGGGTTCGGCGGCGTGAAGGCGCTCACGGACGTGTCCTTCGACATCCGCAAGGGCGAGATCCGCGCCATCATCGGGCCGAACGGCGCCGGCAAGACCTCGATGCTCAACTGCATCAACGGCTTCTACTACCCGACTGAGGGCCGCATCACCTTCAAGGGCGTGAAGCGGCCGAAGATGCGTCCCTATGAGGCGGCCCGGGGCGGCATTGCCCGCACCTTCCAGAACGTCGCCCTGTTCAAGAGCATGTCGACGCTGGACAACATCATGGCCGGACGCTCGCTCAAGATGAGGTCGAACTTCTTCTGGCAGCTCTTGCGGCACGGCCCTGCCATGAATGAGGAGGTGGAGCACCGGCGGGTGGTGGAGGAGATCATCGATTTCCTTGAGATCCAGCACATCCGGAAGATCCCGGTGGGCCGGCTCCCCTATGGCCTGCAGAAGCGGGTCGAACTCGGGCGTGCGCTGGCGATGGAGCCGGACCTCCTGCTGTTGGACGAGCCGATGGCCGGCATGAACCTCGAGGAGAAGGAAGACATGTCACGCTTCATCTTCGAGGTGAACCAGCAGTTCGGCACCACCATCGCGCTGATCGAGCATGACATGGGCGTCGTGATGGACCTGTCCGACAGGGTCGTGGTGCTGGAATATGGACGCAAGATCGCGGACGGGACGCCGGAAATGGTGAAGAGCGACCAGCGCGTGATCGACGCCTATCTCGGCGTGGCGCACTGAGAGGGGCCGATGGACATCCTGTACAAGATCCTCATCGAGCCCTTCGTCTTCATGGGCGAGGCGCCGGACCTGCTGATCCAGACCCTCTGGGAGGGTCTCGTCTCGGGCGTGCTTTATGCCCTGATCGCCCTCGGCTTCGTGTTGATCTTCAAGGCCTCCGGCGTCTTCAACTTCGCCCAGGGCATCATGGTGGTCTTCTCGGCCCTGATCCTCGTCGGCCTGTACGAGAAGGGCGTACCTGCCTTCCTGGCGCTGCTGCTCGCCATCGGGGCGATGCTGGTGCTGGCGATGGTGGTCGAGCGGGTGGTGCTCCGGCCGCTGGTGAACCAGCCCGACATCATCCTCTTCATGGCCACCTTCGGGCTGACCTATCTCCTGATCGGCCTCGGCGAGCTGATCTTCGGCGGGAACCCGAAGGAGATGATCACCGATGCCCTCCTCCTGCCGCAGGGCACGACAGAGCTTGAGATGTTCGGCGGCCTCGTCCGGTTCCAGCATCTCGACATCGCCGCGGCCGTGATCGCGTCGATCATGATCGGCCTGCTTGCGGTGTTCTTTTCCAAGACGCGGATCGGGCGGGCTCTCCGGGCCGTGGCCGACAGCCACAAGGCCGCCCTGTCCGTGGGTATCTCGCTCAATCAGATCTGGGTCATCGTCTGGTTCGCCGCAGGGATTGTGGCCCTCGTTGCCGGGATCATGTGGGGCGCGCGCTCCGGCGTCTCGTTCTCGCTGCAGATCATCGCGCTCAAGGCCTTGCCGGTGCTCATCCTGGGCGGGTTTACGTCAATCCCCGGCGCCATCGTCGGAGGCCTCATCGTGGGTGTCGCCGAGAAGCTCGGCGAATTCTACTGGGGGCCACTCGTGGGCGGCGGCATCGAGACTTGGCTCGCTTACGTGATTGCGCTGCTCTTCCTGCTCTACAGGCCGCAGGGCCTGTTCGGCGAGAAGATCATCGAACGGATTTGAGGGAGATCCCGCTTGTTCTACCGCGAAGCCGGCCAATTCAAGTCTACCTACAAAGCCGACATGTCGATCTTCCCCCTGCGGGAGGACAAGATCGGGATCGCGGTGATCATCCTTGCCGCCTACTCCCTGGCCTTCCTCGGCAACAGCTTCCTCCTCCAGGCGGTCATGATTCCGTTCCTGGTTTTCTCGTTGGCGGCGATTGGACTCAACATCCTGACGGGCTATGCGGGCCTGCTCTCGCTCGGAACGGGCGCCTTCATGGGAGTAGGGGCCTATGCATGCTACAAGCTGATGACGGCATTCCCAGAGGTGAATGTCATCGTCTGGATCTTCGCGTCGGGCTTCTTCTCCGCCGCCATCGGGGCTTTGTTCGGCCTTCCTTCCTTGCGCATCAAGGGATTCTATCTCGCCGTAGCGACCCTAGCGGCGCAATTCTTCCTGCAATGGTGCTTCATCCGCATCCCGTGGCTCGTCAATTATAATGTCTCGGGTGCCCTCGACGCGCCCCTGCGCACCCTGTTCGGCATTCCGATCATCGGCGCCACCGCCACGCCCCAGACCCGCTACCTCGTTGTGCTGACAATCGTCGTCCTGCTGACATGGCTCGCCTCCAACCTCGTCCACGGCCGCATCGGGCGAGCCTGGATCGCAATCCGCGACATGGACCTTGCGGCCGAGCTGATGGGCATCCGGCCGCTCCAGACGAAGCTCCTCGCCTTCGCGGTATCGTCCTATTACTGCGGCGTCGCCGGAGCACTCATGGTGTTCCTGTGGTACGGGGGTGCCGAGTACGACGTCTTCAACATCAACCAGTCCTTCTTCATCCTCTTCATGGTGATCATCGGAGGGCTTGGCAGCCTGATCGGCTCGTTCTTCGGCGCGGCGCTCATCTTCATCATGCCGATCGTTCTCGGCATTGTCCTGCCGGCGCTGCTTTCGCCCTTCGGGATCTCGGTGGGCGCGGATACCATTGAGCACCTGCGCTTCATGATCGTAGGCGCGCTCATCATCTTTTTCCTGATCGTCGAACCGCACGGCCTCGCGCGGCTCTGGCAGATCGGCAAGCAGAAGCTCCTGGTCTGGCCGTTCCCCTACTGACGGCGGATCTTGTGCAAGGAGACGGAAAGTCGAAAATCCGGCTCGGCCGGACAACAACGGGAGGAAACGCAAACATGTCGTTCCGAAAATTGAGCCTTGGATTAGCCGTTGCGACCCTGGTCGGCGGCACCGTTCTGCCTGCCGCCGCGCAGGATTCCATCTATGTGCCGCTCTTCACCTATCGCACTGGCCCCTTTGCCGGATCGGGCACCTACATCGCGGACGGCATGCATGACTACTTGCAGATGCTGAACGAGCGGGACAGCGGCATTGGCGGCGTGAAGCTCGTGCTCGAAGAGTGCGAGACGGGCTACGACACCAAGAAAGGCGTTGAATGCTACGAGGCGGTGAAGGGCAAGAACCCGGTCATCGTCAATCCATGGTCGACGGGAATCACCCTGCCGCTCATCCCGCGCGCCTCCGTCGACAAGATCCCGATCCTGTCGATGGCCTATGGCCTCTCGGCCTCAGCCCGTGGCGACATCTTCCCCTGGGTATTCAATCCGCCGGCCACCTACTGGGACGGCATGTCCATGATCGTCAAGTACATCGGCGAGAAGGAGGGCGGCCTCGACAAGCTCAAGGGCAAGAAGATCGGCTTCCTCCACCTCGATGCCAGCTTCGGCAAGGAGCCGATCCCGCTGCTGGAGGAAATGGCCAAGGATCTGGGCTTTGAGGTGAAGCTCTATCCGGTCGCCGCGCAGGACATGCAGAACCAGTCCTCGCAGTGGCTCAGCGCCCGCCGAGATCGTCCCGACTACATGATCATGTGGGGCTGGGGCTCGATGAACGGTGCGGCCGTCAAGGAGGCGGTCCGCTCGGGCTACCCGATGGACAAGTTCTACTCGGTCTGGTGGCCGGGTGAGGATGACGCGCGTGCCGGCGGCGCCGGCGCCAAGGGCTTCAAGTCCCTCAACTGGCATGCGGTCGGCACCAACTTCCCCGCCATCCAGGACATTCAGAAGCACGTTGTCGATAAGGGCCTCTCCAAGGCCTCCAAGGACAAGGTCGGCACGCTCCTCTACAATCGCGGCGTCTACAACTCGCTGCTGATTGCCGAGGGCATTGCCACGGCCCAAAAGCTCACGGGCAAGAAGGTCGTCACGGGCGAGGACGTTCGCCGCGGAATGGAGAACATCAAGCTCGATCCCGCCCGCCTCAAGGAGCTCGGCCTCGAGGGATTCACGGATCAGCTCGTCCTGTCCTGCTCGGACCACAACGGCCACCGCCCGGCCTTCATGCAGGAGTGGGACGGCACAAAGTGGGTCAAGATCTCCGATCCCATCGAGCCGATGACCGAACGGGTCCGCGCTCAGCTCGACGCAGCCGCAAAGGACTATGCCGAGAAGAACGCCGGCTGGCCCAAGCGGACGGAAGCCTGCGACAAGGCGAGCTGATCTACCTACCGAGGCTCCGCTTTGGAGCCTCGCTTCCCTAATCCTGCGGGCGGGTAGGATCCTGCCCGCAGGACGTGCCGATGCAGAGGACATGCCGATGAGTGCAGCCGTTCAAATGCCCGTTTCGGGTCAGCCGCAAGCGGCGGAGACCGTGCTGTCGGTCAACAATATCGAGGTCATCTACGACCACGTCATCCTCGTTCTCAAGGGCGTGTCGCTTACGGTGCCGCGGGGCGGTATCGTGGCCCTGCTCGGCGCGAACGGGGCAGGGAAGACGACGACTCTCAAGGCGATCTCGAACCTGCTGCGCGCCGAGCGCGGAGAGGTGACCAAGGGCAGTATCGAATTCAAGGGCGAGCGCGTCGACCGCCTGTCGCCGAACGAGTTGGTGCGCCGCGGCTGCATCCAGGTCCTGGAGGGCCGCCACTGCTTCGGCCACCTGACCATCGAGGAGAACCTCCTCACCGGTGCCTTCACCCGCCGGGACGGCAACGCCGCCATTCGGCGTGACCTGGAGGCGATCTACGAATACTTTCCGCGCCTCCGGCAGCGCCGCAGCTCCATGGCGGGCTATACTTCCGGCGGCGAGCAGCAGATGTGCGCCATCGGCCGGGCCATGATGTCCCGCCCGTCGATGATCCTCCTGGACGAACCCTCGATGGGGCTTGCTCCGCAGATCGTGGAGGAGATCTTCGAGATCGTCCGCAAGCTGAACGAGACGGAGGGCGTGTCCTTCCTGCTGGCGGAGCAGAACACGAACATGGCGCTCAAATACGCCACCTACGGCTATATCCTGGAGACCGGCCGCGTCGTGATGGACGGGCCAGCGCAGATGCTGCGCGAGAACGAGGACGTCAAGGAGTTCTACCTCGGCGTGTCCGAGGGAGACCGCAAGTCGTTCCGGAACGTGAAGAGCTACAAGCGCCGCAAGCGCTGGCTGGCCTAATGCCCCATCCCATCCGAACCCCTTCGCCGACGGGAGACAGCTGCCTTGAACGATCCCTTTGACGCGCTCGAGACCCGCAACCCTGCCGAACGGGAAGCGGACCTCTTCGCCCGCCTGCCCGAGATCCTCAAGCGCGCAGCTATCGCGCCCGCCTATGCCGAGCGCCTTCAGGGTATCGATCTCGACGGCATCCGCAGCCGCGAAGCGCTTGCGACCCTGCCGGTGCTGCGCAAGTCCGAACTCCCGGCGATGCATAGGGCCAAGCCGCCATTCGGAGGCCTCGTCTCCGATCCGGCCGGCAGCTTCGGACGGCTGTTCACGTCCCCGGGGCCGATCTTCGAGCCGGAAGCGGCAGGCCCCGATCCCTGGCGCGCTGCGCGGGGGCTCTTTGCGGCAGGTTTCCGCAAGGGCGATGTCGTCCTGAACACGTTCAGCTATCATCTCACGCCCGGTGGGTTCATCATGGATTCCGGCGCGCGCGCCCTCGGCTGCGCCGTCATTCCGGCCGGTCCTGGCAACACGGAGCAGCAATTCGAGCTCATCGAGGCTTATCGTCCGGTCGCCTATTGCGGGACACCCGACTTCCTCAAGATTCTCCTGGACGGAGCTGCGGGGGCGGGACGCGACGTCTCTTCCATCAAGCGAGCCCTTGTGTCGGGTGCGGCCTTTCCGAAATCCCTCCAGGACGAATTTTCCAGCCGCGGCATCGCGGCCTATCAGGCCTATGCCACGGCCGATCTCGGCTTCATTGCCTACGAGACGCATGCCCGGGACGGCATGGTCGTCAACGAAGACCTTATCGTCGAGATCGTGCGGCCAGGCACAGGCGACCCGGTGCCGGTTGGCGAGGTCGGCGAGATCGTGGTGACGAGCCTCGATCCGCATCATCCCTGGATCCGCCTGGCGCTCGGCGATCTCACCGCCGCCATGGCCGGAACCAGTTCATGCGGCCGCACGAACATGCGCATCAGAGGATGGATGGGGCGGGCCGATCAGGCCACAAAGGTCAAAGGCATGTTCGTCCGGCCTGAGCAGGTGGCCGAGATCGGACGTCGGCATCCGGAACTCGGACGCCTGCGCCTCGTCGTGAGCCGCGAGGGAGAGACGGACACGATGGTGCTCTCCGCGGAAGCCGAGACGGCAAGCGACGACCTCGCAGCTCGCATCGAGGAATCGCTTCAGGCGATCATGAAGCTCAAGGGCCGCGTGTCCCTCGCGGCTCCCGGGAGCTTGCCGAACGACGGCAAGGTGATTGCGGACGAACGCCGGTACGATTGACCGGTCAAGCCTAGTAGGGCTCGTAACGCTCGTCCATCAGGCGCGACAGGGCGCTTGGGCTCGGCCGCACGAGAACCTCGATGCGGCGCCCGTCGGGGAACTCGATGGTCCGCAGGCTCATCACCTCAAGGCCGGAATTGACGGCGTCCCGCACCCGTGCGGAGCGGATGCTGTCCCGCGGCCTGCGCTCCGCCACAACCTCCCTGCGCGCGCTGGTGGGCGCCTTCGTTCTTGTGGAGGCAACTGCCTTGCCAGGAGACTTTTGGGCCCTTCGCTCCGCCTTTCTCGCCGGTCGGGATTTCTCGGCCGTGGTTTGCTTTTTCACTTCCGAAGGCTGACGGGCCTCCGCCCGCTCGATGGTGGGTGCAGGCTGGGCCGAGGGAGCAGTCTCAGAGGCCGAAGCGGTGCTCGGCTCCGGGGCCGCCGGCTGGGGAGGTGCAGGGGATTGGGGCGAGGGGGCCGTCTGCGCCTTCGTTGCCCCATCGGAGTCGGATGGCGGGTCGACCCAGCTGCGCCCCGCCTGCGAGAAGGCGGTGGACGTGCCCGCCAGAAAAGCCAGGAGCGGGGCTGCCCCTACGAGTCGCTTCCATTTGCTTGTCATGACGTTCTCCCACCATAGGTCCAAGAGAGAAACGCTCAGCCAGTGAGCCCTGGTTCCACGGTCACATGGCCACGGAGACGAGCAAACGAGACAGCCTCGGTCAACGGCTGAGCTTGAAGGCCCAGGAGTGGGTATGCCCCAGGTGAGGCCCCACGGGAACAGGGGCCACTGGCGCAGGTTCATACAGGAAGAACGAAGTCCAGTTCCGGAGGTGCCCGCCCGAGAATGGAGGCGCAGACGGCCCCAGCCGCACGCCGATCGTTCTTAGGCAGCGGCTCCGTTCCACCCGGCGCCACGATGCGCTTCCGAAGCCGTCGGGGCTGCCAACCGAATGGAGAGACACTTGGCTAACCACACGGATATACCCCCAACCCGCACCGTCGAACCCATGGACCCGCCTCCGGCCTCCGATCGGCCGACATCCGCAATGCTCAAGGGTGACATCGACAGCGGCCGGACCGGCGACAAGAACCCGGTCTTCGACCCGGGGCTGTCCCCTCTCGGAACCGACGATGAGGCCGCCGGAACGCCGCCCAGCGCGTTCCGCATTGCCCTGGCCCGGCACTATGAGAACGTCACGCGGTGGGTCGGCGAAGCCTCGAAGACGGGGGCGGCCCACAACAAGCACGAGGGCTTCCCGAGCGTTTTCGTCAGTTTCATCGCCGCCGTAGGCATCGTGCTGACGATCGGGATATGGGTTGTACGAGCAGGCTAGCGGACATAGGGGATTGAACGTTGTAACTCATAAGAATGACGTAGGGGAACTATCCCGTCCATGCCTCGCCCCAACGGACGAGATCGATGGAGAAAGCCTTTTCCGGCAAGCGACGGATGGAGATTTGGGTGCGACCCTGTAGCCGCCGCTGGAGCGGGCGATATCGCTAAGCAGGGCCGTCAGGCGCCGTCGCCATTGGAAAGGCTTTCTTGAGGCAGCCTTGACGTGAAGGCGGAGGCCTGCCGAAGAAGGGAGCGATATAGCCTCCTGTTGAACTTGGAGGGTAGAATCGCGTTCATGTTATGAGCAAGTGGGAGAGTTTCGCTTCATTATAGGGGGAGAGGTGGAGGACATCTAGGTTCTTGGATCGGCGCGCTCCGATGAAGCAGGAGATGGGGTTCGAAGCTGCAGGGCCTGTGCTCTGGCCTCCCGGAGACAGCCAGATGGCCGTGTTGATCCGTGAATTCAACTGGTCGCAGACTGCTCTAGGCCTTCCCGACACTTGGCCGCATGCGCTGAGAACCATCGTCGAACTGATGCTCGTCTCCTGCTTTCCCATGGTGGTGCTCTGGGGCAGAGAGCTGATCCAGATCTACAACGATGCATACATTCAGATCGCCGGCCCTAAGCATCCCGAGGCACTCGGCCGTTCGGCGTGCTCCTACTGGCCGAGAACTTGGCATATCAACGGTGCGATCTGCGAGCGCGTCCTTAGGAACGGGCCCATTTTCCTGACCGAGCAGCGGGTTCCGATCACCCGCTGCGGATCACCGAAGGAGGCCTGCTTCACGCTTTCCTACAGCCCGATTCGCGCCATGGGCGGTCATGTAGCCGGGCTCCTCGTAATGATGGCCCAGACGACCGTGACGCTGCAGGGGCGAATCCTGCCGTGGGAGAGTGAGGACCGATATCGGATGCTGTCGGAAGCTCTGCCGCAGATCGTATGGTCAAGCGATGCGAGCGGAAATGTGGATTTCTTCAACTCACGCTGGTTTGCGTATACGGGACTTCGGGACGAGGAGGGCTATACCGCGGGGTGGGAGCAGGCCATCCATCCGGAGGACCGAGTTCGGACACTGAAGGTCTGGTCCGAAGCGCGCCGGACGGGCTCCGCCTTCGAGGTGGAGTATCGCTTGCGCCGGGCCGATGGGGTCTATCGGTGGCATCTGGATCGGGCAGTTCCCGTTCATGACGATAGGGGACAGGTCGTGCGGTGGTTCGGCACCTTCACCGACATCGACGACCGGAAGCAGGCGGAGGAGGCACTACGGGAGAGCGAAGCGCGTTTCCGGCAGTTTGCCGAGAATTCCGCAGCCGTGCTTTGGGTCCTCAATGTGGAGACGATGACGCTCGAATATCTGAGCCCGTCGTTCCAGCAGGTCTGGGGCGAGCCCCTGGATGCGGTGCCACGTGACTTCGAGCAGTGGATCAAGTCGGTCCACCCCGATGACCGAGACGATGTGGTCGCCGCTCTCGGCAGGGTCCGGCAGGGGGGTGAGGTCGTCGTCAAGGAGTACAGGGTCGTTCGCCCTGACGGTACGGTGCGCTGGGTCCAAAACACGGGCTTCCCCATCCTTGACGAAAGGGGGGAAGTTCGTCGGGTCGCGGGCATTGCGCAGGACGTAACGAAGCACGATGGTTCGATGGTCTATGTGGTCGACACCGATGACGCGTCGCGCGCGAATTTGTCCCTCCTGCTTCAGGGGGCCGGATATCAGGTGAAAACATTCGCATCGGCGCAGGATTTTCTCGACGTCGCACCTGTACTGGTGCCCGGTTGCGTTGTCCTCGACGTCCGTTCTTCCGGTATGGGCGAGCTGATCGTTCCGAAGGAGTTGAAGACCCGGCGGATCGGCTTGCCCGTCGTCGTCGTCGGAGAGGCGCGGGGTGATGTTGCCTTCGGTGTGCAGGCCATGAAAGCGGGGGCCGTGGATTTCCTCGACATGCCCTACGAGCCGAGGCAGCTTCTCGACTCGGTCGCATCCGCGCTGACGACCATCCGCGATATTGCCGAGCGCGATCAGGCGGCGGAGCTCGCGAAGGCCCGGATCGCTGCGCTGTCGGCACGGGAGCGGGAGGTGCTGGAGAGGCTTTTGGTCGGAGGAACCAACAAGACGATCGCAAGAGATCTCGATATCAGTCCCCGCACCGTGGAGGCGCACCGCGCCCGCATCATGGAGAGACTGGGGGCGCAAAGCCTGCCCGAGCTGGTGCAGATCGCCATGGTGGCGGGCCTCAAGCAAGGGGGGCGAATGGCTGGCGAGCCTGATCGCTAGGAGACCTGCCGTGCCCCTCTTGCATATTAGGCCGGATCGCCGGCAACGCCCTGCGGCAGTCGAACGTTAGCTTGTCCAAGAGCAAAGTCTCCCCGACAATCTTGTCCAAGTTTCAGGGTCCAAGTCAGCAGATGGTGTCTCATGCGCCCGGCGATCGATCAAAGCATCTTTGAAGGTCTGATTTCCCTTGGACGACAAAGGGGAGGGTTGACGAACGAAGACCTTCGGAGGGCGCTGCCGATTGGAGCCATGAGTGCCGAAGACATCGCTCTTGTCATCCTGCAGTTGGAGGAGTCCGGCATTCCGGTGGATCTGGATGAGAGCCTGTTGATGGCGGCCTCGCGGAACACTGCCTCCCCAAGGCCTAGCGCCGAGATCCTGCCCTTCCCCAAACGCCCGCGCCAACAGACAGCAGCCCCGCGAAGTCCAGCCGCGTTCGGGGCGCAGGCACGGGCTGCAAACCTTCCTCCTGCGGTCGGTCGTCGGCTGCGCCCTGCGCACTGGGCAGTGGCCGGAAGCATCCTCGTCCTCATCGTAGCTGCGATCTTCCTGTTGGCGCGAGGCTTTTGAGGGGGCGTCGCACGCCTCTTGCGACGATTCAGGGCTGGATGCGGTCGACAAGATCGAATCCGCCCGCCCTCGGCCGGAGCACGAGGATCTCCCCCTCGGCGGGGAAGACGCCTGTGAGGGCCGTGATATTGACCTGGTGCGTCACGAGAACGAGAACTCCTGAGCCGCGCCAGCCCTCGATGAGCCGATGCACCTCCTGGGTTTGTCGGTCGCTTCCATCACGGGTGGAGAAGAACGAATCGAGAGGGGGATATGGCTCGACCTTGCTCCCGAAAGCGAGCCGGGCCGTTTCCAGCGACCGGCACCAGCGGCTCGAGAGGACCCGCTCGACCACAACGCCCCGGGTCCTGAATTGAGCGCCGATCCCCCGCGATTGCCTTCGTCCTTCCTCGGAAAGATTTCTCTGGGAAGAGCAATCGTCCAGCCGAAAGCCGGCCGGGTCCCCTGTCCCGGGCGCACGGGCGTGCCGCAGCAGGGCCACCGTGCCGCCCGTCCGGAGAGCCTGCCACGCAGCCTCGACCCCAAAGCTGGGCTGCGCCCACAGAGTGGCCACGAGGATCATCGTAGACAATAGAGCCCGCATCGGAATCTCCGCCCCCGATCGGTCACAGACCCATACTAGTGCCTGCTTCGAAAAAGTCCCTATGGGTCGGCTCTTAGGCCGACACAGGTGCGGCGAGGAGAGTCCCGGCGTGCCGGCTCGGCCCGGGAACCATCAGGTTTCAGAGGAGCCGGCAGCCGCCCGTGCCATGTCGATGAGGGCTCGACGCATGACCGGATTGTCGATCTTGAGGAAAGCTCGCGCCAGTTCGACCCCTTCCCTGGTGGTCAGAAGATCCTGAATGCTGGAGGGGGAATCTGGAGAATCGGTTGCGGTCCGCTGCTCGAAGAAGAACGAAACGGGAACTCCTAAAGCATCGGCGATGGCTTGGAGCCGCGCTGCTCCCACGCGATTGGTACCTTTTTCGTACTTCTGGATCTGCTGGAACGTGATTCCGAGGATGTCGCCAAGCTTCTCTTGACTCATGCCGATGGCAGTACGCTGCAAGCGGATGCGTGTTCCAATCAGTTTATCGACCGGACCTGTGGACTTCGTGACCATTAGACATACTCCCCCGTGCCTCGGTACGGCCAAGAGTGGAATTTGTCTACTGCCATGCTTGGCATAAGGCCCAAGATTCTAGTTTTACTTGGCCAACTAATGGCCGGATCACTTCAAGAGGTCTGACTTTCCCTGCATGTCTACTGATCGTCCTCTTTCGACACCTCTCTGACGCGCCGCCTCACTGTGGAGACAGGGCAGAGGCCGATGTCTCGTCTTCGGCCCACTCCCAAATTATGACCAGGACTGCCTGGAGCCGATCAAGGAATGATCCGGACCGCCCCTTTCGCCGCGCTGGTGGTCATGGCGGCATAAGCGCGGAGGGCCGTCGAGACCTTCCTCTGGCGGTCGGCCGCAGGCTTCCAGGCCTTGCTGCCGCGAGCTTTCATGGCGGTGCGCCTCCCGGCAAGCTCCTCGTCGGCGACCGCCAGACGGATCGTGCGGTTCGGGATGTCGATCTCGATCCGGTCGCCTTCCTCCACCAGCCCGATCAGGCCTCCCTCGGCGGCTTCCGGTGACACGTGACCAATGGATAGGCCAGACGTGCCGCCCGAGAACCGGCCGTCGGTGATCAGCGCGCAGGCCTTCCCAAGGCCCTTGGACTTGAGATAGCTCGTCGGATAGAGCATCTCCTGCATGCCCGGGCCCCCCCGCGGGCCTTCATAGCGGATGACGACCACGTCGCCGGCCTTCACGGCTCCGCCCAGAATACCCTGCACGGCCGCATCCTGGCTCTCGAAGACTCGGGCCGGCCCGCTGAACACGAGGATGCTGTCATCCACGCCGGCCGTCTTCACGATGCAGCCGTCTTCCGCCAGGTTGCCTGTTAGCACGGCAAGGCCGCCATCCTTCGAGAAGGCATGGGCGGCATCGCGGATCACGCCCTTCTGGCGATCCAGATCCAGCTCCTCGTAGCGGCGCTCCTGACTGAAGGCCACAGTGGTCGGGACGCCGCCGGGCGCGGCCTGGTAGAAGGTACGCACCGCTTCGCTGTGGCTGAGCTTTACGTCCCACCGCTCAAGGGCATCGCCGAGGCTCGCGGCATGGATGCTGCCTGCATCGCGATGGAGCAGGCCGGCACGGTCGAGTTCGCCCAAGATCCCCATGATGCCGCCCGCCCGGTGCACGTCCTCGATATGCACGTCCGGCACGGCGGGCGCGACCTTGCACAGGACCGGCACCCGACGGGAAAGCCGGTCGATGTCGCTCATGGTGAAATCGACCTCGGCCTCATGGGCGGCTGCCAGCAGGTGCAGCACCGTATTGGTGGAGCCTCCCATGGCGATATCGAGAGTCATGGCGTTCTCGAAGGCCTGGAACGTGGCGATGCTGCGCGGCAGCACCGAAGCATCGTCCTGCTCGTAGTAGCGGCGGACGAGATCGACGATGAGGTGGCCTGCCTCGACGAAGAGGCGCTTGCGGTCGGCATGGGTTGCCAGGACCGTGCCGTTCCCGGGAAGGGCGAGGCCGAGAGCCTCTGTCAGGCAATTCATCGAGTTAGCCGTGAACATGCCGGAGCAGGAACCGCAGGTCGGGCAGGCGGAGCGCTCGATGACCTTGACCTCCTCATCGGTCACCGTGTCGTCGGCCGCGGCCACCATTGCGTCGACCAGATCGAGCTTTTTCAGCTTGCCGCGCAGGTTGGCTTTGCCGGCCTCCATCGGACCGCCCGAGACGAACACCGTCGGGATGTTCAGCCGCAGGGAAGCCATCAGCATGCCGGGGGTGATTTTGTCGCAGTTCGAGATGCAGACCAGCCCGTCCACGCAATGGGCGTTGGCCATGTACTCGACCGAGTCCGCGATGATCTCGCGGGAGGGCAGGCTGTAGAGCATGCCGTCGTGCCCCATGGCGATGCCGTCGTCCACCGCGATCGTGTTGAACTCCTTGGCGACGCCGCCCGCCTTCTCGATCTCGCGGGCCACGAGCTGGCCCAGATCCTTCAGGTGCACATGGCCTGGCACGAACTGGGTGAAGGAGTTGACGACGGCGATAATCGGCTTGCCGAAATCCTCGTCCTTCATGCCCGTGGCCCGCCAGAGTCCGCGGGCGCCAGCCATGTTGCGGCCATGGGTGGAGGTGCGAGAGCGGTACTGGGGCATGTGACAGGAAACCTACGGATGAAGGGGCTGAAACATGCCTACACCGGCTGGGCCAGTGCTTTCAAGGTTAGGGTTGCCGCGCTGGAACGGCTTTTCCGGCGGGAAACGGCAGGGGAGGGCTTAATGCTGGCCCGTTCTGGAGCATAGGTCCCTTCTCCAGCCGGTGCCCCCTTCGGGACGGCTCCCGCGATGCGGGAAAGCGGCAGCCGGCAAGCACCGCCTTCCGGACAGGGGACAGGGGCGAAGCTCGGCCGTATCGGGCGGCAGGATTGTCTCAACCCTCCTCAGGCTCGTCCGGATCGGTCACGTCGACAAGGAACATGATCAGCGGCCCGTCCTCTTCGTCGCTGCCGGCCTCCTCGTCCTCGTCGAGATCGGCGTCCTCAAACTCGGAAATCTCGTCCTCGGTAGCGGGGCGGATCGCCAAGGTCGCAAACCCGTCCCACAATGGCGCGCCTTCGCTCTCGAGCACCTTCAGGTCCTCCTTGAACTCGTCGCTCATGAAAAGCGTACGGGCTTCATCCTCTTCGGCATTCGTCACGGCGACAGGCTTGTCGCTGATCGTCAGTGTAAACATCAGATGGCCTTTCGGGGGACAACAGGTGAGGCTTTAGATTAAGGCGCTGAGGAGTTTTTCAAGGGTCGCCTGACAGTTCCAGTCCCTGCATCCGCTCTCACATCGCCGCCAGCTGAATGCCTTCGACATTGTAGACGGGAATCGGACGGCTCAGTCCCTTGAGATGCAGGTCGCCCATGGATTGCAGGGCCGCGATGTCATTGACCCCATAGGCGATGCGCTGGGTCACGAGAATCTGGTTGTCACGGGCTTCTGCGCAAAGCCGTGCCGCCACATTGGTGACGGTGCCGATGGCTGCATAGTCGAAGCGCCCTTCGAAACCGATGCGGCCAAGGGTGGCATAGCCCTGCGCGATACCGACGCCGAACCCAATCGAATAGCCGCGCAACTCCCATTTCTGGGCCAGGGAAAGGAAGCTCGAACGCATGGCGACCGCGAGCTTGACGGCATGGGTCGCAGGGTCGGAACATGGCAGGGGGTCGTTGAAAATGATCATCATGCCGTCCCCCAGGAACCGCTCGAGGGTTCCTTCGGCTTCATGGATCAGCGGCCCGAGAACGGCGTGGTAGGTGTTCAGGAGGTCGAGAACTTCTTCCGGCTCCGCACTCTCCGCGAATCGAGTGAAGCCGCGCAGGTCGCAGAAGAGCGCGACGATCTCGCGACGGTGATGTTCCAGGATCGGAGCCTCACCCCCACTGGACACGATCATATCGGCGAGTTGCGGCGGCAGAAACCGCCGCAGCTCCCGCGTCCGCTCCAACTCCTGCACCTGCCGGCGCACCCGCTCTTCCAGGTCCCTGTTCAGAGATGCAAGTTCGGTCGCCTGCTGTTGAATGGTGTCGTAAAGAGCTTTGATGCGCAGGAGAGACCGAATACGCGCCATGAGCGCCGTCTGATCGTAGGGCTTGGTGATGTAGTCGTCACCCCCTGCGTCGAGCCCGGCCACCACGTCCTCGACCCCGGACTTGGCGGTCAGCAGCAGGATCGGGATCGTCCGCATTGTCTCGTCCGCCTTTAACTGCCGGGTCACCTCGATCCCATCCATCTCAGGCATCATGACATCCAGCAGGATCAGATCGGGGCGAAGCTGATAGGCCTTCTGAATGGCTTCCCGGCCATTGCGCGCGACATCGATGTCGAAGCCATGCGGTGCGAGGCGCATCGTGACGATGTCGAGATTCTCGGCGACGTCGTCTACGACGAGGATGAGGGGGCGCTCGCGCATCGGTTCTACCGTGTCAACTCAGCAGCTCTAGCACGGATGCGAGGAGCTGACGGGGGCTGAAGGGCTTGGCGATGTAGCCGTCGCATCCGGCGCCCCGTGCCTTCTCCTCGTCTCCGGACAACGCATAAGACGTGACCGCGATGATCGGGATCGAGTTGAGCGATGGATCGGCTTTGATGCGGCGAATGGCTTCGTACCCGTCGAGAACGGGGAGCTGAATGTCCATCATGATGAGGTCGGGCCTGTATGCGGCGGCCGCCGTCACGGCTGCTTCTCCGTCGTGGGCTTCTACTATCTCGAACCCGGCGTTGGCCAGGAGATCGCGCATGATCTGCCGATTGTCTTCGGTGTCCTCTACGATCAGGATGCGCCCGGCCGTCATGCCACTTTCCTGTTGGCGGACGAGCAGTCGAGAGGAAGGTGGACCACGAAAGTCGAGCCGGATCCGACCTCGGAACGGACGCTGATCGTGCCCCCATGCATTTCCACGATCCGTTTGGAGATGGCGAGGCCCAGACCGGTTCCTCCATGCCCCGGGACGATGGCGCTGCTCCCCTGCTGGAAGGCCCCGAAAATCACCTTCAGGTCTTCGGGCGAGATGCCGACTCCCGTATCGGTGACGGAAATCGTCAGGCGACCTCCGTCGACCTGAGGGGCGATCTCGATCCAGCCTGTCTTGGTGAACTTGATGGCATTGCCTACAAGATTGATGAGGACCTGGGTCAGCCGCCGTTCGTTGCCGCGGCCCGCCGGCAGCTCCTCAGGCATCGAAACGCGCAGTTCGAGACCTTTGACCTTCGCAAGCGGCTCCATCGCGGTAACGGCCGTCTGCACGAGGCTGGAGATGGAATAGGGCTCATGGGTGATCATGAGCTCCCCAGCCTCGATCTTGGAAAGATCGAGGACGTCGTTGATGAGGGCAAGCAGATGGCGTCCGTTCGCCTGCACCCGTTCCAGAACGTTCTGCGCCTTGTCCGGCATGGCGCCGTAGAGCCCGTCCATGAGCAGCTCCGTGTACCCGAGGACCGCATTGAGGGGAGTTCGCAGCTCGTGGCTCATGTTGGCGAGGAACTGGGACTTTGCCTTGTTCGCATTCTCCGCATGTCGCTTGGCTTCCCGCAGAGCTTCGTCACGGGCGTGGCGCTCGGAAATGTCGCGAACGACGCAGATGAGCCCGCCGTTCTGGATCATGGTTAGAGAGACATCCTGAGGGAAGGTGCTGCCGTCCCGTTTAAGCCCCACGGCCTCGCCGCTCCAGCGGCCGTTGAGGAACAGCTTCGGAAAGGCGTCCGTCTCGAGGCGCTGGCGCTCCTGCTCGGTATAGAGCTGCGTCCAGGATTTCCCCACGAGTTCGGAGGGATGGTCGTACCCGAAGACCTTGAGATGGGCGGCGTTGAGATACTCGTAGGTCCCGTCTGGCGCCAGGATCGCCATGCCGTCCATGGCGGCTTCCATGGCGGCGAGGTGGCGGCGCAGGACTTCCTCGATGCGCTTCAGCTCGGTGATGTCGAAGTAGGTGAGCATGCGTCCGCCATCGGGAAGCGCGATGCAGCGGTACTGGATGATCCTGCCGCTGCGCAGGCGCATGTCGGTCGGTGCGATGTCACCCGCCTTTATCTCCGCGATGCGGCGCTCCCTGTAGCTTTCCCAGTCCGCATCGGGCACGTCGTAGCATCCGATGGCCTGGCTGATCTCCATGTCCTCCTCGAGGTGGCGAGGACGATCATAAAAGTCTGCCGGCATCTGCCACAGCTCTCTGTAAGCCCGGTTCGCCAGCCGAATGCGGAAATCGGGATCGAGGAACAGGATGCCGTATTGAATGCTCTCGAGAACGGCATTGAGGTCGCTGAGTGCCGCCTCGGTCTCTCGTTTGGCGATTTCGAGCTGCTCCTCGCGGGATTTCAGCTCGGAGATGTCGTTGAACGCGGACAGGAGCGCCGGCGATCCCTCGTAATCGGTCACGGCAGCGTTGATCAGGGCCCAGAACTGCTGCCCGTCCGGACGCTTCAGCAGCGCCTCCTCGTCGCTCACGCGACCGTCCCGGAACAGGAGTTCCAAAATGCGCTCGCGCTCCTCCGGCCTGACATAATAGTCAGGTGCGGATGTCCCTTTCATCTCCTCCGGAGGTAGGGCAGTGACTTCGGACGTGCGAGCATTGGCATAAAGGATGAGGCCGTCGGAAATTCTTGTCACGACAAGCGGGAAGGGAGCGAGTTCGAGAAGGCGCCGCTGGCGCTGTTCCGCTGAGGCAATTGCCTCGAGCGCGCGCTTCTGATCGGTCACGTCGAGATAGGTAAGCATCCGGCCGCCGTCAGGGAGAGGGACGCATTGATGACGAAGAATGCGTCCAATCGGACTGAGGATCTCCACGGGGTCCGCATCCCCACGACGTACGCGCTCGATGTCGTTTTCGGCAGGAGGCCCGGATCCGAGGGAGCTGCGGTTGCGGGCAAGCAGATCCTGGAACAGTTTCCCCTTGAGAGCGAGTTCGCCCGGCAATGCCCACATCTCTTTGTAGGCGTGGTTCGCGAGGCGAACCTTGAGCTCGGCGTCGAGAAAGAGGATACCGTAATCGATGGTGTCAAGCAGGGCATTGAGTTCCCGGTGCCGCGCCAGCTCCCGCTCGGCACGCTCCCGCTCCGCGAGCTGGTGGGCCAGCTGCTCGTTCAGCTCCGCCAGACTGGCGCTGCGCTCCTTGAGCGCCATTTCGCGGGCATCGACTTGGCGGGCCATGGTGGTGAAGGCTTCCGCCAGCTCTCCGAGTTCGTCGTTCCGCTGCAGATCGAGCCTAGTGCCGAACCGCCCCTCGGCCACGGATCCTGTGGCTCGAACGAGTTGTCGCAGCGGCACGGCAATCTGGGTCTTGAGGGTCGAGCTGAGGATGAGAAGTTCTATCAGGAGGGCGATGGCGCCCATGACGAGAACGATGCGGGCCGCCGACCAAGCATTCTCGGCCGTCAGGGACAGGGGGTAGATCGTTGCCAGAATCCATCCGGGACCGTTCAGCTTTGCGAACGCGACGATTTCATTGTAGGCGTCATTGCGGGCGATCACCTGGTCCGATGGATTGTCGAGCGCAAGCTTATGTAGCTCCGTCAGATGGGGATCGCGCGTTTCCGTAATGGGAAGCGATCCTCCGCGTGCCTGTATGGCGTCCGTGAAATGTGGATGCGCAATGAGACGACCGTCGTTAGTGAGAAGCAGATTGTGGGAGCCTATTAGGTCGGAGCTAATGGCTCGGCCGAGCAGGTCATGCATGAGGATATCCTGCCCAATCTGAACAAGGATCCGCCCTTCCGCTGCCGCAGGCCGAGTGACTGACACGAGCCAATCGTTGATCCCGTAGTCGAAATAGAGTTCCGACCACCGCTCCTGCTCAACCTGGGCCGGAGCAGCCGCTCCTCCGCTTGCTACGACAATGGTGTCCTTGCTGTCGGAGAGGAGGCTCAGCTTGCCCGCAATTTCCCAGTCGCTGGCGTGCAGGGCCCACGGCTTCCCGGGCCAGTACATGACGACGGCACCTTCCGGCGTCACCACGTAGAGGTTGGCGAACTGGCTCGCCCAAGCCGGGCCGAATTGCTTGATGAGCTCGAAGGCGGCCATGAGCCGGCGCTTCAGGTCCCTGTCGGGGATCACGTGCTTCCCGATGAAGCCCGTGACGCCATATGACCGAAACACGTCCTCCGTGAGGCGTGTCGTGCCGTCGGGACGGGTTTCGAAGAGGGTGGCAAAACGCTGCTCCGCCTCCCGCGGATCAATCTGACGGATCTCGCGCAGATACGCTTCCGCGAATGTGCGCGTGTTGCCGCTGGCCAGATCGAAGATTGCGCTCTCCCGGACACGGCGTAGCTCCGCGTAGCGCTCCAGAACCTCGAATGCCTGCTGTTCGAAATGGGTCCGGACATGCCAGTAGCTGACCACGGTCGCGATGGCGACGACAAGGCTGATGCGCAGGGCAATCTTGCGAAGCGTTTGCCGGGTGATGGACCTTCTGGGCTTGTCTGACGCGTCCGGCTGTGCGGCGGCGGTAGCTGTCATGGGACCGTCCTTGCCAGAGGCGGGGATTCCCTGATGCCGAGCCGCTTGGCGATCCGCGCATTGAAGAAGAGTTCACCCTCCCGGTTGTAGGTCAGCGGGATGGCGCTCGGCTCGACCCCGTCGAGGATGCGCAATGCAGCCTGAGCCGTCCAGCGGCCCTGTTCCTCGGGGTGCTTCACCACGCCGATGAGACTCACACCTGTAAGCCATTCGAAATCCGTGCCACTGGGAATCTCGCTTTTCTCCTCTGCTAGACGGCGGGCATCCGCAGGGTCCCAGTCGGCCAGGGCTCCGACTCCGAGGATCATCAGCATATCGACTTCCTGCTGCGCCCGCAGGAAGGCCTGCCACCAGTCTGCATGCGAGCTGACGAAATAGGCCTTGTCGTAGGTGATCCCGAAGAGGCGCTCGTGATAGGTCATCTCCTTGCGCTTGACGCTCGTGTCCTCCGCCAGGAAGCCGAGACGCGACCCGCGCGCATGCTGACGCATGAGGCGGACGATCTGTGGAATGGGAGAGACCTCGACCATTCCGGTCGTGTTGCGATAAGGCAGCCCGTACACGGAGGCATCCCAGTTGAGGCCGCAGAACACCACAGGCGTCCTGGCGTCGCGCAAATAGGGCATCACCACATGCTGTGCGGCCGGATCGTCGCTGACGGTCACCACCGCTGGCTTGAAATCTTCAATCGCGCGCATCGTGGCCTGGGCGGAGGCGTGGATCTGCGCGTCAGATGAAAGCCTCTTGGCATCCAGGTGCACGATCCGGAGATCGACATCCTTGCCTTTCAGGGTATCCCGCAGCGCGGCGACGATCCGATCGTTCCACTCGTTGCCCTGATGGTAGGAGTCGATATGAAGAATCCTGCGTCCGCCCTCTGCGGCCAAACCGGCACTGCCGAAGGAGAGGGTGGTGAGGAGAAGCGCGGCGAGAGCGACAAACGCCGAACTCGTGCACGGCCAAGACAGTGCCTGCCGGCGACGCATCGTCCGAGGCACGTGGAAGGGGGGAGACATATTAAAACGTTGCAACATGTCATCGACCGATCGCAGAAACGTTCGCCTGGCTTTCGCGAGTGTCGATTTGCGCCAGATTGTTTTGGAGGTAAGCCTCCCCCAAGAGCTCAGCCTCTCGGCGATTGTATGCGCTAGGAAGAAGGCGCTCAACCCTTCCGCCTCAGCAGGCCTATACTCCTTCCGAGTGCCTGTCGGCTTGGCCTCGTTCCGTTTCGCCTCCGCTCATTCCTCCACTCGGTTCCCCTAGAGGGGACGCGCAGCCATGCCACGCGAGTGAAGGCCTACCGGGTACGGAGTGGCCGGAAGATAGAAGTGATGGAGTTTCGTGATCCGAAACCCGGCACCTTCGAGCAGGTGCGCGATAGGCCGATTGCGATTGCAGCCTACTGCGATCCGGTGCCAGACCGGGTTCAGGCGGTTCTGCCACCGGGCAACCGAGGCATCGCCCGCTAGGTGTTCAGTCCCGGCATTTGGTGGACCGGGTCAAATTTGAAGCATTTGGGCTCCTTGAGCCAGGTTTTGCAAATGAACTCGTAGGGCGTGAGCCCTTTGAGGGTCTTGAGCCTTCGAGCGAAGTTGTAGGCGTTCACGAAGTCAGTCAGATGCTGCCGGAGTTGGTCATGGCTGTCGTAGTGGTAGC
>DASQMJ010000065.1:0-88545 GCA_035645535.1 Microvirga sp. | reverse complement strand
CCGAGATGGTGATGCCGGGCGACAACATCTCCATGGACGTGGAGCTGATTGCGCCGATCGCCATGGAGGAGAAGCTGCGCTTCGCCATCCGCGAGGGCGGCCGCACCGTCGGCGCCGGCGTCGTCGCCGCCGTGATGGATTAAGTTTTAAGAGGATCAAAGGAGCGGGCCGGCTTCGGCCGGTCTTCTCCCTTGTTGAGGTCAACCCATGAACGGTCAGAATATTCGCATTCGCCTTAAGGCGTTCGACCATCGGATCCTCGACGCTTCGACACGCGAAATCGTGTCGACTGCGAAGCGGACCGGCGCTCAGGTTCGCGGGCCCATCCCGCTGCCGACGCGCATCGAACGCTTTACGGTTCTTCGCTCGCCTCACATCGACAAGAAGTCGCGTGAGCAGTTCGAGATGCGCACTCACAAGCGCGTTCTCGATATCGTGGACCCCACCCCCCAGACCGTGGACGCGCTGATGAAGCTCGATCTCGCGGCGGGCGTGGACGTGGAGATCAAGCTCTAAGCCTCGCGCTTTGAGCTTTCGGTAGACACGTCGAGAGGATAGGCACATGCGCTCAGGCGTCATTGCACAGAAACTCGGGATGACCCGCATCTTCACGGATGCCGGTGAGCACGTCCCGGTCACGGTTCTGAAGGTCGACCAGTGCCAAGTGGTCGCCCACCGGACCAAGGAAAAGAACGGCTACACCGCGCTGCAGGTCGGCGTCGGTAAGGCCAAGGTCAAGAACGTTTCGAAGGCTGAGCGCGGCCGTTTCGCCGTCGCCCAGGTCGAGCCGAAGCGCAAGCTCGCGGAGTTCCGCGTCTCCGAGGATGCAGTCATCCCCGTGGGTGCCGAGATCACCGCCGACCACTTCGTGGCGGGCCAGTTCGTCGATGTCACGGGCATCACGACCGGCAAGGGCTTCGCCGGCGGTATGAAGCGCTGGAACTTCGGCGGTCTTCGCGCCTCGCACGGCGTGTCGATCTCCCACCGCTCGATCGGTTCGACCGGCGGTCGCCAGGATCCGGGCAAGACGTTCAAGAACAAGAAGATGCCGGGTCACCTCGGTGTCGAGCGCGTCACGACGCAGAACCTGCGCGTGGTGTCGACCGACGTCGAGCGCGGTCTGATCCTCGTCGAGGGCGCCGTTCCGGGCGTGGCCGGCGGGTGGATCTATGTCCGCGACGCGGTGAAGCGGAAGCTCCCGAAGGAAGTGCCCATGCCGGGCGCCTTCCGTTCGGCCGGCGATAACGCTGCACCGGCGGCTCCGGCTGCTGAAGCCCAAGAGGAGAATGCGTGATGAAGCTTGATGTCACCACGCTTGAGGGCGCCAAGGCCGGCTCCGTCGATCTGAACGAGGCCATTTTCGGTCTCGATCCGCGCGCCGACCTGCTCGCCCGCTGCGTCCGCTGGCAGCTTGCCAAGCGCCAGGCCGGCACGCATGCCGTGAAGAACCGTTCGGACATCGACCGGACGACCAAGAAGCTCTACAAGCAGAAGGGCACGGGCAACGCACGCCACGGCGCTGCGAGCGCTCCCCAGTTCCGGGGTGGCGGCCGCGCCTTCGGTCCGCAGGTCCGCAGCCATGCGCACGACCTGCCCAAGAAGGTCCGCGCTCTCGCCCTGAAGCATGCGCTCTCGTCCAAGGCCAAGGACGCTTCGCTCATCGTCGTCGACGACGTGAAGCTCGCCGAGCCCAAGACGAAGGCTCTCGTGGAGCGGTTCGGCAAGCTCGGGCTGGCCAACGCCCTGATCATCGGCGGTGCCGAGATCGAGGCGAACTTCCAGCGTGCGGCTCGCAACATTCCGAACATCGACGTCCTGCCGGTGCAGGGCATCAACGTCTATGACATTCTCCGTCGCGAGAAGCTTGTTCTCACGAAGGCGGCTGTCGATGCGCTGGAGGCGCGCTTCAAATGAGCCTGGATCCGCGCCATTACGATGTGATCGTGAGCCCGGTCATCACCGAGAAGGCCACGGCCCTGTCCGAGCAGAACAAGGTCGTGTTCAAGGTGAGGCCGGATGCGACGAAGCCGCAGATCAAGGAAGCGGTTGAGAAGCTGTTCGATGTCAAGGTGAAGAGCGTCAACACGCTCGTCACCAAGGGCAAGGTGAAGATGTTCCGCGGCACCCGCGGCCAGCGGTCGGACGTGAAGAAGGCGGTTGTGACCCTCGAAGAGGGCCAGACCATCGACGTCACGACGGGCCTCTGATCGGACGAGAGAGTGATCCGATGGCTTTGAAGACTTTCAAACCAATCACCCCCGGCCTGCGCCAGCTGGTGATCGTCGACCGTAGCGAGCTCTACAAGGGCAAGCCGGTCAAGGCTCTGACGGAGGGCAAGAGCTCCTCCGGCGGCCGTAACAACCTGGGCCGCGTCACCGTCCGCTTCCGCGGTGGCGGTCACAAGCGCACCCTGCGCAACGTCGACTTCAAGCGTCGCTCGCGTCTCGGCGATGTGGCGACCGTGGAGCGGATCGAGTACGATCCGAACCGCAGCGCCTTCATCGCCCTGATCCGCTACGAGGACGGCGAGCTGTCGTACATCCTGGCTCCGCAGCGCCTGGCTGTCGGCGACCAGGTGTCGGCCGGCGAGCAGGTCGATATCAAGCCCGGCAACGCGATGCCGATCGGCAACATGCCGGTGGGTACGATCATCCACAACGTGGAGCTCAAGATCGGACGCGGCGGCGCCGTTGCTCGTTCGGCCGGCACCTACGCGCAGATCGTAGGCCGCGACCAGGGCTACGTGACGGTTCGCCTGAACTCCGGCGAGCAGCGTCTGGTCCATGGTCAGTGCTTCGCAACCGTGGGTGCGGTGTCGAACCCCGACCACATGAACACCTCGGTCGGCAAGGCGGGCCGCAACCGCTGGCTCGGCAAGCGTCCGCACAACCGCGGCGTCGCCATGAACCCGATCGACCACCCGCACGGTGGTGGTGAGGGCCGCACCTCCGGCGGTCGCCATCCGGTGACCCCGTGGGGCATTCCGACCAAGGGCAAGAAAACCCGTTCGAACAAGCGGACCGACAAGTTCATCGTGTCGAGCCGCCACGCACGGAAGAAGTAAGGACAGAGGCACGTCATGGCACGTTCGCTTTGGAAGGGTCCGTTCGTCGACGGCTACCTCCTCAAGAAGGCCGAGGCTGCCCGTGGTGCGGGCCGCTCGGAGGTCATCAAGATCTGGAGCCGCCGCTCCACGATCCTCCCGCAGTTCGTGGGCCTCACCTTCGGGGTCTACAACGGTCAGAAGCATATCCCCGTCTACGTGAGCGAGGAGATGGTGGGTCACAAGTTCGGCGAGTTCTCGCCGACCCGCACCTTCCACGGTCACGCGGCGGACAAGAAGGCGAAGAGGAAGTAAGATGGGTAAGGCCGCGACTCCTCGCGCACTGGGCGATCAAGAGGCTCAAGCCGTCGCCCGCATGCTGCGCGTCAGCCCTCAGAAGCTCAATCTTGTTGCGGCCCTCATCCGCGGCAAGAAGGTTTCCACGGCGCTCGCCGACCTCGAGTTCTCCCGCAAGCGGATTGCTCGTGACGTCAAGAAGTGCCTCGAAAGCGCCATCGCCAACGCCGAGAACAACCACAACCTCGATGTGGACGATCTCGTCGTCAGCCAGGCCCACGTGGGCAAGGCGCTCGTCATGAAGCGCTTCCACGCCCGGGCCCGCGGCCGGGGCACCCGTATCATGAAGCCGTTCTCGAACCTCACGATCGTGGTTCGGGAAGTCGCCGAACAGGCGTAAAGGAGAACCAGATGGGTCAGAAAGTTAACCCGATTGGTCTTCGGCTCGGCATCAACCGGACCTGGGACTCGCGCTGGTTCGCCGGCAAGGGCGAGTACGCCAAGCTGATGCACGAGGACATGGCGATCCGCGAAGCTCTCATGAAGCAGCTCAAGCAGGCCGCCGTTTCGAAGATCGTCATCGAGCGCCCGCACAAGAAGTGCCGCGTCACCATCCACTCGGGCCGCCCGGGCGTGGTGATCGGCAAGAAGGGTGCGGACATCGAGAAGCTGCGCAAGACCGTCAGCAAGATGACGGACGCCGACGTGTCGATCAACATCGTCGAGGTCCGGAAGCCGGAGGTCGATGCCACCCTGGTGGCGGATTCGATCGCCCAGCAGCTGGAGCGCCGCGTCGCGTTCCGCCGCGCCATGAAGCGTGCCGTTCAGTCGGCCATGCGTCTCGGCGCCGAGGGCATCCGGATCAACTGCTCGGGTCGTCTGGGCGGGGCCGAGATCGCCCGCCTGGAGTGGTACCGCGAGGGCCGGGTCCCGCTGCACACGCTGCGCGCGGATGTCGATTACGGCACCTCGACGGCGTTCACGACCTACGGCACCTGCGGCATCAAGGTCTGGATCTTCAAGGGCGAAATCCTTGAGCACGACCCGATGGCCCAGGACAAGCGGATGAACGAGGATGGAGGCCGCTCCGGTGGCCGCCGCGAGCAGGCGGCGTAACCGAAGGGGCAGGAGAGGTTTGCCATGTTGCAACCGAAGAAAACCAAGTTCCGTAAGCAGTTCAAGGGCCGCATCTCCGGCACTGCGAAGGGCGGTACGGACCTCAACTTCGGCCAGTTCGGCCTGAAGGCGATGGAACCCGAGCGTATCAACGCTCGCCAGATCGAGGCGGCCCGCCGCGCGATCACCCGTGCCATGAAGCGCGCCGGCCGCGTGTGGATCCGGATCTTCCCGGACGTCCCCGTGTCGACGAAGCCGACCGAGGTCCGCATGGGCTCCGGTAAGGGCTCGCCGGAGTACTGGGCCGCCAAGGTCAAGCCGGGCCGCATCATGTTCGAGATCGACGGCGTGCCGGAGGATATCGCCCGCGAGGCGCTCCGTCTCGGTGCTGCCAAGCTCCCGATCAAGACGCGCTTCATTCAGCGCATTGCGGAGTAAGGAGGGTATCATGAAGTCGAAGCAGAGAACCTCTGACCTCAACGCTATGTCGCCTGACCAGCTGTCGGACGAGCTCCTGAACCTGAAGAAGGAGCAGTTCAACCTGCGCTTCCAGCGGGCGACGGGGCAGCTCGAGAACACCGGACGCGTCCGCCAGGTCCGCAGGGACATTGCGCGCGTCAAAACGCTGCAGCGCCAGAAGATGGCCGCGGCGAAGGCTTAAGAGGGATTCAAGATGCCAAAGCGCGTTTTGCAGGGCGTCGTTGTCAGCGACAAGCAGGACAAGACGGTCGTCGTGAAGGTGGAGCGCCGTTTCACGCATCCGGTCATGAAAAAGACCGTGCGTAAGACGAAGAACTACCACGCTCATGACGAGAACAACACAGCCAAGGTTGGCGACACGGTCTTCATCGAGGAGTCCCGGCCGCTTTCCAAACTCAAGACCTGGGTGCTCGTCAACCAAGGCTAAGGCTCAAAAAGCTTTGGTTTTTGGGGTTGTCTAAAGGGGGCGGTTCGTGTATACGGCCGCCTTTCTCGACATGAAGGGCAGGGGACATCAGATCCCCGTCAGGCGTAGTCCGGGAAGGCAATCCTGCCTTGGCCCGGAAACCTGTCTGAAACAAAGGAAAGGATCAAAGCCATGATCCAGATGCAGACGAATCTTGACGTCGCCGACAACTCCGGCGCCCGTCGCGTGATGTGCATCAAGGTTCTCGGCGGTTCGAAGCGTAAGTACGCTTCTGTCGGCGATATCATCGTCGTCTCCGTAAAAGAGGCTATTCCGCGCGGCCGCGTGAAGAAGGGCGACGTCATGAAGGCGGTCGTCGTGCGCACCGCCAAGGACATCCGCCGCGCCGACGGCTCGGTTATCCGATTCGACCGGAACGCCGCCGTTCTGATCAACAATCAGAAGGAGCCGGTGGGCACCCGTATCTTTGGCCCCGTTCCGCGTGAACTGCGTGCCAAGAACCACATGAAGATCATTTCGCTCGCGCCGGAGGTGCTCTAATGGCCGCGAAGATCAAGAAGGGCGACAAGGTCGTCGTCCTGACCGGTCGCGACAAGGGCAAGACCGGTGAAGTCGTGCAGGTGCTCCCGAAGGAAGAGCGCGCGGTTGTCCGCGGCGTGAACCTGGTGAAGCGCCATCAGCGCCAGACGGCAGCGCAAGAGGGCGGCATCATCACCAAAGAGGCGCCGATCCACCTGTCCAACCTGGCTTATGCGGACCCGAAGGACGGCAAGCCGACCCGGGTCGGGTTCAAGGTTCTGGAAGACGGCCGCAAGGTTCGTTTCGCCAAGCGTTCGGGAGACCTGATCGATGGCTAAGGCTCAGGTGGACGGCTACACGCCGCGGCTGAAGAAGCACTACGAAGAAGTGGTGCGTCCGAAGCTGATCGAAGAGTTCGGTTACAAGAATCCCATGGAAGTTCCGGCGATCGAGAAGATCGTCCTCAACATGGGTGTGGGCGAGTCGACGGCGGACTCCAAGAAGGCTTCGGTCGCTGCGGCCGATCTCGCCCTGATCGCAGGCCAGAAGCCGGTGATCACGAAGGCCCGCAAGGCGATCTCGCAGTTCAAGGTTCGCGAGGGCATGCCGATCGGCGCCAAGGTCACGCTGCGCAAGGCTCGCATGTACGAGTTCATGGACCGCCTCGTGACGATCGCGCTCCCGCGCGTTCGCGACTTCCGGGGTCTGAACCCGAAGTCGTTTGACGGCCGCGGCAACTACGCGCTCGGCATCAAGGAGCACCTGGTGTTCCCTGAGATCAATTACGACAAGGCCGAGCAGGTCTGGGGCATGGACGTCATCATCGCCACCACGGCGAAGACCGACGAAGAGGCCCGGGCGCTCCTGCGTCACTTCAACTTCCCGTTCCGGCAGTGAGGATAGCTGTCCTCAGACGCGGACACTGGAGAAAAACGAATGGCTAAGAAAAGCTCTATTGAGAAGAACAAGCTTCGTCGCAAGCTCGTGAAGCAGTATGCCGGCCGCCGTGAGCGTCTGCTGGCCGTTGCCAACGACGAGACGAAGTCCATGGAGGAGCGCTTCGAGGCGCGCCTCAAGCTGGCCGAGCTGCCCCGCAACTCGAGCCCCACACGCATCCGCAATCGTTGCGAGGTCACCGGCCGTCCGCGTGCGTACTACCGCAAGCTCGGCATGTCCCGCATCGCTCTGCGCGAGCTCGGTTCCAAGGGCCTGATCCCGGGCCTCGTGAAGTCCAGCTGGTAAGGGAGGGCATCTGATGGTCAATGATCCGTTGGGCGATATGCTCACCCGTATCCGCAACGCGCAGATGCGCCGCCGCGGTTCCGTGGTTACCCCCGGCTCGAAGCTTCGTGCTCGTGTGCTCGAGGTTCTGAAGAACGAGGGCTACATCCGCGACTATTCGCAGACCGAGTTCGGCAACGGCCGGACCGAGTTTTCGATCGAGCTCAAGTACTATGACGGTCAGCCGGTGATCCGCTCCATCGAGCGCGTCTCCAAGCCGGGCCGCCGCGTGTACGCTTCCGTCGATACCATGCCGCGCGTCGCCGACGGCCTCGGGATCACGATCCTCTCGACGCCTCAGGGCGTGATGGCCGATCACGAGGCTCGGGAGAAGAACGTGGGCGGCGAAGTGCTCTGCAAGGTCTTCTAAGGCCGCGAAGCATCAGCACAGAACCACGGAGATTCCAGAATGTCCCGAGTAGGCAAAAAGCCCGTCGCGGTTCCGTCCGGTGTGACGGCCACCGTCGACGGTCAGATGGTGAAGATGAAGGGTGCGAAGGGCGAGCTCTCGTTCCTCGTTCCCGAAGAAGTGTCGGTCGTTCTCGAGAACGGCGCGGTTGCGGTCAGCCCGCGCGACGAGTCCAAGACGGCTCGCGCCAAGTGGGGCATGGCCCGCGCCCAGGTGGCGAACCTGGTCGAGGGTGTGTCCAAGGGCTTCGAGAAGCGCCTCGAGATCAACGGCGTCGGCTACCGCGCCGCCGTTGCCGGCAAGGTGCTGAAGCTCTCGCTCGGCTACAGCCACGATATCGACTACGAGATCCCGGCCGGCGTGACGATCACGACGCCGAAGCCGACCGAAGTGGTCGTCGCCGGTATCGACAAGCAGAAGGTCGGCCAGACCGCCGCCGAGATCCGCGAGTATCGCGGTCCGGAGCCCTACAAGGGCAAGGGCGTCAAGTATGCCGACGAGTTCATCTTCCGCAAGGAAGGCAAGAAGAAGTAAGGACGACGTATCATGGCTGAGAAGAAAGGCGCCGAGGATCGCCGCAAGGCTCGTGTGCGCCGTGCGATCCGTAAGGCTGCGAATGGCCGGCCGCGTTTGTCGGTTTTCCGTTCGTCCAAGCAGATCTATGCCCAGGTCATCGACGACGAGCGCGGTCACACCGTCGCTGCGGCTTCGACCCTGGACACAGACCTCAAGGGCAAGCTCAAGACCGGCGCCACCGTCGAGGCGGCGAAGGAAGTTGGGCGGCTCGTGGCCCAGCGTGCGGCTGCCGCCGGCGTGAAGCAGGTCATCTTCGACCGGTCCGGCTACCTCTATCATGGTCGCGTGAAGGCTCTGGCCGACGCTGCCCGTGAGGGTGGTCTCGAATTCTAACGGCGGGTTTTTGACAAAACCCTTAGCGAGCGGGCCCGCCGCCCGCGCAAGTGAGAGGTCTCATGGCTAGAGAACCAAGAGAACGTGCTGATCGCGAGGAGCGCGACAGCGAATTCGTCGACCGGTTGGTGCACATCAACCGCGTCGCCAAGGTCGTGAAGGGCGGCCGTCGCTTCGGCTTCGCCGCCCTGGTGGTTGTCGGCGACCAGAAGGGCCGCGTCGGCTTCGGCCACGGCAAGGCCCGCGAGGTGCCGGAGGCGATCCGCAAGGCGACCGACGCCGCGAAGCGATCGATGATCCGCGTCGCCCTCCGCGAGGGCCGCACCCTGCATCACGACGTGAATGGTCGTCACGGTGCCGGCAAGGTCGTGGTCCGCGCCGCTCCGCAGGGTACCGGCATCATCGCCGGCGGCCCGATGCGTGCGGTGTTCGAGACGCTCGGCGTGCAGGACGTGGTCGCCAAGTCGCTCGGCTCGTCGAACCCGTACAACCTCGTCCGCGCCGCCTTCGATGCGCTCAAGAACGAGGACAGCCCGCGTGCGGTGGCCGCCCGTCGCGGCCTGAAGGTTTCGACGCTGCAGGCTCGCCGCCGCGATGCCGGTGCCGACGAAGCCGCTGGCGCTGAAGCGTAAGGGAGGCTGATCCATGGCGAAGAAGCCTGCCGCTGATGCAGCAAAGACCATCACCGTTGAGCAGATCGGCTCGCCGATCCGCCGCGAGGCCAAGCAGCGCCAGACGCTGATCGGTCTCAAGCTCAACAAGCTTCACCGTACTTCGACCTTGGAAGACACGCCTGCGGTTCGCGGCATGATCGAGAAGGTCAAGCACCTCGTGCGCGTTGTCGACGGGCAGTGAGGAGAGCGTCATGAGACTCAACGAAATTCGTGACAACGAAGGCGCCACGAAGAACCGGATGCGTGTTGGCCGTGGTATCGGCTCCGGCAAGGGCAAGACCGGCGGCCGCGGCGTCAAGGGTCAGAAGTCCCGTACGGGCGTCTCGATCAAGGGCTTCGAAGGCGGTCAGATGCCTCTGCACCGTCGTCTGCCGAAGCGCGGCTTCAACAAGCCGAACGCGATCGAGCTGAACGAGGTCAACCTTGGTCGTATCCAGCAGGCCGTCGAGGCCGGCAAGCTGGACGCGAACGCCCCCGTGACCAACGAGGCGCTCTTCGCCGCCGGGGTGGTCTCCAAGCCGCGCGACGGCGTGAAGATCCTCGGCGTCGGCGAGCTGAAGGCCAAGCTTTCGTTCCAGGTCGCCGGCGCGTCCAAGTCCGCCGTCGAGGCGATCGAGAAGGCGGGCGGCTCGGTGACCCTGCTGGGCGCCGTTGTACAGGCGTGAGCCAGCGCCCACATTGAATGACCAAGCGGCGGCCCGCGTCTGATCGCGAGGCCGCCGTTTGCGTGATCGACATCACGTACCTTAGGATTTCGGGGACGGAACATGGCTTCAGCAGCCGAACAACTTGCGGCCAACATCAATTTTGGCTCGATCGCCAAAGCCGAGGAGTTGAAGAAGCGCATTTGGTTCACTCTCGGGGCGCTCATCGTCTACCGTCTCGGCACCTACATCCCGCTGCCGGGCATCGATCCGGAGGCTCTGCGGCAGAGCTTCCAGAGCGCCAGCGGCGGCGTTCTCGGCCTCTTCAACATGTTCTCGGGCGGCGCCGTGGAGCGCATGGCGATCTTCGCCCTCAACATCATGCCGTACATTTCGGCCTCCATCATCATCCAGCTCCTCACCTCGGTGATGCCGTCGCTCGAGGCGCTGAAGAAGGAAGGCGAGGCCGGGCGCAAGATTCTCAACCAGTACACCCGTTACCTGACCGTCTTCCTGGCGGTGTTCCAGTCCTGGGGCATTGCGGTCGGCCTGCAGAGCTCCGGCAGCATCGTCCAGTCGCCGGGGCCCTTCTTCCTGATCTCGACGGTGATCACTCTCACCGGCGGCACCATGTTCCTGATGTGGCTGGGCGAGCAGATCACCTCGCGCGGCATCGGCAACGGCACCTCGCTCATCATCTTCGCGGGCATCGTGGCGAACCTTCCGTCCGCCATTGCCGGCACTCTCGAACTCGGTCGTCAGGGTGCGATCTCCACGGGGCTCATCATCGGGGTGCTGGTGATGGCGGTGGCCATCATCTATTTCGTGGTATTCATGGAGCGCGCCCAGCGCCGCCTGCTCATCAACTATCCGAAGCGCCAGGTCGGCAACCGGATGTACGAGGGGCAGACCTCGTTCCTGCCGCTCAAGCTCAACACCTCGGGCGTGATCCCGCCGATCTTCGCCTCGTCGCTCCTGCTCCTGCCGGCGACCATTGCCAGCTTCCAGAGCACCCAGGACGGCGGCGGCATCATCTCGATGCTAACGACCTATCTGGGCCACGGGCGCCCGGCCTACATGTTCATGTACGCCGCGCTGATCGTGTTCTTCGCCTTCTTCTACACGGCCATCGTGTTCAACCCGCAGGAAACCGCCGACAATCTGAAGAAGCAGGGCGGCTTCATTCCGGGCATCCGCCCTGGCGAGAGGACCGCCGAATTCATCGATCAGGTGTTGACTCGCATCACGGTTATCGGTGCAGCTTATCTGGTCGTCATCTGCCTGATTCCAGAGCTTCTGGTTTCGTACGCGGCGCTTCCGTTCTACTTCGGCGGCACCTCGCTCCTGATCGTCGTGTCGGTCACGATGGACACAGTGGCGCAGGTCCACGGCCATCTGCTGGCGCACCAGTACGAGGGCCTCGTCAAGAAGGCAAAGCTCAAAGGCGCACGGCGACGCTAAGATCTCGATCCCTGTCCACGCGGGCAGGGATCCTCGACGAAGGCAAGGGGGCGTCGATGAGAATCATCCTGCTGGGGCCGCCAGGGGCCGGGAAGGGAACCCAGGCCGTGCGCCTGGTGGAGCGTCTGGGAATTCCTCAGCTCTCCACGGGCGACATGCTGCGCGCCGCGGTGGCGGCCGGCACGCCGGTCGGCCTGAAGGCCAAGGCCGTCATGGATGCCGGGTCGCTTGTCTCCGACGACATCGTTGTCGGCATCATCGCCGACCGGATCGAGGAGGCGGATGCGAGGAACGGGTTCATCCTCGACGGCTTCCCGCGTACCGTCGCCCAAGCGGAGGCCTTCGACGCCATGCTGGCCAGGAAGGGGCTCAAGCTCGACCACGTGATCGAGTTCAAGGTGAACGAGGCCGAACTCGTGGACCGCATCGTCAGGCGCGCCAAGGACTCCGAAGCCCGCGGCGAGCCCGTCCGGAAGGATGACAACCCCGAGGTCTTCAAGACCCGTCTCGATGCCTACCGCACCCAGACAGCCCCTCTCTCGGCCTATTATGCCGAGAAGGGGATGCTCAAGACCGTGGACGGCATGCGCCCCATCGACGAGGTGACGGAAGCCATCCACGGCATCCTCGGACGATGAATGCCTGAAGGGCGCCTTCCGGCAAAAGGGCTTGACCCCGGGCGGCAGATGCGCTAGGGGCAAGCCTCTTGCAAAAGAACCTGCTTGTCCGGAGGGTTTCGTAAGAAGCCGCTCCGGATTGTTGTGTTCTTCATAACCCGCGCAGGGGCCGGCCTCCACCGGACGCGCGACAACACCACCTGAAGCCCCAGGCTTCGCCACATGGAGACGGACGATGGCCCGTATTGCAGGCGTCAACATTCCGACCAACAAGCGCGTCGTGATCGCGCTTCAGTACATCCACGGCATCGGGCCCAGGAAGGCCCAGGAGATCATCGAGAAGGTCAACATCCCGGCAGAGCGCCGCGTGAACCAGTTGACCGACGCCGAGGTGCTCCAGATCCGTGAGACCATCGACCGCGACTACATCGTGGAAGGCGACCTGCGCCGCGAGGTCTCCATGAACATCAAGCGTCTCATGGACCTCGGCGTCTATCGTGGCCTGCGCCACCGCCGCAGCCTGCCGGTCCGCGGCCAGCGCACGCACACGAACGCCCGCACCCGCAAGGGCAAGTCGAAGCCGATCGCCGGCAAGAAGAAGTAATTTTGCAGCGGCCGCCCCGGCGGGCGGCCTTTTCTCCCGAGCGCCTGGCATGACGGGCGCGTTTGAAGGAACGTTAGAAGTATGGCTAAAGAAGCGACCCGCGTCCGCCGCCGCGAACGCAAGAACATCGTCTCCGGCGTGGCGCATGTGAACGCCTCGTTCAACAACACCATGATCACCATCACCGACGCCCAGGGCAACACCATCTCCTGGTCCTCGGCTGGCGCCATGGGCTTCAAGGGCTCGCGCAAGTCGACCCCGTACGCCGCGCAGGTCGCGGCCGAGGACGCCGCCCGCAAGGCCGCCGAGCACGGCATGCGCACCCTCGAGGTCGAGGTCTCCGGACCCGGCTCGGGTCGCGAGTCCGCTCTGCGTGCGCTCCAGTCGGCCGGCTTCACCGTCACCTCGATCCGTGACGTGACGCCGATCCCGCACAACGGCTGCCGCCCGCGCAAGCGTCGCCGCGTCTAAGATCATCCGGCGCCCGGGTCTGTCCCGGGCGCGTTCCGGTTTTGAGGGTGGGCGGCAAGCCCGCCCTCATTCCGTACCTCATGAGGTGTGGCTGTGATCCAGAAGAACTGGCAAGAGCTGATTAAGCCGAACAAGCTCGAAGTCTCCCCCGGCGACGATCCGAAGCGCATCGCGACCGTCGTGGCCGAGCCGCTCGAGCGTGGCTTCGGCACGACCCTCGGCAATTCCCTGCGCCGCGTTCTGCTGTCGTCCCTCCAGGGCGCGGCGGTGACGTCGATCCACATCGACGGCGTGTTGCACGAGTTCTCGTCGATCCCGGGCGTCCGCGAGGACGTGACCGACATCGTCCTCAACGTGAAGACCATCGCCGTGAAGATGCAGGGCGAGGGTCCGAAGCGCATGGCGCTGCGCAAGACCGGCCCCGGCGCCGTGACGGCGGGCGACATCAACACGGTCGGCGACGTGCAGATCCTGAACCCCGAGCTTGTGCTCTGCACCCTCGACGAGGGCGCCGAGATCCGCATGGAGTTCACGGTCGACACCGGCAAGGGCTATGTCCCGGCCGAGCGCAACCGCGCCGAGGATGCCCCCATCGGTCTCATTCCGGTCGACTCGCTCTACAGCCCGGTCAAGAAGGTCTCCTACCGCATCGAGAACACCCGTGAGGGCCAGATTCTCGACTACGACAAGCTGATCATGACCGTAGAGACCAACGGCGCCGTGACCCCGGAAGATGCCGTCGCCTACGCGGCCCGCATCCTCCAGGACCAGCTGCAGGTCTTCGTCAACTTCGAGGAGCCTCGCAAGGAAGAGACTGCCGCCGCCGCGCCGCAGCTCCCCTTCAACCCGGCGCTGCTCAAGAAGGTCGACGAGCTCGAGCTGTCGGTTCGCTCGGCGAACTGTCTCAAGAACGACAACATCGTCTACATCGGCGATCTCATCCAGAAGTCCGAGGCGGAAATGCTCCGCACCCCGAACTTCGGCCGCAAGTCGCTCAACGAGATCAAGGAAGTCCTGGCTTCCATGGGCCTCCATCTGGGCATGGACGTGCCCGGCTGGCCGCCGGAGAACATCGAAGATCTCGCCAAGCGCTTCGAGGAGCACTACTGAGTCGCTCGGGGATGCCGGATCGCCCGGCGTCCCCGTTTTCGTCCCCGTCCCGAGGGCGGGATCATAAGAGAGACGGTCGTCCCTTGGCACGGCGGCCGGAAGATCAAGGAGAAGGCCAATGCGTCACGGATTCCGTGGTCGTCGCTTCAACCGGACGACCGAGCACCGCAAGGCGATGTTCGCCAACATGGCGGCCGCGCTCATCAAGCACGAGCAGATCGTCACGACCCTGCCGAAGGCAAAGGACCTGCGTCCGGTCGTCGAGAAGCTCATCACCCTCGGCAAGCGTGGCGACCTGCACGCCCGCCGCTTGGCCATGTCGCAGCTCCGCGACGAGGCCATGGTCAGGAAGCTCTTCGCGGTTCTCGGCCCGCGCTACCAGGAGCGCCAGGGCGGCTACACCCGCGTCCTGAAGGCCGGCTTCCGCTACGGGGACAACGCCCCGATGGCCGTGATCGAGTTCGTGGACCGCGACGTGGACGCGCGCGGCCAGGATTCGGGCCCGACCCAGAAGGAAGAGATCGTCGAGGCGGCCGAGTAAGGTCAGTCGACGGACAAGGTTCGAAGGCGGCCTCCGGGCCGCCTTTTTCTTTGGGTTCCCGGAGCGGATGCGGATGCTGGAATTTGGCATTCCGGCTCCCACGTCTTATCGAGTTCCGGTCCAATCTTGAGGATTCGCGTCTCATGCGCCTTGCTTCGCTCCGCCTCCTGGGTTTCGCCGCCGCGCTCGCCGCCGGTCTGGCTGCAGCCCAGGCCCAGACCCGGGTCGCGCCCGAGAGCAGCGCCCAGATCCAGCTCTCCTTCGCGCCCATCGTCCGCAAGACCACGGGCGCGGTGGTGAACGTCTATGCCAGCCGTTCCGAGCGCCGGCAGAACGCCGCCATGGAGGAGTTCTTCCGCCGGTTCTTCGGGGACGGTGGGCCCAGCGTTCCTCGCGGGCGGTCTCAGAGCTCCCTCGGCTCGGGCGTCATCGTCGATCCGTCGGGCCTCGTGATCACGAACAACCACGTGATCGAGAACATGAATGAGGTGAAGGTCGCGCTCGCGGACCGGCGCGAGTTCGAGGCGGACATCGTCCTGAGGGATCCGCGGACCGACCTCGCCGTGCTGAGGCTCAAGAACGCCTCCAACCTCCAGTTCGTCGAGTTCGGGGACTCGGAGGCGCTCCAGGTCGGCGACATCGTGCTCGCCATCGGCAACCCCTTCGGCGTGGGCCAGACGGTGACGCAGGGCATCGTATCGGCTCTGGCCCGGACCCAGGTCGGCGTGTCCGACTACCAGTTCTTCATCCAGACCGACGCTGCCATCAACCCGGGCAATTCGGGCGGCGCGCTGATCGACATGAACGGGCGCCTGGTCGGCATCAACACGGCCATCTATTCCCGCTCCGGCGGCAATATCGGCATCGGCTTCGCCGTTCCGTCCAGCATGGCCCGCGTGGTGCTGAACTCCGCAAAGGGAGGGGCGCAGCGCGTGGTGCGACCGTGGCTCGGCGCGCGGCTGCAGCCCGTGGACGGGGAAATCGCCACCAGCCTCGGGCTCGAGCGCCCGACCGGGGTTCTCGTGACGGCGGTGTACGACAGGGGTCCCGCCGCCGAGGCCGGTCTCAGGCGAGGGGACACGATCCTGGCCGTGGATGGACAGCCGGTCGATAACCCGGATGCATTCGGCTACCGCTTCACCCTCAAGGGGACCCAGGGGCAGACCCCGCTCACGATCCTGCGCGGCGGCAAGCAGACGATCCTCAACGTCAAGCTCATGCCGCCGCCGGAGACGCCGCCCCGCGATCCCTTACGCATCCGCTCGCGCTCGCCCCTGGCGGGGGCCACACTGGTGAACATGTCGCCCGCGGTGGCGGAGGAGATGCAGATCGACATCTCGGACGACGGCGTCGTGGTGGCGGATCTGGACGAGCGGAGCGTCGCCGCGAGCCTCGGCTTCGAGAAGGGCGACCAGATCGTCGCCATCAACGGGGAGCGCTTGGCCTCGACCCGCGACGCCGAGCGGATGCTGGACCGCGCCGGCGGCTATTGGGAGATCACCATCAACCGCGGCGGGCGGGTCTTCACCACCGTTCTCGGCCGATGAGGGGCGCGACGGCGACGTGATGTTCGGGTATTGATGCTGCCGGACATCCGAGCCCGCAGGAACCATGAGTGACCTCTTTTCATCCGCCGGCCTCGACCAGAACGCGCCGCGGCCGCTGGCCGACCGGATGCGGCCGACCAAGCTCCCCGAGGTCGTCGGCCAGGACCATCTCGTCGGCCCCGACGGCATCCTGACCCGGCTCATCGCCTCGAAATCCCTCGGCTCCCTGGTGTTCTGGGGGCCGCCGGGTACGGGCAAGACCACGGTCGCGCGGCTTTTGGCGAACGATACGGACCTGCACTTCGAGCAGATCTCCGCGATCTTCTCCGGGGTCGCGGACCTCAAGAAGGTGTTCGAAGCGGCCCGGCAACGCCGCGCCATGGGGAAGGGGACGCTCCTTTTCGTGGACGAGATCCACCGCTTCAACCGCGCCCAGCTCGACGCCTTCCTGCCGGTCATGGAGGACGGCACGATCACCCTCGTGGGGGCGACGACCGAGAACCCGTCCTTCGAGCTCAACGCGGCGCTGCTGTCCCGCGCCCGGGTCCTCATCTTCAAGGCCCTCGACGAGGAGGCGATCCAACGGATCCTGGCGCGGGCCGAGGAGATCACGGGCAAGGCCCTGCCGCTCGACGAGGCCGCCCGCGACTCCCTGGTGCGGATGGCCGACGGGGACGGGCGCGCGGCCCTGACCCTCGCCGAGGAGGTCTGGCGCTCGGCCAAGCCCGGGGAGACCTTCGACGCGGAACAACTGCAGGAGATCATCCAGCGCCGCGCCCCGATCTACGACAAGGGGCAGGAGGGGCACTACAACCTCATCTCCGCTCTGCACAAGACCATCCGCGGCTCGGACCCGGACGCGGCCCTCTACTACCTCGCCCGGATGCTGGACGCCGGGGAGGACCGCCTGTTCATCGCCCGCCGCCTCGTCCGGGCCGCCATCGAGGATATCGGCCTCGCCGACCCGCAGGCGCTGGTCGTCGCCAATGCGGCCAAGGACGCGTTCGATTTCCTCGGCTCGCCGGAGGGGGAGCTCGCCCTCGCGCAGGCGACCGTCTATCTCGCGACCGCTCCCAAATCCAACGCCGTCTACACCGCCTACAAGGCGGCCATGCGGGTGGCGAAGGAGCACGGCTCCCTCATGCCGCCGAAAACCATCCTCAACGCCCCGACCAAGCTGATGAAGAACATCGGCTACGGGGCGACCTACCGCTACGACCACGACGAACCGGACGCCTTTTCCGGGCAGGATTACTGGCCCGAGAAGCTCGACCGGCAGTTCTTCTACGATCCGGTCGACCGCGGCTTCGAGCGGGAGATCCGCAGGCGGCTCGACTGGTGGGAGAAGCTGCGCCGGGATCGGAGGGGTGAAGGCGAATGACTCGGCCCGCGCGTCGGCTCCGGGCCCCGGACCCGTCATGAAATCGTTTCTCCTCGTTTTCCTCGGCGCCGGGATCGGCGGCTCCCTCCGCCATGCGGTCAATCTCGCCTGCGCCCGCGCCCTCGGGGTCGGGTTTCCCTGGGGCACGCTGACGGTCAACGTTGTCGGGTCCTTCGTCATGGGAGCGCTCGCGGCCTGGCTCGCGTTCAAGACCGGGGAGGGGTGGAGCCAGCCCCTGCGCCTCTTTCTGACGACCGGCGTTCTCGGGGGCTTCACCACCTTCTCGGCCTTCTCCCTCGATGCCGTTCTCCTATGGGAGCGGGGCGAGGCGGGCACGGCCCTGGTCTATGTGGCCGGGTCCGTGCTTCTGTCGATCGCCGGATTGGCCGCCGGGCTCGCCCTCCTGCGTTCCATGACGGCATAGAGCATCGTGCGGAACCGGAGGTCCGCGTTAGCGAAAAGCGGATCCGGTTTTCCGGTCCAACGATGCTCTCATCAAAGGAGAAAGCATCGGATGAGCCCCAAAAGTGCAAGTCCGCTCTTGGGCCCGGTGCTTTAGAGCTCGATTGCCGCCCGCGCGGCGCTCTGGTACCCACATCTCATGAGAAAAAGCGGTTCAGGACAGAAGAACGGTGCCCGCGGCGGGCGGTCGGGATCCCGGCAGGGCTTCCGCTCCCGCGAGGAGAAGCCCGCGCGCAAGGGCGCGCCCGTGAAGGCGCGCGCGGCGCAAGGGTCGGGCAAGGCGCGTCCCGCGCCTGCCGCGCGTGCAAAGCCCGCGGCCGGCGAGCCCGCGGTCAAGCGGACGAAGGCGCAGGTCCGCGCCGAGGCGCAGGAGACGCTGGCGACCGGCGTGCAGACCCTGGTGGTCGAGCCGGACGAGGCGGACATGCGCGTCGACCGCTTCCTGGTGGCACGCTTCCCGCAACTCGCCTTCACGCACATCCAGCGTATCGTTCGGAAAGGGGAGCTGCGCGTGGACGGCAAGCGCGCGCAGCCGAACGAGCGCCTTGCGGCCGGCCAAAAGGTGCGCGTGCCGCCGCTCAAACTCGATCAGCCCCGGCCTGTGGCGCGCAGCGCCGCGAAGGAGCAGGACGATCGCGATTTCCTGAAATCGATCACGCTCTACGAGGACAAGGACGTTCTCGTCATCAACAAGCCGATGGGCCTAGCGGTGCAGGGCGGTTCGGGCACCACGCGGCACGTAGACGGCCTGCTCGATTCCATGCGCGACGCGGAAGGCCAGAAGCCGCGCCTCGTGCACCGGCTCGACAAGGACACGGCGGGATGCCTGGTGATCGCGAAAACGCGCTTTGCCGCCTCCACCCTCGCGAAGTCGTTCCGGTCGCGCACGACGCGCAAGATCTACTGGGCGCTGGTTGCCGGCGTGCCGCGCGTCAAGCAGGGGCGGATCTCCACCTATCTGGCGAAGGAAGGCGACGAGGGCGATGCCCGCATGAAGGTCGCGCGTCATGGCGACGAAGGAGCGAGCCATGCGCTCACCTATTACGCGGTGGTCGACACCGCCGGGCAGAAGCTCGCGTGGCTGTCGCTGAAGCCGGTGACCGGGCGCACCCACCAGCTGCGCGCGCACGCAGCTCATATCGGCCATCCCATCGTGGGCGATCCGAAGTACTTCGATATCGAGAACTGGGAATTGCCGGGCGGCATCCAGAACAAGCTGCATCTCCTGGCGCGCCGGATCGTGATCGCGCATCCGCGCACCGGCAAGCCGATCGATGTCACCGCGCCGCTGCCGCCGCACATCCAACAGAGCTTCAACCTCCTGGGCTTCGACGTGAGCCGCTACGACCCCATCGTCGACGCGCCGGAGGAATAAAAGCAGTCATCCCTTTTCCCATCTCCCTTGTCGCACTTTTGCCGCTCAATCGGGGTAGTTTCGTATGCCTCGATCGGTCGTTCGGCCGACCGGGCCATTGGCAAGGAGAGAGATCGATGGAACATAAGCATCTAGATCAACTCCGTAGCGTAGCCGACGTTCAGCCACGGTCTCTGACCCGGCAGGAACGGATCGAGCGTTGGATCGAGCTTCTTGAGCGGAATCCCACGCGTCGCCTGAACTCCCTCGGTGAGATCGAGTACAAGCCCCCGGCAGAGCGGGCTTTAATCAGGCAAGATGAATCGCCTCTCACGGTCGCCTATGAGGATCCCGTGCTTCGGGCGGATGGCTTGGCGAGTGACAGACTCGGCGATGTCATGAATTATTTCGAATTGTCCGACGGACAGGCGCACTATGCCCTATGCTCCTGCCTGAGCGGCCGCAGCATGGAAGCCGCTTCTTTCGCGCAGCGTCTTCGCAACACGACCGGTGGCGCCGGCTGGCGCTCCGCCGCAGGGGCCTGGGCCTTGGCCGGCCTGGCAGTGACCCTGCCCGGGTTCGTCTATCTGCTTAATTAGCAGAGGGCGATCCTGACGACTTGACCCATGATCAGGAGGCTTGAACCGCCTCCTGATCAGCGCCGCACTCGACTGTTGCGCCGTCATCCGCGATAGGAGACAGAGCAACAGATCAGGGAAGGCGCTGACGCTATGCTCAAGATCGAGCCCGTGACCCTGTCGACGGACCGCCTCATGCTGCGGCCCCTCGGCCTCGACGACGTTCCCGCGCTCGCGCAGGCTGCGAGCGACGGTGACCTTTGGAACAAGAAGACCACGACCGTGCCGCGACCGGAGGGCTTCCGGGCTTATGTGGAGAAGGCCCTCGAACTGCAGGCGGCCGGCTTCGCGCTGCCTTTCGCAACCGTCGTGCGGGACGGCGACAGGGTGGTCGGCTCCACCCGCTACATGAACATCGATGCGGCGAACCATCGGGTCGAGATCGGCACGACCTGGATCGCGCGCTCGTGGCAGCGCAGCTTCGTCAACACCCACGCGAAGTTCCTCATGCTCAGGCACGCCTTCGAGACGCTCGGCTGCAATGCGGTCGAGCTGAGGACCCATGTCCTGAACGACCAGTCCCGCGCGGCCATCGAGCGGCTCGGGGCGAAGCTCGATGGCATCCTGCGCCGCCACATGATCATGCCCGACGGGCACATCCGCGATACGGCGGTCTACAGCATCATCCGCGAGGAATGGCCGGACGTGAAGGCGCGTCTCGAGGCCCGCCTGGCGACGCCGGCAACGGCCGACTGACACAGGCGGACGAAATCGGTGGATTTCCGGACGGATGGGCAGCCTTGCCGTGTTCTTCGCCCTCGAGCAGGCTGGGGGCGATCTGGGCGGCGGCCGCCACGGGGGCTTCCAGCCTGATGCTCACGGCATCCGGTGCTGGCGGATGCGGCCCGGGCAAAGCCCGGACGTGAGAAGGAGTGGCCCAGGAGGTGCGAAGCTCGGCGCTTCAGGCACTGGAGGTCGATGCGCTCGCAGGGCAGCAGCACCTGAGCGAAATTGGCGAGGAGATCCGGGGCATGAGGCAGGTGATCGCCGGCGTCGTCCGCAGCCCCGTCGACAACCTTCTCCCGGCCTGATCGTGCCGGTGGCAGGAGCCTTCGCGAGGGGCCTCAAGAAGTCGGACCCCGGCAAGGCTTGACCGGGACATTCCCCGAGCACCGCTCCGGAACCAGCGGCGCAATCCGGCATTGGCATCGTCAGGAGCAGTCGAAACAAGGTTCCCCAATGTCCGATTCCCGTCTTGAAGAAGCCGCCAGGATCCTCGCCGAGCTCGGAGCCGATCTCTCCGACGAGCGCCTCCTGGTGCAGGGACAGCAGAGGCTTGCGCAGGTTCTCGAGGCCGCGGAGCGCCGGGGCTATTCCATGACGGCCGAGGAGAAGCAGCAGAGCGGCTGAGAAACCGTCTTCCGGGCATCGTCCGATGCCGTCACGGGAGAATGGCATCTTCGACCATAGTTGTATTCCGGCTTTCGTGCCTTCCGTAGCGACAGGATCTGGATTACGTCGCTACCCCATGGATCGGTCCGGCTCGCTTTCGGAGCAGGTCCACGCGGCCCAGGAAGGTCTGACCATTCTTCAGGATTGCCTTTGCTGTTGGGTTCACTGCCTTCCGGTGTCGCCGATGAAAACGACGTGTCTCAAGGACAGGAGAAGGCTCTCATGAAACGCCGCAATTTCCTCGCCGCCTCCGGAGCCGGTTTGGCTGCCGGCGCCATCGCCAAGCCGGCGATCGCCCAGTCGAATCCGGAGATCCGCTGGCGCCTGACCTCGGGCTTCCCGAAGTCTCTCGATACCATCTACGGAGGGGCCGACTTCCTGGCCAAGTACGTCTCCGAGGCCACCGAGGGGCGCTTCCAGATCCAGCCCTTCGCGGCCGGTGAGATCGTCGGAACCTTCCAGGCCGCCGATGCGGTCTCGGGCGGCACGGTCGAGATGGCCCACACGGCCGCCTACTACTATGTCGGCAAGGACCCGACCTTCGCGGCCGCCGCGGCGGTGCCGTTCACGCTCAACGCCCGTCAGCTCAATGCGTGGCAGTATCACGGCGGCGGCATTGGCCTCGTGAACGAGTTCATGGCCAAGCACAACATGTACGCCCTGCCGGGCGGCAACACCGGCACCCAGATGGGCGGCTGGTTCCGCAAGGAGATTAAGACCGTCGAGGATCTGAAGGGCCTCAAGATGCGCATCGCCGGCATCGCCGGTCAGGTCATGGCGAAGCTGGGCGTCATTCCGCAGCAGGTGGCGGGCGGCGACATCTACCCGTCGCTGGAGCGCGGCACCATCGACGCTGCCGAGTGGATCGGCCCCTACGACGACGAGAAGCTCGGCTTCCAGAAAGTGGCCCCGTACTACTACTATCCGGGATTCTGGGAGGGCGGCCTGACGCTGCACTTCCTCTTCAACAAGGCCAAGTGGGAGTCCCTGCCGAAGAACTACCAGGCGATTCTGGAGGCCGCCTGCATGGCCGCCAACCAGGACATGCTGGCCAAGTACGACGCGAAGAACCCGGCCGCCCTGCGCAGCCTCGTGGGCGCCGGCGCGCAGCTGCGTCCCTTCTCGGCGGAGATCCTCGACGCCGCCTACAAGGCCACCAACGAGGTCTATGCGGAAATCTCCGCCCAGAACGCGGACTTCAAGAAGATCATCGACTCGATCCGCGCCTTCCGGAACGAGGAATACCTCTGGTTCCAAGTGGCCGAGTACGCCTTCGACACCTACATGATCCGCGCCCGCGCGCGCGGCTGAGTTCCCGAATATCCCGAGCATTGTCACCCGGCGCGGATCCGTTCCGCGCCGGGTGACGCGTTTTCGGCCTGTCTTGATCGGCTTTAGAGGCCGCTGTAGACCGCCCTTGGCGGGTGCCTGCGCGTAGCAATGGCTGGTACGCCCCGGAAAGGCAGCAATCCTTGAAGCTCGTTCTCTTCGACGTCGACGGCACGCTGGTCGACAGCCAGAACATCATCGTGGCCGCCCAGCATGCGGCCTTCGCGGCCTACGGGCTCGAGCCGCCGAGCCGGGAGCTTTCCCTGTCCATCGTCGGGCTGTCCCTGGTCGAGGCCTTCACGGTGCTCGTCGGCCCGAAGGGGCCGGTGGAGGGTTTGGCCCAGGCCTACAAGGATGCCTTCGCGTCCCTGCGCCAGGATCCGGTCAACGCGGAGCCGCTCTTTCCCGGCGCCAAGGATTGCCTGGAATGGCTGAGCCGCCGCGAGGACGTCCTGCTCGGCATCGCGACCGGCAAGTCCCGGCGCGGAGTTTCGCATCTCCTCGAGCGCCACGATTGGGGGCGGGTCTTCGCCACCATCCAGACGGCCGACGACGCGCCCTCGAAACCGCATCCGGCCATGATCCGGCAGGCGATGGCGGAGGTGGGGGCGGCGCCGGCGGACACGGTGATGATCGGGGATTCGAGCTACGACATGGAGATGGCCCGCGCGGCGGGCGTGCTGCCGGTCGGCGTCTCCTGGGGCTTTCAGCCCGTGGCGGCCCTGAAGGAAGCCGGTGCCGCCACCATCGCCGAGTCCTATGGGGACCTGGAAGGTGTCCTAAAGGACTTTCTTGATCGTCCCTCGCAGGCCACGGCCTGAAACCCTATCTGTCCGTCATGACGAATTCCCGAGACTGGTTTCCTTCGGCGGAAGAGCCGAACCCGATGCGCGCCGCCCAAACCGGCATGAAGCCGACCCTGCCCAAGCGCTTCTACAAGGAGGCGGGCGTGGAGGAGCGGGGCGGCATGTTCTTCCTCGTCCTCGACGGCCGTACGGCGAAGACGCCGAACCGCCAGGACCTTGCCCTGCCCACAAGGGCGCTGGCGGAGGCGGTGGCCGCCGAATGGGCGGCCCAAGGGGCCGAAGTGGATCCCTCGACCATGCCGGTGACCCGAATTGTCAATTCCGCCATCGACGGCGTCGCGCCACGGCAGCGGGAGGTCGTGGACGATCTCGTCCGCTATGCCGGATCGGACCTGACCTACTACCGGGCGGGCGAGCCGGAGCGGCTGGCGAGGGCCCAGGACGATGCCTGGAGCCCGGTTCTGGACTGGGTCCGGGAGGTCCATGGGGCGCGCTTCTCCCTGGCGGAGGGCGTCATGCACGTGACGCAGCCGGAGGAAGCCATCGCGGCGATCCGCGCGGCCGTCGAGAGGATTCCATCCCCCTTCGCCCTCGCGGCGCTGCATGTCATGACCACGCTGACGGGCTCGGTGCTGATCGCCCTGGCCCATGCGGCGCGGGCCATCGACGCCGACCGGGCATGGGCGGCCGCCCACGTGGATGAGCATTACCAGGAAAGCCTGTGGGGAGAGGACTACGAGGCCATGGAGCGGCGCCGGCGGCGCGAGGCCGAGTTCCGGGCGGCCTCGGAGGTCTTCCGGCTGACTGGTCAATAAGAATGCCGCCGGGGACCGGCGGCACCTGGATCAGGATTGCGGGCCGGATCAAGCCCGGCGGAAATTGATCCCGCACTTCTTCTGGACCGATGCCTCTTCGATGGCCTGCATGTGGCCCTTCAAGCGCGCCAGCTCGGCCGTCTGGGCGTTGTTGCCGCCGACGAAGAAGGCCGCCGGCCAGAAGATCACCACGGCGGCCGTCGTTGCCACCGCATCCTTCGTGCGCTGCGAGTCTTGAATGCCTGCGGCGGCTGCGGCGGCGCTGCTGACCCTCTGAGCCTCCTGGCCCAGCTCGCGGCAGCTGTAGTGGCTGTAGGTCGCGGCCGAGACGTAGGACGCTGCGACGTCTACCGAGCGGCTCGCGCAGCCGGCGGTGAGCAGGGAAGCGGTTGCCGTGACCGCGACGAGCCGGTGGATGTTTTTCATGGTTGCCCCCAGGAAACAGACTGTGATGTTGTAACGACACATATCTAGCTTTCGGCGGGGCGCCTGTGAAGTGTCCGGGAGCACACCATAGTGGGATATCTGATCCACAACGGCTGTGCTAAGCGAGAGCCAAAGCAGTTCTCTCCCGGCCTCAGGGATCATCCATGAAAGACATTCTCGAACGACTGGAAGACAGGCGGGCCCAGGCCCGGCTCGGCGGCGGCACGAAGCGGATCGAGGCGCAGCACGCAAGGGGCAAACTCACGGCCCGCGAGCGCATCGAGCTCCTGCTCGACAAGGGCTCGTTCGAGGAGTTCGACATGTTCGTCGAGCACCGCTCCACCGATTTCGGCATGGAGAAGGTGAAGATCCCCGGCGACGGCGTGGTCACCGGCTGGGGCACGGTCAACGGCCGTACGGTCTTCGTCTTCGCCAAGGACTTCACGGTCTTCGGCGGCTCGCTCTCCGAGGCCCATGCCCAGAAGATCACCAAGATTCAGGACATGGCGCTCAGGATGCGCGCCCCCATCGTCGGCCTGTTCGATGCGGGCGGTGCCCGTATCCAGGAGGGCGTGGCGGCGCTGGGCGGCTACGGCGAGGTGTTCAAGCGCAACGTGATCGCCTCCGGGGTCATCCCCCAGATCTCGGTCATCATGGGTCCCTGCGCAGGCGGCGACGTCTATTCGCCCGCCATGACCGATTTCATCTTCATGGTCCGTGACCGCTCCTACATGTTCGTCACCGGGCCGGACGTGGTGAAGACCGTCACCAACGAGACGGTGACCTCGGAGGAACTGGGCGGGGCCAAGGTCCACACCACCAAGTCCTCGGTGGCGGACGGAGCCTACGACAACGACGTGGAGGCGCTCCTGCAGGTGCGCCGCCTCATCGACTTCCTGCCCGCCAACAACATGGACGGCGTGCCGGAGATCCCGAGCTTCGACGACCCGGACCGGGTCGACGAGAGCCTCGACACCCTGATCCCGGACAACCCGAACAAGCCCTACGACATGAAGGAGTTGATCCTGAAGGTCGTGGACGAGGGGGACTTCTTCGAGATCCAGGAAGCCTTCGCGAAGAACATCATCACCGGCTTCGGCCGCATCGAGGGTCGTACGGTCGGCTTCGTGGCTAACCAGCCGATGGTGCTGGCCGGCGTGCTCGACGCGGACGCCTCCCGCAAGGCCGCCCGCTTCGTGCGCTTCTGCGACGCCTTCAACATCCCCATCGTCACCTTCGAGGACGTGCCCGGCTTCCTGCCCGGCACGGCGCAGGAATATGGCGGCCTCATCAAGCACGGCGCCAAGCTGCTCTTCGCCTATTCCGAAGCGACCGTGCCCCTGGTGACCGTGATCACGCGCAAAGCCTTCGGCGGCGCCTATGACGTGATGGCGTCGAAGCATATCGGCGGTGACGTGAACTATGCCTGGCCCACCGCCCAGATCGCCGTGATGGGCGCCAAGGGCGCGGTCGAGATCATCTTCCGCCAGGACCTAGGCGACCAGGAGAAGATCGCCGCCCGCACCAAGGAATACGAGGACCGCTTCATGTCGCCCTTCGTGGCGGCCGAGCGCGGCTACATCGACGAAGTGATCATGCCGCATTCGACAAGGCGCCGGATCGCCCGGGCGCTGGCGATGCTGCGCCACAAGGAAACCGAGCGGCCCTGGAAGAAGCACGATAATATTCCGCTTTAGAGTCCGATGACTTCCTCTTCTGACCGCGCCTGGGTCGCTCGCGCCATCCAGATCATAGAGGCCGATTTCAACCGGTCGTCGGACACGCATCTCCTGCGCGTGCCGCTGCCGGCCGCGCCGGGGATCGCGCTTTATCTGAAGGATGAATCGACCCATCCGTCGGGGAGCCTGAAGCACCGGCTGGCGCGGTCGCTGTTTCTCTACGGGCTCTGCAACGGCTGGATTGGGCCCGAGACCACCATCATCGAGGCGTCGAGCGGGTCGACGGCGGTGTCGGAGGCTTATTTCGCCCGGATGCTGGGCCTGCGCTTCATCGCCGTGATGCCGCGCTCGACCTCCGCCGAAAAGATCGCGCAGATCGCCTTCTATGGCGGCGAGAGCCATTTCGTGGATTCTCCGGCCGAGATGTACACCGAGAGCGCGCGGCTCGCGGAAGAGCTCGGCGGCCACTACATGGACCAGTTTACTTACGCGGAACGGGCGACGGACTGGCGCGGCAACAACAACATCGCCGAATCCATCTTCAGCCAGATGGCGCAGGAGGAGCACCCGGTGCCGGCCTGGGTCGTGGTCGGCGCCGGCACCGGCGGCACTTCGGCGACGCTCGGGCGCTACATCCGCTACCGCCGCCTGCCGACGCGGCTCTGCCTCGCGGACCCGGAGGCCTCCGTGTTCCACCGGCATCTCGCCGACCGGAGCATCTGCACCGTCGCCTGCACGCCTTCAATCATCGAGGGCATCGGGCGGCCGCGCTGCGAACCTTCCTTCGTGCCGGAACTGATCGACGCGGCCTACGCGGTGCCGGATGCGGCAAGCCTCGCGGCGGCCCGCGTCCTGTCCCGCCGCATCGGCCGCTCCTGCGGCGGCTCGACCGGCACGAACCTCTGGGTCGTGGCGCATCTCGTCGGCGACATGGTGCGAAGGGGAGAGCAGGGCTCGGTGGTGACGCTCCTGTGCGATTCAGGGGAACGCTACCGGAGCACGCATCTCGACGATGCATGGCTCCGGCAGCGCGGGATCGACACCGGTCCCGCGGAGGCCGCCATGGACCGCTTCTTCGAGACCGGCGTGCTGGAGGCCTAAACTCCCTTTGTCTCCTCCTTCAGGGAGGCCATGTCGATCACGAAGCGGTACTTCACGTCGCTGCGCACCATCCGGTCCCAGGCCTCGTTGATCTTGTGGATCGGGATCAGCTCGATATCCGACACGATGCCGTGCTCGGCGCAGAAGTCGAGCATCTCCTGCGTCTCCGCGATCCCGCCGATGAGGGAGCCCGCGAGGCGGCGGCGCTTCATGATCAGGCTGAACACGTTCGGCGAGGGATGCGGCTCGGCCGGCGCGCCCACCAGGGTCATGGTGCCGTCGCGCCGGAGCAGGGCGAGGTAGGCGTCGAGGTTGTGCGGCGCCGCCACCGTGTTGAGGATGAAGTGGAACGTGCCCGTGTGCTTCGCCATGGCGGCCTCGTCGCGGGAGACCACCACCTCGTCGGCGCCGAGGCGCAGGGCATCCTCCGTCTTGCCCGGGGAGGTGGTGAACAGCACCACGTGCGCCCCCATGGCGTGCGCGAGCTTCACGGCCATGTGGCCGAGCCCGCCGAGGCCAACGACGCCCACCTTCTGGCCCTTGGAGACGCCCCACTGGCGCAGGGGCGAATAGGTGGTGATGCCGGCGCAGAGGAGCGGGGCGGCCGCGGCCGGATCGAGCTTTTCCGGCATGCGCAGGACGAAGTGCTCGTCGACCACGATGGCGGTCGAGTAACCGCCGTAGGTGACGCCGCCGGAATGCTTGTCGACGCTGTTGTAGGTGCCCGTGAAATCGTGCTCGCAGTACTGCTCCAGCCCTTCGTCGCAGCTGAAGCAGCGGCGGCAGGAATCGACCATGCAGCCCACGCCGGCCAGGTCGCCCTCCTTGAACTTGGTCACGTCGGAACCGACACGCGTCACGCGGCCGACGATCTCGTGGCCGGGCACGACGGGATAGACGGCGCCGCCCCATTCGTCGCGGGCGGTGTGGACGTCCGAGTGGCAGACCCCGCAATAGAGGATCTCGATCTGCACGTCGCGCGGGCCGGGCTCGCGGCGCTCGAACTGATACAGGTTGAGGGGGCTGGTGGCGGACTTGGCGGCGTAGCCGAAGGCTTTCATCGGGAGATCCTCGTTCTTGGTATCGATTCCGGGGATGACGGACCGGCGCTTGCCCGGTTCCATGCGGGTGGGCTGCGAAGTGTCCGCAGAGAAGCGGCGGACGGCCGCACCGGACATGGGGTCCGGAAGGGCTGCAGCCAAGCCCGACCGGCGAGGAAGGGCGCCGGCCCGGCGTTAACGCGGACCGGCGGGGACACGGCCAGGAGAAGGGCTCCACGCCCGAAAACCTTTGGTTTTAAGGGAATGAACACCTTACCGTTTCCTGAAGGCGGGCCGCCGACACGATCTGACCCACCCGCGCGCTGCCCGGCGCCCGGCTGTGAATCGCAAGCGGCTCAAGGCTTTTCCGGCATCGGTGTCCGGTCGCAGGTGACGCAGCAAGATTCTCGCAACCAAAGAGTCTCAACAACGCTTAACCTCAACGGCGATTCAGAATTGCCCATTAACGGTTTGGCCCCTGTCCCCGTGCAAAAGTCATACCCGGACAAGAGAACAGCCGGCACCAAACAAAAGCCGGGTGGAGTCAAACAGATGATCAAGAATAACCTTCGCGATTTCATCGAGACCCTCATCGACAGCAAGTACATCTCTGCCGATGACGTGAAGAAGCTTCAGCGGGAGATCCTCGAGGACGGCATCGTAAACCGCCTCGAGGCTGAGGCTCTCCTGGCTCTCGACCGGACCCTCGAAACCCACGAGAGCTGGGGTCCGGCACTCACCGCGCTCATCGTCGATTTCGTGGTCTGGTCCATGCGGCCGACCGGGGTGGTGACCAACGACGACGCCATGTGGCTGACGACCGCCCTCGACGTGGGCGGGCCGACCGAGACGGCCATGAACATCGCCTATGCGATCCTCGACGAGACCCAGAACGTTGACGCGGCCCTTCTCGACTTCATCATGCGGGGGCGCCAATACGCCCGGATGCAGCGCATGGCCGCCTGAGGGAAAGGCCGTTCTTACGCTAAATGCTGACCCGCGCCTGCTTCCCGAAAGCGCCGATGTGCAGTAACGGGAGGAGGCCAGACATCCAGGCTTGCAGCGTTCGAGGGCTCATGTTCGACAAGATCCTGATTGCCAACCGGGGCGAGATCGCCTGCCGCGTCATCAAGACCGCCCGGCGAATGGGCATCAAGACGGTCGCCGTCTATTCCGACGCCGACCGGGACGCCCTCCACGTGGAGATGGCCGATGAGGCGGTCCATATCGGCCCGGCGGCGGCAACCCAGTCCTACCTGGTGATCGAGAAGATCGTGGAGGCCTGCAAGCAAACCGGCGCCCAGGCGGTCCATCCCGGCTACGGATTTCTCTCCGAGCGCGAGGCTTTCCCGAAGGCGCTGGCCGAAGCCGGCATCGTGTTCATCGGCCCGAATCCGGCCGCCATTGCCGCCATGGGCGACAAGATCGAGTCGAAGAAGGCCGCCGCCGCCGCCAAGGTGTCGACGGTCCCGGGCTTCCTCGGGGTCATCGAGGGGCCGGAGCAGGCGGTGAAGATCGCCGACGAGATCGGCTATCCGGTCATGATCAAGGCCTCCGCCGGCGGCGGCGGCAAGGGCATGCGCATCGCTTACTCCGCCGACGAGGTGGCCGAAGGCTTCGCCCGCGCCAAGTCGGAGGCGGCGTCCTCCTTCGGCGACGACCGGGTCTTCATCGAGAAGTTCATCACCGATCCGCGCCACATCGAGATCCAAGTGCTCGGCGACAAGCACGGCAACGTGATCTATCTCGGCGAGCGTGAATGCTCGATCCAGCGCCGCAACCAGAAGGTCATCGAGGAAGCCCCGAGCCCGCTCCTCGACGAGGAGACCCGCCGCCGCATGGGCGAGCAGGCGGTGGCGCTTGCCAAGGCCGTGGGCTACGACTCCGCCGGCACGGTGGAGTTCGTCGCCGGTCAGGACAAGTCCTTCTACTTCCTCGAGATGAACACCCGCCTGCAGGTGGAGCATCCGGTCACCGAGATGATCACCGGCATCGACCTGGTCGAGGAAATGATCCGGGTCGCGGCGGGCGAGCGCTTACGCCTGACGCAGGCCGACGTGAAGCTCAACGGCTGGTCGGTGGAAAGCCGCATCTATGCGGAGGATCCGGTCCGCAACTTCCTGCCCTCGACGGGCCGCCTCGTCACCTACCGCCCGCCGCAGGAGGGCGAGGAGAACGGCGTCACGGTGCGCAACGACACCGGCGTCTACGAGGGCGGCGAGATCTCGATCTACTACGATCCGATGATCGCCAAGCTCGTCACCCACGCCCCGACCCGCGAGCAGGCCATCGACGCCCAGGCCAAGGCCCTCGACGCCTTCGCCATCGACGGCATCCGCCACAATATCCCGTTCCTGTCGAGCCTGATGCAGCACCCCCGCTGGCGCTCGGGCAAGCTCTCCACCGGCTTCATCGCCGAGGAATACCCGCAGGGGTTCAAGGTGCCGGCTCCCGAAGGGGAGGTGGCCCGGCGCATCGCAGCGGTAGGCGCCGCCATCGACCACCTGCTCAACGAGCGCAAGCGCCAGATTTCAGGCCAGATGCGCCACGCCTCGGCCGTGAAGTTCGAGCGCGAGCGCGTGGTCATGCTCGGCCGGGAGCGCCATGAGGTCCTGGTCGAGGACATCGACGGCGGCATCGCCATCGTGATGGGTGGCGAGGCCTGGCCCGTGGTGTCCTCTTGGCGCCCCGGCGAGCCGGTCTGGGCCGGCTCGGTCGGCGGACAGGACGTGGCTGTGCAGGTGCGGCCAATCCTCAACGGCATGGTGCTGTCCCACGCAGGCGTCTCGGCCGAGGTCAGGGTCTATACCCGCCGCGAAGCGGAGCTGGCTGCGCTGATGCCCGAGAAGGCGGAGGCCGACACGGGCAAGCAACTGCTCTGCCCGATGCCCGGGCTGGTCAAGGCGATCAGCGTCACACAGGGCCAGGAGGTCAAGGCGGGCGAGCCGCTCTGCATCGTCGAGGCCATGAAGATGGAGAACGTGCTGCGCGCCGAGCGCGACGGCACCATCTCGAAGATCCACGCCAAGGAAGGCGACAGCCTCGCGGTCGATGCCGTGATCATGGAATTCGCCTAAGGACGCGGCCGGATCGATGCCGCTCTACTTCGCCTACGGGTCCAACATGGACCGGGCCGCCATGGCCCTGCGCTGCCCGGTCTCCAGGCCGCTCGGGCTCGCGCGCTTGATGCGTCACCGCTTCATCGTGTTCGAGGGCGGTTATGCCTCGGTGGTGCGCGACCCACAGCGCGCCGTCTGGGGCATGCTGTGGGACCTCGCCCTCGCGGACGTGCCGGCCCTCGACCGCTACGAGAGCTTGGCGACGGGGCTCTACACCAAGACGGTGCAGCCCGTCGTCGCCGCGCAGGGGCCGCGCCGGGCAATGGTGTATATCGGACGCAGCGCGAGGCCCGGGGTGCCGAAGCCCGGCTATATGGAAGGCGTGGTGGAGGCGGCGACCCATGCCGGGCTGCCGCAGGACTATATCCAGCAGAGCCTCCGGGTCTGGCTGTCGAAGGCCCAGGGCGCTTCGGTCGAGCCCGTCCAGCGGCCCCCGGTCCGGCCGCTCTGGAGCGCTCCGGCGGGAACCCTGCGCAGGGCGCCGGAGGCCTGATCCCGAACCTTTGCCTTGGGGAGACGTTGAGCCAAGGGCAATGCCGCAACCGCAGATCCCGCAAGACAGCCTGAGGGCAATGACTTCGAACCGCACTCTCCACGTCATCATCCGCGGACGCGTCCAGGGCGTCGGCTATCGCGCCTGGACGCATCACCAGGCGCAGTTGCATGGGCTCAGCGGCTGGGTCCGAAACCGTCGGGATGGATCTGTCGAGGCCGTGTTCGCAGGCCCGAGCGATCTCGTCGACGTGATGCTCAAGGCCTGCCGGCAGGGTCCGAGAGGCGCCGTGGTCGAGGCCGTCGAGGAGGTGGAGGCGAGCCAGGAGGCATCGGCTCCGCTCCGGACGTTCGAGGTGCGCGACACCGTCTGAAGGTGCTTCGCCTGCTTCAGAATTCCAGGCAGATCTTGCCGAGATGGGCGCCGGATTCCTCGTGCCGGAATGCATCGGCGATCCCCTCGAGGCCGAAGCTGCGATCGATCACAGGCCTTAGCCCCATCGCTTCGATGCCGCGCACGAAGTCGATCTGCTGGCGCCGGTTTCCGACAATCAGGCCCTGGAGGCGCGCCTGTTTGGCCATGAGAAGCCCGGTCGGAACCTCGCCTGCACGACCCGTCAGGACGCCGATGAGCGCGATGTGGCCGCCGATCCGTACCGCCATGATCGATTGCCCAAGGGTGCCGGGTCCGCCGACTTCGACCACGTGGTCGACACCGTGCCCGCCGGTCCAGTCGCGGGCGCGGGCGCCCCAATCCTCGTGCCGGCGATAGTTGATGGCGTGGTCCGCACCCAGGGCCCGCACCCGTTCCAGCTTCTCGTCGGACGAGGATGTGGCGATCACGGTCGCGCCCATTGCCTTTGCGATCTGAAGGGCGAAGATCGACACGCCGCCCGTGCCGAGCACGAGCACCACGTCGCCCGCCTTCAGGCCGCCATTGACGACCAGCGCACGCCATGCGGTCAATCCGGCCGTGGTGAGTGTCGCCGCCTCTGCGTGGCTGAAGCCTTTCGGGGCCCGCGTGAACCACGTCGCGGGGCACACAACTGTTTCCCTTGCGTAGCCGTCGACTCCATCGCCCGGAACCGTCGAGAAGTCGGCCATCGGAGGCGGGCCTTCGATCCAGCCGGGGAAGAAGCACGAAACGACGTGATCGCCCGGTGCGAACTCCGTGACGCCGTCACCCGCGGCTTCCACCACACCGGCGCCGTCGGACATCGGAATGCGCCGGTCGGCCGTCGGCATCCGGCCGCTGACGACGCCGTAATCGTGGTAGTTCAAGGAACTCGCGTGAAGCCTGATCCGGACCTCACCCGGGCCGGGAGCGCCAGGGTCGGGCATTTCGACCGGTTCCAGACGATCGAGGCCCCCCGGAGCGCGCAGGATGATTCCCCTCATGATGCTTGCCTGTCTCCTGGTGGGTGATGTCAGGAGGAACGCGGCCGAACCGGAAAGGTCACACTGAACTGCGTCTAAGTCTTCGGCTCCCTCGGCGGCACCTGCTCGACCGGTCCTCCGGCCTCCTTCCAGGCGGCGAAGCCGCCCCCGATATGGGCGACGGGCGTGAGCCCCATGTCCTGCGCCGTTGCGGCCGAGAGGGCGGAGCGCCAGCCGGCGGCGCAGAAGAACACGAAGGACTTGTCCTGGGCGAAGACGGGTTTGTGGTAGGGGCTTTCGGGGTCGATCCAGAATTCCAGCATGCCGCGCGGGCAGTGCACTGCGCCGGGGATGCGACCCTCCCGCTCCAGCTCCCGCGGGTCGCGCAGATCGACGAAGACGGTGTCCTCCCGTCCGAGCAGGGAGATGGCCTCGGCCGCCGGAATGGTCCTGATCTTCGCATTCGCTTCGTCGAGCAGGGTCTTGAAACCGCGGGTGATCGTTTGACTCATGGAGGCTGCTCCAAATTCGGGGCCCCCACAGACTGGGCAGGATGGCCGCAGAGTCAACCGGAGGTGAATGTGCTGGGTTTCACGAGGCGCGGTACCGTTCGTGGTCCGACGATCCTGGGGGAGGGGCGCCTTTCCGGTTCTCAAACGTAATGCGAAGCGCTGCCGACAAGCCGTGGTCTATGGGTTTCGAATACTTCAGGTAAGCTCGCTGAACCCGATATCTTCCGCTTGGGTAGTATTCGTCAGTCCCAACACAATGTTGACGTGTGCCCGCGCCGTGCTCCAGAGTACCCACAGAGAGAGCGAAAATGGCGGGCGGGGCACTCAGCGATACGATCGCGTTCATCCAGAGGCTCGACCGGGCGCGCAGTCCGGCCGACGTTTGCGCGATGCTGCTCGACATCACGCGTCGTTTCGGGGTCGAGCGAGTGCTCGCGGGCTTGATCCCAAGGCCGGGGGCGGACCGGACCACGCAGCTGTCCCATGTGGTCATGAGCGCATGGCCCGAGGAGTGGGCGCGGCGCTACTTCTCGCACGGTTACCTCTTCCGCGACCCGACCATCGGGCAAGTGCAGCGGGCAGCGGCACCCTTTCTCTGGAGCGAGCTTGAGCCAGCCTACAAAGGCGATGTTGCGGCGCGCCGCGTCATGGCGGAGGCAGGAGAGTTCAATCTGCGGGAGGGCTACACGATCCCGCTCGTGACTCTGGAAGGAGATATCGCGGGGTTTTCGCTCGCCGGTGAGCATCTGGAGATTGCGCCGGAGGAACGACCCATGCTGGCGCTCGTTGCGACCTATGCGCTCGGGCGTGCCTTGCCGCTGCGGCAGTCGCCGAAGCGGCCTGTCGCCGAATTGACCCCGCGCGAGCAAGAGGCATTGCAATGGGCGGCGGAGGGATTCTCCGACGGCGACATCAGCCAGCGGATGGGCATCTCGGAACATGGTGTCGACAAGCACATGCGGACGGTGCGCGCGAAGCTCGGAGCCACGAGCCGGACCCATGCCGTCGCCGAGGCGCTGCGGCAGAATCTCATCAAATAGAGAGTACGGAAAGGCGTACTTTTGCGCTCCCGGCAGGTCGGCGCAAATAACCCCCATCAACAACCATGGGGGACAAAATGATTCACATCGTAACGCCGGAGAACGCGCACCTCTATCGCGAGGAAATGGAGCAGGCCTATCGGCTTCGCCATCGCGTTTTTGTCGACGAGATGAAGTGGACAGACCTGAACAAGCCGGACGGGCGCGAGATCGACCAGTTCGACGATGAACACGCCGTCCACATGCTCTACATCGATGGCGAGGGCAAAGTACTGGGCTACCAGCGCATGCTGCCGTCGACCCGGCCGCACCTGCTCTCCGATGTGCTGCCGCAACTGTGTGAGGATGAGCGCCCTGTCGGCCCGCACATCTGGGAATGGACCCGCTACTGCGTCGAACCGGCCCATCGCGAGCGGGGCAGGGCGCTCAGCCCGGTCGCCAATGCGTTGCTGTCGGGCATCGTCGAGTGGGGTCTCGAGAGCGGGGTGAACACCATCATCATCGAGATGAACCCCCTGTGGCTCCTGCGTCTCGTGCAGCTGCACTTCCGCACCATCCCGCTCGGCCTGCCGCAGCCGATCGGCGGACACGACACTGTCGCTGTGACGGCGGCGTTCGATCGGCGCACGCTCGCCCGCCTGCAGGAGATGCGCGGCAACAGCGACCGCGTCCTGGTCCAGCCGGCACACACGATGCCCGTGCGTCTCGCGGGGTAGTCCAATGCTACGCCGGTCCGTCACCATCAGTCCCGAGCAGGAGGTCGAGATCCTGCAGTTCTGGGCCCAGGCCATGGATATGAAGCGGACGTTCACGCCGGAGCAGATCGATTCCGTGCGTGGGCTGTCGGAGGCGATCGAGGCCGCCTTGAGGCTGCCTGGCGAGATCGGGTGGGGCGATGACAATGTCGTCCGCCAGCGTCCCGGAGCGACCTCTCGCGCCGGAGAGGCCTAGCCTTCCCGGCGCTCTGCCCCCGCCGCGAGCAGGGCGTCGGCTATGGATTCGACCATTGCGACCAACTTCTTGCGCATGGCCGGGTCGCCGATCCGCGCGAAGGCCCTCGCCATGGCGAGGCTGTTCAGCGTGCCGATCGGCGGCTGGAGGTCGTCTCCGGGGCCGTCCGAGGCCCCGGCCTTGGCGTAGCCTTCGAAGAAGTAGCCGACGCTCACGCCAAGGGCAGCGGCGATATCGACGAGGCGGCCAGCCCCGACGCGGTTCATGCCTTTCTCGTATTTTTGGATCTGCTGGAAGGTGAGGCCAAGGATATCACCCAGCCGCTCCTGGCTCATGCCGATGGAGATGCGCCGCACCCGAATGCGCATGCCAATGTGCCGGTCGGCGTCACTTGGACTCTTCTTCACCGCTTACCTCACTGCTTCAAGCGTAGCGGTAAACGTCACGGCATAACATTGCAACCTTGCCGTGCGCCGATTCGTCGGTTTTCCTGCCGGTCCACAGCCCCGCCGAAGCGGCCGGGATCTGCACGGCTAATCACGCTCCGATGCGGGGGCTGACAAGGCGCGGGACTTGGCGAAAGTGCCAATCGAGGGGCTGCTCGCCACGATCATCATCATCATCGGCTCGGTGCCGGCCGCGGCGGGAGACGACCCGAGAGAGGCCCTGGCGGTTGCGAAGCGGGCAGGGCCCGGACATAGCCGCGGGCAGGCATTTCTTCTCGCTTGCCGATCTCGGAGTGGCTTGTCATGGCGCTTACGGCAGGCGTGCTCTATGTCATGGGGCGCCGCCAGTCGTATCCGCCGGATCGCGGTGCCGAGGAGGAACGATGCCCAGGAGTGCGACGCCGGACGAGATCGAGGCGACCATGCTGGCCATGGTGGCGGAGCGGGGCGCCGGCAAGAACCTCGACCCCACCGAGGTGGCCCGTGCCGTCGGCGGCGACAAGCCGGACGAGTGGGGGCCGCTCATGCAGCCGGTCCGTCAGACGGCGGTGCGACTCATGAAGCAGGGACGCATCGTGATCCTGCGGAAGGGGCGCCCGGTCGATCCGGACGATTTCCGTGGCATCTACCGGCTGGCGCTGCCGCCTTCGGAGGGCTGAGGGGCCGGGAACAGGGCGCTCGAGCGGCCCGTCAGATAATAGGCGACGAGGCCCGCCCATTCCTTCACGCCCACGTCGAGCCGGCGCAGACCCTCGGAGATCGCCCCGAAGGGACGCAGCTTCCATTGCCCGCCCGTCCGGGAGTCGATGGGATAGGGCACGACTGGGAACCCGGCTTTCTCGAACACGCCCACAGCCCGTGGCATGTGCCAGGCGGAGGTGACGAGGAGCCAGCGCTCGCCCTCCCGGGGCTTGGCCACCTCGGCGGAGAAGACGGCGTTTTCGTAGGTGGTGCGGGAGCGATCCTCCAGGAGGATCCGGGCCGGGTCGATGCCGATATCCTTGAAGTAGGAGGCGACGAGCGGCGACTCGGCGACCCGGTAGCCGAGAATGGTGTTGCCGCCGCCGACGATGAGGATGCGGGCGGCGGGATAGCGGTGGGCGAGGGCGATCGTATCGAGGATGCGCTCGGCCGACTCGTTGACCACCAGCTCGCCCCGGATGTGCGAGACCGCGGAATCGACGGCGCCTCCCAGCAGGATGATTCCGTCGACGGGCCTGCCGTCATCCTGGAAGCGCGGGAACCGCGCCTCCAGCGGAACCATGATGTAGCTCGCCAGCGGAAGGATGCCGAAGGCGACGGTCGCAAGGGTGAACACCAGGGCTAGCCCCGTGCCGAACCGGCGTAGGCGCGGCAGGAGGGCCAGGAGGAGCCCGAGCAGGATCAGGCTGACGAGCAGGTTCGACGGCGTGGCGAAGAACCAGACGATCTTCGAAGCGTAGAAGAACACCTGCCGCAGCTCCTCCCGTCAGCCTCAGGACTCGCCGGATTCGGCCTCGTAGCGGGCCCTCGTTTCGGCATTCGGCGGATAGAGGCCGGGCAGGGGAACGCCCTTCTCCACCTCGCGCATGATCCAGAGCTCGAGCCGCTCCTGCTCCACGGCCGCCTTCGCCACGTCCTCGACCATGGCGGCCGGGATCGCCACGACGCCGTCGCCGTCGGCCACGATCACGTCGTCCGGGAACACCGCGACGCCGCCGCAGCCGATGGGCTCCTGCCAGCCCACGAAGGTGAGACCCGCCACGGAGGGCGGCGCCGCCGCGCCTGAGCACCAGACCGGCAGGCCGGTGCCGTCCACGCCGGCCGCGTCACGCACCACGCCGTCGGTCACGAGCGCCGTGACGCCACGCTTCTTCATGCGGGCGGTGAGGATGTCGCCGAAGATGCCCGCGTCCTTCACGCCCATGGAATCGACGACCGCGATGCAGCCTTCCGGCATGTCCTCGATGGCGGCGCGGGTGGAGCGCGGCGAGGACCAGGATTCCGGCGTCGCCAGATCCTCGCGCGCCGGCACGAACCGCATCGTGAAGGCGCGGCCCACGAGCCGCTCGCGGGCGTTGAAGGCCGGCATCGGCCCCTCCATCCAGCAGCGCCGGATCCCCTTTTTCAGGAGAACGGTGGTGATCGTGGCGGTGGAAGCGGCGCGCAGGGCGTCGACGATGGCTTTGTCGAGCATGACGTTATAAGGTCCGGGTTCAGAACGGGAATCGCAACTGCCTTATAGCCCTTATCTAAGGCGGTGCAGCTTGGAAACCTATCTTACCGTAACGGAACATGGGAGCCGGCATCCCCCGGGCGACGGGCTCATGGCACGCATGAGGAAAGCTCTCGTCATCCTGCTCTGCACGAGTCTCCTGGCATTCGCCCCAACGAAGCCGCTCGCGCCGGAGGCGGCGCGGCGCATTGCACGGGAGAGCGTTGCCGATATCCTCGACGCATTGGCCCGGTCAGATTTCAGGCGGCTGGCTTCCCATGTGGGGCCGGAAGGGCTGATCGTGAGCCCCTATGTCGTGCTCCACGACGGGAGCACGCGGCTGTCGCGGGCGGAAGTGGAGCGCTGCGGCCGGGATCGGCGCATGCGCCATTGGGGGGAGATGGACGGCAGCGGTGATCCCATCCGCAGGACCTGCCGACGTTACTTCGCCGAGTTCGTGTGGAACGTGGATTACCGCCATGCGGACGAGGTGCTCTACAACGAGCCGCGTCAGCGCGGAAATTCCATCAACAACAACCACGAATTCGCACCGGACGGCATCGTCGTCGAGCTGCACATCCGCGGGAAGAGCGCCGAGACCGAACTCGGTTGGAAGAGCCTGCGCCTCGTCTTTCGCAAAGGCGACCAGGGGCTTTCCCTGATCGCCATCACGCGCGACGTATGGACGATATGAGCGCTTACGCTGTCTTCTCGAACAGCTCGCGCCCGATCAGCATGCGCCGGATCTCGCTGGTACCGGCTCCGATCTCGTAGAGCTTCGCGTCGCGCAGGAGGCGCCCGGTCGGGTATTCATTGATGTAGCCGTTGCCGCCCAGGAGCTGGATGGCGTCGAGGGCACATTGCGTGGCTCTTTCCGCTGCGTAAAGGATCGCGCCCGCCGCGTCCTCGCGGGTGGTCTCGCCCCGGTCGCACGCCTTGGCGACTGCGTACACATAGGCCTTGGCGGCGTTCATGGTCACGTACATGTCCGCCACCTTCCCCTGCACCAGCTGGAAGGTGCCGATGGGCTGGCCGAACTGCTTGCGCTCGTGGATGTAGGGCAGGACCACGTCCATGCAGGCCTGCATGATGCCGAGCGGTCCGGCCGCCAGGACGGCGCGCTCGTAGTCGAGGCCGGACATGAGCACGTTCACGCCCTTGCCGACTCGGCCCAGCACGTTCTCCTCCGGCACCTCGCATTCCTCGAACACCAGCTCGCAGGTGTCGGAGCCGCGCATCCCGATCTTGTCGAGCTTCTGGTGGGTGGAGAAGCCCTTGAAGCCCTTCTCGATGATGAACGCGGTCATGCCGCGCGGGCCTGCCTCCGGATCGGTCTTGGCGTAGACCACGAGGACGTCGGCCGTGGGGCCGTTGGTGATCCACATCTTGTTGCCGGTGATGAAGTAGCGGTCGCCGCGCTTCTCGGCGCGGGTGCGCATGGAGACCACGTCCGAGCCGGAGCCCGGCTCCGACATGGCAAGCGCCCCGAGATGCTCGCCGGCGATCAGCTTGGGCAGGTAGCGGCGCTTCTGCTCGTCGTTCCCGTTGCGGCGGATCTGGTTGATGCAGAGATTCGAATGCGCGCCGTAGGACAGCCCGACGGAGGCCGAGGCGCGGGAAATCTCCTCCATGGCGACCACGTGCTCGAGGTAGCCGAGGCCGATGCCGCCATATTCCTCCTCCACGGTGATGCCGTGGAGCCCGAGCTCGCCCATCTGGGGCCAGAGGTCGCGGGGAAACTCGTTGGTCCGGTCGATCTCCGCGGCGCGCGGGGCGATCTGATCCTGGGCGAAATCGCGCACGGTCTCGCGGATGGCGTCGGCCGTCTCGCCCAGATCGAAGTTGAAGACTTTCTGTACGTTGGGAATCACTGCGTTTCTCTCCTGGTCCCGCCCAGCGCCCCGGAAGGTCGGGCCGGGCGGGTTTATTTGGAGAGAGATATAGCAGTCTTTGGCGGGAAGTCAGACTATTCGGCGATGCTCGCCGTCTGAACCGCGCTGTCCACATCCCGGCAGACGCCGAGGGGCTTCAGCCTGTGGTGGTCGCGCGGGTCGCACTTGCTCTGCACGAACATCCGCCACTGGTTCTCGGTGCCGTAGAACGCATTCCGGTCGACGTCGCCCGCCACGCCCGGCACCCGGCCCGTCGTCGTGAACTGCCAGAAGGTCCAGCGCCGGTTGTTGTAGCGGTGATGCGGCTCTGCCGCCGTGCTGCGGATCCAGAACGGATAGTCGTTGAACTCGCCCTCCAGGATTTCCTGGTGGAAGGTGATGTCGGTGTAGATGATCGGCCGCTTGCCCGTATGGGCCTCCATCTCCTTCAGCATGTGGTCGATCATCGCGAGCGCCTGGGCGCGCGGCACCTTCTTGGGGCAATTGACCGACTCGCCGTTCCATTCCACGTCGAGGACCGGCGGGAGGGCGTCCGGATCCTGGGGTACGTTCTTCTTGAACCAGGCTGCCTGCTCGTGGGCCGGACGGCACCAATAGACGAAGTGATAGGCCCCGCGCGGGATGCCCGCGTTCTTGGCGCCCCACCAGTTCTCCAGAAAGCGGTTGTCCACGTGGTCGCCGCCCTCGGTGGCCTTGATGAAGGCGAACTGCGTGCCGGCCTTGCGCAGGGCCGCCCAGTCGACCTTGCCCTGCCATTTGGAGATGTCGACGCCGTGGATCGGCAGCCGGTGAGCCTTCGCGACGCCCTCATGGGGCTTGGCGTCGCTCTTCATGGGATAGCGGCTCGACGAGGAGGGTGCGATGGCGCAGGAGGCCAGACCCAGCGCCAGGGCCGTCACGGCGCCGAAGCGAGCGACACGGAGGGCCGTCAGAAGGCCCGAATTCTTGGAGCGGCGGGAAGGACGTCGGCGGGTCTTCATCGGCTCAACAATGTTTACGCATGACCTAATCAGGCCATGAAATGGCCCGAAGCCCGTTAACAGGTCATTACGAAAACGGAGCCGTAACGAGTTTTACAGGGAAAACCAGAGCGTCGCTATGCCTAAGAAGGCGAAGAAGCCGACGATGTCGGTAATGCTTGTGACGAACGGGCCGGAGGACACGGCCGGGTCCACGCCGAGGCGGTTGAGGGTGAGCGGCACGAAGATGCCGCCGAGAGCCGCGAAGAGCAGGACCGTGATCAGCGCCAGCCCGATGACGAAGCCGAGCTCCAGGGACTGGAACCACAGGCCGGCAAGGGCCCCGAGAATGACGGCGAAGGCCAGGCCGTTGAGCAGGCCTACCGCCGCCTCGCGGCGGATGATGCGCCAGGCGTTGGTGCGCCCGAGCTCCCGGGTCGCCAGGGCACGCACGGCCACCGTCATGGTCTGGGTTCCGGCATTGCCTCCCATGGAGGCCACGATGGGCATCAGGATGGCGAGCGCCACCATCCGCTCCAGGGATTCCGCGAACACCCCGATGACGTTGGCGGCCACCAGGGCGGTGCACATATTGACGAAGAGCCAGGGAAAGCGGCTCCGCTGGATGTAAAAGACCGTATCCGAGAGTTCCTCGTCAGGCTTCACGCCGCCGAGCTGCTTGATGTCGGCATCCGCCTCCTCTTCGAGCACGTCGACGATGTCGTCGACCATCATGACGCCCACGAGACGGTTAGCCTCGTCGACGACGGCGGCGGAGACGAGGTTGTAGCGCTCGAACAGGCGCGCCACCTCCTCCTGATGCTGGGTCGCCTCCACCCGGTCGGGATCGTCGTCCATGATCTCCTGGATCGTCACCGGGCGCTTGGAGCGCAGCAGCCGGTCGAGGGCCACGGCGCCGAGCAGGTGCCCGGCGGGGTCGATCACGAAGATCTCGTAGAAGGTCTCCGGCAGGTCCTCCGTCTCGCGCATGAAGTCGATGGTCTGGCCCACGGTCCAGAAGGGCGGGACGGCGATGAACTCCGTCTGCATGCGCCGACCGGCGCTCTCCTCCGGATAGTCGAGGGAGCGCTGCAGGGCGACGCGCTCCATGGGCGGGAGCTGGTCGAGAACCTCGGCCTTGTCCTCCTCGTCCAGGCTTTCGAGAATGGTGACCGCGTCGTCGGAATCGAGGTCGCGCACGCCCTCGGCCAGGGTGGCCGCGTTGAGACCCTCGAGGATCTCCTCGCGGACCGCCTCGTCCACCTCGGTCAGGGCCGTGAAGTCGAAGGCCGGGCCGAGCAGCTCGATCAGTCGGGGGCGGAATTCAGGCTCCAGGGCCTCCAGCAGGTCGCCGAGATCGGATTCGTGGAAGTCCTCGACGAGGGCCTGCAGGCGCTCGGCATCCGACGCCGCGATGGCATCGGATGCGGCGGCGACGAAATCCGGATTGATGTCGCCTTCCTCGTCACGGAACGGCAAAGGCTCGGCCGCCACGCCGTCGGGCGTGTGGAGCGCCGCTTTGTCCTCAGCGTCCAACATGGGCCTGTCCCTCGTGTTCCCGAGCCTTTTAGGCGCCGGGCAGGGCCCGGACAATCGCCTTGAAAGGCCAGATGGATGAATCGGTTGGCGGTGGTTCCTCGAGGCCTGATTCAGGCCTTGAGAAAGAGGTTCAATCTAGGTGGAGCGCCGCGTCGCGGCAGGCAACAAAAAAGGCCCCGGGAAGGGACCTTTTTTCGTCTGCCCCGAGGGGCTGTCGAAGGTTTGGTGCGGTCGAGAGGACTCGAACCTCCACGGGTCTCCCCGCTACCACCTCAAGGTAGTGCGTCTACCAATTCCGCCACGACCGCGAAACCTTCGAAGCCAGGGTTGTTTGCCCCGGCGAGGCGGTGGACTAACAGATCGACGGAGCCACCGCAAGCCCGATCAGCGAGTCTTTTACCGCAATCGCAGAAGTCGCAACCGATCCTTATATTGTAACGGTTGCCGGCAGGCCGTGCCGGTTGACCCGAGAGCCCGGGAGTGACCAATAGATTTCCCGTTGTTCGATCTTCCAAGGAGATGAAGCGGTGCTGAGCCTGCGCGACAACCTGGGCGACGCCTTCCTGGCCGAGGCCGGCTCAAAGCCCGTGGAATGGGTCGTTGCCGAGGGGGTGACGGAATACGAGCCGGCCGTCGCCTTCATGGAGGAGCGGGCCGCCGCCATTGCCGAGGGCCGCGCGCGCGAGCTCGTCTGGCTGGTCGAGCATCCGCCGCTCTACACGGCCGGCACCTCGGCCCAGGCCTCCGATCTCGTGGATCCCGACCGGTTTCCGGTTCACAGGACCGGGCGGGGAGGGCAGTACACCTATCACGGCCCCGGCCAGCGGGTGGCCTATGTGATGCTGGACCTCAAGCGTCGTGAGCCGGATCTGCGCCGCTACGTAGCTGCCCTGGAGGCTTGGCTGATTGCGACCCTCGACGCCTTCAACGTCCGTGGCGAGCGGCGCGAGGACCGGGTCGGGGTCTGGGTGCGGCGGCCCGACAAGGGAGAGGCCGTCGAGGACAAGATCGCTGCCATCGGCATCCGGGTGCGCCGCTGGGTCAGCTTCCACGGCATCAGCCTGAATGTGGAGCCCGACCTGTCCCACTTCTCAGGCATCGTCCCTTGCGGCGTTACCCAGCACGGGGTGACGAGCCTCGTGGATCTCGGCATCCCGGTCACCATGCCGGAGGTGGACGCGGTGATGCGCCGGACCTTCGAGGAGATCTTCGGGCCGACAGTCCGGGCGGAGCAGGCGTTGCTTCCGGGCAACTGATCCGGCTTTTCCATCATCAGCCACCGCAAGGCTTCTCCCCAACGGCGCTTCATGCTCTAAGCTTGTCGGGAAAAGCTGACCATCGGCGGACTGTCATATGCAACGTGTTCTTCTCGCCTCCCTCGTCGCCCTTGCCGCCTCGGCATGCTCCTACACGCCTGAGCCCCGGGAACTGATCCACATCGTCGATTCCCCTGCGGACGTCCGGACCTGCGCCCGTCTCGGCGAGGTGAGCCCGGTGGTGCCGACGACCCCCGGGTTCGGATCGGCCACGGACGCCATGCTGGACCAGACCCTCGCGCTCGGCGGCACGCATCTCTACCTGCAGAAGACCTCGGTCGACTGGTCCCTCGTCCGCGGCATCGCCTACCGGTGCGGTTCGGGCGTCGTCCGTCAGCAGACGGTCATCCGGGCCAAGGGCTGATTCGTACCGAAACGTTGCATCGGGGGCGATTGCCCCTTGATCGCGACCGCCAGCCTGTGAACCCTTCGAATCTGGCCTCCCGGCAATCGGGAGGCTTCAGCACATTGCAGGGAGCATGAAGACGTGGCCGTTCTAGCATCCACCGCCGATCTCGCGTCGGATGGCGCGCGCGCGAACCGCGCGGCTTGGGCCGATCTGGCCCGCGAACTGCGTGACAAGCGCGCCGCGGTGGCCGAGGGCGGCCCGACCAAGGCCCGGGAGCGGCACCTCGCCCGCGGCAAGCTGCTGCCGCGCGAGCGCGTGACCCGTCTGCTCGATCCGGGCTCCCCCTTCCTGGAACTCGGGACGCTCGCCGCCCATGGCATGTACGAGGATGCCATCCACGGCGCCGGCATCATCACCGGTATCGGCCGGGTCGAGGGCCGGGAGGTGATGATCGTCTGCAACGATTCGACCATCAAGGGCGGCACCTACTACCCGATGACCGTGAAGAAGCACCTCCGGGCCCAGGAGGTGGCGCGGGAGAACCGCCTGCCCTGCATCTATCTCGTCGATTCCGGCGGCGCGAACCTGCCGCACCAGACCGAGGTCTTTCCCGACCGGGATCATTTCGGGCGCATTTTCTACAACCAGGCGACCCTGTCCTCCATGGGCATCCCGCAGATCGCCTGCGTCATGGGCTCGTGCACGGCCGGCGGCGCCTACGTGCCGGCCATGTCGGACGAGACCATCATCGTGCGGCGCCAGGGCACCATCTTCCTCGGCGGCCCGCCCCTGGTGAAGGCCGCGACCGGCGAGGTGGTCTCGGCGGAGGATCTCGGCGGCGCGGACGTCCACGCCCGGCAGTCGGGCGTGGCGGACCACTACGCCACCGACGACGTTCATGCGCTCGCCATCGTGCGCCGAATCGTCGGAACGCTGAACACCCGCAAGAACGTCGACATCGACCTTGCCGATCCGGTCGAGCCGAAATACGCCATCGAGGACCTGGACGCGATCGTGCCCACGGACCTCAAGAAGCAGTACGACATCCGCGAGGTGATCGCCCGCCTGGTGGACGGATCGGAGTTCGACGAGTTCAAGCGGCTCTACGGTACCACCCTCGTGACCGGCTTCGCCCGGCTCTGGGGCGTGCCCGTCGGCATCGTCGCCAACAACGGCATCCTGTTCTCGGAGAGCGCGCTCAAGGGCGCCCACTTCATCGAGCTGTGCTGCCAGCGCCGCATCCCGCTCCTGTTCCTGCAGAACATTTCCGGCTTCATGGTCGGGCGCCAGTACGAGGCCGGCGGCATTGCCAAGGATGGCGCGAAGCTCGTCACGGCGGTGGCCTGCGCCCAGGTGCCGAAGATCACGCTCCTCGTTGGCGGCTCCTTCGGGGCGGGCAATTACGGCATGTGCGGCCGGGCCTATTCCCCGCGCTTCCTGTTCACCTGGCCGAACTCCCGCATTTCCGTCATGGGCGGCGAGCAGGCGGCGAGCGTGCTGGCGACCGTGCGGCGCGACAACATCGAGGCCGAGGGCAAGTCCTGGAGCGCCGATGAGGAGGAGGCCTTCAAGGCCCCCATCCGCGAGCGATACGAGAAGGAAGGCAGCCCCTACTACGCCACCGCGCGCCTGTGGGACGACGGCATCATCCTGCCCTCCGAGACCCGGCGTGTCCTGGCCCTGGCCTTCTCGGCGACCCTGAACGCGCCCGTGCCCGAGACGAAGTTCGGCGTCTTCCGCATGTAGTCTGCGCCTTCCTCGGCCCTTGCCGCCGCCCCGTTCTGACCCAGCTTTCGCACGGAAGGGCGTTACTGGAGATGGCGATGGGTTCGGCCGAGGAGTGCCGTCTGCGCTATGCCGAACGGATCGTCGGTCTGGTGGAGGTCGACGACCCGAGGATCGGGCGGGCCTTCGCGGCCGTTCCCCGCGAGCTTTTCCTGCCGCCGCCGCCCTGGACCGCCATCAGCCACGGCACCGCGACCGAGACGGGCAGGATCGCGGACATCTATGACAACGTGCTCGTGGCCATCGACCGGGCGCGCGGCATCAACAACGGGGAGCCGGCCCTCCATGCGGCCTGGATGGGGGCTGTCAGCCCGCAGCCGGGCGAGACAGTGATCCATGTGGGGGCCGGGACCGGCTACTACACGGCGATCCTCGCCCTGCTCGTGGAACTGGGCGGCCGGGTCGAGGCCTACGAGTACGAGGCAGATCTGGCCGCCCGGGCCGTCGACAACCTGAGGGACTACCCCCAGGTGACCGTCCATGCCGGCACCGGCTTCGGGCGGCTCCTGCCGAGCGCCGACGTCATCTATGTCAATGCGGGCGTGATCGCGCCCGATCCGGCATGGCTCCAGGCGCTGCGGTGGAGAGGGCGGCTTGTCTTCCCCTGGCAACCGCATGGGGGCTGGGGGCCGGCGATGCTCGTCATCCGGAGGGACGAAGGCTTTCAGGCCAAGCAACTGATGAACGTCGGCTTCATCTCCTGCAGCGGCGAGACGACCAAGGTCGCGAATCACCATGGCCCTTCGGAGGCCGACATCGCTGCAACGCGATCCGTCTGGCTGGTCGCAGACCGGCCGCCCGACCGGACGGCCACCGCGGTCTACGATGCGGTCTGGTTCTCATCGGAAGAGGTGGGGTCTTGAGAAGCGGAGCCGAAAGGAGGCCGCCCGCTGCAATGCATGTCGTGTTAGCTGACGAAGAAGTCGCTGTGGGTCAGCTTGAGGTTACTCGGGAGAATGGCGATTTTCACCTGAGCCTTCGAGCCGGTGCCGTCCTGGTCGTAGTAGAGCGCCCCCGACCCGCTGTCGTAGACGATTCGGTCTTGCCGGTCCTGCGCCTTCCTTCCCTTCACGAACATATCCGACTTGAACTTCACTGGCGTGGAGACTGGAGCACTGCCGAGTTCGGCGAACACGCTGTCTTCAAGCCAGAGCGCATCGTGTCTCGGGTTGAAATCGATGATCCGGTCGACGTTGGTGCTCTTGTTCGGCTCTGCGTCGAACACGAACACGTCCTTGCCGGGGCCGCCATAAAGCTTGTCGTTGCCGGTCCCTCCATGGATGGTGTCATGGCCGGCGCTACCGCTGAGAAGATCACCCTTTTCAGCACCAGCAAGCTTGTCGTCGAAGCGGGTGCCGAAATACCGATCCTTTGAGCCCGTGCCCGCAAGATCAACCGCCTTTTGCCGCGGATCGACGATTTGGGCATGGGCGTCCACCTTCTTGCCTGTGAAATCCTTTTCCCAGGCCACAACGACACGTCCATCTGCCAAAGCTGTGATGTCGCAGAGATTGCCACCATTATACGCAAATTTATCGATCAGAAGATCTCCCCCTGTCCGCAAACCATTCTCATCGAAAGCAGCGACGCGGATAGATGCGGAGTTGCCACGCTGGTTCAGATAGGCAAGTGTGAAGCCGCCCTCGGCTGAAGCGGCAATGACAGGATCGTCGCAATGGTTCAGCCCTGATGCACTCAACACCAGTTCACCGCCGCTCTTGGTGCCATCCGCATTGAGGATCTGTGCCATGACGGCATAGACTTCAAAAGGTGTTCCTGCATCTCTGTGGCTGACCCAGGCCACGACAATTCGGCCATCAGAAAGCTTGGTAGCTACAGGTCTACTGTGCTCTTCGCCTGCAGCGATGACGAAATCCGTCGCGCTTGGAGGCGTTGAGCCATCGTTGTGGAGAATTCGGCCGAGTATTCTGTTGTCGTCGGTCGAGTCTAGAAAGATTGCCATATACCTGTCTTGCAGACTCACAAGGCTTGCCGCTGGGCCTGCTTGCAACGTGCTCGTGTTGACAGTCGCCTCGTCTCCAATGCGCCTCAGCGAAGGCCCGAACACTTGAGTGTTGATGTGGTCGTCGCTCTGATCATATGAGACATATGCAACGGCAAAACCGCCATTGGAGAGAGATGTGAGAGATGGGTTGTCAACATACTCATCGACTACGAACTGGCGGCCGATGGGAATTCCGTTCGGCTGGAAGACACGAGCCCGGACTTGGTCCCAAACAGGACCCGTTCCCGCTAGAATATCCCATGCGACGACGAAACGGCCATCGTTTAGAACAGTAACCACGGGATCGGACTGATAATTATTCCCCTTCGAGCTGCTGACAAGGAACTCCTTTCCTTGCTTGGTGCCGTCGGCATTAAAAAACTGGCCTCGAATGGATGTCCCAAGCAAGTCATCAGGAACATCATCAACCCACACGGCCACAAAGGAACCGTCCTTCAGAAGGCACAGTTGAGGGTCCGACTGCCTGCCCGCTGTCGTTGTGTTGAGCCGGAATTTGGATCCCCAAAGAACAGGTGTAGCCATCGACTTAACTCCCGCGGTCATTCCCGCTCGAGACTGGGTCTTCATCACATAGAGTTAGTTACTATATATCATCTCGCGGGTGAGGATAGGCTCGGAGCATCGGGCAGATGGTGGCACGCGGCGGAATCCAGTCCCAAAAATGTTGCGGCGGCGCAACACCCTCAAACCTTCCACATCCTGCCGCTCTTGGCCCAAGCTCCGCCGCGATGCCGCCATAAAGGGCGCGCACCTGATACACATCAATAAAGTGCTTCAAACCCAACGCTTTATGGCTAAGGACGCTGGAAAATAGCTCGGCAGCATATCCGCCGGCCTCATCTTTCGGAGTCGTTGCGTCAGCGGCGCGGCACATGGCAGATCACTGAAGTTCCGTAACCAGTCGGAATTAGGCTGAAATGCCAAATGGGGAAGAGTGACGTCCATGGATGCGCGCCTGATCGACAAGTCAAAATTGCCGAGCCGTCACGTGACGGTCGGGCCGGCTCGCGCGCCCCATCGCTCGTACCTCTACGCCATGGGCCTGACCAAGGAGCAGATCGAGCAGCCCCTCGTCGGCGTTGCGACCTGCTGGAACGAGGCGGCGCCCTGCAACATCTCCCTGATGCGCCAGGCCCAGGCCGTGAAGAAGGGCGTCGCGGCCGCCCACGGCACGCCGCGCGAGTTCTGCACCATCACGGTGACCGACGGCATCGCCATGGGCCACCAGGGCATGAAGTCGTCGCTCCCGTCCCGCGAGGTGATCGCGGATTCGGTCGAGTTGACCATGCGCGGCCATTCCTATGACGCCCTCGTGGGAATGGCGGGCTGCGACAAGTCCCTGCCCGGCATGATGATGGCGATGGTGCGCCTCAACGTGCCGTCGATCTTCATTTATGGCGGCTCCATCCTGCCCGGAAACTTCCGCGGCAGGCCCGTCACCGTTCAGGACATCTTCGAGGCGGTCGGCAAGCATTCCGTCGGCGAGATGTCGGACGAGGACCTAACGGAACTTGAGCAGGTGGCCTGCCCCTCGGCCGGCGCCTGCGGGGCCCAGTTCACCGCCAACACCATGGCGACCGTGTCGGAGGCTATCGGCCTCGCGCTGCCGTACTCGGCCGGTGCGCCGGCCCCTTACGAGATCCGCGACCGGTTCTGCGCCGCCGCCGGCGAGAAGATCATGGAGCTGATCGCCAAGAACATCCGCCCGCGCGACATCGTCACCCGCAAGGCGCTCGAGAACGCCGCCACCGTCGTGGCGGCCTCCGGCGGCTCGACCAATGCGGCGCTGCACCTGCCGGCCATCGCGCACGAGGCGGGCATCAAGTTCGACCTCTTCGACGTGGCCGAAATCTTCAAGCGCACGCCCTACATCGCGGACCTCAAGCCCGGCGGGCGCTACGTGGCGAAGGACATGTTCGAGGTCGGCGGGATCCCGCTCCTCATGAAGACCCTTCTCGACCACGGCTACATGCATGGGGACTGCCTGACCGTGACCGGCCGCACCATAGCCGAGAACCTCGCGTCGGTGCAGTGGAACGACCATCAGGACGTGGTGCGCCCGGCCAACGACCCGATCACGCCCACGGGCGGCGTGGTGGGCCTCAAGGGTAACCTCGCCCCCGAGGGTGCGATCGTGAAGGTGGCGGGCATGCCGGTCGAGAAGCAGACCTTCCGCGGTCCTGCCCGCGTCTTCGACGGCGAGGAGGCCTGCTTCGAGGCGGTGTCCAAGCGCCAGTACAAGGAGGGCGAGGTCCTCGTCATCCGCTACGAAGGGCCGCGGGGCGGTCCGGGCATGCGCGAGATGCTCTCCACCACGGCCGCCCTCTACGGCCAGGGCATGGGCGACAAGGTGGCGCTCATCACCGACGGACGTTTCTCGGGCGCGACGCGCGGCTTCTGCATCGGCCACGTGGGACCCGAGGCGGCGGTGGGCGGCCCGATCGGCCTCATCCGCGACGGCGACGTCATCGCCATCGACGCCATCGAGGGCACCATCGACGTGGAACTCCCGGACGAGGAACTGGCCCGCCGGCGCGCCGAGTGGACTCCCCGGGAGACCAGCGCGACATCGGGCTATCTCTGGAAATATGCACAAACCGTTGGCCCAGCACGGGACGGGGCGGTCACCCATCCTGGCGGAGCCGCAGAAAAAGAAACCTATGCGGACGTCTAATCTCCTCGCATTCACCTTCAGTGTGACCCTGCTCGGCGTCGGCGCTGCCCATGCGCTCGATGCTGCGCCGCGTCCGCAGCCGCTCGCCCCGACGCTCACGCCCGCGCTGACGCCCGCCGTCAAGTACAGCTCGGTGCACGAGGCGCTCCGGAACGGCATGCGCGACTACAATGCCGGCGACAAGGTCGGCGCCGCCCAGGCCCTCGAATATGCCGCAGGGCAGGGGCACACCCTCGCCCTCTGGAAGCTCGGACGCATGTATGCGGACGGCGACGGCGTGGAGCACGACGATCTGAAGGCCTTCGAGTATTTCTCGAAGCTCGCCGACCAGAACGCGGACGAGAGCCCGGACTCGCCGAACGCCGCCGTCGTGTCCAGCGCCTTCGTGGCCCTCGGCGGCTATTTCCTGGACGGGATCAAGGGCACATACGTGACGGCGAATCCCACTCGCGCCGCCCAGATGTTCAGCTACGCCGCGTCCTATTTCAGCGACCCGAACGCCCAGTACAATCTCGCGCGGCTCTATCTCGAAGGAACGGGCGTCTCGAAGGACGCGCGCCGTGCCGCCCGCTGGTTCAACCTGGCGGCCGAGAAGGGCCATGCGGCCTCCCAAGCCCTGCTCGGGCATCTGCTCATCACGGGGCAGGGCGTTCCGCGTCAGCGGGCGAAGGGCCTGATGTGGCTGACCCTGGCCCGCGAGGGCAGCAGTGACGCGGCCAAGGATCGGTGGATCGAGACCCTCTACGAGGAGGCTTTCGCCGCCTCGAGCGAAAGCGACCGCAAGCTCGCCCTCGCGCTTCTCGAGCAGTACATCCAGTCGCGCCGCTAAAACATCGTTCCCAAAATTGAACCCGCACTTTTGGGAACGACCCGATGCATTCTCTTCATAGGAGAGCGTCGTTCCTACGGAAAACCGGATCCACTTTACCGTACGATGCTCTAAAGCGCTTCGCGCCGGCTCATCCGACGTCCAGGTCGACCATGACGGGGACGTGGTCGGACGGCTTGTCCCATCCGCGGACCTCCCGCCGGATCGATGCGGTCCTGAGCCTGTCCTGGGCCTGGGGCGAGAGCAGCAGGTGGTCGATGCGGATGCCGTTGTTCCGCTGGAAGGCTCCGGCCTGATAATCCCAGAACGTATAGAGCCCCGGCTGGTCGTTGCAGGCGCGCACCGCGTCGCCGAATCCTAGGTTCAGCAGCTCGCGGAACTTCGCCCGGCTCTCCGGCTGGAAGAGCGCGTCGTTCTTCCAGGCAGCGGGATCCGCCGCATCCTTCGGTTCCGGGATGACGTTGTAGTCGCCGCACAGGACGAGGGGCTCCTCGAGGGCGAGGAGGCGCTGGGCGTGAGCCTTCAGCCGGTCCATCCAGGCGAGCTTGTAGTCGAATTTCGGCGTCCTGATGGGGTTGCCGTTCGGCAGATAGATCGAGGCGACGCGCACGACACCATGGGGTGTGGACACGACGCCTTCGAGGTAGCGCGCCTGCTCGTCCGTGTCGTCACCCGGCAGCCCGCGCCGGACATCTTCGAGCGGACTCCTGGAGAGGATCGCGACGCCGTTATAGGCTTTCTGGCCGTGGGTCGCCACGTTGTAGCCTAGGGTCTCGATCTCGGCGCGCGGGAAAGCCTCGTCGACGCATTTCAGCTCCTGCAGGCACAGAATGTCCGGCTCGGCGCTCTTCACGAAGGTGACGAGGTGATCCAGTCTCTGCTTGATGGAGTTCACGTTCCAGGTTGCAATCCGCATCGCCTCGTTCCTATTCCAAGACCAGCCCGTTTCATCGGATGTTCGCGTAAGACTGGCAAGCTCGAACATGTCGCCATCCCCACGGTAGCCTCCCATGTCGACTTCATGGCTCACGCCCATCGACAATTATTGCGAACGGACCGATGCCGGCTTCTGGTCCGAGCCTCTGAATGCCATCACCAACGGCGCCTTCATCCTCGCGGCTGCGTATGCGCTCGTGCTGTGGCGGCGGGCCGGAGGAAGGGATTGGGCCGCGCTCTGGCTTATCGCCGGCACGACGGCGGTAGGGGTCGGGAGCTTTCTGTTCCATACCTTCGCCAATCGATGGTCCGTGCTGGCAGACGTGATCCCGATCGCAGTCTTCATCTACAGCTACTTCCTGCTGGCGATGCGGCGCTACCTCCGTCTCGGCTGGATCATGGCGGCCCTGGCGACGGGCCTGTTCATTCTCTTCAACACGGTCTTCGTGCGGCTGTGGCTCGGCCTTTTCCCGAGCCTGACGCTCAACGGCTCGGTGGGCTACATCCCGGCCGCCATGGCGCTCGTCGCGGTCGGGATGCTCTGTCTGGTAAAGGGCGTCCGCACCGCAGGCCTCGCGCTCCTGCTCGCGGCAAGTGTCTTTGCGGTGTCGCTCGTCTTCCGCTCCATAGACGACGCCGTCTGTGCCGCGCTGCCGGCCGGCACCCACTTCCTCTGGCACGCCCTCAACGCGATGGTTCTCCTGATCCTGATGCGGGCGGCCATTGCGTCCTCCCCGGCGGATCGGGCACAACGCGTCCCGTAACCAGGCGCGAGGACCGGGGAGAGCGGGCGTGGCGGTGGAAATTCATGGCTATGCCATCGTGTCCGACGACGACCGGATCGCCGATGCCGAAGGAGGGATGCCGACGGTTCTGCGCAACGATGCCGACTGGGCTTACTTCCAGACTGGGCTCGACCGTTCGGCAGTGACCGTGCTGGGTCGCCTCGGCCACGAAGCCAATCCCAACCCGAGAGGCCGCCTGCGGCTCGTCGTGTCGTCGTCGTCGCGGGGGCTCGAAAGGCGGGATGACGGCTGGTGGTGGAATCCGGAAACCGTCGCCTGGCACGACGCCATCTGGCAAGTTCTCCCGCAGGGCGGGAGGGTCGCAGTGCCGGGCGGGCGCCGGGTCTTCGACCTGTTCCTTGAGATCGGCTACGACGTTTTTCACCTCTCCCGCGCCGAGGGAGCCCGTCTCCCGGGTGGGGTCGCCCTCTTCTCGCTTTGCGACGAGGGGCTGAGCGCCGAAGCCGTTCTCGCGGACCATGACATGGAGGAAGGACATCGACAGGTCCTCGATCCGGGCGGGCCGGTCAGCCTGACCGTTTGGCGGCGGAGGAGGGAAACACCGGCCTAGGTCGCGAGTTGTCTTTCGACACCCATCCATGGGGAGGCATCGATGCGATATCGGACAATGTCGGTGGCCGCCGCGGCCATCCTCCTGACGGGAGCCGCACTGGCGCAAGGCGGCGGCTCGTCGTCGGGCGGGGGAGGCGCAGGCGGCGCAGGCGGGGCCTCGGGAGGGGCGGCGTCGGGAGGAACCTCGACCGGCACCTCCGGGACGACCACCGCACCTCCGCCGAGCCAGCCCGCAACTCCCGGCACGCCGGGATCCGCCACTGCACCCGCGACGAACCAGTCCACCTCGCCCGGCTCTTCACCGAATGCGACCTCCGCGCCAATTCAGGCTCCCGGATCCGAGGGAAGCACGGGCGGTGCGGCGGCCGGAGGAAGCGGGACGCGGCAGGGTGCCTCGAACCAACCCCGTGGAGGCGCCGGCGCAGGCGGCACCGCAGCACCGTCCTCGGCTGGCCCAACTCCCCGAGAGCAGGCGCTGGAGCGGCGGAGCCGCGAACTGGATCGCAGGATCAAGCGCGGGATCTGCGTGGATTGTATGGGAGACGACGACTAGGCCTTAGGCCGCCTCGTCCAGGGCCGGGTAGTCGACGTAACCCTTCGTGTCGCCGCCGTAGAACGTCGCCCGGTCGGGCTCGTTGAGAGGCGCGTTGAGGCGGAAGCGCTCGACGAGGTCCGGGTTGGCGATGAAGAGCCGACCAAAGGCAACGAGATCCGCTCGGCCGCTCGCGACCGCCTCGGACGCCATGTCCCGGTCATATCCGTTGTTCGCGATGTAGGTGCCACGGAAGGAACGGCGGAGACCTTCGTAGTCCACCGGCACCGCGTTCCGGTCGCCCTGGGTGGCTCCCTCGATCATATGGATGTAACCGAGTCCCAGGCCGTCCAGTCTCTCGACCACGTGGCCGAAGAGCGCCTGAGGATCCGAGTCGGCGGCGTCGTTCACTTTGGCAGGCGACAACCTGATGCCGACCCGGCCCTTGTCCCAAACCTTCAGGACGGCCTCCGCGACCTCGATGGTCAGGCGCGCGCGGTTCTCGATCGAGCCGCCATAGGCATCCGTGCGCCTGTTGGCCCCATCCTTCATGAACTGGTCGAGGAGATACCCGTTCGCGGCATGGATCTCGACGCCGTCGAAACCGGCCTCCTTCGCGTTGCGGGCAGCCTGTTCGTAGTCGCGCAGGATGCCGGGAATCTCGGAGAGGTCCAGCGCCCGCGGTTCGGACACCTCGGCAAAGCCGCCTTCGAGGAAGGTCTTGGTGTTGGCCCGGAGGGCCGAGGGGCCGACAGGCGCGGCGCCGTTCGGCTGCAGGGAGGTGTGCGACACGCGGCCCACATGCCAGAGCTGAAGGAAGATGCGCCCGCCCGCCTTGTGGACCGCGTCCGTCACCTTGCGCCAGCCGACGATCTGTTCCGGCGTATAGATGCCCGGGGTGCGGAGATAGCCCTGGCCCTGATGGGAGATCTGCGAGCCCTCGGAGATCAGGAGCCCGGCGCTCGCGCGCTGCGCGTAATAGGTCGCCGCATGAGAGCCCGGTACGTCGCCTTCTGCGGCCCGATTGCGTGTAAGGGGGGCCATCACGAGGCGGTTCGGCAGGGAAAGGCCGCCGAGGGTAAAAGACTGGAACAAGGCGGAGGGATCGGCGCTCATATTATCCTCTTCGTGGCTGTGGAATTGTGCAATTCGCAAGCCAGAGTGAGATAATGAGCGGCTCCGCCTTGCAACGAAGGGCTGCCATGCGTGCAGGCGATGGCTAGCCTCCTGCTGCCGAAGCGACTGCGGAGCCTCACGCCTCCGCGCGCGCCTTCTCCAGTTTTTCAATGTCCGACGTCTCGAGCCGGAGCCGCGTCGCCGCCACCAGGTCGTTCAGCTGCTCGATGCTCGTGGCGCTCGCAATCGGCGCCGTAATGCCGGGGCGGGCCATGAGCCAAGCGAGGGCGACCTGTGCCGGAGTGGCGCGATGGTGGATGGCGACCTGGTCGAGCGCCGAGAGGATCCGTTCCCCGCGCGCGTTGAGATACTTGCCCATGTTCCGCCCGCGCGGGCTCTTTCCGAAGTCGCTCTCGGAGCGGTACTTGCCTGTCAGGAAGCCGCTGGCCAAGCCGTAATACGGGATGACGCCGATCTCGTTGTCGCGACACACCCGTTCGAGATCGCCTTCGAACTCGGAGCGGTCGTAGAGATTGTAGAGCGGCTGAAGGCTCTCGTAACGGGGCAGGCCCATTCGGGCGCTCGTGTCGAGCGCTTCAACGAGACGCGCCGCGGTGAAGTTCGAGGCGCCGATGGCCCGCACCTTCCCTTCGTTGATGAGGTCTGCGTAGACGCCGAGCGTCTCGACCTGGGGCGTGTCGGGATCGTCCCGGTGGGACTGGTAGAGATCGATATGATCCGTCTGAAGCCGCTTCAGCGACGCTTCGACGGCGGAGCGGATATAGGTTTTCGAAAGACCCTTCTGGCCCGGCCCCATCTCGGATCCGACCTTGGTGGCGATGATGACCTGATCCCGGTTGCCGCGCGCCTTCATCCATTTGCCGATGATGGTCTCCGACTCGCCGCCGGAATGGCCCGGCACCCACCGGGAATACACGTCCGCGGTGTCGATGAAGTTCAGGCCGGCCTCGACGAGGGCGTCGAGGAGCTTGAACGACGTTGCCTCGTCGGCGGTCCAGCCGAAGACGTTGCCGCCGAGGCAGAGGGGCGGAACCATGATGTTCGAGCGGCCGAGCCGACGCTTTTCCATTGCAATCCTCCTATGCGTTGCCGAACTGGGTCAGGGGCCATCATTCTCAAGGGTCCGCTGGGACCGTGGACATGCGGGCCTATATAAAGCGGACCTCGTAGCGCACTCCCTCACTCCATTCGCCGGTTTCGAAGAATGATACCTCTCTCCGTCCTCGACCTGTCCTTTGTCGTATCGGGCTTCACTCCCGCGCAGGCTCTGAGGAACACGCTCGATCTCGCCCGCCATACGGACAGGCTCGGCTACACGAGGTTCTGGGTGGCGGAGCACCACAATCTTCCGTCGGTCGCCAGCGGCGCGCCGGACATCATGATCGGCCAGATCGCCGCCGTCACGGAACGCATACGTGTCGGTTCCGGCGGAGTCATGCTGCCGAATCATGCTCCACTCATGGTGGCGGAGCGATTCAAGCTGCTCGAGGCACTCTATCCTGGCCGCATCGACCTCGGGCTCGGCCGGGCACCGGGCACGGATCCGGTCACCTCCTATGCCCTGCGACGGATGCAGGAAGATCGCGGGCGCGACGATTTCCTCGAACGGCTGCAGGAGCTGCTTCTCCTGGAAACGAAGTCGTTCCCACCAGACCACCCCTTCCGGAAGATCGAGATCATGCCGTCCGGTGTGCCCCTGCCGCCGATCTGGCTTCTCGGGTCGAGCGACTACAGCGCGCATCTCTCTGCGCGAATTGGCTTGGGCTTCGGCTTCGCCCACCATTTCGCCACCCACGATGCGGTGGATTCCATGCTGAGTTACCGGAACGGGTTCCAGCCGTCCCAATGGCTTGCGAAGCCGCATGCGATCCTGACCGTTGCCGTCATCTGCGCCGAAACGGACGAGGAGGCGGAGCGGCTCGCATCGAGCGCGGATCTGAACTTCCTGCTGCGCATGCGCGGCGACTTCGGCCCGATCCCGAGCGTCGAGGACGCGCTGGCCCATCCCTTTACGCCGTCGGACCGTGAAATGATCCGGCGCAACCGGGAGCGGCTCTTCGTCGGCTCGCCGGAGACGGTGCGGCAAAGGCTGCAGCCGCTGATCGATGCGACGAGGGCCGACGAGGTCATGGTGGTCACGGCCGTCCACGACCACGAGGCCCGAAAGAGATCGTTCGAGCTGGTCAAGGAGATCGCGTTCCAGCCGGTGGGCCAGACATGAAACGGATATGGCCGGGACACGCCCGGCCATGATCGCGTCTTGGCGGCCGACAGGCTCTTCGCACCGCCTTTGCGAGCGGCGTCGAGCTTACTTCTTGCGTGAGCGGCGCTTGGTGTTGAGGGAGTCCTTGAGGGACTTCGCAGCCTCGAACTTCACGTTCTTCGACGCCGCGATCTTGATAGCCTCGCCGGTCTGAGGGTTGCGTCCCTTTCGGGCGCCGCGCTCGACCATCTTGAACTTGCCGAAGCCGAAGATCGCGACCTCTTCGCCCTTCTGAACCGAATCGGCGATAGCCTGGAAAACGTTCTCGACCACGTCGCGGGCGAAGGCCTTGGTCACCTCGTGCTCTTCGGCGATGAGCTCAACCAGATCGTTCTTGTTCATGATCACCCTCATGGTTAGCTGGGATGCTAAGCTCATGAAGGATTCTTTAGTGTGGTCAAGCCTCGAAGGGCCCGGGCGGGAGCCTGACGCAGGGTGATGTCCGGCCGGAATCCCGCGCTTTCCCCAACTAGTTCGCGGCGAAGCAGTAGAACAGCCCCGCGCCGCCCGTCCCCCGGAGCGCATCCTGGCTGCAGCCGCCCCGGGTCGGGTGGGACGAGTTCCAGGATTTGGCCGGCGGACTGTCGTCCAAGCCCATGCGGTCGTGATGCCCGACCATGGCGGCGCCGTCCGCGCCGCTCTTCGTCCAGTTGCCGCAGGTCCGGTCCTCGCTACCCGCGAAGGCGGTGCCGTCCGGCTGCGAGCCGGTCAGGATATCGTGCTGGTTGGGCGAATCCCCGCGTCCCTTCACGGGCTCGCCCTTCTCCGTCAGGGCGGTCTGCTTGGTCAGGTTGTTGTTCGGGCCGTGCAGGTCCGCGACGTCCTTGGCAACGACCTGCCCCTTTGCGTTCTGCCAGGGGCCGCGTCCGATGCGGTCCTTTGCGTTGATCGCTTGGGCGCCGCCGATCGCCTGGGTGGAGAGATAAGCCCTCCAGGTCTTGCCACCGGCTCCGGCAGCCTGCGCCAGGGTCTGGCAATGCCGGTCCGCTCCCTCGAGGCCGCCGAGATCCGCGCCATTGCCGGAGCCGACGCTGGTCACGAAGAACGTCATGTTGGCCGCTCCGGCATCCTGCGCCCGGGCGCCCGCGACGGGAGTGAGGGACAGCGCGCCGATCGATGCCGCAAGAAGCCAAACGCTGCCGGTCGCACTCATGTGATTCTCCCAATATGTACCCTGTGCTGCCGTCTCGGAGCGGGGCCGTTGTCAAGGAAGGCAAGTCTAACACGGCCTATGAATTCCAGAGGTTGACCACTCCGTGGCTCATCGTTCGTGGTAGCACTCTATTCCTTCACCGCGCCGGTCATCGACGACACGTAATAGTCGACGAAGAACGAATAGAGCAGGACCACCGGCAGCGAGCCCAGGAGGGCGCCCGCCATGAGGGCCCCCCACTCGTAGACGTCGCCGCGCACCAGCTCCGTCAGCACGCCCACCGGCACGGTCTTGTTCTCGGAGGATTGGATGAAGGTGAGGGCGTAGATGAACTCGTTCCAGGAGAGCGTGAAGGCAAAGATGCCCGCAGAAATGAGGCCCGGCACGGAGAGCGGCAGCATGATCTTCATGAGAATCTGCCAGCGCGAGGCGCCGTCCACCAGGGCGCATTCCTCCAGCTCGAAGGGAATCGACCGGAAATAGCCCATCAGCAGCCAGGTGCAGAACGGGATCAGGAAGGTCGGATAGGTGAAGATCAGCGCGAGCCTTGTGTCGTAGATGCCGAAGTTGAAGATCATCACCGCGAGCGGGATGAACAGGATGGATGGCGGCACCAGGTAGGCGAGGAAGATGGCGAGCCCGATCCAGCGCGAGCCGTTGAAGCGGATGCGCTCGATGGCGTAGGCGCCGAGCACGGATGCCACGAGGGACAGGATCGTGGATCCCACGGCCACTGCCATCGTGTTGACGAGCCAGCCCGGATAGGACGTCTCGAACAGCAGGTAGCGGATGTGCTGCAGGGTCGGGTTCTCGGGCCAGAGCGGGTTGAACTCGCGGAAGTTGGTGAGTTCGTTGTTCGGCTTAAGGGCCGTGATCGTCATCCAGTAGAACGGAAACAGGAGGACGAACACGAAGACCGCGAGCGGCAGGTAGATCGTCACCAGCCGCCGGGGCAGCCGGTTGAGATAGCTCATGCCGACGCTCTCGTCGGTCAGGGCCGGATCGACGGGTCTGGCGCTCGAGGTCATCAGTCCGTTCCTCCCTGCTGCCATCGGCGGCGTTGCAGGCCAAAGTAGCTGAACAGGATCGCGGCGAGCAGGAACGGCACCATGGCGACCGCGATGGCGGCGCCCTCGCCGAGCTGCCCGCCCGGAATGGCGCGCTGGAAGCTCAAAGTGGCCATAAGATGCGTGGCGTTGAGCGGCCCGCCGCGGGTCAGCACGTAGATGAGCTGGAAGTCCGTGAAGGTGAATAGCACCGAAAAGGTCATGACCACGGCGATCAGCGGCGACAGCATCGGCAGCGTGATGTATCGGAAGCGCTGCCACGAGGTCGCGCCATCGAGGGTCGCTGCCTCGTGAAGCGAGGGCGAGATCGTCTGCAAGCCCGCCAGCAGCGTGATGGCCACGAAGGGAATGCCGCGCCACACATTGGTGAAGATCACGGTGGCACGGGCATTGTTCATGTCGCCGAGAAAGTTGATCGGTGTCTCGATCAGGCCGAGATTTATGAGCGCCCACGAGATGATCGAAAACTGGGTGTCGTAGATCCACCAGAAGGCGATGGCCGACAGGACCGTCGGCACCACCCAGGGCAGGAGCACCACGGCCCGAATGAAGGCTTTGAAGGGAATATGCTCGTTGAGGAGCAGTGCAAGCCAGAGGCCGAGCGCGAACTTCAGGATGGACGCCACCACCGTGTACAGGATGGTGTTGAACACCGAGAGCCAGAAGATGCTATCGTCCCACAGGAGCTGATAGTTCTCCAGGCCGACGAAGATGCCCGAGCGGCCGATCCGAGTATCCGTGAAGCCCAACCAGACGCCGAGGCCGAGCGGATAGGTCAGGAAGATGAGCAGGAACGCTGCTCCTGGCAGCATGAAGAGCAGGCCGAGGAAGCCCTTGCTCTGCAGCAGGGGCCCCCGGGTCGGCGCTGCCGGCGCATGGGCGTGGGACAGGGCGGCGTCGGCCATGAGCGTCTCCGGTGTTCCGGGAGGGTGGGGCGGCGCATCGGCGTGCGCCGCCCGTCGTCGTCAGACGCGGTAGTACCGGTTCGCCCGCTGCTCCGCGCGCTTGGCCGCCTCTTCTGGCGTGCGCTGCCCGGTGGCGGCTTCCGCCACCATGTCGACCATCACGTAGTCCGCCATCGTGGCCGCCGAGGCATAGCCGAGCGGGCCCGCATAGCCGTTCGGCCGCAGAGTCTCGGAGGCGCGCTTGTAGGGCGTGTGCACCGGGTCCGCCGTCCAGACCGGGTTGTCGATCAGCCCCTTCAGGGGCGGGCAGCAATAGGCGCTCGACGCCTGGATCCAGGTGTCCATCTGGGGCTTGTCGAGCATGTACTGCAGATAGGCGCGGGCCGCGTTCGGGAACTTCGTGTACTGGAAGATCACCGCCGAGGTGGTCTGGTGCAGCTCCACGGGCTGCCCGATCGGGCCAACCGGCAACGTCGTCGAGCGGATATCCTTGGCGATGTCGGCCATTTTCGGATCGTTCTTGGCCGAGTAGTAGAGGGACACGCCGTTCGCCGTGACCGAGACGTCACCTGCCAGGAACACGCGGTTGTTGTTGATGTCGAGCCAGCTCTCCGTGCCTGGGATGAACGTCTGGTAGAGCTCCCGGGCATATTGCAGGGCCTTGATCGTCTCGGGCGAGTTGATGACGACCTTGCCGCTCTCGTCCACCATCTTGCCGCCGTGGCTCCAGACGATCCAGTGCGCGAAGTTGTTGCCGTCGCCCACCGCCTTGCCGAGGGCGAAGCCCGCCGGCTTGCTCTTGGCCTTGAGAGCCTTGCACATCTCAAGGAACTCGTCCGTCTTTTCCGGGAACTTGGACCAGCCGGCCTGCTGCAGCATGCTCTCGCGGTAGAGGATGCCGTTGCCGATGGCCGCGAGGGGGAGGGCGATGAACTTGTCGCCCCGCTTGGCGTAGCCTTCGAGGCCCGGATAGTAGCCGCCGTACTTGCTCGCGAAATGGGTTGCGATGTCGGTGACGTCCATGAGCTTGTCGGGATACTGGAACGGATCGTCGAACCAGACGAGCATGATGTCGGGACCGGATCCCACATTGGCCGCCACCGCCGCTTTCGGCCTGATGTCCTCCCAGCTCTCCTTGTCGATGCGAACCTGCACGCCAGTCTCGTCGGAGAATTTCTTGGTATTGGCGAGCCAGGAATCCTCGTCGCCCTTCACGAACGGTGTCCAGCGCAGCACCCGTAGGGAGGCCCCTGGTTCCGGCTTGTAGGCAGGCGCGGCGCCCTGCGCCAAGGCCGGCACGGAACCCAGAAGCTGGGCTCCAGCCGCGCCTGCCGCAAGGCCGGCCGTCCCGAGAAGCAGATCGCGTCTAGACAAAGTCATCGTCGTTTCCTCCGCAGCCCGGGATGTTCTTGAACGACGGCACGGCCTTCCCGGTGGGGCCGCACGCCTGAAGTCAGTTGATGCGCCGTCCCGTTTCCCGGTCGAAGAGGTGCACGAGGGCGGGATCCGGCTGAACATGAATGATCTCGCCCGGACCCGCGCCGATACGCTCGCGGAAGACACAGCTGATCTCCCGCCCGCCCGCTTTCGCGACGACCAGGGTCTCCGACCCCGTCGGTTCGGTCACGATCACCTCGATGGGCATCCCGTCACGGGAGAGACGGAAATGTTCGGGCCTGATGCCGTAATAGGCCGGCCTCCCGACCGATGCGGCCGGTGCGTTCTGGATCGGGAGGATGAGATCGCCCATGGCGAAGCCGGACGATTCGATACGGCCCTCCAGCACGTTCATCGCGGGCGAGCCGATAAACTGTGCAACGAAGAGATTCATCGGGCGATCGTAGAGTTCCAGCGGAGCGCCGATCTGCTCGACGATGCCGTCGTGCATGACCACGATCTTGTCGGCCATGGTCATGGCCTCGATCTGATCGTGGGTGACGTAGACGGTGGTGGTCTTCAGCCGATGATGCAGAGCCTTGATCTCCGTACGCATGGCGACGCGCAACTTGGCATCGAGGTTGGAGAGCGGCTCGTCGAAGAGAAAGACCTGCGGGTCGCGCACGATGGCGCGCCCCATGGCGACGCGCTGGCGCTGCCCGCCTGAGAGCTGGCGCGGGTAGCGGTCGAGGAGCTTGGTCAGCCCGAGGATCTCGGCCGCACGGTTCACCTTCTGGGCGATCTCGGCCTTCGGCGCGCTCTTCAGCTTGAGCGAGAAGGCCATGTTGTCGGCGACCGTCATGTGCGGATAGAGCGCGTAATTCTGGAACACCATCGCGATGTCGCGCTCCTTGGGCGGCACGTTGTTGACCACCCGGGGACCGATGCGAATCTCGCCGCCGGTGATGTTCTCGAGTCCGGCGATCATGCGCAGCAGCGTCGACTTTCCGCAGCCCGAGGGTCCGACCAGGATGACGAATTCACCATCCTGAATGTCGACCGATACGCCGTGGATGACTTGCGTGGCCCCGAAGGCCTTTCTCACGTCCCGGATTTCAACGGAGGCCATGCGGCACCCGTCCTGTTCCAGGAGAACCATGGACCAGCCGGCGGATCTGCGACCACCCCTGCGCGAAGGCGGCAGGCGACCGGCGCGTCAAAGCCGAAGAACGGCGTTGAAGCATGCGCTTCCTCCCAGCCCCCGCTTCTTATGTGCCCGTCTGGCGCGGGCCTTCAGCGATGATTGCAGACATTATTTCCGCAGTATCCGGATAAGATCAAGCGGCCTCGGCACGGATTGCTGCTGCATCCCGAAGTCGAACCCGGTCTTGCATCCGGGCAACGGGCATGTTTGCACTGCACAATTCGGCGCAGCCATCCCGATGACGTGCCGTTCGCCTGCGGTCGACGTTCGAACACCTCATTGCAAAGATGAAGACCCGCCGCCACAGTAGGCCGTACCGAAAGGAAGCTCGCTGATGGAAATTCTGATCCTCGGAGCGGCCGGCATGGTCGGCCGCAAGCTCGTCGAACGCCTGATGCAGGAGGGGCATCTCGGCGGACGCGAGATCTCCCGCGCGATCCTGCACGACGTGGTCGAGCCCCAGGCACCGCAGGACGGTCCGTTCGCCGTGACGACCGTGACCTCCGATTTCTCAGCTCCGGGCGAGGCGGAAAAGTTGATCGAAAGCCGCCCCGACGTGATCTTTCACCTCGCGGCCATCGTGTCCGGGGAGGCGGAGACCGATTTCGAGAAGGGCTACCGCATCAACCTGGACGGGACCCGCTACCTTTTCGACGCCATCCGGGCGGCGGAGGACTATCGTCCGCGCGTCCTGTTCACATCTTCGATAGCGGTCTTCGGAGCGCCGTTTCCGGAGGCCATCGACGACGAGTTCTTCCTGACGCCGCTCACGAGCTACGGCACCCAGAAGGCAATCGGCGAGCTGCTGCTCGCCGACTATACCCGGCGTGGGTTCTTCGATGGCGTCGGCATCCGGCTGCCGACCATCTGCGTGCGGCCCGGCAAGCCCAACAAGGCGGCTTCCGGCTTCTTCTCCGGCATCATCCGGGAGCCCCTCAACGGGCAGGAGGCGATCCTGCCGGTGCCGGAGGACGTGCGCCACACCCATGCCTCGCCGCGCTCGGCCGTCGGTTTTCTCATCCATGCCGCGACCCTCGATGAAGCCAAGCTCGGGGCGCGGCGCAGCCTCACCATGCCGGGCGTCTCGGTCACCGTGGCGGAGCAGATCGACGCCCTGCGCCGCATCGCGGGCGAGCGCGTCGCGAGCCGGATCAGACGCGAGCCGGACCCGACCGTCATGCGCATCGTCGAAGGCTGGCCGCAGCGGTTCGATGCGCGGCGCGCAATGGAACTCGGCTTCAAGGCCGAGAACAGCTTCGACGAGATTGTCCGGACCCATATCGAGGACGAACTCGACGGAGTCTTCGTGGAGTAATCCGCCGCAGAGGGCAGGCAATGAGCAGTTTCAATCGATTCGAGGGCCGCCGTGCGGTCGTGACGGGCGGGGCATCGGGCATCGGGCTCGCCGTCGGCGCCCGCCTCGCGGCGGAGGGCGCCCAGGTCGTTCTGTGGGACATGAGCGCGGACGCCATTGAGGCCGCCCGCCAGAAGATCGGCCCGAAGACGGCTGCCGTGAGGGTCGATGTCGCGGATCCGGAGGCCGTGGACGCAGCCTGCAAGGAAAGCCTGTCCCTGATGGGCGGCATCGACATCCTCGTGGCGAGCGCCGGCATCACCGGGCCGAACACGACCACCTGGGAGTATCCGGTCGACGCCTGGCGCCATGTCATCGACGTCAATCTCAACGGCCTGTTCTACTGCAACCGGGCGGTCGTCCCCGCCATGTTGAAGGGCGGATACGGCCGGATCGTCAACGTCGCATCCATTGCCGGCAAGGAGGGCAATCCCAATGCCCCGGCCTACAGCGCCTCGAAGGCGGCGGTGATCGGGCTGACGAAGTCCCTCGGCAAGGAGCTGGCCCGGAGCAACATCACCGTGAACTGCGTCACACCGGCAGCTGTGCGCACGCCGATCTTCGATCAGATGACCCAAGCCCATATCGACTTCATGCTGTCGAAGATCCCCATGGGGCGCTTCGGCGAGGTCGAGGAGGTCACGTCCCTGATCTGCTGGCTCGCGAGCGAGGAATGCTCCTTCAGCACGGGAGCCGTCTTCGACGTTTCCGGCGGGCGCGCGACGTACTGATTCTCAGCGGGTTCGGGAGAAGAGGAAGTGGCAGAGAATTCGAAGATCGCCATCGTCACCGGGGCGGGAACCGGGGTAGGGAAGGCTATTTCGCGCGGGCTGCTGGAGGCGGGCTTCACGGTTGTCATGGCCGGCCGTCGCGTGGATGTCCTCGAGGCGGCGGCGCATGAGGTGAAGGCGCCGGGGACGTCCATCGTCACGGTGCCGACCGACGTCGCGGACCCGTCCTCGGTGGCGGCCCTGTTCGCGAAGACGAAGGAAAATTTCGGCAGGCTCGACCTGCTCGTGAACAATGCCGGCATCGGGGCTCCGGCGGTTCCCCTGGAGGATCTCACCGTCGAGCAGTGGCGGAGCGTCGTCGACACCAACCTGACGGGCGCCTTCCTCTGCACCCAGGAGGCGTTCCGAATCATGAAATCCCAGGAGCCGCGCGGGGGCCGGATCATCAACAACGGGTCCGTCTCGGCCTACGCGCCGCGCCCCCTGTCGGCGCCTTACACGGCCACGAAGCACGCGATCCTCGGCCTGACGAAGTCCACGTCCCTCGACGGCCGGGCCTACGACATCGCCTGCGGCCAGATCGACATCGGCAACGCGGCCACCGACATGACGGCGAAGATCGCGACGGGCGTGCTGCAGGCGAACGGCACGGTGGCGGCGGAGCCGACGATCGACCCGAAGCATGTGGCCGATGCGGTGGTCTACATGGCGAGCCTGCCCCTCGACGCCAACGTGCTGACCATGACCGTGATGGCCACCAAAATGCCATTCGTCGGCCGCGGCTGACCTGCCGCCGTCAAGACCTCAGGAGGAGAGCGGCGGCTTCGCGGTGTTCCGGAAGGCGTCCTCACCGGTGATCGCGGGCGTGATGGGCACGATCTTCCCCGTGGGCTGCGGGGCCGGGGCGAGCTTCTGCTCCAGCGATGCGATCTGACGGGTCAGAGCGTCGATGCTCGCCCTGAGGGCGCGAATGTCGGCCGTGTCAGGCACCTGGACCGCCGGGGCCTCGCCGACGGGGCCCAGCACGGGCTCGCGCCTTTCCTGAAGCGGGGAATGCTGCGGCTGGACGGAGGCGTTCTCCGGCCTGCCGAAGGCGAGCTGCCATCCACGCCGCAGGATCCGCCAGACGATCCAGGCGGCGAGGGCCGCCGCCAGAATGGCTCCGAGTGCCGGAGCGAACTCCAGCCCATACGACATGATCGTGGTCCCATCGAGCACGTGGAAGCTCCTTTCTCCTGTGGATGAAGCTGCGCAGCTGAGGGGAGGAGTGTGACAGCTTTAAGTTCGGCGGATGGCAATTCACAGGGCGGAACTGGAAACCTGGCCATTCAGTTGACCGTGACCCTACGGCGGCACTTGCTGGCCGGCTCACCGCGGACACGGTCGATATGCTTTCTGAAACTTGGCGCTTGCTCAAGGTGGCGTTCGCGGGGTGGTGGAACGACCGCGCCATGAGCCTTGGCGCGGCGATTGCGTTCTTCACCGTCTTTTCCCTCGCTCCCATGCTGCTCGCAGCCATCGCGGTGGCGGGCCTCGCCTTCAGCGTCGAGGCTGCCCAGGGGGCGATCGTCGATGAATTCGGCGGCATGATCGGCGAACCGGCCGCCGCCGCGCTCGAGGCCATGATCGCCGGCGCGAGCAACGTGGGCTCGGGCATCATCGGCACGACGGTGGGGATTGTCACCTTTCTCTTCCTTGCGACCGGCGCCATCGTCGAGCTGCAGGACGACCTCAACATCATCTGGAAGGCGACGCCGCCGGCGAACTACGGGGTCTGGGACTTCGTCCGGACCCGCCTTCTCAGCCTCGCCCTCGTGCTCGGGATCGGATTCCTGCTCCTCGTCTCGCTTCTCGTCGATGCGGGCATCTCCGCCCTCGGCTCCTATCTGGAGGCGCGGTTCTCGGGGGCCGCCGTCATCCTGCAGTTCCTCAACAACGGCGTGGCGTTCCTGATCGCCTTTCTCCTGTTCGCCATGATCTTCAAGATGCTGCCCGCCGTTACCCTCCGATGGCACGATGTCTGGACCGGGGCCCTTGTCACGGCGCTGCTGTTCACGACGGGCAAGTTCCTGATCGGGTTCTACGTGGGGCGGAGCGCGGTGACGTCGAGCTACGGCGCGGCGGCGTCCCTCATCACGATCCTCCTGTGGATCTATTACTCGGCGCTGATCCTGCTGTTCGGCGCGGAGTTCACGAAAGCCTATGCGGAAAGCCGCGGGAGCCGCCGCGGCAAGTCCCGCCCGGAGAGGGGCGAGCCGGACCCGCCATCCGCATGATCGACAGCGGGCCACGAAAAGGGCGGCTCCGCAGAGCCGCCCTCGTGGTGCGAGGTTCGGCCGCGACCTCAGTCGATGATCTCGACGACCTCGCGGGTCTGGGGATCCACCAGAACCGTGCGGTCGTTCACGATGGTGTAGCCGTAGGGATTCTGCAGGCCGACGGTGGGCGGAACCGGATAGACCCGAACCCGGCTGGGAAGCGGCTGTCCGACGACGACCTCCTCTTGGACACGGATCGACGGTCGCCGCTGCGCGACCACGAAGGTCCGGACGCGATTCTCTTCCTCCGCCGTCAGAATGCCGCCTGCCGCGGCGCCAGCGATCCCGCCGACGGCTGCACCGACAGGGCCGCCAACGACGGCGCCGGCGACGGCACCGCCTGCCGCGCCCGTCGCTGCGCCGCCCGCGGTCTGGCAAGCGGCAAGCGGGATGGCGAGAAGGGTCAGAAGAGCGGCGGAAGTCAGGGCATGGTTGCGCATGGCGGAGTCCTTTCCGTGTTGCACGATGCGAACGCGGTAAAGCTTGAGCGGTTCCGCTGCGTGAGAGGCAGGCAAAGGTCGTTTGAGCGGAACAGCCGGCCTCGTCCGGACATTACCCAGAACTGTGGGGCGGCACGTCGCGCCGAACGGCGGCACGGGGAGACATGCGCTCATGACCGACAAGCCCGAAATCGAACGCTACAAGGGCCCAGCAGGCGGCTGGGGCTCCGTGAGATCCGTCGAGGGGATTCTGACGAGGGAAGGCCGCCTCGTCACTGGCAATGCGATTCTGCTCAAGCAGAACAAGCCTGAAGGCTATGCCTGCGTGAGCTGCGCCTGGGCCAAGCCCGCCGATCCGCATCCCTTCGAATACTGCGAGAACGGCGCCAAGGCGACGGCGTGGGAGCTGACGACGAAGCGGGTGACGCCGGAGTTCTTCGCCCAGCACCGGATCGCCGAGCTGCGGACATGGTCCGACCACGACCTGGAGGAGGCGGGGCGCCTCACCCATCCGATGCGGTGGGACAGAACCTCGGACACCTACGTGCCGGTCACCTGGGAGGATGCGTTCCGTGAAATCGGGCGCGAGCTGCAGGGGTTCGAGCCCGACCAGGTCGTCTTTTACTGCTCGGGCCGCGCGTCCCTCGAAACATCCTATATGTGGGCGCTCTTCGCGCGCCTCTACGGCACGAACAATCTGCCCGACTCCTCCAACATGTGCCACGAGAGCACCTCCGTAGCGTTGCCCGAGAGCATCGGCGTCTCGGTCGGAACCGTGCTCCTGGAGGACTTCGAGAAGACGGACTGCATCTTCTTCTTCGGCCAGAACGTGGGCACCAACAGCCCGCGCATGCTGCACCCGCTGCAGGAGGCCTCGAAGCGCGGGGTTCCGATCATCACCTTCAATCCCCTTCGGGAAAGAGGACTCGAACGCTTCACCAACCCGCAGGCCCCGACCGAGATGCTCACCGGGTCCGAGACGCGTATCTCCTCCCAGTACCATCAGGTCAAGGCAGGGGGGGACATCGCTGCCATCATGGGCATGGCGAAGGCGCTGATCGAGGCCGACGACAGGGCGCGGACGGAAGGGAGCCCGCCGGTCCTGGATCACGACTTCATTTCCGAGCATACCCACGGCTTCGACGGATTCGCCGATGCCGCCCGCCGGTATTCCTGGGCGGACCTGGAGCGTCAATCCGGGCTGCCCCGCGCGGCCCTGGAGGCGGCGGCGGCGCAATATGCCCGGGCGAATGCCGTCATCGGCGTGTACGGCATGGGACTGACCCAGCACCGCGCCGGCGTCGAGAACGTGCAGATGCTCGTCAATCTGCTGCTCCTGCGCGGCAATATCGGCAAGCCGGGAGCCGGCATCTGCCCCGTGCGGGGCCATTCCAACGTGCAGGGACAGCGCACCGTCGGCATTTCCGAGAAGCCGGAACTCGTGCCGCTCGACAAGCTGAAGGAGTTGTACGACTTCGAGCCGCCGCGCAAGACCGGCCTCAACACGGTCGACACCTGCGAGGCCATCATCAAGGGCGAGGTCAAGGCGTTCCTGGGCCTCGGCGGGAATTTCGTGCGCGCGGTCCCGGAGACCGACCTGATGGAGCATGCCTGGGCACGCCTGCGGCTGACGGTGCAGATCGCCACCAAGCTCAACCGCTCCCACCTGGTGCATGGGGAGGTCTCCTACCTCCTCCCCTGTCTCGGCCGCATCGAGATCGACGAGCAGGAGACCGGCCCCCAGGCTGTCTCCATCGAGGATTCGACAGCCTGCATCCATGGCTCCAACGGCATCGCGAGGCCGGCGAGCCCCGATCTCCTGTCGGAGCCGAGGATCGTGGCCGAACTCGCGAAGGCCACCCTGCCGCCGAAGCAGGAGGTCCCCTGGGACGCGTGGGTCGCCGATTACTCCCGCATCCGGGATGCCATCGAGAGGACCTACCCGGAAGATTTTCGTGACTTCAATGGGCGCATGTGGCAAGCGGGCGGCTTTCCGCGCCCGAACAAGGCGCGCGAGCGCCAGTGGAGCACGGAGACCGGCCGGGCCAACTTCATCGTGCCGCGCAGTCTGGAGGAGGATCTCGGGATCGCCGAGCGGAACCACGACGTCCTGAGGCTGATCACGGTCCGGTCGAACGACCAGTTCAACACCACGGTTTACGGCTATCACGACCGCTTCCGGGGCATCAAAGGCACCCGGCGGGTCATCCTCATGAACCGCAACGACATCGTTCGCCTTGGCCTGGAGGAGGGCGAGATGGTGACCCTCAGAACGGCGGTCGACGACAACGTCGTCCGAGAGGTGAGCGGCATGCGCGTCACTCCCTACGATATCCCGGAGGGCTGCTGTGCCTCCTACTATCCCGAGTGCAATCCGCTCATCCCGCTCTGGCATCATGCGGAGCGCAGCAAGGTGCCGGCCGCCAAGTCGATCCCGATCCGGATCGAGCGGACAGGCGCCGGGATGCCCCAGGCCGCCGAATGATAGGCGTCGAGGGCGCGGCCGCATGACCTGATCGCCAGCCTGCTCGCTCCCTTCGGTTGGAGGGAGGGAACGAAGCTGCGCCGAACCGATTGTGTCCACAGCGAAGCTTCACCTCGGGCCTCCGTCCCGGCCCCATGAGAGGATGCGCGGCAGGAGACGATGGCGCAACTCTTCACACGAACGGCCAGCAACGCCTTTCGGGTCCTGATCGTCCTCGCGCTCCTCGCGGCTGTGGGCACAGGGGTGCTGGGCTATTTCTGGTCCCGGGCGGATGCGACCTGGAACGTTGGCAAGCCGGCGCCGCAGCCCGTTCCCTTCCGCCACGACCTCCACAGCGGTTCCCTCGGCATCGACTGCCGCTACTGCCACTCGACCGTCGAGCGTGCTGCAGATGCGGGCATGCCCTCGGCACAGACCTGCATGTCCTGCCACTCGCAGGTCTGGACCGGCGCGAGCATTCTCGAGCCGGTCCGTTCGAGCATGACCCTCGGGCAGCCCATCACCTGGACCTCCGTGCATCGGCTGCCGGACTACGCCTATTTCAACCACGCCGCCCATGTGACCAAGGGCGTCGCCTGCGAAACCTGCCACGGGCGGGTGGACCAGATGACCCGGACGGTGAAGACCCAGACGCTCTCCATGGGCTGGTGCCTGGATTGCCACCGGGATCCGGTGCCCCACCTGCGTCCGCGGGAGGCGGTCTTCGTCATGGGCTACGAGCCGCACGGGCAGGGCCTGCCGGAGGATCTCCGTGCCTTCTACCGCGAGGCGTCGCAGCGCCTCACGAGCTGCAACACGTGTCATCGGTGACCGGAATGGATGAGCGGCTTCCCATCGACCTCGACGCCCTGAGGGCCCGCCTCGCCGAGGAGCAGGGACCGCAGCTGTGGCGCAGCCTGGAGGAACTCGCCGATGTGCCGGAGGTGCAGCGCTACGTGGAGGCGGAGTTCCCCGACATCATGCAGACGGCCGCCATCGACAGGCGCACCCTGCTGCGGCTGATGTCGGCCTCCCTCGCCCTCGGGGGCCTCTCCGCCTGCGACAGCCAGCGCCCCATCACCGATGCGCCCCTGCTGTCGCAGAGCCAGAACGCGCCCGGCTACACGCCGGGCGTCCCCATCGTGGTCGCGACTTCCCTGGATCTGAACGGATATGGCCGCGGCGTTCTGGTGAAGGCGCAGGAAGGGCGGCCGATCAAGATCGAAGGCAACCCGCTCCACCCGGCGAGCCTCGGGGCGACCGATGTCTTCGCACAGGCGGAGATCCTCTCGCTCTACGACCCGGACAGGTCCGGCACGCCGCTCCAGAACGGCGTCGCCCGCACATGGGAGGAGCTGACCGCGTTCATCCGGCCGGTGCGCAACGAAATCGTGGTCGATGAGGGCAGGGGGCTGCACGTCCTGATGCCCCCGACAGCCTCCCCGACCCTGGACCGGCTCACGTCGCTCGCGCGGCAGCTCTTTCCGGCGGCGCAATGGCATTTCCATGCCCCCGTCGACGAGGACAACCGGCGTGCCGGCGCAATGTCCGTCTTCGGCCGAGCCATTGATGCGATCTACGACCTGCGGCAGGCGGACGTGATCGTGACGCTCGGAGGCGACCTCTTCCTGGAGGAGCCGGGCCACATCCGCTACGCGGCGGATTATCAGGCCAGGCGCCGGGTGCAGGACCGGCCGCTGCCGCGCCTCGTGGCGGTGGAGACGAGGCCCAGTCTCGTCGGTGCGCGGGCGGACGAGCGGGTCGCGCTTCGGCCCCGGGACATCGAGACCTTCGTGCAGGGCCTCGCGGCGGGACTGGAGGCGGGCGCTTCGTCGCCCGCGGAGCAGCATCCCGCCGTCGCACGCCTCGCGGACGACCTGCGCCGCGCAGGCGCCCGCGGGCTCGTGGTCGCCGGGCGGGAGCAGCCGCCCCAGGTCCACGCGCTGGCCTTCGCCATCAATGCCCGTCTCGGCGCCTTCGGAACCACGATCCGCGCCATCGAGCCCGTGCGGCCTGCCTCTGGCGAGGCGCCGGCTATCCAGTCCCTCGCGGAGGCGATGGCCGCCGGTCAGGTGTCCCGCCTGCTCATCCTCGGCGGTAATCCAGTCTATACGGCACCGGCCGATCTCGATTTCGGCAGCCTCGTCCGGCGCGTACCCCTGTCGCTTCATCTCGGCTATCACCAGGACGAGACGGCCTCGGCCTGCCACTGGCACGTCCCTGAGCGTCATGCTCTCGAAGGCTGGGGCGACCTGCGTGCCTTCGACGGCACCGTCGGCATCCGTCAGGCTGCGGTGATGCCCCTGAAGGCGAGCCTGGGCGCGGAGGAGTTCTTAGGCCTCATGATCGGACAGACGGTCGAGGCACGCACCCTCGTGCAGACCACGTGGCGCGAGGCCTGGGGCGACGCCTTCGAGGAACGCTGGAGCCGGGCGCTGGAGGACGGCGTCGTCGAAAACTCGGCCTCGCCTGCCGTCGATGTGGCGCCCACGGTCGGCTGGAGCGCCGGCTCGAATGCATCTGGGGAAACGGCCGGTGTCGACGTGGTCTTCGCGCCGGATCCTTCCGTCTGGGACGGGCGCTATGCCAACAACGGCTGGCTTCAGGAACTGCCGAAGCCGCTGACGAAGCAGGTCTGGGGCAACGCGGCCCTGATCTCACCCGAGACGGCCGAAGTCTTCGGCCTCGCGACAGGAGATGCGGTGGACCTTGCCGTGTCGGGCCGTGCCTTGCGCGTCCCGGTCTGGGTGCTTCCCGGCCACGCGCCCGGCGCCGTCACCCTGACCCTGGGCTATGGCCGCCCGAAAGCCGGCCGGGTCGGCAGCGAGGTCGGCTTCAACGCCTATGCACTGCGCACGACCGGCGGGCGCTGGGTCGCCCGGGGCGAGATCCGCAAGACCGGCGAACGGATCGCGCTCGTGACCACGCAGCAGCATCATTCGCTGCAGGGGCGCGACATCGTCAGGGTCACGGTGCCCGAGCATTCGGCGACGCCGACACCGCCCGAGCCCCCGTCCCTCTATCCCGAATGGCCCTATGAGGGGCACGCTTGGGGCATGGCCATCGATCTCGATGCCTGCATAGGCTGCAATGCCTGCGTCATCGCCTGCCAAGCGGAGAACAACGTCGCCGTGGTCGGCCCGGAGGAGGCGGCGCGGGGCCGCGAGATGCACTGGCTGCGGATCGACCGGTACTATGCCGGAGATCCGGCGGAGCCGAAGACCTATTTCCAGCCCGTGCTCTGCATGCACTGCGAGAAGGCGCCCTGCGAGGTGGTCTGCCCCGTGAACGCCACGGTGCATTCGTCCGAGGGTCTCAACGACATGGTCTACAACCGCTGCATCGGCACGCGGACCTGCTCGAACAACTGCCCCTACAAGGTACGCCGCTTCAACTTCTTCGACTATCAGGGCACGGACTATGCCGCCTCGCCGGAAGCCTTCAATCCGCAGGTGACGGTGCGCAGCCGTGGAGTGATGGAGAAGTGCACCTATTGCGTCCACCGCATCGGCGCTGCCCGGGCCGATGCCCGGATCCACGAGAGGCCGCTGCGCGACGGGGAGGTGATGACCGCCTGCCAGCAGGCCTGCCCGACGCAGGCCATCGTGTTCGGGGACATCAACGACCCTGAGAGCGCGGTGAGTCGCCTGAAGCGCAGTCCCCGCAACTACGCCCTGCTCGGCACGTTGAATACGAGGCCGCGGACCACCTACCTGGCCCGGATCGAGGATCCATCCAGGCGCAGGGCCGCCACCGCCGCGGACAGGGAGTAGCGGGATGGCAGGCGAAACGCAGGTCCTCACGAGTCCCGTGGCGGATATCCCGCTCGTGCCCCGCTTCGGCTGGGCCTGGTGGGTCTCCCTCCTGGCAGCGGGCGCGCTCGTGCTCCTGCTCGGCTACACGCTCGTGTCGGTCGTGGCCGTGGGGATCGGCGTCTGGGGCGTGAACGTGCCTTTCGTCTGGGGCTTCGACCTCATCAACTACGCCTGGTGGATCGGCATCGCCAACGGCGCCAGCCTCTTCGCCGCGAGTCTGGTACTGCGCCGTCACGACCTGCGCACGGCGGTGAACCGCTTCGCGGAGGGCGTTGCCTTCTTCGCCGTGATCTGCGCCGGCATCTTCCCGATCTTTCATCTCGGCCGGCCATGGCTGTTCTACTGGACCTTCCCCTATCCGGCGACCTTTCAGGTCTGGCCGCAGTTCCGCAGCACGCTCACCTGGGACTTCTGGGCCATCAGCACCCACGCGATCGTGACGAGTCTCCTCTGGTACGTGGGCCTCATCCCCGACCTCGCAACCCTGCGAGACCGCGCACGCAGCAGGATCGCGGAGAAGATCTACGGCGTCCTGGCGCTCGGCTGGCGCGGCTCCGTGCGGCACTGGGCCTATCACCAGCGGGCCTATCGTCTCGTCGCGATCCTGGTCCTGCCGCTGATCCTGATCATGCAAAGCACGGTCGCCTTCGAATTCGCCGTCACCCTCGTGCCCGACTGGCACGAGACGCGCCAGCCCCTGCATTTCGTGGCGACCGGCCTGGCGCAGGGGCTCTCCATCGTGCTGCTCGTCGCCGTGCTGCTGCGGTGGGGCCTGCGGCTCGAGCGCTACATCGACGACCGGGACGTGGACCTCCTGGGCAGGCTCGTCCTCGCAAGCGCGCTGGTGTCCGGATACCTTTATCTCGACGAGATCGCCGGGGCCTTCCTGACCGATCCGCTGACCCGGCAGGCGACGCTCACCCGCATGACGGGGGACTATGCGGGCTTCTACTGGGCCGCCATCGTCTACAGCGTCCTCATCCCGCAGCTGTTCTGGCTGAGGATCGCTCGGCAGAGCATGATCGCGGGCGTCTTCGTCGGACTGTCCATCGGCATCGGGATCTGGCTCGACCGCTATTCGATCATCGTCGGCGGCCTGCAGACCGATTATCTGCCGTCGATCTGGCGCAACTATACGCCGACGATTCCCGAATGGGGCCTCTTCCTCGGCACGGTCGGGCTCTTCGCCGCCCTCGTGCTCCTGTTCATCCGTTTCCTGCCCGTCGTGTCCATGTTCGAGACGCGCCATGACGAGCATCTGGAGAAGACCGGATGACGGAGAAGCTCCACGGGCTCATAGCGGAGTTCAGGACGCCCGAGGCCCTCAAGGCAGCGGTCGAGACGGCAAGCGCCGTGGGCTATACCCGGCTCGACGCGTTCAGCCCTTTCCCGTTGCGCGAGATCGCGCACCGGCTGGGAACCCGCACGAGGGCGATCCCCTGGATCGCCCTCGTGGCCGGCCTGATCGGCGCGGCCGTGCAATACGCCTCGCAGTACTGGATGAACGCGATCGATTATCCGCTCAACGTCGGGGGGAGGCCGCTCCACAGCTGGCCGGCCTTCATCCCGGCGACCCTGATCGTCGCCATTCTCTGGGCAGGGCTGTCGACGCTGCTGGGCCTGCTCCTCGTCCTGCGCTTGCCGCGGCTGCATCATCCCGTCTTCGCGGTGCACGGCTTCGAGCGCGCGTCCCAGGACCGATTTTTCCTCTGCATCCTGAGCGAGGATCCTCTCTTCGAGCCGGAGAAGACCTGGGACTTCCTGGAGACGCTCTCGCCCGAGATCGTCCGGGAGGTGCCGGCATGAGGCCGCTCCTCGTCCTTGCCGGCGCGGTGCTGCTCGGCGCGTGCGATTCAGGAACAGAAGAGATGACGGCGGTGGCGTCCACCCGGGTGGTGCAGCGCGCCTACGTGCCGGTGCCGCCCGGCACCGTTCCGCGAGGGACGGCGGCGCAGACGGCAGCCCTTGCGCCGCCCGGTCCGGCCGTGACGCCGGATCTCATCCGCCGCGGGGAGGAGCGATTCCTGGCCTTCTGCTCCCCGTGCCACGGCGTGCGCGGGCGGGGCGACGGAGCTGTGGTGTCGCGCGGGTTTCCCGCGCCGCCCACCTACCACCAGGACCGCATCCGGGCTTATTCGCCGCTGCAGATCGTCACCGTGATCACGCAAGGGAAGGGGCTGATGTATTCCTACGCGGACCGGGTACCGCCGGAAGACCGGTGGGCCATTGCCCACTACGTCAAGGAACTTCAGGCCCGCGAGACCGCGTCCTCGTCCAGCCAGGGGCAGACTCCATGAGCGGCCCTGCCGCCCTGCCGGCGTTGCGGGTCCCGACCGGCCCCGTGGTGGCGGCTGCCGTACTCGCCGCGGCGGCGGTGACCCTCTCATGGCGAGGCACGCCCGCCCTGGAGGCGACCTACGTGGTGTTCGTCTCCCTGGCCGGCCTCGCCCTGGGCAGCCTCGCGCTGCTGATGATCGGGCACCTGATGAACGAGGACTGGCTCGCACCCGTCCGCTCCGAGGCGGAGGCCGCCGCGCTCACCATGCCCTTGCTCCTTCTCGTCGGGATGCCGCTCGCCTTTGGCCTGGACGGGATCTTTCCGTGGGCGGACGAGCGAGCGGAGCTGCCGCCGGGTCGGGCGGCCTTCCTGAGCCCTGCGTTCTTCCTTGCACGCAGCGCCGCTTACATCCTGGTCGGCAGCACCCTGGCCTTCTGGCTGGCGGGCACCCGGAAGCCGCGTCGCGCGAGCGCCGTTGGCTTGGCGCTGCTGACGCCGATCGTGACCTTGTCTGCCTATGACTGGGTCCTGTCGCGGGATCCGCGGTGGTGGTCGAGCCTGTTCGGCTTCGCCTTCGGATTCGGCCAGGTTCTTGCCGCCCTCGCCATCGCGATCCTGATCACGCTGCTCCGGCCCGAGCATCCCGCGCCGAAGCGGATGGTGAGCCTGGAACGTGCCCTGCTGACCTCGGCCTTGCTCGTGACCTGGACGTGGTTCGCCCAGTTCCTGATCGTCTGGCTCGCCAATCTGCCGGAGGAGGCCGCGTGGTATCTCGACCGGGCCGGCCCCGTGAGTTTGGTTCTCCTCGGCATCGCCACGGCCGCGATGTTCCTCGCTATCGTTATCCTGGTTCCGACGGGGGTCAACAGAGGCGCCATGATCGTGGGCAGCACCCTCGTGCTCGTGCAGCACGGGGCGAACATGCTCTGGATCCTCCAGCCCGGCCCGCGCCTGTCCTGGTTCGATCTCGGTCTGGCGCTGTGCATGGCGGCAATCTGGATCATCGCCTTTGCGTCCCTGATCCGGGCGAGGCCGAGCTATGAGGAGGAGACGACGAGCGATCCCTAGAGCTGTTCCATTGGCATGGAACAGTTCTCTTCTTTGTCATGTCGCCTTTTTTGACGGCGAACCGGATCCACTTCGCCGAAAATGCTCTAACCCGGAGGAGCGACGTTCCCGTCCGGGCTCGGCACGATGCGCCTCGTGCGCGGGTTCGTCTCGGACGGATCGGTAACGGTGCGATCGAGCTCGCCGAGCGAGGGCTCATGGCGCCTCAGGGAAGGCGGCGGATCGGGCGGGTAGGTATAGCTGCGCCCGCCGGTCGAGTAGAGATAGGATGCGATGTGACGCGCCTCCATCTCGTCGATGCCGAGGGCAGGCATGCCGGTGTCCTCCTTCAAGGCCACGGGATCCATGAGCCACGCGATCAGGTAGCGCGGAGCGTTGGGAAGGAACCCGGCGAGCAGGTGCTGCTGGGCGTAGTTTTCGAGCTGCGGCCCGACCCTGCCGCGCGCGCCCCGGACGCCCTTGATCGTGTGGCAGGTGCCGCAGCCATAGGACTGGATGAGGCTGCGCCCGCGCTCCGGATCGCCGCCTTCGATGGCAAGGAGGCCGGAACGGTCCGGCGCATCGTTGCAGGCCGAGAGCCCTGTCGCTCCCAGGATCGTCAAGGCTTGGATCAGGCGGCGTGCGATCATGGGCTCGGTTTCAACACTCCTGGGGCTGAAACAGCCGAGGGCTTGCCCCGTTCCACGGCGGGCGACGTCAGGAGGCGGGCGGCCATGGCAAGCCCCGCCGCGAGATAGACGACGCACATCGGGATCGACATGATCGCGCCCGCGAGCTGCTGATCCTCAAGGGCGGTAAGGCCCCAAGCGTCGGTGTCGCTCGTCAGGTATAGCGGCTCGCGGGCGAAGCTGAGAAGGGCGCTCAGGATTCCGCTTTGGAGGAGAGTGATGAAGCAGGCGACGAGGCCCCCCGCCGCCGCCTCCCGGCCCGCCGCGGCCTTGATGACGGCGCGCCAGAACAGCAACCCAGTTCCGAAGAAGAGGACGTGCTCCAGCCAGTGCAGCCAGTCCGCCGCTACGGCGGCGTCGAAGAGCGCGGGACTGTGCCAGACCCAGAGGGTCGCCATGTGGAGCAGAGCGGCCGGAAGGGGCTTCGCCAGGGGCACGAGGAGGCGTAGGGCCGATCTCGCCCGTCTCTGCCGCGGCAAGCTCCTCCGCCACCCGTCGGGCAGGGCCGTGAGCCACGCCACCTCCGGCTTGCCGAGCACGAGAAGCGGCGGCGCGACCGTGACGAGAAGCACGTGCTGCACCATGTGTGCGGAGAGCAGCACCTTCGCGAGGCCCTCCAGGGGAGACAGAAGCGCAATGACGAGCACGACCGCTCCCGAGGCGAAGCACAGGACTTGCCGCTCCCCGAACCCGGGCGGAAATCGCCCGAGCCTCCGGCGCAGCCGCAATACGCCCCACGCGAAGAGGCCGCTCGAGATGGTGAGGGGAGCGGTGACGAGAAGGTCGCCGGACCAGGAGCTCCACAGATCGTGCCACCCGTCGGGTGCGGCCCCGTGGGCGAGAGCCGGACGGCTCCATAGGGCTAGGACGGGCAGGCCCAAGAGGCACTTTGCGATGGCTCCGAGGGAACTATCGCTCACGGTCAAGCTTTTCCGTTCAGTCCGCATAAGCAGAACGTAGGGCGGGATGGACCTGGAATCGACTCATGCCCGCCCTCGGCGGTGGCCGTGTTCCCGGACTTTCCGTGCCGGGTGTCTGCTGCTGGTCGCGGGGACTCCGCTCCTTGCAGGCTGCGGGGGCGTTCAGTCAGCCCTCGATCCGGCCGGTGCGGATGCGAACCGGCTCTATCTTCTCACCCTCGTGATGACCATGGGTGGGACGCTGATCTTCCTCGGCGTCACGGCGCTGCTGCTCTATGCCATCTTCGCCGCGCCGGAGCGCCGGGCATGGCTCGGCACCCGCCGTACCGTCGTTTACGGCGGCCTCGCCTTCCCGATCGCGACGCTCTCTGTCCTCCTGCCCTACGGCCTCGTCACCATGCGCGATACCGATGCGCCGGCGCCGGATGCTCTGCAGATCGAGGTGGTGGGCGAGCAATACTGGTGGCGCGTGCGTTATCCCGCCGAGCGGGGGCAGGCGGAATTCGAGACGGCGAACGAGGTCGTCGTGCCGGTCGGCCGGCCCGTGACCTTCACCCTTGCGGCCGCCGACGTGATCCACAGCTTCTGGATCCCGAATCTCGGCGGCAAGGTCGACATGATCCCGGGGCGCGTGAACCGCCTCAGCTTCACGGCCGAGCGCCCCGGGGTCTATCGTGGCGTCTGTGCCGAGTTCTGCGGCGACCAGCATGCGCGCATGGCCTTCGACGTGCTGGCGCTGGAGCCGACCGAGTTCGATGCTTGGCGGACCAACCAGGCCGCCCCGGGACGCATACCCGAGACTCCTTTCCTGGAACGGGGCAGGGCCCTGTTCCGCAGCAACGGCTGCGGCAGCTGCCACGTGGTCCGGGGCACGGACGCCGCTGGCCGGTTCGGGCCGGACCTGACCCATGTGGGAAGCCGCCGCACCATCGGAGCGGGGCAGTTCCCCAACAATATCGGCACCCTCGGAGGGTGGATCGCCAACACGCAGCACATCAAGCCGGGGGTGCGCATGCCCTCCTACGGTATGCTGACGGGCGAGGACCTGCGGGCCCTTGCCGGCTATCTGGAGAACCTGAAATGAATGCGCCGGAGTCCCCGAAGTCCTTCGAGCGCGAGGCGACCGAACTGCCGAACCCGCTGCCGCGCCCGAAGGACGAGTTCGAGCGGCTGAAGAAGGCCTGGAGGGCCCCGACGGGCATCAGCTTCATCACGGCCGTGAACAACACCTATGTGGGCCTCTGGTATGTCGGGACCGCATTCCTGTTCTTCGTCCTGGCCGGGATCCTTGCGCTCATCATGCGCGCCCAGCTGGCCAGCCCGGAAAGCGACCTGATCGGACACGACCTCTACAACCAGCTCTTCACCATGCACGGCACGGTGATGATGTTCCTCTTCGCGGTGCCTGCCGTGGAGGCCGCGAGCGTCTATCTGCTGCCGAACATGCAGGCGGCCCGCGACCTGCCGTTCCCGCGCCTTTCGGCCTATGCCTTCTGGGCTTATTTCGTCGGGGGCCTGGTCTTCTTCGGAACCATCTTCTTCGGGCTCGCGCCGAACACCGGCTGGTTCATGTACCCGCCGCTCTCCAGCCTCAAATACTCCCCGGCCGACAACGCCGACTGGTGGCTCCTCGGCATAGGTTTCATCGAGATCTCGGCGATCGCTGGCGCCATCGAGATCATCGTGGGGGTCATGAAGACCCGCGCAGTCGGCATGAGCCTCGACAAGATGCCGGTCTATTCCTGGGCCATGCTCGTCTTCGCCGCCATGATCATCGTGGGCTTCCCGGCGATCATCCTCGGCACCCTGCTGCTCGAACTGGAGCGAGCCTTCGACTGGCCGTTCTTCATCGCCGAGAGGGGCGGGGATCCGGTCCTGTGGCAGCACCTGTTCTGGTTCTTCGGCCACCCGGAGGTCTACATCATCTTCATCCCGGCGACCGGCATGGTGTCGATGATCGTGCCGGCCATGGCGCAGACGCCGCTCGTCGGCTACCGCTTCGTGGTCCTGGCGCTCATCGCAACGGGCTTCCTGTCCTTCGGCCTGTGGGTCCACCACATGTTCACCACCGGGCTGCCGAAGATGTCCTTGAGCTTCTTCTCGGCGGCCAGCACGGCGGTGGCGGTGCCGAGCGGGATCCAGGTCTTCGCCTGGATCGCCACCATCGCGGCCGGGCGCATGAAGCTGACGACGCCGTCGCTCTTCATCATCGGCTTCCTGTTCATCTTCACCCTCGGCGGCCTCACCGGCGTGATGGTCGCCATGGCTCCCTTCGACTGGCAGGCGCACGACACCTATTTCGTCGTGGCCCATCTGCACTACGTGCTCATCGGCGGCATGGTCTTCCCGCTTTTCGCGGCCTTCTACTATTGGGCGCCGGTGGCGAGTAAGAGGGCCCTGTCCGAGCGCCTCGGCCGCTGGGTCTTCGGCCTGATGTTCCTCGGTGTGAACGTTACCTTCTTCCCGATGCACATCACCGGCCTCATCGGAATGCCGCGGCGGGTCTATACCTATCCTGTCGGAATGGGATGGGACGAGCTCAACCTCGTCTCCACCGTCGGCGCCTTCATGATCGCCGCGGGCGTCGCGGTCTTCCTCTTCGATCTCGCCCGCAACTTCCGCTTCGCGGGCGAGGACAATGCCGGCAACGTCTGGAACGCCGGAACCCTCGAATGGCTGCCGAACGGCAACTACGCCACGCGCAGCATCCCGCATGTCGTGAGCCGCGAGCCCCTGTGGGACCAGCCGAACCTGCCGGAGGACGTGGAGGCCGGCCGCTACTATCTTCCCGGAACGGCCACGGGCGGCCGCGAGGCGCTGGTGACGAGCCCGTTCGATGCGCGCCCGCAATACATCCTCCAGATCCCGGGTCCCGGCTGGCAGCCCGTTCTCGCCGCCGTATTCACGGCTGCCTTCTTTCTGCTGCTGACGGTGAAACTCGTCTTTCCGTCCGTCGTCTGCGGCGTGTTGGCGGTCGGCTGCGTGGTCTGGTGGCTGTGGGAGACCGATCCGGGCCCGACCCGCCCGCCGGCCGATATCGGCGGCGGTTACGTGCTCCCGGTTTATGTGACCGGACCGATGAATCACTCCTGGTGGGGCATGATTGCCCTCATCGTGGTCTGCGGGATGATCTTCACCTGCCTCATCTTCTCCTACCTGTTCCTGTGGCTGGTGAATCCCGTTGCCTGGCCGCCGGCCGGCACGGTCCCGACCGGTGCGATGCCGGGAGTTGTGGCCGGTGTGCTCTATCTCGCATCCGGGATCCTGATCGTGATCGCGAGCCGGCAATTGCGCGGGGACGACCGCCGCAGCCCGGCATCGGTGCCGGTCATGCTGGCGGTCGGCGTGGCTTTGCTCGTGGCGGGCTCCGCCCTCGACCTCTGGTCCCACTTGCAGACGGGGCTGAGCCCCAAGGCGCATGCCTACGGCGCCGCCGTCTACGGGATCATCTCGTTCCAGATCCTGTTCGTGGGCACGACCCTCATCATGGGGTTCTACACCATCGCCCGCTGGATGGCGGGCAAGCTCGACAGCGTGAGGCGGACCACGTTCGATAACACCATGCTGTTCTGGTACTACACGGTGGCGCAGGGCCTCGTCGGCGTCCTCGTCGTCTACGGTTTTCCCCGGCTTACGGGAGGGCAGTAGGAATGGCCGCGCGACGCACATGGCAGGTATTCATCATGCTGGGCGGCCTCCTGGCATGGGCCGCGCAGTTCACGATCCTCTACGGCGTCACCTCCGCGGTCTGCGCCCGGGAATGGGCGGACGCGACCCTGCTTGGTATCGGCGTCGTCCCTGCCACCGTCGTCGGCACCACGCTCGCGGCCTTCGCGGCAACGGCCGTGGTCCTCCTGTATTCGCTCCGCACATACCGGCAGCTGGAGGCTGAAGGCGCCTCCGTCGCCGACGTGTTCCTGAACCAGGCCGCGGTCCTGATCAGTGGCTTCTCGCTCGTGGCCATTCTCTGGCACGGGTTGCCGGCTTTCATCCTGCCGGCCTGCGCCTGAGCGAATTCCGGGACCCGATGCCGCCTCAACATTCCGTGTTTTGCGATGGTCAGGGCCGCTTCGCGCGATTATGAGCAGGATCGCCGGTGAGGCAGACCCTGGAGTGGCAGAGGCGTGGAAACCTATCGCATCGAGACGATCGCACCCGAGGAACAGGGAGGTGGCGTCGTGCGCCGTATATTCGTCCGGGCCGAGTCCCTGGAGACCGTGAAGGAGCGGGCGATGCGGGTCTTCACCCGCGCCCGGGTTCCACAGGCGCGCGGCTCCGAGGTCGAGGCGGTGCGCGTGCTGGACGGGGCGGGCTACGAGGTCTTTTCCGTCAGTGCGAGGGACTGACTGAAGCCGCGCGGACTGGATAGGGCTGGGCGGAGCGCTAGACTCTCCTCAGGGCTCCTTCGAGCTTCGACGGCTTGAGGAGAACCTGGAATGATGGCGGCGCCGACGCGATGGATCCCGCTTCTCGCCCTCGCCGGGCTGTCGGTCTTCACGATCTGGTCCGAGTTCCCCCGCATGGCACCTACGCCGGCCCTATGGGATTTCGGCTCCTTCGTGGCCTCCGGGCGCGCCGCCAAGGAGGGGCTCAACCCCTATGGGATCTATCCCCTGACCTTTCACGTTCAGCTTCCGGGTTTCGAGGCCTGGAACCCGAACCTCAACCCGCCGATCTCGGCATTGCTGTTCCAGTTCCTCGACGGCGACGACCCGCACCGGGCCTTCCTGATCTGGCGATGGATTTCGGTGGCCTTCTACGCGGCGACCGTGGTCCTTCTGGTCCTGCGCTACCGCGGCGCAGACATGCCGGTCTTCGCCGTCTGGGCGCTCGCGCTGGCAGGCTTCTGGGACACGCTCTTCCTCGGGCAGATCTACCTGCCCCTCGTGTTCGCCGCCGTCGCGGCCTGGATCCTTCTCGAACGAGGATCGCCGGTTCCGGCCGGGATCCTCATGGGCCTCCTCGTCGCCATGAAGCCGAATTTCCTCGTCTGGCCCGTGCTGCTGCTCCTGGCCGGATACCGGCTGCCTGCCCTCGCGGCCGCGGCGACGGCCGCGGCGATCAGCGTCGTCCCGTTGGTGGTGTTCGGGCCGGGCGTCTACCGCCAATGGTTCGAGCTCCTGGCATCGGACCGCGAGCGGGCCTCCTTCCTGACGAATGCCTCCTTCGCCGGTCTCGCGGCGCGGGCGGGCGTACCCTCCGCAGGGACGGTCATGAGCCTTGCGCTCCTCGGCGGTCTCGCGGCCTGGGCACTGTGGCGGCGCCCCGGCATCGTCAGGGTCGGCTCGCTCGCCCTCGTGGCCTCGCTGCTCGCCTCGCCCCTCGGCTGGATCCAGTACACCCTGTTCCTGCTGCCGGTGCTGATGGAGCATCGGCACCGGCCCGCCATGTGGATCGTGATGGCGCTGCTCGTCGTTCCGGTTCCCGTCGTCATCGACCAGTTCGGCAAGGCCGCCTGGATCCAGCTCACCGTGGGCTCGATCTATGGCTGGGCTCTCATGCTCTGCCTCGTGCTCCTGCTCCTGGACGAGTCGCGTTCGATCAGGAAGGAGCCCCTTGCGGAGGCGGGGCCCCGCAGCGCCTGACGAATGGCGTTCGGGAGAACGGTTCGGCCTACCCGCCGTTCGCGGAGCCCGTGTCGGCCGCCGGGTCCGCTTCGGCCGGTTTGGACCGGCTCACCGTTTCCTCAAGGTCACGTTGAATGTAAACCTTCCATTCGGCCGTTTCCCGCAGCAGGTCGTAGTTCTCGGCGAGATGATCGGCATAGATCGCCCGAAGCCCGTCCGCGGTCGCTTGCTCCATGGCCCATTTCGGCTCCATCACCACGTGTACGTCGCGGAAGATCCGCTCGGGCGGGAGATAGTTGGTCTCGTCCACGGTGCGGCCCCAGTGAAACCAGGTGCTGTCGCCCCGTGGCGGCTGAAGGCCGAGTCCGGCCGAGAAGGGTCCGACGAAATCGAGGACGAGCACCCGTCCGGCGTCCTCACCCAAAGCAGCCAGGATCTTTCCCCCCTCCTCGAGGCTCGCCAGGTAGCGGGTGAAGAGCGCATGGTCGCCCTCGGTCCAGAGCCGCGCGAGCCTGATCCGGTCGAATTTCGGCATCGGCAGCGCCTCGCCGTACCTCGCCGCCGCGAGGCCCGCATGAAGGGCGAGGCTGGCCGAGGTGTGGACGATGGGCGGCAGCAGAAGGGCCAGCAGGAGAAGCGGTGCTCCCGATGCAATTGAAGAAAGTCTTTTTTCCATCGGCGTCGTCTCTTCGACGCGGAGCAGCAGTTCGGCTGCGACGGCCGCCCCGGTTCCGAGAGCGACGATGCCCGAGATCTGGAAGTTCTGGTTGATCAGCATGAAGCCCGCGCCGGCGCAGAACCCGAGGAACAGAAGGTTCCGGACGCTCCTCGTGCGCCAGAGGGCGAGGACCACGAACACCGTGAAGAGGACGTAGTCGGCCATATTCGTGAGGAGCGGCTCCACGAACCGGTTGAGCTCCTTCGGGGTGCCGCTGACGCGACTTGCGAGAGCGAGGTCCGCGACGTGGCCGAGTGTCCCGCCCCACAGGACCTCCACGCTCAGGCCCGCGGCGAGGACGAGCACGAGAGCCGCGAGCGCCCAGCGACGCTGTCGCGGGTCGAGAAGCATGAGCAGGAGAAAGGCGATCCCCGCGAGACCGTAGCTCACCTTCATGTAGAGCATCAGGACGATGAGGCCGGCGGCACAGAGAATATCGAGGGCGAACTGGTGCCTGTGCGGCCGCCTGGGCTCGAGGTGCATGATCAGCAGCAGGCCGAGGGCGGACCATCCGATGCGGTTGTAGAACATGCCGAAGGAGAGAGCCCCGATGCTTTCCCCCAGATTGGCCGGAACCGCCGCGACCAGGATGAGATAGAGGGCAAGCGGCAGGCCTACGGCCGGTCGCAGACGCGACCCGACAACATGCGCCGCGATCAGGGAGAGGATCAGCGTGAGAAGCGCCATGCCGGTGGGCATGGCGCCGCCGAGGCTGCCCGAAAGCCAGTAGCCTGCGGCAGGGACGTAGTAGACGAGCGGCCCGAGGGCGGTGTGGAAATCGCGGTTCGGGACCTGACCCAGGGTGACGCGATGGACCCCGTCGAGGAAGATGAAGAGGTCGTTCAGGTATTTCGTGGTGATCGTCTCGCCGGGGAGCGCGAGCAGCAGGGCGCAGGCCACCCCCATGGCGACCACGAGCATCTTGAGGGATGCGGGACGCTTCAGCCGATGCATCATTGCGGACATCCGTATCCAGCGCCAACCCGCCATGCGCGTGCCGGTTCCGTCGCCGAACAGGCATCGACGGAAGAGCCGCCTTTCGCCATTTCGTCGGCGCCGGTCCCGCGGCGCGCCGCCACGATCCAGAAATCCGTCTCGGCGGCATGATCGAAGTTGGCGTCGACGTAGGCGCCATAGAGGTCCCGCAACGGCACCGGATTGATCCCCCATTTCGGGAGCATCAGAAATCTGACGTCCCTGAACATTTCCTCCGGCGGGATGAAGTGCTCAGCGCTGACGTTCCGACCCCAATGCAGCCATGCATTGTCGCCCCGCGGAGGCGGCAGGTTGAGCCCGGCCGAGAAAGGATTGGCGAAATCCAGTACCGATACGCGCTCCGGCCGCCCGGGAAGACCTGACAGGGCTTTCGCGCCGTCCTCGATGGTGTCGAGATAACGTCCCATGAACCCGTACTCCCCCGGTGCCCAGGGGAGAGTGAACCTCACCTGCTCGAATGCCGGGAGGCCGAATGGGCGCCCGGCCTGCGCGACGGCGAGGCTGGTATGAATGCCGAGCCCGAGGGCATAGTGGATCATGGTCGGGAGAAGGAGGGCGGCGACGAGAAAAATGGAACCCGACGCGAGGGTCCGGGCCTTCTCTCGCGTCTCCGAACGGAGCAGGAATTCCGCTGCCACGACGGCTCCGGCATGGAGGGTGATGATGCCCCATGGCTGCGAGTTCTGCGCCTGGATGAGGAGGCCCGGAACCGCGCAGAAACCGAAGAACAGCAGGTCGCGAAGGCTGCACGTCCGCCACAGCACCAGGGCGGCGAGGACGGCGAACAGCACGTAGTCGGAGAGATGGCGCAGGAAGCCGAGCACGAGGCTCTCCGGCCCCCGAGTTCCGCTCACCTTCCCGGTGAGGACGAGGTCTGCGATGTATTGGGCGGAGCCCTGCCAGACCGCCTCGACGAGCAGGACCGCGAGGCCGGTGAGGGCCAGCACCGAGGCAGCAACGCGGCGCTGGCGCGGATCGGACAGCAGGAAGACCAGGAACGCCAGCGCCACCAGCCCATAGGTCGCCTTGGTGTAGAGCATCACCAGGGTCAGCAGGGTGGCGCAGGCCACATCCAGCCGCTCCTGGTAGGGCCGCACCCGCCGCGGCAGCAGGTACATCACCAGCAGGGCTCCCAGGGCGACCCAGCCGATGCGGTTGTAGAACATGGCGAACGAGAGCGAGGTGACGGCCTCGCCCAGGTTG
>DASQMJ010000064.1:0-43447 GCA_035645535.1 Microvirga sp. | reverse complement strand
CGTCGTACTTCTTGGCCTGCAGCGCCGGGATGATGCCGTCCCAGTCCTGGGCCACGATCTCGCACTTGACCTTCATGCGGCCGCACAGGTCGTTGGCCAGATCGATCTCGAAGCCTTCGAGCTTGCCGCCCGGACCCGTGAGGTTCCACGGCGCGTAAGCGCCCTCGGTGGCGATCTTCACGGTCTTCTCCTGCGCCGCCGCCCCGCCGAACGCAAGGGCGGTGCCGACGAGGGCCAGACTGACGGTTTTGACGAACTTCATCGTTGTTCCCTTAAATTTTCGGACCCGGACTCAATGCCGAGCCTTGCTTCCCGCGATCTGAGACCGCGCCGTGACGCAGTAACGATCAAACTCGAAAAAAAGGCAAGCATCGGTTGCAGGAGCGACGGCGCTTCGCCGGGACGCTCGCGGACCCTTGATTGTCCCCACAGAATATGACGTTTGGTCAATCCGGGGCGGCTTGGCCGGCCGGAGCGGCCCTTGCGAACCGTTGCGCAAGACGCAATGACTAGGCCTGTTTTCGAGGAGCGAGGATGGCGGCGACCCAGACGATGACGAACGCGGCGCTGATCGATGCCCTGACGGTCGGACTCGGGGCCGGATCGATCCTGACGGACCCTGGCGACATCGCCGGGTATCTGGTCGAGCCCCGCGGCCTCTTCCGCGGGGAGGCCCTCGCCGTGGTGCGCCCGCGCAATCGGGACGAGGTCGCCTTCGTGGTCCGGGAATGCGCCAGGGCCGGCGTTCCGGTCGTGCCGCAAGGCGGCAATACGGGACTCGTCGGGGGAGGCACGCCCCAAGGGGGGATCGTCCTGTCGCTGGCGCGGCTCGACCGGGTCCGAGAGATCGATCCCCTGAACGCGACCATCACCGTAGAGGCCGGGTGCATCCTGAAATCCGTGCAGGAGGCTGCCGAAGGGGCCGGGTACTTCTTCCCGCTCTCCCTTCCGTCCGAAGGGTCGTGCCGCATCGGCGGCAACCTTGCGACCAATGCGGGCGGGACGGCGGTCTTGCGCTACGGCAACATGCGCGAGCTGACGCTGGGCCTCGAGGTCGTTCTCGCCGACGGGCGGATCTGGGACGGCCTGAAGGGACTGCGCAAGGACAATACCGGCTACGATCTGCGCGATCTCTTCATCGGGTCGGAGGGAACGCTGGGCATCATCACGGCGGCGGTCCTGAAGCTCTTTCCCCGGCCGCAGGCCCGCGCCACCGCCTTCGTCGGCTGTCCCTCGCCGCAGCGGGCCCTCACGCTCTTCGAGCGCCTGCGCGCCCAGGCGGGCGAACGGCTGAGCGCTTTCGAGTACCTGACAGATTTCGGGCTGGAGATCGTCCTCAAGCACAAGCCGGCTGCGGTTCGGCCGCTGACGGAGCGCCATCCCTCCTATGCGCTGATCGAGCTGTCGTCGCCGCAGAAGGACGCCGATCTTCAGGAACAGCTGGAGACGATCCTCGGGACGGCCCTGGAGGAGGGGCTGATCGACGATGCCGTCATCAGCGCGAGCGGCGCGCAGAGCGCGGCTCTCTGGTCGCTGCGGGAGGATCTGTCCGAGGTGCAGCGCCTGGAGGGTGGCTCAATCAAGCACGATGTCTCCGTGCCGGTCTCGCGGGTGGCCGACTTCATCGAGGAAGCGTCCCGAGCCTGCGAGGCGGAGATGCCTGGCATCCGGGTCTGCGCCTTCGGCCATTTCGGTGACGGCAACATCCACTTCAACCTGTCCCAGCCGGTCGGCATGGACAAGGCGGCCTATCTCGCCCAGTGGGAGCGCTTCAACCGGATCGTGCACGACATCGTGCACCGGATGAACGGCTCGATCTCGGCCGAGCACGGCATCGGCCTGATCAAGCGGGACGAGCTCCCGCACTACAAGGATCCCGTCGCCCTCGACCTCATGCGGGCCTTGAAGCACACGCTCGATCCCAGGAACATCCTCAATCCCGGGAAGGTCATCGCGCTCGGCGAGGACCGACCGGCAATCTTCTCGGCCATTGCGGGGCATCCATGAAAACCATCGACATCCTGGTCATCGGCGAGCCCCTGATGGAGTTTGCCGAGGTGCGGCGCGGGGACGAGCGCCTCTACATGCCGGGCTTCGGCGGCGACGTGTCCAACACGGCCGTCGCGGCGGCGCGGCAGGGCGCGAAGGCCGCCATCTTCACGGCCTTGGGCGACGACACGTTCGGCCGGGATTTCCTGGGGCTCTGGGACCAGGAGGGGATCGACCGCTCATCGGTCATCGTCCGCGAGGGCGGAAGGACCGGGGTCTACTTCATCAGCTATGGCGAGGAGGGGCACGTCTTCTCCTATGCCCGCACGGGATCGGCCGCGAGCCAAGTGACGACGGAGGAGCTGCCATTGAGGCAGATCGCGGCGGCGCGGATCCTGCACGCCTCCGGCATCAGCCAGGCGATCTCCGACAGCTGCGCCGATGCGGTCTTCGTCGCCATGCGGCATGCCAAGGAGAACGGCACCGTCGTCAGCTACGACACCAACCTGCGCCTGCGGCTGTGGCCCCTGGATCGGGCGCGCGCCGTCATCAACGCCGCCACGGCCCTGGCGGATATCGCCCTGCCGGGGCTCGACGACGCCCGCCGGCTGACGGGTCTCGACCGGCCCGAGGACATCTGCGCCTTCTATCTCGATCTCGGCTGCGGGGTCGTGGCGCTCACGCTCGGCAAGGCCGGCACCATGGTGGCCACGTCCCAGCGCACTGAAGTCATCCCGGGCCGCCTGGTGGATGCGGTCGATGCCACGGGAGCCGGAGACACGTTCGACGGAGCGTTTCTGGCCGAGTGGCTCGTCCATCGCGACCCCTTCCGCGCTGCTGCCTACGCCAACGGGGCAGCCGCCCTGTCGACCCTGGGGCAGGGGGCCGTTGCTCCCATGCCGAAGCGGTCGGCGGTGGAAGCGTTCCTGCAAGGTACCTGACAAACGAAACGGCGGGTCCGAGGACCCGCCGCTCCGGTTTCAGAACCGCTCTGGCTCAGCGGCGCCGCGCGGGGGCTGCGCCAGGCAGGCGGCGGGCCTCTGCGTAGTGATGCTCCAGATGCGGGACCACCGAGGCGGCAAACTGCCGGAGCGCCGGATCGGTGCCGGTCTGAGCATAGGTCGTATACATGGCCAGTGCTTCCTGGTGGGCCATGCGCTGGGCCTGACCGTAGAGACGGTCGAACTGGCGGCCGCTGGTGGAGGCGAGCTGGTTCAGCATGGCCGACTTCTCGGCATCGAGCTGGACGGGCAGCTGCATCGGAGCGGAGATCGCGCCGGTCGCAGCAACGTCACGCGAGGCCGCCGCGCCGGTCGTGGCGCCGACGCCTGCACCGACCGCCGCGCCGACCGGGCCGCCGACGAGCGCGCCGACACCCGCACCCGCGAGGGCACCGCTAGCCGGAGCCGCTCCGGAACCCGCGGGGGCGCTAGCCGCGCCTGCAGCCGTGCCGGCCGTAGCGCCGATACCGGCACCCACGGCCGCACCGACCGGACCGCCGACCAGGGCGCCAATGCCGGCGCCGGCCAGCGTGCCGGTCACGGCGCCAGGAACCATCTCACCGGCCGCCGAGTAGACGGCGCGGCCACCATTGAGGGCCTCGCTCGTCATGCCATGGTCCCGGATCATCTGCTGCGCATAGCTGCGCACGACCGGATTGCGCGAACGCTCGAGAGCGAGGCGGCTGGACGCGATCTCGAAGGCGTCCGACTGCATGGCCATCAGGCGGAAGGTTCGGCCGTCCATCGTCTGTGCAACGGCCGGTGCCGACACGGAGGCGAACAAGGCCGCGAGGGCGAGATATTTCTTCATGGGAAGAGCTCCTGTTTCCGAGGTCGCAGATCACCGCGGCGAGACTGAGCAGGCTCGCGAAAGGCACAGGTGGCTGCTGCACCCCAACAACGACGGAACATCTGGGCGGTTCCAAAATAGGAATTGAGCTTTCTCGGAGAAGGCTTGACTGCCTAAGCTTGGCCCTGGAGCAAGAAGACTTTCGCAATACGCTGTAGGGGATGCGGGAAGGCTGCAAATCGTTTGCGAACAACTGCTGCCCGACGAAGAGCCGGATCACCGGGCCTCTATGGTTTGATAGGCCATACGGCCGCCCACAGCGCCCTCACAAGCCTTCATGAGGCTGGCGGATCCGGCTGAGGGACAGCATGCCCATTCCGCCGACGGTCCCGTCGTCCCTCAGCCCGCGCAGCTCCGCCTTGAGCAGGAAACCGGTCTCGTCCTGGTCGATGGTGAAGAGGTGATAGCCTGCCGTGTGGGTGAGGGTTCCCCCGCGGGCCGAGGCCGAGGGGGCGCCGACGACCGGCACGGGGCCGCGCGGGCCTTCGAGATGGGCGAGCGAGCCCACGTGGTTGTGTCCGTGCAGGATCAGCTCCGCGCCCACCCGGCGGATGATGGTCTCGAGCTTGTCGGCGTCGGTCAGGTTGCGTCCGGGCTGCGCGCCGCCGACATGGGGCGGATGATGGATGAGCACGATGCGGAAGCAGGAGGGATCCCGCCCGAGATCGCCCAGCACCTCCTCGGCGGCCTTGCGCTGCTTGGAGCCCACGCGTCCGCTCGCCACGAAAGGAAGGGTCGGGATTGCGGACGACAGGCCGACGATCGCGATGCGGCCGTAGCGGCGCAGGTACGGGAACACGCCCTCGGATCCGTCATCGCCCCGGGTCCAGGGGGCAACCTCCTTCAGGAGGCCTTCGAGGGACCCCATCACGTAGGCGTCGTGGTTGCCGGGCACGAAGGTCACGCGCGAAGGATCGCCGAGGCCCTCCAGAAAGACGCGGGAGGTCTGCCATTCGCTCGGAAGGCCGATGTTGCAGGTATCGCCGGTGCAGGTGATGTGATCCGGCTTCTGTTCGTGGATATCGGCGACGAGCTCCGCCAGCAGCTCCATGTCGTGCATTTCCCGGCGGCTGCGGCGCCAGTTGTACCAGCCGGTCAGCCGCTTGCTCAGCAGCTGCCGGAGCTTCGGCCGCGGCAGCGGTCCCACATGCGGATCGGTCAGATGGGCGAGACGGAACATGGCGGCTCGGACGTTACGGGTCCGACGAGAGTTCGCCGAGCCGGATCGTCACGTCAAGCACGGCCGGTGCGGGGACCGGCAAAGAAAAATCCGAAGAGCCTGCTCGCAGGCTCGTTTGCCGTTGCGCGACGGCGGCATGCAGAGCTTTCGCCTGCCTCCCGTCCGCTCACGGCACGACAGGAGGCACAGGCGTCCGAAGCCTGCGAGGCTTTACGGTGTTAGTACTGCGCGCCCGGAATCAGGGTCGAGTAGATCGTCCGGTCCGTCAGGTTGAGGGCGGGCGACCAGGAGAAGCGGGCGGAGCGGTTCAGGCGGGACAGGAGCAGGGAGAGAAACATTGGAACACCTTTATGCTGACGCTGTCTTAGTCCTGCGCCTGACGCAGGTCACGCGCTAAGATGACGGAACAGTTATGCAAAATTTGCGTGGCTCCGTTCAGCATTCTGTAATCTTGTTGTGATCTGGTCATCGAATGTCCGAATACGCTCAGCAACGTCTCGGCTTCCGCCTGCTGCAATGGGGACTGCACCGGTACTGGCGCGTCACGCGCGGCCTGACCCTCGGCGTGCGCGGCGTCGTCCTGGACGGGGAGGGCCGGGTCTTCCTCATCCGGCACACCTACGTGCCTGGGTGGCACCTCCCGGGCGGAGGGGTGGAAGCGGGCGAGACCGCTCTCGAAGCCCTGAGGCGCGAACTGCTCGAGGAGGCCTGCATCGAGATCGCAGGTCCTCCCGAGCTCGTCGGGGTCTTCTTCAACGCGAAGGTCTCGCAGCGGGACCATGTTCTGGTCTACGCGATCCGGGATTTCACCGTCGCCGGGCCGAAGCAGCCGGATAGGGAGATCGCCGAGGCCGGCTTCTTCCCACTCGACCGGCTGCCCGAGGGAACGACGGAGGCGACCCGCCGCCGCCTGGCCGAGATCGTCTCGGGGCACCCGGTGACCGAGAGCTGGTGAGAACCGTTTGCGCTGCGTCCCTGACGCTGCTATGGCGGAGAGCCTTCAGGGACAAGCCCAATTTCATGATCACGACCCGGATCCTGCGACGACGAAACGGCTGACCTTCCGTCCAGCCGCCACCTGTCGTCACGCCAGATCCCCGAGTCGTCCATGACCGAACTCTCCCTCGTCATTCGCGCCGAACAACCCGTTGATTCCGAGGCCATCGAACGCCTGCACGAGCGCGCCTTCGGGCCGGGCCGCTTCGCCCGCACTGCCTCGCGCCTCCGCGAAGGCGCGCCCCATCTGCTCGATCTCTCCTTCACGGCCTTGGTCGGCACGCTGCTCGTCGGTTCCGTCCGCATGACCCCGGTCATGGCCGGGGAGGAGCCCGCCCTGATGCTCGGCCCTCTGACCGTGGAGCCGGCGTTCGAGAGCCGGGGCATCGGCGCGGCGCTCATGCGCCGCTCGCTCCAGGCGGCGCAGGAGAAGGGGCATGGTCTCGTGCTGCTGGTGGGAGACGAGCCGTATTATGCCCGCTTCGGCTTCACGCGCATCCCGCCGCGCCACCTGCAGCTCCCCGGGCCGGTCAATCCCGACCGTTTCCTTGCCCTGGAGCTGAAGGAGGGGGCCTTGGCCCGCGCGAAGGGGCTGGTGACGCCCCTGCCGGCCGATCCCTGATCAGGCCCGGCGGCGTCCTTCGATCAGCCACGCCGCGAGCGTCGCGCCGATGAGAAGGGCAAGTCCCAGGAAGCCGAGCGCGAGAGGGAAGACCGATACGCCGCGGACGATGGCACTCTCGCTCGGCCTGATCCCGATCCAGTCCCCGCCTGAGAACCGCGAGCCGGAGCGCACCGCGAGAACGCGGGGCACGGTGATGCCCTGCTCGCCCTCCATAGCGACGCGCCGGACCGATCCGCCGGTCGCCCCGGCAATGGGCTCCAGCGCCTCGATGTTGCTGAACACGTCCGTGAGCTCGCGCGGGTTGGCCGGTCCGACGCTCACGAAGGCGACGAGCTCGCCGGAGCGGATCGTATGCAGACCCAGCTCGCGGGCTTCCACCTGTGCGGTGAACAGGCCGGGCCGCGTCCCGGCGAGATCGACGCCGCGCTCGGCGCCGCTGGGGGCCACGAGGGTGACCGGATCGGCCCGGTCGCTCATGGTCTGACGCTCAATGCGAATATCCCGCCCGACGACGCTGGCGCGCAGGGCCTCCTCTTCCAGGGCCGGCTCCTTCATGAGCCAATGGGAGAGGCGGCGCAGCAGGTCGAGATGCGGGCCACCGTCGTCGTAGCCCCGCGCCCAGAGCCAGGCATGGTCGGAGAGGAGCAGCGCCACCCGGCCCTTCTCCTCCCGGCGCAGCACCAGGAGCGGCAGGTCGTTGGCGCCCGACATGACGGTCGTGCCCGACTGGACCGTCGCGCCGATGATCCGCAGCCACTCGCCCCAGGCGGGAGGCTGGGTTTCGGAGCCTGGCAGGTCGCGGGTGACGGGGTGGCGTTCACCGGTTGCGGTGATGCTCGCCTTGTAGGGCTCCTCGACGATGCGTCCGTTGGGTGTTCCCGGGATGATCGGGGCAAGCCGCGTCTGCGCAAGGCTTCCGTAGCTGGCGAATTCCGGCCCGGCCGCGACGAGCACCGCACCGCCGTCGCGCACGTAGCGCACGATGTTCTCGAAATAGCTGGACGGCAGCACGCTCTGGTTCGCGTAGCGGTCGAAGATGATCAGGTCGAAATCCTTGATCTTCTGCTGGAACAGCTCGCGGGTCGGGAAAGCAATGAGCGACAATTCGTTGATCGGCGTCCCGTCCTGCTTCTCCGGCGGGCGCAGGATGGTGAAGTGGACCAAATCCACGTTGGCATCGGATTTGAGAAGGTTGCGCCAGGTCCGCTCGCCCGCATGGGGCTCGCCCGACACGAGGAGGACGCGCAGCTTCTCACGGATCCCCTCGATGGGAATGACGGCGCGGTTGTTGGCCTGGGTCAGCTCGTCCGGCAGGCCCTCGACCTCCAGCTCGACCACGTTCGTGCCGCCGTGCTCGATGCGGACCTGAACGGAGAATGGCGTGTCGGCCCGCGCCTGCTGGCGGGTCAGCACCTGCCCGTCGCGGCGCACCGTCACCATGGCCGAGCCGGTGCCGCCGCGCTCCATTACCTGGGCCCGGATGGTCTGGTCCTTGCCGACGATACCGAAGCGGGGAGCCTCCAGCAGCTTGATCTGCCGGTCGCGCTCGTCCGGCCGCCCGGTGATGAGCGCGTGGAGCGGCGCCCTGAAGCCGAGACCGTCGACCGTGGGCGGGATGTCGTGGACGACGCCGTCGGTGATGAAGATCACGCCGGCGAGGCGGTCCGGGGGAACGTCGGCGAGCCCGTTGGACAGGGCCGCGAAGAGGCGCGTCCCGTCGTCGGCACCCCCGTCCTCGGCCTCGATGTAGCGGGCTTCAACGTCCGGGACGGAGCCGAAGCGGCGCTGCAGTTCCGCCTGCACCTGATCGGTCATGCTCTGCCGGTCGCCGAGGGTCTGGGAGGTGGAGCGGTCGACGACGACCGCCACGATGTCCTTCACCTTCTCCCGCTCCTCCTGGACAAGGGCGGGATTGGCGAGCGCCAGCAGGACGAGGCCGAGGGCCACCGCCCGGACGATGGCGACCGGTCCCCGCGACAGGATCGCCACGACCGCGAGCAGGGCGGCGACGGCGGCCACCGCCCAGAGGGCATAGGCGGGGATGAGAGGAGAGAAGCTGATCGAGAGCAAGGACATCTCCTCGGCCTATTGCCCCAGGCGCTCGAGCAGCGCCGGGACATGGACCTGATCGGCCTTGTAGTTGCCCGTGAGGGCATACATGACGAGGTTGACGCCGCCGCGGTAGGCCATCTCCCGCTGGCGCGGGTCGCTTCCGACCACGGGATAAAGGGACTCGCCCCGCGGACCGACCGCCCAGGCCGCCGCAAGGTCGTTGGACGTGATGATGATTGGCGAAACGCCGTCGCCGGACCGCGCCGGCCGATTGCCCTCGTCCTCCGACTGCGGCGGCAGGGCCTCGACCCAGGTCTGGCCGGTGGAGTAGCGGCCCGGGAAGCTGTCGAGGATGTAGAAGGTTTTGGTCAGCACGTGGTCGGGCGGCACGGGCTCCAGTTCCGGAATGTCGAGGGACGCCAGCATGCGGCGCAGATACTGTCCCTCTGCGCTGACGGCGCCGTTGGGTCGGGAGCCGAAGGCGTCGCGGGTGTCGAAGATCACCGTGCCGCCACCCTTCATGAAGGCGTCGAGGCGTCGGATCGCCGCCTCAGACGGCACCGGCCTCGTCGCCACGATGGGCCAGTAGATCAGGGGATAGAATGCGATCTCGTCCCGCGCGGGATCGATGCCGACGGGTTCTCCGGGCTGCAGGGCGGTCCGCTGTCCGAGCACCTGCGTCAGGCCGGCCAGGCCGGCCTTGCTGGTCTCGTCGACCTGAGCGTCGCCGGTGATGACATAGGCGAGCCGCGTCACCAGGGCTGCGTCCATGTTCGCGGGAGCGGAACGCCGCTCCTGGGCCTGCACGCCCGCGGCGGGGTCGAAGAGGAGGAATGCGGCCAGAACCGCGGCGGCGCCGGCACCGGCGCGGCGCATGCGGCCGCGGCCGAAGAGGTTCCCGAGATGGCCGCCGAGCCAGAGCGACGCCAGCGTGTCCACCAGCAGCAGGACGAGGGCGAGGGTGAAGAGCGGGGCTCGCAGGTCGATGGTGTGGGCGCCGACCAGTCCGGCCATGCGGGCGTTGAGCGGCGCATAGTTCAGAGGCGCCAGCCGGTCGCCCGCCACGAGGGCGTTGACCGCGAGGCTCGAATCCACCGGGCCGTAGAAGCCGGGCGGGTGTTCAGCGGTGGCCCGTTCCGCATAGTTGCGGGTGATCGCGCGGGCATTCGCCGGCGGGGAGGTGAAGATGCCATAGCCGTCGAGGGTCAGGCGCGGCGCCACAGTCTGGTTCTCCGCGTTGCGCGCCTCCGCGTTCAGGTCGGCCGGCGCGCCGGCGAGGGCCGTGATCCGGCGCAGCATGTCGACGAAGAGGCCCGACAGGGGCAGGTTCGACCAGGTGGTGTCGGCCGTCACGTGGAAGAGCACGATGAGCCCGTCGCCCCGCTTGTCCGCCGTCACGATCGGCGTGCCGTCGGCCAGGGCCGCCCAGGTCTTCGATGCGAGGTCGCCGTCGGGCTCGGCCAGGATCTGACGCCGCACGCCGATCTCTTCCGGGATGTTGAGGCCGAAGAAGGGGCTTTCTCGCGTGAAGGGCGCGAAGGTCTTCGGCGTGTCCCATGAGAGCGTGCCGCCGAGATTGCGTCCGCCCCGGCGCAGGCGCACCGGAACCATTTCGTCGTTGCCGGCCGCGAGCCGCGAGCCGGCGAATCGCAGAAGAAGCCCGCCGTTCTCCACGAAGGCCGTCACCCGGCCGAGGGTCTCGCGGTCGAGGCCACCCACATCGGCGAGGACGAGAACCGAGACCTGCTCGTCGATGAGCTGCGCCACCGCATCGGCGACGGCGCCCCGGCCCTGGCGGATCTCGCTGTAGGGAGAGAGGGCCCGTTCGATGTAGTAGAGGGGCGAGAGCAGAGGCTGCGCCTGATCGGAGGTCCCGCCGAAAACGAGCCCGACCCTGCGGCGCTTGCCTCGCTCGTCCATCAGGCTCACCGCGCCGGCCGAACCCTCGCCCAGGACCTCGATACGCGCGATGGCGTTGCGGATCTCCGTCGGAACGTCGAAGGCGACCGTCGTCTCGGTGGCGTTCGGCTCGAACGCGAAGCGCATGTCGGCGAGGGGGAGGTTCTTCAGGTCGAGGGCGCGGACAATGCCTGAGTCGCGCCCGTTCGGCTCGGCCCTGACGATGCGGGCGCTGAGCTGCCCGGCAGAATTCTCCACGCCTGCGAGGGCGAGCGCCGGCGCGCGTTCGGCCCGCACAACCGTGATCCGCCGCTCTCTCGCCATTTGCGCCAAGCCTTCGACGAAGCCTTGTCCGTCAACGCCGGCGACCCCGTCGCTGATCCACACGATTTCCGCATCGGGCGTCGCCTCGAGGAAGCGACGGATCGGCTCGAGATGTGACTGGCGGTCGGGCAGGTGGGGAAGGGGCTTGAAGGAGCGCAGGCGCTCGAGGGCGGCGGCCGGGTTGGTCGGTTCGACGGCGGCGGGTTCGTCGGCCGCAGCCACGAGCGCCACGATCCGGCCCTCGCGTTCCGCCGCCTCGATCCGCTCGGAGGCGAGGTTCAGCCGCTCGCGCCAGTCGTGGGCGGAGGCGAAGCCGTTGTCGAGGACCAGCAGGACGGGCGAGCGGCTGCCGTCGCTGGCCATCGGGTTCCAGACCGGTCCCGCCGCCGCCAGGATGAGGAAGGCGGCGAGCAGGAGGCGCAGCAGGAGGAGCCACCACGGAGTCCTTGCCGGCGTCTCGCGCTCGGGCCGCAAGTCGGCCAGGATCTTCAGCGGCGGAAAGTCGACGCGCTTGGGCTGCGGTGGGGTGATGCGCAGCAGCAGCCAGATGGCCGGGAGGGCCGCGAGCGCGGTCAGCACGAGCGGGACCGTGAAGGTGAGGGGTAGTCCCAGCATGAACTAGCGCCCTCCTGGCTTGGCGCCGCGGGATGCAGTGACGAGGGTCAGGATGCGCAGGGCCGCCTCGCTCGCGGGGCGGTCCGTCCTGTGGATGGTCATCGTCCAGCCGCGCCGGCGGGCCAGTTCGTCGAGTTCCGCCCGATGCTGCGCAATGCGCTCCCGATACACCCGTCCCCATGATATGGCGTCGCCGATCCGCAGGGACAAGCCGTCCTCCAGATCGTGCAGGACGGCCTGACCCTGGAACGGGAAGGTCTCCTCGACCGGGTCGACGATCATCATGAGGTGCCCGCGCGCGCCGCGGCTGGAGATACCCTCGACGACGGCGGCGATCTGGCTCACGGGCGACAGGAAGTCGCTGATCAGGACAGCTTCGTGCAGCGGCGCGATGGGCGCCTGCGGCGGCAGGTCCTCCTCGAGGGAGCCGCGATCCGCCACCATGGTCTGCGCCATCACCTCCGCGATGCGCCGGGTGGCGCGCGGCGGCATGTTGCCGAGCATTCCCGCGCGTTCGCCCGCTTCCACGAAACAGTTGGCGAGCGCCAGGCCGAGCACGATGGCCCGCTCGATCTTGGGGGCCTGAGCGAGGTCGGACGCGTAGCCCATGGAGGCCGAACGGTCGATCCAGAACCAGATGGTCTGGGCCGTTTCCCATTCTCGCTCGCGCACGTAGAGCCGGTCGTCGCGCGCGGAGCGGCGCCAGTCGATGCGATGCGCCGCCTCGCCGGCCACGAAGGGCCTGAACTGCCAGAAGGTCTCGCCGATGCCCGCGCGCCGGCGCCCGTGGATGCCGTGCGAGAGGCTCGCGGCGACGCGGCGGGCCTCCAGCACGAGGCGCGGCATCCGCTGCGCCAGGGTGAGCGCATTTTCCGTCTCGTGACGGCCGGGAAGACGTGCGTCTTCGGGAAGGACCCGGACACGGGCCATGGCGTGAATCCGGTCAGCCTGCCAGCCGCGCCGTGAGGCGGCCGATCACGCTCTTGATGGTCTCTCCGTCCGCACGGGCCGAGAAAGTGAGCGCCATGCGGTGCTTCAGCACCGGCTCCGCCAGAGCCACCACGTCGGCAATCGACGGCGCCACGCGGCCCTGGATCAGGGCGCGTGCGCGGACGGCCAGCATGAGCGACTGGCTCGCGCGCGGGCCCGGGCCCCAGAGGAGCTTGTCGGTGACGCCCTCGACACGGTCGCTCTCGGGGCGGGCGGAGCGCACGAGGTCGAGAATCGCCTCGATCACGCTCTCCCCCACGGGCAGGCGGCGCACGAGGCGCTGGGCGTTGATGAGGCCGTCGGCGTTCATCACCGCGACGGGCTTGCGGTCTTCCGCGCCCGTCGTCTCGATCAGGATGCGCCGCTCGGCCGCGCGGTCCGGATACCCGACGTCGATCTCGAGCAGGAAGCGGTCGAGCTGAGCCTCGGGCAGCGGATAGGTCCCCTCCTGCTCGATGGGGTTCTGCGTCGCCAGAACGTGGAAAGGCTGGGGCAGGTCGTGCCGCTCGCCGCCCACGGACACGTGATGCTCCTGCATCGCCTGGAGAAGGGCGGACTGCGTGCGCGGGCTGGCGCGGTTGATCTCGTCGGCCATGAGGAGCTGCGTGAAGACCGGCCCTTTCACGAAGCGGAAGGAGCGCCGCCGGTCGGCGCCCTCGTCGAGGATCTCCGAGCCGAGGATGTCGGACGGCATCAGGTCAGGCGTGAATTGGACGCGCCTCGCGTCGAGGCCGAGAACGGTCCCGAGGGTCTCCACGAGCTTGGTCTTGGCGAGGCCCGGGACGCCCACGAGCAGGCCGTGCCCGCCGGCCAGGAGCGTGATCAGGGTCAGGTCGACGACGTCTTCCTGGCCGAAGATGACCGTGTGGATGGCTTCCCTGGCCCGTCCGACGGTCTCAAGCGTCGCTTCCGCATTTCGAATGATCGCATCGTCCAGTGCGGTGGGCGCCTGAGCCATGCTGGCCGTCATGAGGTTATCTCCACTCATTCATTCGCCCCCAGGCCTAGTCTGCCTTCGGTGGACACCCACATGCAAGCGGGTCGATGCGACGCAGCTTGTAAGGTGACGAACTGGACGGCGTAGTCGATGACACTATAGCTCTAGGAAGTAGCGAATGATGGCCGTTCGTCGATCCTCCCAGGTTAATTTATTGTTCACGCTTGCGTCATGACCGATCCCATCTCCACCCCTCCGGGAACTGCCCTGAACCGACTGGTCGAGGCCCTCGGCAGCGACGCCGCCCGGAAGGGGCTGCCGCCCGTCGAGCGCTGGAATCCAGCCTATTGCGGCGAGATCGACATGCGCATCGCGGCCGACGGGACCTGGTACTACATGGGCACGCCGATCCGGCGCCCCGCCCTGGTTCGGCTGTTCTCCACCGTCCTGCGCAAGGATCCGGAGCGCTATGTCCTGGTCACCCCCGTCGAGCGGGTGGGCATCGCGGTCGAGGACGTGCCGTTTCTCGCGGTGGAGATGGCCGTCGAAGGAGAGGGAGAGAGCCGCCAGATCGCCTTCCGGACCAACGTGGACGATCTCGTTCAAGTGGGGCCGGACCATCCCCTCCGCTTCGAACGGGACGTCGCGGGCGGCGTGAAGCCCTATGTCCTCGTCCGCGGGGATCTGTGGGCGCGAGTGACGCGCTCCCTCGCCATGGACCTGATCGGCATGGGCGAGACGAAGGACCATGCGGGAGGGGAGGTCTTCGGCCTCCAGGTGCAGGACGCATTCTTTCCCATTGCGCCGGCTTCCGATCTGGAGGCGTCCCGATGAGGGTGGCGGAGGATTCCGACCTGTCCGATTTCCTGACGCGCGCCACGGAACGCCTGCGGCCGGAGCCTCCCGACCCCACGGATGCGCTCGCCAATCCGAGGGGAGACCACACCCTCGACGAAATCCCTTTGGTGCGCCCGCTGAACCCGAAGGCCGCGGCGGTTCTCGTGCCGGTCGTCGCGCGCGAGGAGCCGACCCTCCTCCTCACGGAGCGGGCTGCCGGCCTGCGCCAGCACTCGGGGCAGATCGCCTTCCCGGGCGGTCGGGTCGACCCGACCGACGCCTCCATCGGGGCGGCAGCCTGCCGCGAGGCCGAGGAGGAGATCGGCCTCGACAGCCGCTTCATCGGCCCGCTGGGCTATCTCGATGCCTATCTGTCCACATCGAATTATCTCGTCATGCCGGTCGTGGCCCGGATCTCCCCGTCCTACAGGCTCAGCCTCAATCCGCACGAGGTGGCGGACGCGTTCGAGGTGCCGCTCCGCTTCCTCATGAACCCCGCCCACCATGAACTGCACGCCCTGGAGCGGCAGGGGCGGCTGCGGCGCTACTATGCAATGCCCTACGAAGGACGCTACATCTGGGGGGTGACGGCAGGCATCATCCGCAATCTGTACGAAAGGCTCTATGCTACATGACACGAGCGATCATTCAGGAGCTGGTGCTTTTCCTCGTGCCTTTCGTCGCTTTCGCCATCTATCTCCTTATCCGCCGCCGCAATCCGCTGCTCTGGTCCTCCTGGAGCGCCCAGTCGGTCTGGCTCGTGATCGCCGGGCTGGCGGTCGTGGTCGTCTCCCTCCTGATGACCGGCATTCTGGCGGATCGCCAGACGGGGGCCTATGTGCCTTCGCATATGGAAGACGGGCGCCTCGTCCCCGGGCGGTTCAAGTGATCGGATCCCTCGACCAAGGGGCCCTCGAGGGTCTCCTCCGGCGCGCGCCACTGCGCCGCCTGCTCGAAGCCTTCAACGACCGCGGAGCGGAAACTCGCATCGTCGGCGGCGCGATCCGCAACGCGCTGCTCGGGCGCCCGGTGACGGAGGTCGACTGCGCCACCACCGCCAGGCCCGACGACATCCTGCGCATGGCGGCGGAGGCCGGCTTCAAGGCCGTTCCCACGGGCATCGAGCACGGCACGATCACGGTCATCGTGTCCGGCGAGCCCTTCGAGGTGACGACCCTGCGAGAGGACGTGGAGACGGACGGGCGCCATGCGGTCGTCCGCTTCGGTCACGATTTCGAGACCGATGCGCGGCGGCGGGACTTCACCATCAATGCGCTGTCGCTCGGCCTCGACGGGCGCCTCTACGACTACACGGGCGGCATCGCCGACCTTGCCGCCAGGCGGGTGCGCTTCATCGGCGACGCGCACAAGCGCATCCGCGAGGATTACCTGAGAATCCTCCGCTTCTTCCGTTTCCACGCCGAATATGCGCAAGGAAACCCGGACCCGGAAGGCTTGGCGGCCGCCGGTGCGGAGCGCCAGGGCCTGGCGATCCTGTCCCGAGAAAGGATCCGCCACGAACTCATGAGGCTGCTCGTGGCGCAGAGGGCCGAGGATACGGTCCGGGTCCTTGCGGAGCACGGCTTCCTGACCTGGACTCTCGGCGGAGTGGCGGAGTTCGGGCGCTTCGCCCGCGTGGCCGGAGCCAACCGGGAGATGCCGGCCGCGACCTGGCGCCTCGCAGCACTCGCGGTCCTGGCCGAGGAGGATGCCGACCGGCTGCGGGAGCGGCTGCGGCTCTCCAACGACGAGCAGCACAAGCTCGCGGCCTATGCCCGCCTCGTCACAGTCCTGAAGACCAGCCTTTTGCCGCTCGATGCCCTCGGCATCCGGCGCCTCGTCGCCGAGCACGGGGTTGAGCCGATGACGTACGCCCTTGCGGCAACGGCAGGCGAGCCTCTGCCGGTCGTTCACGAGGATGCCCGAAAGGCGTTCGACGGCTTCCGCAGCGGAGCGGAGCCGGTGCCGGTTTTCCCCTTGCGCGGCGCAGACCTCGTGGCGGGCGGCGTCCCAAAGGGGCCGCGCGTGGGCGAGCTGATGGCGCTTGCCCGGCAGGCCTGGCTGGCGGAAGGCTGCCGCACCGACGAGGCCTCCGCCAGGGACCTGCTCAGGCGGGTGCTGAAGCAGGCCGAACTTTAAGGCCAGCGCACCGTCGGCGGCATGGAGGAGAGGATCGACTCGATGTTTCCACCCGTCCTCAGGCCGAAGATGGTGCCGCGGTCGTAGAGCAGGTTGAACTCCACGTAGCGCCCGCGCCGCGCCTGCTGCTCGATCCGGTCGGCGTCGGTCCACGGCGTGCCCGCATTGCGGCGGACGATCTCCGGGTAAACCTTGAGGAAGGCCTCGCCGACGGCGCGGGTGAAGGCGAAGTCCGCCTCCGGATCGCCGGTCCAGTGATAGTCGTAGAAGATTCCGCCAATGCCGCGTGGCTCGTTGCGGTGCTTCAGGAAGAAATACTCGTCGCACCAGGCCTTGTACTTCCCGTAGTCCACGGAAGGGCGGTCGCAGGCCTCACGCATGGCGGCGTGGAACGCCACCGTGTCCGGATCCTCCTGGGTCCTGCGCCGGTCGAGCACCGGGGTCAGGTCCGCGCCGCCGCCGAACCAGGGTTTCGTGGTCACCACGAAGCGGGTGTTCATGTGCACGGTCGGCACGTTCGGGTTCCACGGATGGGCGATGAGCGAAATCCCCGAAGCCCAGAAGCGCGGGTCCTGGTCGGAGCCGGGGATCTGGCCGCGGAATTCCGGCGCGAACTCCCCGTGCACGGTCGAGACATGCACGCCGACCTTCTCGAACACGCGACCGCGCATCATCGACATGACGCCCCCGCCGCCGGGATTGCCGCTGTGGTCCTTCCGCTCCCAGGGTTTGCGCTCGAAGCGCCCTGCTTCCGAAGCCTCTAGGGGCAGGGGGGCCGTAACCTCGTCCTCCAGCGCCTCGAAGGCGGCGCAGATCCGGTCGCGCAGGGCCGCGAACCAGACGGGGGCTTCGGCCTGCAGGTGCTCGATGGCGGCTTTGTCGGTCATAGGGGCTCGCTTGGGTTGTCTGAGGTAGGCTTGGGAAAGCCGTCGGTCTGCCGCAGGGCCTCGCCCAGGATCATCGCGGCTGTGACGGCCACGTTGAGGGAGCGCAGGCCCGGCCGCATGGGAACCACGATCCGGGCATCGGCCGCCGCATGGACCTCATCGGGGACGCCGGCCGATTCCCGCCCGACCAGGACGATGTCGGCGGGCTCGTAGGCGAGGTCCACGTAAGGGACCGCCCCTTTGGTGGTGGCGAGGATCAGCCGGGCCCCGGTCTCCCGCCGCCACTCCTCGAAACTGCGCCATGAGATGTGGCGGGTGATGGCGGCGCGCTCCAGATAGTCCATGCCCGACCGGCGCAGGTTCCGGTCGGACACGTCGAACCCGGCCGGCTCGATGATCTCGACCGGCACGCCCAGGCAGGCGGCCATGCGGACCATGGTGCCGGTGTTCTGGGCGATGTCGGGCTGGTAGATGGCAAGGCGTGGCATGGGAAGCGTAATCGGGGCAGGACGCCCCCGCGTCAAGTGAACGCTTGGCCGGCCGTTGTGTTAAAGCAAGGGTCTGGGCCGCAATCGGGGATCGGAATGTTTCGCTGGTTTGAAAGACAGATCGATCCCTTCGCACCGTTCGACGAGAGCGAGACGCCCCCCGGCACGGTCGGCCGCTTCGCCTGGCATTACCTGAGGCCCGTCCGCCACTGGTTTATCCTCCTCTTCGTCGTTTCGCTGATCGTCGGGCTCTTCGAGGCCTCCCTCTACATCCTGATCGGCTGGCTCGTGGATCTCCTGGCCCAGTCATCTCCCGACCGGATCTGGGCGGAGCACGGCACCGCCCTGCTGTTGGCCGGAGGCACCATCCTGCTCGTGCGGCCGATCCTGCACCTGCTGCACGGGCTGGTGTCGAACCAACTCATCGTGCCGCAGACCACAAACATGATCCGCTGGCGGACCCACGTCTATACGCTCGGCCACGCCGTGGGCTACTTCCAGGCCGACTTCGCGGGCCGCCTCGCCAACCGGATCATGCAGGGCGGCGGCGCCATCCGCAGCATCGCGGTCACCGTTCTCGACACGCTGCTCTACGTGGCGATCTTCGCCTTCACGGCCCTCGGGCTGTTCACGAGCGTGAGCCTGTGGCTCGCCCTGCCCATGGGGCTCTGGATCCTCGGCTACATCGTCCTGCTCCACTATTTCGTGCCCCGCGCCAAGGCCCGCTCGCTCGAAGTGGCCAATACCCGTTCGGCCCTCGTGGGGCGGGTGGTCGACAGCTACACGAATATCCTCACCGTGAAGCTCTTCGCCCGCGCGGCCGAGGAGCGGACGGCCGTCAGCGAGGCCCTGGCGGCCAACACCAAGGCTTTTCTCGATTCCCTAAGGCTCAACACGGGCGTGGGGGCGATCCTCGCCCTCATGAACAGCGCCCTGCTGGTGGCGACCGGCGGGCTCGCCGTGGTCCTCTGGACGCGGGGGATCATGACGAGCGGGGAGACGGCGACGGGGCTCGCCCTCGTGATGCGGATCCTGGCCATGTCGGGCTGGGTCATGCACACGGTGCGCGACGTGTTCGAGAACATCGGCACCGTCCAGGAGAGCATGGAAACGATCTCCCGTCCGCACGGCATCGTGGACGAGCCCGACGCGCCCCGGCTCGAAGTGACGCAAGGGGAGGTGCGGTTCGATAACGTCTCCTTCCATTATGGCCGGGAGGACGGGGTCATCGAGAACCTGAGCCTGACGATCCGGGCTGGCGAGAAGGTCGGGCTCGTGGGGGCGAGCGGGGCCGGCAAGACCACCATCGCGTCCCTGCTCCTGCGCCTCCACGACCTGGAGAGCGGGCGCATCCTCATCGACGGGCAGGATATCTCCCGGGTTGCCCAGGATTCGCTGCGCAGCGCCATCGCGGTGGTGACCCAGGACACCTCCCTGCTGCACCGGTCGATCCGGGAGAATATTGCGTATGGGCGTCCGGGCGCCCGCGAGCGGGAGATCGAGCAGGCGGCACGGCTCGCCCATGCTCATGACTTCATCATGGAGCTAGAGGACCATCGGGGCCGGCGGGGCTACGACGCCCATGTAGGCGAGCGCGGAGTGAAGCTCTCGGGCGGGCAGCGCCAACGCATCGCCATTGCCCGCGTGATCCTGAAGGACGCTCCGATCCTAGTGCTGGACGAGGCCACCTCGGCCCTTGACTCGGAGGTGGAGGCGGCGATCCAGGAATCGCTCTCGACCCTCATGGAGGGCAAAACGGTGATCGCCATCGCCCACCGGCTCTCCACAATCGCAGCCCTCGACCGCCTCATCGTCCTCGAACGCGGGCGGATCGTCGAGGAGGGCAGCCACGCGGACCTCCTCCGGCGCGGCGGGCTCTATGCAAGGCTGTGGCGGCGGCAGTCCGGTGGGTTCCTCGGAGCCCGGGAAACAGCCGCAAACTGACGCATCCAGGCTGGAACATCTCCAATCCGGCTATGGACAGCCGGGCTTGACCGTGCCAAAGAGCGGCTGCGCGGCGACGCCCAGTCGCATTGCGCGCGCGTTGGCACGTATGCTTGTTCGATGAGCATCGCGCCGGTGCCTGGGTTGCCGAGGCATCATCGACGCGCGGTTCTCGTTTTTTGACGAATGCTGGAGAGCCAAGTGGCCGAGACCACCACTCACGTCGCTGAGCCGACACGGCGCGATTTCCTGTTTATCGCAACCGGAGCAGCCGCTGCCGTCGGCGGCGCAACCCTGGTATGGCCTTTCATCCAGTCCCTGGCGCCCGACGCGGCGACGGTGGCTGCCGGCGCGCCGGTCGAGGTCGACCTGACCCCCATCGCCGAAGGGCAGATCGTCAAGGTCTTCTGGCGCGGCAAGCTCATCTTCGTCCGCCACAGGACGGCGGCGGAGATCAAGGCCGCCGAGGATGTGAACCTCTCGGCGCTGCGCGACCCGCAGCCCGACTCGGCCCGCGTGAAGCCCGACCATGCCCAATGGCTCGTGGTCTACGGAAACTGCACCCACCTGGGCTGCGTGCCGCTCGGCAACCAGGGTGAGTACAATGGCTGGTTCTGCCCCTGCCACGGCTCGGTGTTCGACACCTCCGGCCGCGTCCGCGGCGGCCCGGCGCCGATCAACCTGCCGATCCCGCCCTACGCCTTCGTGTCCGACACCAAGATCATCATCGGCCAAGAAGAAGCCACGGCGTAATCCTTCCGCGACGGTCACCGCGATCAGGCGATATCATGAGTCAGCACCCAACCACCTACGTTCCCAAGAGCGCCTTCGGCAAATGGTTCGAGAGCCGCCTGCCGATTGCCAGCCTCGTCCATTCGTCCTTCATTGCGTTCCCGGTCCCGCGAAACCTGACCTACTTCTGGACCTTCGGCGCCATCCTGGTGTTCATGCTCGTCGCCCAGATCGTGACGGGCGTGTTCCTGGCCATGTACTACACGCCGCATGCCTCGCTGGCGTTCCAGTCCGTCGAGCACATCATGCGCGACGTGAACTACGGCTGGCTGATCCGGTATCTGCACGCCAACGGCGCCTCGATGTTCTTCGTGGCGGTGTACATCCACATCTTCCGTAACTTCTACTACGGCTCCTACAAGGCCCCGCGCGAGGTCCTCTACATCCTCGGCGTCATCATCTTCATCCTGATGATGGCCACGGCCTTCATGGGCTACGTGCTTCCCTGGGGCCAGATGAGCTTCTGGGGCGCCACCGTGATCACGAACCTCTTCTCGGCGATTCCCGTCGTCGGCGAGACCATCGTGAGCTTCCTCTGGGGCGGCTACTCGGTCGGCAACCCGACCCTGAACCGCTTCTTCTCGCTGCACTACCTGCTGCCCTTCATGATCTTCGGCGTGGTGATCCTCCACATCTGGGCGCTGCACGTGCCGGGCCAGAACAACCCGACCGGCATTCCGATCAAGTCGGGCAAGGACGCGGTTCCGTTCACCCCCTACGCCACGATCAAGGACATCTTCGCCGTCGTCGTGTTCATGATCTTCTTCGCGTACTGGGTGTTCTACATGCCCAACTACCTGGGCCACGCGGACAACTACATCCCGGCGAACCCGGCCGTGACCCCGGCGCACATTGTTCCCGAATGGTACTTCCTGCCGTTCTACGCGATCCTGCGCGCCATTCCGGACAAGCTCGGCGGCGTCATCGCCATGTTCTCGGCGATTGCGGTGTGGTTCCTGATGCCGTGGCTGGACACCTCCAAGGTCCGCTCGACCGCGTATCGTCCGCTCTACAAGCAGTTCTTCTGGGTCTTCGTCGCCGTCTGCATCCTGCTCGGATGGCTGGGCGCCAAGCCCGCGGAGGGCTGGTACGTGATCGTGTCGCAGATCGCCACCGCGTACTACTTCATCCACTTCCTGGTGATCCTGCCGGTGCTCGGCTTCGTTGAGCGTCCGCTGCCGCTGCCGAATTCGATTCTCGAATCCGTGATGGGCGTGCAGAAGGGCGGCGCGGGCATGCCGGCCGGCGCCAATGCCGAGCCGCAGTCCAAGGGCTGAAGCGAGCGTTGAGGAACAGAACAATGATGAAGCGTACCCTTCTCATCGCCGCTGCCGTTCTCGGCCTCTCGGCCCCTGCTTACGCCGCCGGCGAGACCCCGGTTCCGCCGCAGCTGAGCTGGAGCTTCCAGGGCCCCTTCGGCACCTTCGACCGGGCGCAGCTCCAGCGCGGCTTCAAGGTCTACCGGGAGGTCTGCGCCTCCTGCCACGGCCTGAGCTACGTGGCCTTCCGCAACCTGTCGCAGCCCGGCGGCCCGGAATTCTCCGAGGCTCAGGTTCGCGCTCTGGCGGCGGAGTACAAGATCCAGGACGGCCCCAACGAGGCCGGCGACATGTTCGAGCGCCCCGGCCGTCCCGCCGACCATTTCCCGAACCCGTTCCCGAACGAGAACGCGGCTGCGGCGGCCAACGGCGGCAAGGCTCCGCCGGACCTGTCGCTGATGCCGAAGGCCCGCACCTACGAGCGCGGCTTTCCCTGGTTCATCACCGACGTGTTCCGCCAGTATTCCGAGAACGGCGCCGACTACCTCGTGGCTCTGATGAATGGCTACAAGGAGCCCCCGGCGGGCTTCCAGGTGCCGGAAGGTGGCCATTACAACGAGTACTTCCCCGGCCACATCATCGCCATGCCGAAGCCCATCAGCGACGGTCAGGTCGAGTACCCGAAGGACGAGAACGGCCAGCCCCAGGCTCCGGAGACCGTCGATCAGTACGCCCGGGACGTCACGGCCTTCCTGATGTGGGCCGCGGAGCCGCACCTCGAGGCCCGCAAGCGCATCGGTTTCCAGGTGATGCTGTTCCTCATCGGCCTGTCGATCCTGCTCTACTTCACCAAGAAGAAGATCTGGGCGCGGGTCGGCGGCGAGGTCGAGGGTCACGCGACTCCGCCGATGACGCACAATCCCTGACGTTCCCAAGGCCCCGGTCTCCGGGGCCTTTTCTTTTCCGGGCCCTGGCGCCAATAGGCATCGGGCGGGGCCGTGATCCCGGAAGAGCAACGGAGCAAACGTGGATTCTCTCCAGCCGACCGTCGACACCCTTTACGGGAAGCCGTGCCTTGCCATCCATGTGCAGCCCCATCTCGCACCCGAAGCGCAGGGCAAGCTTCACGCTCTCCAGCAGGCCGCCGTGGCCCACTGGTCCGGCGCATTCCATGAGACGCCGCCCCATGCCTTCCACGTGACCATCTATCCCCTCGTCCCGACGACGGAGGGCTTCGACAAGGAGACCTACTGGAACGAGATTGCCGCGCCGAGCCTCCGGCTGGTCGAGGAACTCGGGTCGGGCGCCGGTCCACTCGTCCTGGAATTCCATAAGCTGAAGGTGACGTCGGTGGGCATCATCGCGGTGGCCCAGGAGGGGAGCGGCCTCATCGCGCGCATCCGCGACAGGATCCTTGCGACCGTTCCACCCCCGCCCGGGCTTGAACACCGGCATTACGACCTCGTCCACACCACGCTGGCGCGCTTCAACGATCCGTGCCCCATGCCCGCTGAGGTGCTTCGGCGGATCGAGACAATCCCCGTCGATCTGCCGATCCGGGTCGAGCGCCTCAAGATCTTCCGCGAGACGATCTTCCCCTGCCTCGTCGGCGAGGAACTGGCGGCATTTCCCTTGTCGCGCCTCCCGGTGGATCATCCGAGGCCCACCTGATCGAACGCGGCTCCTGAACTCCATCGAAATCTAGGATAAAGTTGCCCTCTGGCCGGATGCGGACCGGGTCCGGAGCGGCTGAAACGTTGACGGGAAAGCCGACGGGCTTCCGCTGTCGACAGCTCTAGATTCGGACATGACAGACGGGACATCCAGAACTCATGACAGCGCCTCCCAAGCAGTGAAGATCGACTCCACCTCCCGGAACGGCTCTCTCACGGTCATCGGCGCCGTGGTCGGCTCCTCCCTGGGATTCCCAAGTCGCTGGGCGGCACTTCCGGAGCGTGCGTGCCCTGAGCCGAGGGCTGGAAATGTGAGCGCTGCCCACACCCGATCTGGCGAGCCGGGCTTGGCGCATAACCGGCCGCGCGGTTAGGTATGGCCCGGAGCAGCGCAGGCGCGGGACCGGCTGCACATGACCGAGGAACACAATGGCTAAGGCGGTGCTGGGAATCATCGGCGGGTCCGGGATCTACGATCTGCCGGGCCTCGAGAACGTGCGCGAGGAGCGCATCGCCTCCCCCTGGGGCGAGCCCTCGGATGCGCTGCGCTTCGGGCGTCTCGGCGCCACGGAGGTCGTGTTCCTGCCCCGCCATGGACGCGGCCACCGCTATTCGCCGTCCGACATCAATTACCGGGCCAACATCGACGCCATGAAGCGGGCCGGCGTCACGGACCTGATCTCCGTCTCGGCCTGCGGCTCCTTCCGGGTGGAGTATTATCCGGGCTTCTTCGTCCTGGTGGACCAGTTCGTGGACCGGACGTTCCGGCGGGAGACCTCGTTCTTCGGCAAGGGCTGCGTCGCCCATGTGCCCATTGCGCACCCGGTCGGTCCGACCCTGCAGAAGCGGATTGCCGAAGCGGCGGTGGCGGAGGATATCCCGTTCAATCTCGGCGGCACTTATGTGTGCATCGAGGGGCCGCAATTCTCGACCTCCGCCGAGTCGATCACCTTCCAGAGCCACGGCTACGACGTGATCGGCATGACGGCCATGCCGGAGGCCAAGCTCGCCCGCGAGGCCGAGATCACCTACGCGACCATCGCCATGGTCACCGACTACGATTGCTGGCACCCGGAGCACGACGACGTGGACGTGGCCTCCGTGGTGGCCGTCGCGCAGCAGAACGCCCGCAAGGTGGCGGGGCTCATCGCCCGGATCGCCCGCGATTTCCCGGCCGAGCGCGAACCATGCCCCTACGGCTCCCACCACGCCCTCGACGGCGCCATCATGACGGCACCCTCGGCAAGAGACCCGGAAATTCTGAAGAAGCTCGATGCGGTAGCCGGACGGGTGCTCGCGAAAGGCTGAGGTGGCGTCAGCAAGCCCGTGCCGATAAAATCACCATCACGAAACCGAGCAAATCATGGACCAACGCCTCGTCACCGATCTCAAAGCCGCCATCCGGTCGATCCCGGACTACCCGAAGCCGGGCATCATCTTCCGGGATATCACGACCCTGCTCGGCGACGCGAGGGCGTTCCGGCGCGCCGTGGACGAGCTCGTCCATCCCTTCGCGGGCGGACGCGTCGACAAGGTGGCGGGCATCGAAGCGCGCGGCTTCATCCTCGGCGGCGCGGTGGCCCATCAGCTCTCGGCCGGCTTCGTGCCGATCCGTAAGAAAGGCAAGCTGCCCCACGAGACCGTGCGGATCGCCTATTCGCTGGAATACGGCGTCGACGAGATGGAGATCCACACGGATGCCATCGGCCAAGAGGAGCGCGTCATCCTCGTGGACGACCTGATCGCCACCGGCGGCACCGCCGTGGCGGCGACCCAGCTCCTGCGCCAGATGGGCGCCAAGATTGTGGCGGCCTGTTTCATCATCGACCTGCCGGACCTCGGCGGTGCCCAGAAGCTGCGCGACCTCGGCGTCGAGGTGCGAAGCCTCGTGAGCTTCGAGGGGCATTAATCCCTTCAGCGCTCCGGCCGCCGCTCCCAGAACACGGCGCCCTCGAAGGAGAAGACCTCCTCGCCGTGCTGATTGACGCCCGTGTTGTGGTGGGAGGCGATGCCCCAGCCGGGGCGGGAGGCGGAGGCGCGGGCTCCGGTGAAGGTGGAGCGATAGGTGATCGTGTCGCCCGCATAGACGGGCTTGAGCCATTTCAGATTGGTGAAGCCGGGCGAGGGGCCGAGGCGGGCAGGGCGTTCGCCGCGCGCGAGGGCGTCGACCCGCACGCGCTCGCGGTGGGCGATCATCAGCTTCATCCAGATTGCGGCCGTGTGCCAGCCCGAGGCGCAGAGGTCGCCGAACAGGCTGTCCTTGGCGGCGACGGGATCCACGTGGAAGCGCTGGGGGTCGAACTGCCTGGCGAAGCGGACGATCTCCTCGGCCGTGAAGGTGTAGGAGCCCAGCTCCTCCGTCTCGCCGGCAACGATGTCGTCGAGGTAGGGGTTGGCCAATATGCGCGGCATCTGGATCGCCGGCTCCGTGTCCGGCAGGGAGGCGGCGGCCGCCTCCAGGGCGCGCCGGCCGGGACCCGGCGCGGGCTCCGCATCCCGGCGCCCGAACATGATCCAGTTGTCCTGGGTCATGACGATCTCGTCGTTCTGATTTACGACCTCGTAGTGGAAACGGACGAGCCCGATGGATGGTCGGCTCTTCGACGGGCGGCTCTCCACCACGTTCATGCGCGAGCGCAGGGTATCGCCGGGCTGGACGGGCTTGAGCCATTTCAGCTCCTCGATGCCGGGCGCTCCCATGGACGTGGAATCGAGGATCTTGCCGTCGGCCACCAAGCGCATGTTGATGCAGGCGGTGTGCCATCCTGAGGCGATCAGGGAGCCGATGAAGCTGTCCCGGGCGGCGAACTCGTCCACATGGAAGGGCTGCGGGTCGTATTCCCGCGCGAAGGCAAGAATATCGTCCTTCGAGACCGTGACGGGGCCGAGGACCTCGGTGGTGCCGGGGATGAAATCTTCGAAAGCGAAACGGGGCATCGGACGCAAATTCTAGGAGGAGGGCCGAGGGCGGCTCGATCCCGGCGCGGAGCGTCAGGACGCGAACTGCCCGGCTGCGTTGTGCGCCAAGCGGATCGGCTCGGGCAAGCGATATTTCGGCGAGCAGCGCAGGACGAGTTCTGCGGCGGTGGGGATATCGGCCAGGTGCCCCGGCGAGATGAACATCGGGTTCTTGGCCGTGCGGGTGCGAAGCGCCACGCCGATGGTCTCGCCCCTGTCCACGAGAGGCGCAGCGGCGCCCTTCTCCTCGGGAAGGTTCTTGTAGCGCCCGCACAGGAGCGTCTTGCCGCAGCCGATGGTAGGGCGCTGCAGCCACAGGCCCATATGGCTCGCAATGCCGATGCGGCGAGGATGGGCAATGCCCATGCCGTCGAACAGGAACACGTCGGGCTCGGCCTGCAGCTTCTCGAAGGCCTCCTCCAGGACCGGCCCCTCCCGGAAGCTGAGCAGGCCCGGAATGTAGGGAAAGGGTGTCGGGCGCCGGGCCAGCACGGTCTCGACCGGGAGAAAGCCCGGATAGGTCACCACCACGATGGCGGCCTGGGATTCCTCGTTCTTCACGCTCACGTCCACCCCGGCCACGAGGCGCACGGCATCGAGGTCGAGGGGTCGGTCGGAGACGACCTCGGCGGTCAGCTCCTTCTGGAGGGCGATGGCCTGCGAAGGGGAGATGTCCCAGGAGTGGCGGTGATGGAGACGCATGACGTGAGGCTCAACGCCCGAGGTTCGGGAACGATCCTTCCAAGGTCAAGCCTGAGGCCGGCCGGTGGTCGTGTCTAAGGGAGACTCCCTAAGGACAAGGCCCCGAGAATCCAGTAGGGATCGACAGTCATCGACGGAGGCGGCCTTGTGCGGACGTGCGCACGTCCGGAAGCGAGCCTGCTCTTCCGTGCCGTCGAACGAAGGACAGCAAGGGGGCAGACTTGGCCCATTCAGCGACCGGGACCCGGAGCATACCCATCATCTCGCCGGCCGAGGGCGTCACGGAGGCGCTGATCCAGCGCCTCGTGCGGACCTTCTACGGCCGGGTGATCGAGGATCCCGATCTCGGACCGATCTTCCGCCAGGCCCTGTCCCACCGCTGGGAGGAGCACCTGGGCATCATGGTCGATTTCTGGTCCTCCATCGCGCTCAGGACCGGCCGGTACCACGGCAAGCCGCAGATCGCCCATGCTTCCCTTGGGCTCACGCCGGAACTCTTCGGCCGCTGGCTCGTGCTGTTCGAGGCGACCGCCCGGGAGGTCTGCGGGCCGGACGTGGGGGCTTTTTTCATCGACCGGGCGCAACGCATCGCCGACAGTCTTCAGATCGGCCTCGGCATCGGCCCGAAGGCGCTCCGGCTTCCGTAGGTCAGCGCTCCCACCATTCCAGGTCGGAATCGCCCTTGGCGAACAGGGAGTGGATGGCGCCGAACAGGAAGGCGCAGGCAACGAGGGCGGCAATGACGAGTTCGGCGGTTCCCAGGCTCGGCGCCACGAGGGCACCGCCGAGAGTCTGAACGATGTTTTCGAGTGAGTCCTGCATGGCTCGATCCTCCGTGCAGGTCTATGCAACAGGGTGTCTGAACGGACATTCAAGCGCCCGTTCAGCAATCCTTTAGGTGGCGAAGCGGAAGTGCAGCACGTCGCCGTCCTGTACGGTGTATTCCTTGCCCTCCAGCCTAAGCTTGCCGGCGTCGCGCGCGCCGGCCTCGCCCTTGAGGGTGATGTAGTCCGGGTAGGCGATGGTCTCGGCCCGGATGAAACCCTTCTCGAAATCCGTATGGATCACGCCGGCCGCCTGCGGGGCGCGGGTCCCCCTGGTGATCGTCCAGGCGCGGGCCTCCTTGGGGCCGACGGTGAAGTAGGTGATGAGGCCAAGAAGCTCATACCCGGCGCGGATCACGCGGTTCAGGCCGGGCTCCGCGAGGCCGATGGCATCGAGATAGTCTTTCTGCTCCTCGGGGGCGAGGACGGCGATCTCGCTCTCGATCTTGGCCGAGACGACCACCGCCTTGGCGCCTTCCTCCACGGCGCGCTGGAAAACCTTGGCCGAGAACTCGTTGCCCTGATCGGCGGAGGCCTCCTCCACGTTGCAGACGTAGAGGACCGGCTTGGAGGACAGGAGGCCCAGCATCTGGAACAGGCGCTCCTCCTCGGGCTTGCGCTCCACGAGGCGGGCGGGCTTCCCCTCGCGCAGGAGGACAAGGGAGCGGTTGACGAGGTCGAGGGTCTCCTTGGCCTCCTTGTCGTTGCCCTTGGCCTTCTTCTCCAGCGCCGTCACGCGGCGCTCCAGGCTGTCGAGGTCGGCCAGCATCAGCTCGGTCTCGATGGTCTCGATGTCGGCCACCGGATCGATCTTGCCCTCGACATGGGTGATGTCCGTGTCCTCGAAGCAGCGCACCACATGGGCGATGGCATCGACTTCGCGGATGTTGGCCAGGAACTGGTTGCCGAGGCCCTCGCCCTTCGAGGCGCCGCGCACGAGGCCGGCGATGTCCACGAAGGTCAGGCGGGTCGGGATGATCTGGGCGGAGCCGGCGATGCCCGCCAGCTTCTCAAGCCGCTCGTCCGGCACCGCCACGTCGCCGACGTTCGGCTCGATGGTGCAGAACGGGTAGTTGGCCGCCTGCGCGGCCGCAGTCTGGGTCAGCGCATTGAAGAGGGTGGACTTGCCCACGTTCGGCAGGCCGACGATGCCCATCTTGAAGCCCATGGCCTCACTCCTTGCATGGCCGGCTTCAGCCGGCGTTATCGTTGCTTTGGCCGGCCTTTTCGCCGGGCCGTTTCACGTCCGTCCAGCCTCTCGCCTCCATGGCGAGGTGGACCTTGTTCTGGAAGCTCCCATCCTCGCCCTTGGCGAGCAGGGGGGCGTTGTCGGCCAGGATGCGGCACAGGTCCTCCACCCATGCCTCCTCGGCCTTGGCGAAATCGCCGAGCACGTGGCTCTGGACCAGGGGCTTGTGCCCCGGATGCCCGATGCCGAGGCGCACCCGGCGGTAATCGTTGCCGCAGTGGGCCGTGATCGAGCGTAGGCCGTTGTGGCCAGCGTTGCCGCCGCCCACCTTCACCCGCACCTTCGCGGGCGGCAGGTCCAGCTCGTCGTAGAAGACGGTCACGTCCGAGAGCGGGATCTTGAAGAAGCGCTGGGCCTCCGCGACCGATCGGCCGGATTCGTTCATGTAGGTCTGCGGCTTGAGGATGAGAACCTTCTCGCCGCCGATGGCGGCCTCGGCGGTTTCACCCTGGAAGCGGCGGCGCCAGGGGCCCGCATTGTGCACGCGCGCGATCTCGTCCACGGCCATGAAGCCGATATTGTGGCGGTTCCTGGCGTAGCGGGGGCCGGGATTGCCGAGGCCGACGAAGAGGCGCATCGCTGGGTCTGCTCATAAGAAACGCTCCGGCCTTGCGGTCGGAGCGTCGAAGCCGTTCGATGGGCTTGAACGCCCTTGCTAAGGCGATCAGGCGGCCGGGGTGCCTTCGGCAGCCGCCGGAGCCTCGGCCTCTTCCTTCATGCCCGTGGGGGCCACGACGGTCACGAGGGTCGGGTTCTCGGCCGACGTCGCCTTGGCGCCGTTCGGCAGCTTGATGTCGTTGAGGTGGACCGAGGAGCCGATGTCGAGACCCTCGACCGAGGCCTCGATATAGTCCGGGATCGCGTCAGGCGAAACCTGCAGCTCGACCGTGTGCTCCACGATCTGGAGCGTGCCGCCGCGCTTCACGCCGGGGCTCTTCTCCTGGCCGACCACGTGCACCGGAACCACGACCTTGATGGTCTGGCCGGCGGAGACCCGCAGGAAGTCCACATGGAGCGGGAAGTCCTTCACCGGATCGAGCTGGTAGTCGCGCGGGATCGCACGGGTCTTCTTGCCGTCCACGTCGATCTCGAAGATCGTGGTCAGGAAGTGACCGGCGAAGATCAGCTGCCTGGTCTGGTTGAAGTCGAGGGCAATCGCCTCGGCCGGCTGGCCTGCGCCGTAGATGACGGCAGGAACTTGGCCTTGGCGACGAACGGCCCGGGCGGCCCCCTTGCCGGCCCGGTCGCGCGCCACGGCCTTGATTTGCTTAACTTCGCTCATGGTCGTGGTCCTAGATAAATGGGTTGAAAAACCGATGGCCGCCCGGGTTTCTTGTAAGAAACCTACCGGCGGCCATGAGGTCCGCGCCCGTGCCTCCAAGGGTGTCGAGCGGGCGCGAGGCGGCTTATAGAGAAAGACGGCCCGAAATGCAACAAGTTGGGCCGCGCTCCGACTGTCGCGGCAATCTCCTCCGGAACATGAAGCTCAGTCGAACGGCCGCGTATCCGTGATCGTCAGCGCGAGCTTCCTCAAGAGGCTGGCGAGCTGAGACTGTTCCTCGTCGGTCAACCCCTCGAGCATTGCCGCTTCGATTGCCATGTCCTCGCGAAACGCCTCCGTGGCTCGCCGGATTCCTTCCTCCGTGAGTTCCACGGGCAGACTGCGGCCGTCGCCGTCGGCGGCCACGCGCCTGATCAATCCCGCCTTCGCGAGGCGGTTCAAGCGGTCCGTCAGGCCGCCCGACGAGATCATCAGGGAGCGAAACAGCTCCGTCGGACGAAGGCGATACGGCGGGCCCGAGCGGAGGAGGGAAAAGAGGACGTCAGCCTCGCCGCTGTCGAGACCATGCTTCTCGAAGACTGCCTCGATCGGCGGGCGCGCCGTCAGCGTGATCCAGCGTGCGCGGCCGAGGATCGCCATGCCGCGGGTGTCGACCTCCGGAAGCTCGGCTTCCCATTGCGCCCGGCGCTCATCGATCCCGTCCCAGACCGGGATCGTCCGCCCTGGATGCGTTTGTCTTGACATCGAGATAACCCACCATTTATCTTCACATCAAGATAATTTGCTTCGAAGGCTGGTGCAACGGACTTCCATGCCGCTATGGCGGCCGGTGCCGCTGACGACCGGCCACCCGACTGCCCTCGGGACTTGGAAGGTTCTATGCTCGCCGCACGTCGCTCCAGCACCTTCGCCACCGTCCTCGAGACTTCCATTGTCCTGCTGGGCCTGTGCGGTTTCCTCTTCGCAAGCCGGATCATGATGTCCAAGGTCGCGCTCTCCTCGGGGGCGCAGCCGTTCCAACTCGGGGTCTTCGGGAACCTGGGCGCCGGGCTGTTCCTGCTGCCGTGGCTCGCCGCCTTCCGGCAGAGGATCCCGACGGCGCCGGAGCATCTGGCGCTCTATGGGGTCTTGGGCGTGGTCAGCTTCGCAGTGCCGACCGTGCTGTCCTACTTCGTGGTCGAGCGGGTGGGTCCCGCCTACACGTCTATCGTTTATTGTCTGTCGCCGCTGCTCACCATGAGCTTCGCGGCGGGGCTCGGCATCGAGCGCATGTTCCTGCGCCGGTTCATCGGGATCGTGATCGGCTTCGTGGGCATGGTCGCGCTCGTTCAGCAGCAGATCCTGCAGCTCGACGTCGGGAAGCCGGTCTGGGTAGCCCTCGGCCTGGCGATCCCGGTCTGTGCAGCCGCCGGCAACATCATCCGCTCCGCCTGGTGGTCGAAGGACACCTCCGCGCTCGCCTTCTCCTGCGGCGCATCGCTCAGCTCCGGTCTCCTGGTGGCGTTGATGGCGCCCGCCTTCGAGGCGCCGCTCGTCTGGCGGTTCGACGATCCCATCATCGTCTCGTGGATCGTCGCCCTGGGAGCCATGTCCGCCCTGTCTCAGCTCCTGAACTTTCGCCTGCAGCAGATCGCCGGGCCCGTCGTCTTCAGCCAGATCGGTTATTGGGGCACGGGCTTCGGGGTGCTGCTGGCCGCCGTCCTGTTCGGGGACGTGCTGACGGCTCTGTCCTTCGCAGGCCTCGCCTGCATCATAGGCGGCGGCATCCTGGCCAATCGCCGGAGGGATGCCTGAGAGGCGGCGCAGCAGGCGGTCATTGGCCGTGGAGCCATGACCGCTCAGGCGATCAGTCGAACAGGCTCGACACCGAGCTTTCCGTCGCCGTCCGGCCGATGGCCTCGCCCATGAGGGAGGCGATGCTGATGACCCGGATGTTGTGGGCCACCTTTACGGCCTCCGTCGGCATGATCGAGTCGGTGATGACGAGCTCCTTCAGCTTGGAGCTGGCGATGCGCGCCACGGCTCCGCCGGAGAGCACCCCGTGGGTGATGTAGGCGTAGACCTCCCGGGCGCCGTTGGCGAGCAGGGCCTCCGCGGCGTTCACCAGGGTGCCGCCGGAATCCACGATGTCGTCGACCAGGATGCAGGACCGGCCCTCCACGTCGCCGATGATGTTCATCACCTCCGACTCGCCCGGCCGCTCGCGGCGCTTATCCACGATGGCGAGCGGCGCGTCGATGCGTTTGGCGAGCGCGCGGGCGCGCACTACGCCGCCCACATCCGGCGACACCACCATGCGGTGGCTGCCGTCGAGCCGCTCCTTGATGTCGCGGGCGAGGATGGGCGCGGCGAACAGGTTGTCGGTCGGAATGTCGAAGAAACCCTGAATCTGGCCGGCATGGAGGTCGAGCGTCAGGACGCGGTCGACGCCCGCGTGGGTAATGATGTTGGCCACGAGCTTGGCCGAGATCGGCGTGCGGGCGGCAGGCTTCCGGTCCTGGCGGGCATAACCGAAATAGGGGATCACCGCCGTGATGCGGCGCGCCGAGGCACGGCGCAAAGCGTCGGTGATGATGAGGAGCTCCATCAGGTGGTCGTTCGTCGGGAACGAGGTCGACTGGATGACGAACACGTCCTCGCCGCGCACGTTCTCCTGGATTTCGACGAACACCTCCATGTCCGCAAAGCGCTTGACCTGGGCCTTGGCGAGGGGAACATCGAGATAGGCGGAGATGGCCTCCGCCAGCGGACGGTTGGAATTTCCCGCGACGAGCTTCATGAAAGCAACTTTGGCTCTTCTAGTGACTATGGAGCCCGCCGCGTGACCTTGTTGCCCTTGCGCGGCCAGGCGCAAGGGTCTTAGCAGCGATAGGAAACCGTCACAATACTTGCGGTGCCAGAGACGTGCGGCTTTTTTGGAACGGGAGCCGTGCGTCACTGCGCCGTGACGGAGGGGGCGTCGGTGGAGGCCTCCGCCGTCTGGAACGGCTCGTCGGCCTTGGCGGCAGCCAGGAACTCGGCGATCTCGTCCATGCTGGCGCTGGCGAGCTTGGCAAGGGTCTCCCGGTCGAGGTCCTTCAGGGAGCCCGAAGGGATCTGCACGGGGCTCGACCCCGCCAGGCGCTTGGCCCGGCGCTTCTGGGCGTCGAACACGTCCCACACATAGGCGACCTTGGTCCGGCCGTCGGTGGTTTCCGTGGAGAGATACCCGCGCACCCGATAGCGCGCATCGGCGCTGGCGCCCACGAGTTCGACCTTGCGGTTCGACGCGGCGGTGCTGAGTTCGTCGATGAGGGCTGTCTGGACGGGGGCGGGAGCGCCGTCGATGCTCTCGAGCGCGATCGGCACGCCCTCCGGCGATCCGCTGAACGATCCCCCCTGGCAAGCGCCCAGCGAGACCGCCATCAGAGCGGCGGCGAACCGTTTCGCATGCATCGAAGCCATGTGCCCCCCGTGCTTTGTTCTTCTCAGTAACAAAGTTTTAAGCTTAACGGGCAGTTTCGTCCAGATCACCGGTGCTTGAGCTTCAGGTGGGCAGCTTCGAGGCCGAGCGCCACGAGCCCGGCGGCGAGGCCCCAGAAGGCGGAGCCGATGCCGAGGAGGGTCAGGCCCGAGGCCGTCACCGCGAGGGTCAGGATCGCCGGGAAGAGCTTGCCGGCATCCGCGACGGCCGACCCGAGGGCGCCCGCGAAGGCCCCCATCAGGGCGAGCCCGGCCACCGTCTTGATCAACTCGGGCGGCAGGGCCGCGATCAGCCCGATCAGGGCCGCGCTGAACGCGGCGAAGATCAGGTAGCTCACGGCATAGAAGGGGCCGACCATCCAACGCTTGGCCGGGTCGGGGTGAGTGTCCGGCCCCGTGCAGATCGCCGCCGAGATCGCCGCGAGGTTGCTCGTATGGGCGCCGAAGAGGGCGGTGACGACCGAGGCCAGTCCCGTCACGGCCAGGATCGGCCGGGAGGGCGGCGTGTAGCCCGAGGCGCGCAGCACCGCGAAGCCGGGCAGGTTCTGGGATGCCATCGTGACCAGGAACAACGGCAGGCCGAGGCCGATGAGGGCGGCGGGCTCGAAGGCCGGCGCGATGAAGGTCAGGGACGAGAGGGAAAGATCGGACGAGAGGGGTTGAGCCAGGCCGCCGCCGAAGGCGATGCCCAGTCCCACGAACAGCACGGCCAGGACCGCCAGCGCCGGGTTGAAGAGCCGGACCAGCAGGAACACGCCTACGAGCGGCAGCACGAGCGCGGGTGACGCCTGTGCGCTCTCGAACACCGCCATGACGAAGCGGATCAGCACGCCCGCCAGCATGGCGGCCGCGAGGGAGGAGGGGATGCGCTCGATCAGCCGCCCGAACGGCTTCACCGAGGCCGCGATCACGATGAGCGCACCCGCGAGCAGGAAGGCGCCAACGGCGGCGTGGATGGAAATGCCGCTGGAGGCGGCGATCAGCGCCGCGCCCGGCGTCGACCAGGCCGTTACCACCGGAATGCGGTAGCGGACGCTCAAGAAGCCGCTCGTCGCTGCCATGCTGAGGCAGAGCGCCGCCACCCAGGACGTGGTCTGCGCCGCGTCGGCCCCGACCGCGTGCGCGGCCGCGACGATGAGCGCAATGGTGCTGCCGAAGCCCACCAGGGCCGCGACCACAGCGGAGGTGACGATCGACAGGCGCATGTGGGCGGCTCCTGATTTCGTGGGGGAAGCATAGCCGTTTAGACCGAACGCAATATGGAGGCTAGACCGCGCAGCCCCTTTCCTGCGGAATCGCGAGACCTTAAATCTCGCCTATGAGTCGCAACACCTACAACGACGTTCCCCCCGACATCCTGACCGACGAGGACGATGACGATGCGGTTGCCGTGGAGAGCGGCTCCGACGTCGAGTTCGACCTCGAGGCCAATCCGGGATCCGTCCAGCGCGGGACGGAGGTCATCCGGCGGTTCTGGGCGACCTTGCCCAATGCGCCGGGCGTCTACCGCATGTTCGACGCCAAGGGGGATGTCCTCTACGTGGGCAAGGCCAAGAGCCTCAAGGCCCGCGTCGGCTCCTATGCGCGGGGGCAGGCCCACTCGAACCGCATCGCCCGGATGATCGGCGAAACCACCTCGATGGAATTCGTCACCACCGCGACGGAGACCGAGGCGCTGCTGCTCGAGGCCAACCTCATCAAGCAGCTGAAGCCCCGCTACAACGTGCTGATGCGGGACGACAAGTCGCTCCCGTACATCCTGCTCACCGCCGACCACGAGGCGCCGCAACTCGTCAAGCATCGCGGCGCGCGCAAGCGGAAAGGGGATTATTACGGCCCGTTCGCGAGTGTCTGGGCGGTGAACCGGACCATCAACGCTCTGCAGCGCGCCTTCCTGCTGCGCTCCTGCAACGACAGCTATTACGAGAACCGCACGCGCCCCTGCCTGCTGTTCCAGATCAAGCGCTGCTCAGGCCCCTGCACGAAGGAAATCCCGCTCGAGGAATACGCGAACCTCGCCGCCGAGGCGCGGGCGTTCCTGTCGGGCAAGTCCAACGCCGTGAAGGCGCGCATTACGGAGGAGATGCAGCAGGCCGCCGAGGAGCTGGAATTCGAGCGCGCCGCGCGCTGCCGCGACAGGCTGGCCGCGCTCTCCGCCATCCAGGGCGTCCAGGGCATCAACACCCAGTCGGTGGAGGAGGCGGACGTGTTCGCTCTCGACGAGCAGGCGGGACAGTTCTGCGTCGAGGTCTTCTTCTTCCGCAACTGGCAGAACTGGGGCAACCGCGCCTACTTCCCGAAGGCCGACAAGTCGATGTCCCCGGAGGAGGTGCTGACCTCCTTCCTGGCGCAGTTCTACGACGACAAGCCGGCGCCGCGGACGATTCTGCTCTCCCACGAGATCGAGGACGCGGAGCTGATGGCAGCGGCGCTCTCGACCCGGGCGGAGGCCAAGGTGGAGATCCATTCGCCGCAGCGCGGCGAGCGGCGGCAGCTGATCGAGTACGCCTTGCGCAACGCCAAGGAGGCGCTGGGGCGGCGGCTTGCCGACACCGCCTCGCAGCAGAAGCTCCTCGTCTCCCTCGGCCAGGCCTTCGGGCTGGCGAAGACGCCCCGGCGCGTCGAGGTCTACGACAACTCCCACATCATGGGGACGAACGCGGTCGGCGCCATGATCGTGGCGGGGCCGAACGGCTTCATGAAGCAGCACTACCGCACCTTCAACATGAAGTCGGAAGACCTGAAGCCCGGCGACGATTACGGCATGATGCGGGAGATGCTGCAGCGCCGCTTCGCCCGGCTGGTGAAGGAGGAGCCGAAGCCCTTGGAGGCACCGGAAGGCGGGGCGCGCAGGGAGGACGACGACAGCTTTCCCGCCTGGCCCGACCTGGTGCTGATCGACGGCGGCAAAGGCCAGCTCGAGGCCGCCCGCCAAGCGCTCGCGGAGGTGGGGGTGAGCGAGGACGACGTGGCGCTCGTCGGCATCGCCAAGGGACGCGACCGCGACGCCGGGCGCGAGACCTTCTTCAAACCGGGAGAGCCGCCGTTCAAGATGCCGCCGCGGGATCCGGCGCTCTATTTCGTGCAGCGTCTGCGCGACGAGGCCCACCGCTTCGCCATCGGGGCGCACCGGGCCAAGCGCAAGCGCGAGCTCGTGAAGAACCCCCTCGACGAAATTCCGGGCATCGGCCCGACACGGAAGCGCGCGCTCCTGCACCACTTCGGCACCGTGAAGGCCATCCAGCGCGCGGCCCTCGAGGATCTCATGAAGGCGCCCGGCGTGAACGCCGCCACGGCGCGCGCGGTGTACGACTTCTTCCACGAGCGGGGCTGACCTGGATCTGCCCCGGCCGGTCCGCCGATCGTGAGGAAACGAAGCGGCCTCGGGCCGGTTGTCAGACAGGGGGCGGCCTCGATTGCCGGCCGCTCCCCGGTCTGGTTGACTGCAACCCCTTTGGCATGCTTCCTGCCGAAGCTATGAGCACCGCCCCCTCCATGCGCCGGTCCAAGGCCTTCAACCTCGCCAATCTCCTGACCTACGGCCGCCTGGCGGCGGTGCCGGCCGTGGTCGGGCTGCTGTTCTGGCCCGAGGATCACTGGTCGCGCTGGTTCGCCCTTGGGGTCTTCGCGGCCGCGGCCGTGACCGACTACCTCGACGGCTATGTGGCCCGTGCCTATGCCCAGCACTCGGCGCTCGGGCGCATGCTCGATCCCATCGCCGACAAGCTCCTGGTGGCCGCCTGCCTGCTCATGCTGGTGGCCGACGGCACCATCCACGGCTGGGCGCTGTGGGCGGCGATCGTGATCCTGTGCCGCGAGATCCTGGTCTCGGGCCTGCGCGAGTTCCTGGCCGAGCTCAAGGTGGGGGTGCCGGTGAGCCGGGTGGCCAAGTGGAAGACCACCTTCCAGCTGGTGGCGCTCGGCTTCCTCATCGCCGGGCCGGCCGGCGAGACGGTGCTGCCGGGCACGGTGCTGATCGGGCTGGTCCTGCTGTGGGCCTCCGCGATCCTGACCATCTACACCGGCTGGGACTACCTCAAGACCGGCATCCACCACATGATCGACGAGGGGTAGAGGCCATGCGGCTCGTCTATTTCGCCTGGGTGCGCGAAAGGGTCGGAAAAACCGACGAGGACGTGGACCTGCCCGACGGCGTCACGACCGTCACGGACCTCGTCCGGTGGCTGAAGTCCCGCGGCGAGGAATACGAGTACGCCTTCGAGAACGAGGCTGTCGTGCGGGCCGCCATCGACCACGTGCACGTAAAGCCCGATGCAGCCGTCGCGGGAGCGCGGGAAATCGCCTTCTTCCCCCCTATGACCGGGGGCTAGCGCCTCCTGGAGGATCAGAACCCGTGACCCTCTCCATCCGGATACAGGCCAAGAGCTTCGACGTTGCGGCGGAAACCGCAGCCTTGACGGAGGGACGCCGCGATATCGGGGCCGTGGTTGCCTTCACGGGATTCTGCCGGGACGAGGACGGACGCCTGTCGGCCCTCGAGCTCGAGCATTATCCGGGCATGGCCGAGGCAGAGATCGCCCGCATCGCGGCGCAGGCGCAGGAGCGCTGGCCGCTTCTCGGCCTGACCGTGATCCACCGCTTCGGGAAGATGCGGCCGGGCGACGAGATCGTCCTCGTGCTGGCGGCTTCGTCCCACCGCCGGGCCGCCTTCGAGGCGGCGGAGTTCCTCATGGACTACCTCAAGACCCGGGCGCCGTTCTGGAAGCGCGAGCACCTGACGGACGGAACGACCGGGGGCTGGGTCGACGCCAAGACCCTCGACGACGAGGCGGCGGACCGCTGGCGCTGAACCGCGCTTGACCTCGAACGGGCCGAGGAGGACCATCGTCGCCGAACGACCGACGGAGATGCGCCATGCGCGGTGTCGTTTTCCTTCTGGCTATAAGCCTCGCGGTACCGGCCTGGGCGCATGAGAAGCCGAAGGTTCAGGAGGCGCAGGCCCCGGGCCACACCCCGGACCACAACGCGCTCGACTGCTATTGCCGGGCCCAGGGAAGGATCTTCGCCCCGGGGGAGCACGTCTGCCTCAGGACCGCCAACGGGCCGAGGCTCGCCCAGTGCCGGATGGAGATCAATGTCATGTCCTGGAGCTTCACCGAGACGCCTTGCCCCGAGACATAAAAAAGCTGCCGGAAGTTCTCGGCAGCGGGGTGAAATGGAAAAGCTCTTAGGACGGGCCCTTCCGGGCCTCAGGAAACCCGTTCAGAGAAGGCCGGTCACGACGGCGCAGATAAAGCTCAGGGACAGGCACGCCGCCGCAACGTTCAGGCCGTACATCCAATCGGTGTTCGACGTCAGGTTCATGGCAACCTCCTGTCTGAATGGAGGGGACGTTAACAGGCGGGCGAAGGGTCGGGAAGCCTCTCTCGGGCAGGCGAATCGGTCGCGGAAATCCCCGAAATGGTTAATAAAGGGTTAACCCGTTGTATTGATTGGGGCGCCCTGGTTCGGAAGGAGCTGAAAATTTTTTAAGGCCAAGCTCCTGGCACCTGCGGTTCGGCCGCCAGAAGGGCCTGTCGACGACCTTTTCCGCCTCGCATGGCGGGTGATTCGCGTAACGAGCGCTCCTTCCGTTGACCGGATGTTTACGCAGAACCCGCTAGTCTCGGCCCATGCGTCGTGGGTTAGTTGCGTTCATCGCCCTATCGCTTGTCGGACTTGGGCTTACGGGTTGCGGGCTGTTCCGTTTCGAGCAGCGCGAGCCCTGGCGCGCGCAGGCCGAGGAAGCCTGCCTGTCCCAGCGGATGGTCCAGCCTTCCGCCTACATGGCCCTGTCGTCCAAGATCGACGGGCCGGGCGCCTGCGGCATGGACTATCCGTTCAAGGTCTCGGCCTTCAACAACGGCTCGGTGGGGCTCAAGTCCAAGGTGACCCTGGCCTGTCCCATCATTCCGCGCATCGACATGTGGCTCGACGAGATCGTGAAGCCGGCCGCGATGATGTATTTCGGCGTTCCGCTTGCGGACCTGAAGGCGGGCTCCTATTCCTGCCGCCCCCGCAACAACCGGTCCGGCGCTAAGCTTTCGGAGCATTCCTTCGGCAACGCCCTCGACGTCATGGGCTTCGCCCTCGCGGACGGGCGGGAGGTTTCCGTGGTGAAGGGCTGGAAGGGGAGCCCCGCGGAGCAGGAGTTCCTGCGCGAAGTCTTCGTCGGCGCCTGCCGCTATTTCACGACCGTTCTCGGCCCGGGCTCCGACGCCTACCATTACGATCACCTGCACATCGACCTTGCCCGGCACGACCCCCAGGGCCAGCGGCGGGTGTGCAAGCCGATCCTCAAGTTCACGCCCCGGATCGACCCGGAGCGGAGCCGCGAGGTCTATCAGGCAGCGGCTCCCACCGCCGATATCTCGCCCGTCGACATGGAGGAGGACGTGCCGTCGGAGGGTTACCCCGTGACGTCGCATGAGCCCGCAGCTCCATCCCCGGCGCCGCTGCCATCCCCCGCTTACCGGCCGCCGGCGAATGCGGGCTACGCGGCGGACCTGCCGGCGCCGAATGCCGGCTACGGGCAGCCTCCACGGTCCCAGGCTCCGGCCCAGACCTACGCACCGCCCGGCTACGCGCGCCCGCCGGCGGGCCAGCCCCTGGCTCTCACCGGGTCGGGAATCTACTAAACGCGCAAGCGGAGCCTTGACCTTGGCGCGCGGCGCCCACATGGTCGGGAAAGAGGGCAACAATTCTGTTGGAGCATGACGATGAAGTGGCTGGCGGCCTTGATCACCTGCGCGCTGGTGAGCGCGCCCGCGCTGGCTCGTGAGATTACGCCCGCGGAGCGGCGTGACCATTCCTACCACGCCGGGCTGCCGGGCTGTGACGACCCGTCCGTGCTCCAGGACATCTCGTCGACCTTCTCGACCCGCGAAGGCCGCTTCTGGAACTCCAGCCTGTCCATCGTCGGGTTCGAGCAGGTGCGCCAGGTGGCTTGGCGCCCATGGGGCCTCGACTACATTCCCCGCCGCTACTGCTCGGGCACCGTGATCGTGTCGGACGGCTACAAGCGGCGCATCAACTACTCGATCCGCGAGAAGCTCGGCTTCATCGGCATCGGCTGGGGCACCGAATGGTGCGTGGACGGGCTCGACCGCCATTATGCCTTCGCGCCCCACTGCAAGCAGGCCTTGCCTTGATCCTGCGCCGGTGCCTGGCCCTGGCAGGCGCCGTCTGGCTCGCGGCGTTACCCGCAGGGGCGCAGCCGATTCAAGAGACGCGAGGCGCCCCTGCGGGCGCCTTCGACTTCTACGTTCTCGCCCTGTCCTGGTCCCCGGGCTTTTGTGAAACCACCGGCAGCCCTCGCCGACGACGCCAGTGCGAGGACGGCAGCGGCCTCGGCTTCGTCGTCCATGGCCTGTGGCCGCAGAACGAGCGGGGCTATCCCAGCTTCTGCGAGCCTGCCGGGCGCTTCCCTCCGCGCGCCGCCATCGAGGAGGCGAGCGATCTGTTCCCGGACGACAATCTCGCCCGGTACCAGTGGCGCAAACACGGGACCTGCACCGGGGAGAGCCCCAGCGGCTATTTCCGTGCGGTGCGGCGTGCGCGGGAGCTCGTGACGATTCCGGATGTGTTCAAGAGTGTCGATGCTGCCTCCAAGGTCATGCCGACCGAGATCGAGCGGGCCTTCATGGCGGCCAATCCGGGGCTGCGTCCCGACATGATCGCGGTATCATGCGGGCGGCGGATCCTGCAGGAGGTGCGGATCTGCCTTAACCGCGACCTTCGCGGCTTCCGCCAATGTCCGGAAGTCGACCGGAACGGCTGCCGCGCCAGCGACGTCGCCGTACCGGCGATCCGATAAGGCACAGGCATGAATTATCGCCACGCGTTCCACGCCGGCAACTTCGCCGACGTCATGAAACACGCTCTCCTGGTGCGGATCCTGGCCTATCTCCAGCGCAAGGACACGCCCCTGCGGGCGATCGACACCCATGCGGGGATCGGGCTCTACGATCTCACCGCCGACGAGGCCGAGCGGACGGGCGAGTGGGTCGACGGCATCGGCCGACTGGACGAACCTTTCAGTCCGGAGGTCGAGGAGCTGCTCGCACCCTATCGCAAGGTCATTGCGGACGTGCACGCCCGCCATGGCGAGCACGTCTATCCCGGATCGCCGGGCATCCTGCGCGAGCTGCTCCGGCGGCAGGACCGCGGCGTGTTCGTGGAGCTCCATCCCGCCGACCACGGGGTGCTGAGCGAGGCCTTCAACGCCGTCGCCAACCTGAAGGTCCTGCACCTCGACGGATGGACGGCGCTCCACGCCCTGATTCCGCCGAAGGAGAAGCGTGGGCTCGTGCTCATCGACCCGCCCTACGAGAAGCCGAACGAGCTGGAGCGGCTCGGCACCGAACTGCTCGCCGCCGTGAGGAAATGGCCGACGGGCGTCTATGCCGGATGGTACCCGATCAAGGCTCTCGATCCCATCGATGCGGTGGCGGCGCGCCTCCATGCGGAAAGCCCCCGGCCGGGCCTGCGCCTTGAACTCCTCGTCGACGACCCGAAGGATCCGGCGCGCCTGAACGGCAGCGGTCTCTTCGTTCTCAATCCGCCCTGGTCCCTTGCGCAGGAGGCCGAGACCCTGTTGCCGGCTCTGGCCGAGCGCCTCTCGCGCGGACGCTATGGCGGCTATCGCTGTGAAGCCTTCGGGCCCGCGGCCTGAAAGCCGTTGCCGTCCGGATCCGGAGCGTCCAAGAAGTCTTCCGTTCTTGTCTCAGGATCCTTCGCACATGCTCACACTTCGCACCTCTCCGGCGTCTCCCTTCGGCCGCAAGGTCAAGATCGCCGCGTCCCTTCTCGGCTTGACGGACCGCATCGAGATCGTCGAGGCCGACACGATGAACCCGGGCGACACGCTGCGCCAGCAGAACCCCTTGGGGAAGATTCCCGCCCTCGTCCTGGAGAACGGCGAGGTGCTCTACGATTCCCGTGTGATCGTGGAATATCTCGATCATCTCGCCGGCGGCGGCAAGGTCGTCCCGTCCGGGTGGGACCGGTTCGTGGCCCTGCGCCAGCAGGCGCTCGCCGACGGCATCATGGATGCGGCGCTGCTCCAGGTCTATGAGGGGCGCTGGCGGGCGGAGGACAGACGCGAGGCGAAATGGGTCGAGCACCAGGCCGGCAAGGTCCAGCGCGGTCTCGACTATGCCGAAGCGCATCTCACGGCTCCGGCGCCGAGCCTGCATGTGGGTCACATCGCGCTCGCCTGCGCCCTCGGCTATCTCGATCTGCGGATGGGCGGAAGCTGGCGGGAATCCTATCCCAAGCTCGTGGCGTGGCTTGCGGATTTCGAGGGCCGCGTTCCGGCCTTCGCGAAGACCAGAATGGCGGCCTGACGGCGTGACGACAAAAAGGCCCGGGTTTCCCCGGGCCTTTTCCATCGCGGAAGCGAAGGATCTTAGTAGGTGCCGAACTTGAAGTTGAGCTTGGCGCGGGCGACGAAGAAGTCGTTGTCGTCGTCGTTGCCCGGCACCGTGACGGC